>NZ_CM149661.1:2748777-3402537 GCF_056173165.1 Pseudoalteromonas sp. QJM3NY_12
CGCAATTAAAAAACGAAATTATGACCCGCGACGGTACCTTAGTTATACGTCCAGACTCCGGTGATCCAGTAAAAGTACTCACAGGCTACACTATTTCACCGGTATCTGATTACCGTGAATTATTCGCCACTCAAGATGAAGCTGAAAAAGAAGTCTTACAAAAAGGTTTTGAGGCATATCGTTTTAATGGCCAATATTTTGGCTTTGAAGGTAACAACACCATTGAATTGATGGAATGTGAAGTAAAAGGGCTTATTGAATGTTTATGGGGTATATTTGGTGGCACAACAACACCAAAAGGCTACAAGCTACTTGATGAACACATTGGCGCTATTTATGGTGATGCTATAACTCTAACCCGTCAACGCCAAATTTTACAAAGGTTGATGGATAAAGGCTTTGCATCAAAAGTCGTACTAGGCATTGGCTCTTACAGCTATCAATACGTAACTCGCGATACACATGGCTCCGCAGTAAAAGCAACAAGCGTAGTAAAAGCAGGTGAACGCTTAGCTATTTTTAAAGATCCCAAAACTGATTCAAAGAAAAAATCAGCGAAAGGACTCTTAAAAATAGAGCGAGTCAATGGTGAGCTCACCTTGTTTGATGACGTAACCGAGCAAGAAGAAACACAAGGGTTACTAGAGGTTGTTTTTGAAGACGGTAAATTAATAAAAGAAACCAGCTTAAATGAAATTAGAGAGTGTATAAACCAACAAATTTAAGCTCAATATAACAAACTGTAGTTAAATCATTAGGCCTGTTACTCTTAAAAGGTCAACCGGCCTAATGATTACTTTATTTTAAACTACTGCTAAAGCGTTACTTTTTCAGCCCTCAATTGAAAGGACATTCCACGCCTTCATTATTGAGGATTTCAGTTAGCTTGTTAATATTTTCATCTAATGATTCAAATAAAGTATCAAATGGCTCACTTGACCAATCACCAGATTCACTTCGCCATGAAAACCATGCACAAGATTCAAACTCGTAAGCGTCATCGGTTTTGTCAGACCCATCGCCACGAAGAAATGCAACTAACTCTGTGAGTGTAAGACTTTCACTTTCAACTAACTGAAGCGCTTCAGAGCCAGTCAATATAGTCTCATTTGGCAATAAAATATCAACACACGACTCAACAACAAGTTCATAGCCCTTATGTTTAAATAATACTGTTACTTGCTCATAGCTTGAGTGACCAACTAAAATACTAGCGTAGTTATCACTAATTTCACCATTTTTAAAAACCAACTTTTTATTCATCTGCATCCTTTCAATAGTTATTAAAATATAAAACAGTTATAAATTTTAAATATTATTCGGCATTTACCATGTCTTCAAATTTCATACCGGTCAGCTTGGTCAGCACTTTAATCACATATATAAAAATACCAATGAGCATCAACATAGAAGGAATGGCAATAACGGGGTAGCTTAACAAAGTCATTTCGCCAAGCTGCTCGTTAAATTCCACGCTACCTGCTGGGCTAGTAACAATCCATTTAGCTAAGAGGTAATTCATCGTTGATGAAAACACAAAGGTGAGTGCTAATAAGTAATTAGCATTAGTAATCTTTTGTTTAAAGTTTTGCGTATTGCCGCGCTCATCAAGGGCATCGTAAATAGTGTCTAACTTAAATAAAAGTGAGTTTAATAAAAGTTTGGCTAGCAAGGGTTTACCAAAAAAGCCCGACATCAGCACGGTAAAACCAATGATTGCTGGTATAGCCGCTTCTTTAATTGCTAACCACTCAACATTAAGCTCAAACAGCGCAATACCACCGGTAAGCAAAGTACTTAAAAAGCCCAAAAGTGAAATAAAATTTAATGAGCCCGCTTTTATAAAATCATAAATACCGTAACTAATAGGGAATATAAGCGCCACAATTAAGCCAATCACGCTGCCTAAATATTCAGGCCCTGAAAATTTCATTAAAATGACTGAAGGTATGATGATATTAAATACGATTTCGATAAGCGGATTATTCTTTTTACGCTTATTTATAGCTTGATTATCACTGGTCATTTTTAATTCCAAAAAAATATTACTGCTGCCATTAGGGTCTGTTGACCTTTGCGGATTAAAATTTGTTCAAACTAGGGGCTGTTTAATCGCGGCGCGAGGTTTGTAACCTAGTGGGCTAAGTAAAAACCGAGCAAAGCTTCCGCGTCCTGCTCACGCCCCTTACCTACATCCATGTAGGCAACAAAGAGTAAATCGCCCCTAGGCAGAACCCTTCGGGCAGCGCCTGTTTGGCATTGATGCTGCGTTATCGCCTATTTATGGGGAATAACCACACCACATATGCGCTGCCTTGCCTAAATACCAAACAGACTGCTGCAAATTTAACCTTAAAAGGTCAACAGACCCTAACTTCCTCTCTAAAGAGTAAGTAATGCTTAAAATTATCTTTAAGCATAATACCTGCAATACACTCGCTATTCTAGCATTGCACTCACCCGCCCGATTTTTAGGTCGCTATTTTATCCAAAGCTATTTTTATTAATAAATAATTTATCGGACACTCTATATTCTTACGTTACGTGATCATTATTACAGAACACATTTTTTACAGCTTGGAAAACCTTCATGCTTGCTCTAGTATCTAGTTGTCTTAGCTCAATAATTTGCATTTAAATGAAATCATTTCCATCACTATATTTTGCCAATTTATTTTTAATTATTGGTACCGGCTTACTTACAACCTATTTAGCCCTGTATTTAGGTAAACAAGGCACGTCTACGTTTTGGATAGGCCTAATGACCTCGTGTTATTACCTTGGCTTATTACTGGGTTCAAAGCTTGGTTACCATTTAATTAAATCGGTGGGTCACATCAGAACATTTGCCGCTAGTACCGCTGCAGTGACAGCCTGTGTGGCCGCACACGGAGTAAGCGACAATCTATATATTTGGTTAGGCCTTAGGCTTTTTGTTGGCTTAGGGATGATGTGTAATTACATGGTGCTAGAAAGCTGGCTAAACGAACAATCAGCGCCTGAGTCTCGCGGGCGAGTCTTCTCTTTTTATATGATCACCTCTTACTTAGGGATGATTTTAGGCCAACTAGCGCTCGCACAATTTCCTGAGCTAGGGTATGCACCGCTATTTTTAGTCTGCATGGCGTTGGCTATCGGTATTATTCCAATTTCTATCACTCGTAGAATTCACCCAAAACCGTTAAAGCCGATAAAAATGAGCCTGTTTGATTACGCTAAAAAAGTGCCACAGTCGCTTACTGCGGTGCACTTTGCAGGCATTATCAATGGTAGTTTTTATGGCCTAGCGCCTATATTTGCTAAGTTATCTGGCTTTGGCGCCGCAGAAATTGCTATTTTTATGTCGGTGACTATTTTTGCTGGTTTGCTAGCCCAGTGGCCAATGGGGATGCTCTCTGATCGCGTTCGCCGTAGTGTGTTAATTCGAACTAATGCAGCAGCTATCGGTGTTGTAAGTTTGGCATTGTTTTTATTGCCTACTTCACAACTAACAGCTTACATACTCACTTTTATCTTTGGTTTATTTGCGTTTACTTTATATCCGCTTTGTTCGGCGCTAGCTAATTCGCGGGTTGAGGACGAAGAGCGCGTAGGCGTATCATCTGCATTATTAGTCGCTTTTGGCGCCGGTGCAGCAATAGGCTCAACAGTTAACGCACAGCTGATGACCTACTTTGGTCACCAAGCATTGTATGCGTCAATTTCGCTATTAACCGTGGCTATGTACTTACTACTAACCTTTATTAACTCTAAACAAAAAGTTGAACAGCCAGAGCCCAGTGATTATGTGGTCGGTACATCCGATGTTACCAACTCGCCACTTGCAGCTACGATGGATCCGCGCATTGAAGAAACTACCGCGCAAGATCAAATGTTGGTAGTAGATGAAGATGATGATGAGTTTTTTGAGCATCCCCAAGGGGAGCTGTTTAAAGATCTTCACGAAGATGACGTGAAAAATTAAGTTTCCATTCAAAGCATTAATAATGCATAACAAAAAAGGGGAGCCTCCCCTCTTTTTTGTTATTTTTACTACTTAATACATTACTGGCTTATCTGTGGCTTTATATCGCTTAAATCTAAATGGATAGTCATTTCAAAATTATCAGGCTGTACAGCAACATCACTCAAACCGGTTCTCGCAAAATAATCTTCAAAGTCTTGCTGATATTTAGCCGAAAACTGCGTATACGCGGTAATAAACAAACTTAGCTTTTTAGCTATTATTGGGTAGGTAGCGGCAAGTTCCCGCAGTTTTTCAGGTTCAGCAAAGGCAAATTCAGCATAAATATTAAAGTCGTTTCCGACAGAGGTTTTACCATAATCAGACAAAAAGCCTGCGTTATAATCGGGTGCAGATTTATACTTTGTAAGCGCGTCAAAATTAGATGCTGCGGGTTTCCAGTCTTTTGGCAGCAAAGCTTGCCATGCAAATATAACGAAAGGTGAACGTATATAAACTAACGAGCTTAATTCATGATGAACCCCTTTCAACGAATTTTCGAAATTAAAATTCGTGCCATTCCATCCTGAGAGATTAACTAGAATTATGGAATTACTTGAATAGGTTCCTCCAGCAGCGGCCCCCTCTATAAGCATAGGTCCAGAAAGGTAAATAGCGTCAATTGCTTCAGCAACAAACCCTGGAGGATAGGTCGTTAATGCGGCCTCAATACCATCGAGTGACTCAGAAGCATCTGCAAGCGTAGTCATTTCCATTTCAAGAATTGGAGGCTCTCCATCACTAACTGCAAATTGTTCAGGGAAAAATAAACGGGGTTCACCAGCTTGAATGTCTACTTGGTGTGTTTTGGATAAACGATTAGCTTGCTCTGTTTCACTTTCGAAATATGAACACGCACTAACAAATAATAAAAAAACGAATATTGCTTTTTTCATTTATAAAATCCTTTTTAATGAGCATACCTGAATGTTGCCACCGCCACTACTGAGAAGCAAAATCTAACAACAGCAGGGAAGCAACTTAAAGCTCTAAATTTCATCTACCTAGAGTAAATAAAATAGAAAATAACAGACAAACCTTAAATTAACTACATTCTTTTTAGCCAACCCAAAATAAAAAAATCAAGAGACCTTTTATATAAGTTAAATACTACCCCTGTATTTTTAATTAAATTTTAAAACTATTTAACCCCTTTTCTATTTTTCAGCCGTTATAGCTCTGAAACAACATAATAAGTTAATTTGGAGCGGCTTATGCACACACTTGAATTTCCTAAAAATCCCATGTTCAAAACATCAACAGCTGTTATTGGCGGTGCTGTGATGACCTTTATTGCATTTGCCTTTATGCAATACTTAATTAGTGGCGAACAAAGAGCACCTATAAAATTGGGTGATGATATTACTGTTGAGATTTTTCAAGCACCAGAAGATAAACAAACCACGCATATTAAAAGAATACCGCCACCACCCACACCTAAAGTGCCGCCTAAAGCACCACCACGTGTAACACCTAGTAATGAGCCAATAACAGCAATAAGCACAGCACCACCCATAATAATTGACGGATTTGGTAACGATATGAAGCAAACACTGACCCGCCCTACGGGAGATGCTTCACCCATTGTGCGCATAAATCCAAAGTACCCAACTAGCGCAGCTCGTGATGGTATAGAAGGCTGGGTGCAACTTAGCTTTAATATTTCACCCACTGGTGAAGTGATTGATGCCACGGTAGTAAATGCTGAACCAAAACGCATATTTGATCGCGAAGCACTTCGCGCCATTAAACGCTGGAAATATCGTCCAAAAGTAATTGAAGGTGTGGCACAATTGCAAACAGGTCAAACCGTACAGCTTGATTTTAAATTAGACAGTTCGCAGTAAAGGAATAAGCGCCTATGCTATTGAGTATTAAGTCATGGTTATTTGAAGCGCCAAGCAAAGACTGTATGGCGCGGTATGCAAAAAGTGGCGACAACCGCCACTTAGAGCAGCTTATTGCCTTATACAGTAACGATTTATATCACTACCTAGTTACCCAGTCTAATACACATTTAGCATACGACGTAAGCCAACAAACATGGCTAAAGGTTATTGAAAAGCGCCACCTTTACCAAGCACAAACCACGCCCAAAGCCTGGTTATTTAAACTCGCACGCAACACCCTAATAGACGAATACCGCAAACAGCAACACTTTGTCGAGCTTGACGAAAACAGCCAACTACCTGCGCAAAATCACAATCAAAGTGAATTAACAAGTAGTGACTCACACATAGGCGACACATACATAAGTTATGAAGCGTTTAATGCTGCGCTCAAGCAACTTAGTTTTGTGCAGCGCGAAGCCATCACCTTACAACAAGAAGGCTTTAGCCTTGCCGACATAGAGCTTATAACGCAAAGCAACGCCCAAACCATAAAAACAAGGCTACGCTATGCCAAACAAAACCTAAAACAATTATTAGGAGAACGTAATGAATAAGCCTGATGAGCAGTTTAATGAAAAGCTCACACAACATTATAACGAGCGAAAAGCATGTACCACTCTTTCGCATGCTCAACAACAGGCGTTAAAACACAGCGTAGCTCAAAAAAAACCTAAAAAGTTAGGCTTTGCCCTGCAACTCACAAGCCTTACCTGCGCATTAGGCTTACTGGCTTTTATAGTGCTCGACAGTAAAAACGTGATAAATACTGCCCCTAAAACCGTATTAAACACCATAGACATACACGACTACTCGTTTATAACAACGCATGAAATAGATCAAACAGGTAACTACGCAAGTACCATAACGCAACAAAAACGCGCGCTCGACACCCAACTAGCAAACGACTTACGCCGCCATCAACAACGCCACATAGAATACGGCACGCTCGTAAAGGTCGATAACGACTGGTACATAGCCAGCTGCAATGACGAGGTACTCGTACAAATTAAGCAGTCACTGCTCAGTGATTTAAAAGGAAAGCATGCTGTTGAGAGTAGTATAAGTACGGGTGATATGCTCGCTATGGCACATAACGGCAAAGGGCAGATTGTAGGGCTCAAACATGCGGGGGTTAGGGTAAATATTTGTGAATCCTAGTGCCTTTAGTTCCAAAATGGCATTGTAATTATTAAAGAAAACCCAAAAAAGTAAAACTCAAAAGCTTTTCTAAATACTATCTTTCGCCAGCAAATTTCATTCTACGTTTCATATTTAACTTAATAGGATTGTCAATTTTAGTTAACAATTCTAAATACTTTAAAAAGTTTGTAGAATCAGCGAAATAGTTTGGATAAGCATCCCTTATTCCGCCTACATTTGACGATGAAACGAGTGCAACGACAATCCCATCTTCTGCAGCGGCATATTTTTCCGCTTCAATATAACTTTTTTCGGCATCTCTTTTACCATCTAGATCATCCGAAAACAAAGTAGAGGTTAAGTTATTTTCATCAAAGTCAATTACCAAAAGTATGTAACCTGGCTTACTATCTATTTCTAAAAGCTGGTTATCAATTACTTTTAAAGAACCTGCAAATGCACCCAAACGCTCTATAACGCCTAAATCCTTTAAATAATACAAACATAACTTATGACTATATATAAGTTGTATATCATTGCTCGAACTTAACTTTTTCGCAAATCTTGAAACAAACTCTTGGGGCGATAACCCAGAATATAAAGGTATTCTTTCAATAACTTCAAATTGTTCACTAGTAGCACTAAAAAAATCTTTCCATTTTTCTTCACCAATACTCGATTTCAAAGCTTGCCCAGTAAATAAGTCGACAATTTCCAGAGCTGTCGCCCAAGAGTGCTGAATATTTGTTCGCAACTGAATTTCAATACTCTTCTCTTTCCCTTGACTATCAATGAAGCGGCCTATTAGATGATACCCTCGATAACCATCCTTTTTAGGTGTTTTGATATAATCCTTATATTTATATTTGCCATTTTTATTTTGAAACTCAGGAAGTAATTTTAAACTTCGAACTACTTTTCGTAATTTTTTTTCATCTTTTAAGATTACTCTACAGCCACCGATATCTTGCATATTTTTTAGCTTCATCGTATCAAAACGTTTTAGTTTTGAAACTATAGAAGGGTGGCGTTTTAATCTCTTGGCAAAAATTGCGTCACTATCATGTGGTAAGGTTTCCCTTACTAATATTGAAAAGGCTGTGTCTAATGCATCTTCAAATGAAAAGCGCCAAAAAGACAAGACATCCATACTACGAGAAAATAAATGAGGGTCTGTATCACTTAGGTTGGATAATAAAAGTGTTTCTCCAGCTTTAATAACTTGTTTTCCTGAATACACT
Organism: Pseudoalteromonas sp. QJM3NY_12; assembly: GCF_056173165.1. Next base: position 2,757,054 of record NZ_CM149661.1, read on the forward strand.
CTAATTCCATATTTGTGATTGAGATTTACGTGACAGTTTATCTAAAACCATACATAAATAAAATGCTCTTAATCAGAAATATACTTATGTTAGGTTTCTAAAGTCGGCTTTGTATATCGCCAAGACCAAAAGCCAATCTCACATTTAACACCCTTTCCCCGTCATCACGCCCTGAAAATAAGTAATTGATGAGTAATATCGCGCATGGCAGGATTTTGTTCCCGACAAATCCTAAGTACCTACGTCCATTTAGGCAATGCGCGATAAGGCGAAACTAGGCCATGGGTGAAAAGCGTAGCTTTGAACGAGAGGCCATGGATGGCCGAACTGGGGAGCGTACAGGATGTGTAAGTTGGCATATCTTCGCCGTTTACGTTCACATCAATTATGCTTTGAGGGATTGAGCGTGATGCTCGGGTGGCGCAGGGAGAGTCCAGGGAGGGGTAAGCGGCAGCCCTTCTTTTGCTGTGGTCGCCAGCGCGACAAAACTTTGAATAAGGTTTTAATTAAACTACTAGTTTATCTCGGCAAAAATTAATAGGTTGAAAAACACTCTCAACCATACTTAAAGCAATCTTGGAATAAATCAACCTCTTAAATAGAGGATAAATTCAAGAGCTAGTTCTATGGATTTAAATCTTGTGAGCTTTTCGTCATAAATTAGAGATAATGGGTACATATTTAATGTTAAATGTGTAAAATATCAGTTCGCTGGATGGAGCCGCTGAAATAGTCTTCATAAAATGTATAAAAGTTAGTTTCAACTCATCAAGCAAATGCGCAGTGTTGATTGCGTGTCAAACATAAAAGTGTCACAGCTCAAAAAGGATATAAAGCATGGACAAAGATATAGTCATACCTATAGTTTTCCCTGATTATAAAATTACAGTTGAAGTTCAGAAAAGAAATGTAGATGTATTGCCCTGGGTAGATTGGGATAATTTTTCCATCCCAAAATACAAGGAAAAGATATCAAATCTTGGTCATGCTGGGGTGTTGTTTATTAATGGTAGAACTGGAACAACTAAGTACTTTGAATATGGTAGATATGATCCACCGCATAATCTTGGGCTTGTAGTCAAAGCATCTAATCTTCCTGATGCAAAAATAACCAACGGAAAAGTTGATATTAATTCGTTGATAAAACCCCTAGATTTTATTTCAAGAGTATCTGGTCAATCGGGTCGCGTGCATGGAGTTTTGATCGAAGTTGAAAATAAATATCAGACGATGCTTGATTACGCTCTTTTGAGAAAATCACAAAATACAAACCCAAAACGTAAGCCTTATAACTTAACTACAAATAGTTGTATTCATTTTGTCAAACAGGTTGTTGAAAAAGCTGGTTTAGAAACACCGTGGATGTTTGACCCTAGGCCAAATTCATATATAGGTGAGTTTAGAGAGGCTTATATTGATTTAAATTACGCTCCAAAAAGTAAAACATTGAAGATTGAAGGCTTGGGAGAATTTAAATGAAAAAAATACTATTCCTATTATTAACCTTGATATTTGTATCTGCTTGCGATGTGCAACAAAGCGAGCCTGAGATACCGAATAAGCCTAGTGAAGTACCAGATAAAGCATTTTGGGTCGGTGGTTTAGACGGCGGTGTATTTGTTTTAATAGAAAAGAATAAAAATTTAGAAGCAAATGAATATCTAGGTGAAATATATTATGTATCCGGAGATATAGCGTACAAAGGAAAAATGAGTATATTTCCAAAAAATAATGCCATTATAGATTATATGAACCCTAAAACTTACCAAGGCTGGGATGGAGATACCTTGTATGTTGTAGGAAATAAGCAACTCAAAATTCAAGATTAAGCCTATAAAAAAAGCCTGTACTAAGCAGGCTTTTGATTAACTCACTTTGTTGGGTTTCGCTACGCTCAACCCAACCTACAAAACAATTAAGCTCGTTACTAAGTACGCCATAAACGTTAGGCCGCCGCCCACTAACGCATAAGGTAATTGGGTTTTAACGTGGGTGAGTAAATCACAACCCGAGGCGATGGCTGATACTGCGCTGGTGTCGGATATAGGGGAACAATGATCGCCAAATATCCCGCCGCCTAAAATAGCGCCTACCACCAGCGATGGCGGTAAACCAAGCGCTTGAATAAGCGGTAAGCCAATGGGGATAAGTATGGCAAATGTGCCCCAAGATGTACCTGTAGTAAACGACATAACCGCACCGGTTAAAAACAGCACTGGCACTATTAAATATATCGGTAAGTAATCGCCAACCAAAGATGCGACAAACACGCCTGTACCTAGCTCTTTTAAGCTTGCGCCCAAGGTCAGCGAGAGCAATACAATACTTACCAGTGGGAGTAATTCGCCCATGCCTTTAAAGCCGGTATCGACTAATTGGTGGTGGGTAAACTGGCGCGAACCAATCATTAAACAATAGGCCACAACAATAGCCAGTACCGTGGCGTACAATACCGATTTTGAACCACTACCCTCGGCAAGTACGCCGTTACCAGTGTAAAACATAAAACCGACCATGCTAACAATCAGCGTAAGCAATGGTACTAGCATAAAGCGTGCTTTAGAGCCTGTTACTTCTTCTTTTAGTTCAGTCTTTTGTAGCTCTAACTTTTGCTCGGCTACTTTCATTGGCCCGTGTACTTTATCGAACGCAATGGTATAAAAAACAATAACCAAGGTAATTATGGCGTAAAAGTTATAGCCTACGCTGCCCCACAATACCGATACTGCCGACTCGCCTAATTCGTAATTACCTAACAAGCCCAGTACAAATGCACCCCAGCCATTTAATAAAATTAAAATACACACAGGGGCGCTGGTGCTATCGATTATATAAGCTAAACGCGCGCGGCTCATTTTAAATTTGTCGAACAGGCCGCGAGATAAAATACCCGAGGTAAGCACACTTAAGTTTGACTCTATAAATACCGCAACGCCGGTAAACATAGTTAAAAAGCCCACTTGGCGCTTACTTTTAGCAACGCCTTTGTTCATCAGTAAATTAACAGTAGCAGCAACACCGCCCGATTCGCGAATATAGGCAAGTAAGGCGCCTATTAAAATACTAAAGATGAGTATACGGGTATTACCGGGAGAACTGGCCACAGCAACTATGCGCTCAATGCTATTTAAAAACGTAGTAAATACGCTATTTCCTTCACCTTGTAATGCGAGTAAAAATTCCGATGAAATTACCGCAACAAGCAGCGCCATAATGACTTCTTTGCGCCAAAACACAATAATAATGGCTATCAGTGGTGGCAAAATAGAATACCAATGCATAAACAAACCTTTTTAATTTTTATAATAAACGCGGCTTTAACAGCCTTGGTTAGTTAATAGTAAGCAGTTAACTTAATAGATTTACACCATTAAGTCACTCACTGAGTTTACTGATTTAACAGCGCCTCATAAATTAATGAAACAATAGAACCGTATTGAGCTGTTTCATAGTTTTTACCTACAAACTGATAACGTTTTTCACTACCTTTAATTGGTGAATGGCGTGCATTGGTAAGTAAGATGATGGCTAAATCGTAAGCGGGATCAATCACAGTTACTGTGCCAGTCCAACCTGTGTGTCCATAAGCTTGTGGGCTGGCATACGGGCCAAAGTGCCAGCGCCGCGCTTGATTATTTCCTGCAAGACGAAAACCTAAGCCGTAGGTTTCATCGGTACTTTGTGGGGTTAAAAACTGCGCCAAACTACTGGCATTAAAAATTTGCTTATCGCCGTAACCGCCCTTGTTGAGTAACACTTGGCATAAAACGGCTAAATCGGGGGCGTTACTAAATAGTCCTGCATGGCCTGCTACACCATCAAGTGAGTAAAAAGCACGCTCATCATGCACCTGCCCTTGCAGTACATTGGTGCGAATATTCTCAAAATGAATACGGCCATCGCGGGTATTTCCACTTAGCTCCGTGGCGGCAAACTGCTGACGATTAAAGCCTTTTTTAAGGGGGTTAAATAAAGTGTTGTTAAGCTTTAAAGGCGCGTAAATATGCTGCTCTAGGTATTCGTCGAGTGATTGGCCGCTAATACGCTCAATTAAAACCCCTAAAATCATGTAATCAATATCAGAGTAAACATGCTGGGCACTTGGCTCGCTGGCTAGTGGCACGCTGGTAAGTAGTAATTGTTTAGTGGTGTCGCTGGCTTGTGAAAAAAACGCTTCGCCATAGCGGGTGTCTTTTCGATGAAAATCAAACACTGGCGGATAACCGGCTTTATGAGTGAGTAAGTCTTTAACTTGGCGCAGCTCTCGTCCATCGCCTTGGTATTCTGTTAGGTAATCACTCACCCTATTATTTATATTTAACCGCCCTTCGCTCACAAGCTTCATTAGCGCAAAGTTAGTGGCAAATATCTTTGTGTTTGAGGCTAAATCAAAGAGTGTATTTGTTTGCATAGGCTCTGGGCGTAACAACATTAAGTCATTTTGCTGATATTGCTTGGCATCACCATAAGCGGTTAATTTTAATATCTTACCCGCTTTAATTACCGCTAGTACCGCACCAGGAAAGCCCGCACTTACGTCTTTTTCTATTAGCTTATCTACCGCACTAAAATCAATGGTTTTAGCCGCTGAGCTATTTAGAGTAGCAAAGGCAAATCGCAGCGTTAAACTACCGTTAGCAGGTTGAATGTTATCAACCTTAAAAGTGTTAACTCCGTTGTGAGTGTACTGCCCTAAATTAAAGGCATACTCAGTATTTTTTTGCAGGGTATCAAGCGCTAACTTTTTATTATTAATATAAATATCGGCACTTAAGGCACTTTCATTTTGTAGTAATAATTGCCCGCGCCCTTTATACGCTTTAAAGGTCCCACGATTATTTACATATTCTCGGCTACTGGGGTTGGACTCAGGAAAGGTAGCAATAACTTGCGCATTAGCGAGGCTCTGTATTTGATTAGGAATAAACGGGCGCTGAGATTTAATTGCACTGCTTGCGCCACTGCAACCGGTAATAATAAAGCAAAGCGTAATTGTCAGTGCGTTAAAAAAAGTACGCTTTGCTAACACGGAAAAATTTAAATACACACTCATTCCTTTATTGGTAGAGCAAGTAAGGCGCTCTTTGCTGTTTAAATTGCTCAAGCCCCGCTTGCCAACTTTGCTTAATTTCCTCAGCTGTTCGCCCCGCTTCTATGGCAAGTCTGAGCTGATCAGTTCCTGCGAGTTTATCCATAAAATCGGCACGTTCAAAAAACACCTGCTTAGCCTGTGTAAGCTGCTGGTAAGCATTAATTAAATAATTTAAGTTTAAGCCTGTGATATTACTATGGCGTAAATCAATCCCTTTCACCATTTGATCTTTAAATTTAGGATTAAGCGCTGCGCCTTTTATTGAACGCGGGGTAAAGCTAAAGTCCCCAAGTGCTACTGGTGAATAACCAATAACCTGAAATGCAAAGTCAGTTCCTCTACCTATGCTAACAGGGGTTGCTTCAAAAAAGCACAACGACGGATACAGCGCTATTGATTGATCGTTGGGTAAATTAGGGCTTGGTTTTACCGGCAAGCTATAACGACTGGTGCGGGTGTAATGAGCAACACTGATCACGCTCAGTTGTAAATTAGCAGCTTGATTGATCCAGCCCTCGCCTTTGATCATTTTAGCAAGCTCGCCTACCGTCATGCCGTGCAGCACGGGTATTGGGTGCATGCCTACAAACGACTTAAAGTCGCGCTCAAGTATTGGCCCATCAACGTAAGCAATATTGGGGTTTGGCCTATCAAACACAATAAACTCAATATCTTGCTCGGCTGCGGCCTCCATCATGTAATGCATTGAGCTAATGTAAGTATAAAAACGCACACCCACATCCTGAATATCAAAAATTATCACATCAACATCGCTAAGCACCTTGGCGCTTGGTTTTTTGTTTTTACCGTAAATAGAAATCAGTGGAATACCGGTTTTGCTATCAACGGCGTTTTTAACATGCGCTCCCGCGTCATGATCACCTCGAAAGCCATGCTCGGGTGCAAAAATTTTAGTGATGTTGATGTTTTTAGCCAGCAAGCTATCAACTAAATGCGTTTGCCCCACAAGAGAGGTTTGGTTAACCACCAGCCCTACACGTTTATTTTTTAATTGCGGTAAGTACAAAGCAAACTGTTCTGCACCAACGGCGATTGCATGTTTAGCCTCATTTGCATGTGTAGCAACAGTAAAAAGTGCGCTTAAAATAAATAAGAATATAAAAAATACGGTTTTAAACATACAGCAAGATCCTTTTAAACAAGACGTTCAAAATAACACAGCCGAGTTTAAAGAGCAGCTTAGGTTTTAGGTTTTAGGTTTTAGGTTTTAGGTTTTAGGTTTTAGGTTTTAGGTTTTAGGTTTTAGGTTTTAGGTTTTAGGTTTTAGGTTTTAGGTTTTAGGTTTTAGGTTTTAGGAATGAGAAGCTGCGCTGCTAATATAAGCAAGTTCTTTGTATATTTAAGTTTTTAAAGCCGTTATTCACAAAGAGGTTAAGAGGCGCTGCGCTTTTATAGAAGTGGCTGAATGTAAAATTTAGCGGTGTGCATAATTGGGTTTAACTAATACCTGAAAGCTTTCTCAAATTTCAGGCACAAAAAAACCGACTTAATGTCGGCTTATGTATGAAAGTGGTGGGCGCAGGACGTATCTTGTAAGAGTGAACCTCTGACCGTCTGGTTCGTAGCTAGCTACTTTCCCATATTCACTTTATCTTAGGCACAAAAAAACCGACTTAATGTCGGCCTATGTATGAAAGTGGTGGGCGCAGGACGTATCTTCTAAAAGTGGACCTCCGACCGTCGAGTGCAAACCCTACTGCTCTTCCAATTTCACTTTATTTCAGGCACAAAAAAACCGACTTAATGTCGGCTTATTTATGAAAGTGCTGGGCGCAGGACGTATCTTTTAAGAGTGAACCTCTGACCGTCTGGTTCGTAGCTTGCTACTTTCCCATATTCACTTTATTTCAGGCACAAAAAAACCGACTTAATGTCGGCTTATGTATGAAAGTGGTGGGCGCAGGAGGATTCGAACCTCCGACCGCCTGGTTCGTAGCCAGGTACTCTATCCAGCTGAGCTATGCGCCCACTTTCATATTTACTTATTTATACTCTAAGTTAGAGTTGAAAGTGGTGGGCGCAGGAGGATTCGAACCTCCGACCGCCTGGTTCGTAGCCAGGTACTCTATCCAGCTGAGCTATGCGCCCACTTTCATTTTTGCTTGTTTTAACTCTAAGCAGAGTGTGTAAAGAGTGGTGGGCGCAGGAGGATTCGAACCTCCGACCGCCTGGTTCGTAGCCAGGTACTCTATCCAGCTGAGCTATGCGCCCATCTTTACGTTTACAAGATTTCGCCATTTAAAAAATGGTGGAGAGGGAGGGATTCGAACCCTCGATAGAGCTACAAACTCTATACTCCCTTAGCAGGGGAGCTCCTTCGGCCACTCGGACACCTCTCCGTCTTGTGGGGCGTATAATAAAGATTTCAGAAAATATGTCAAACACTTTTCTGACAAAAGTGACTATATGGCTATAGATTGCACACATGTCTGGTTTTAAAGTGTAATTAGTTTGAAAATTAATCAGGTTAGGTATTTGGAGTGCTTGAGTTTACACCCATCACTGGCACTAGTTCATCCGTAAGTTCAGCAAGATATTGCTCTTGGTAGCCCAATTTTTGAAACTCAGCAATACACGCGCGGTAATAAGCTTGTCGCTGTTGCTCTGTGGTGCTCTCATCGGGTAAAGACTCTACTCGTTTAGCTTTCATATTATTTATCTAAGTCCTTTAGAAATTTTTATTTTTACGACTAATAATGACCGTGTACAAATTTCGGCCATATTTTAGCTAAAAAATTCACATAAATACAACATAATGTTTAAAAAACAATCATACCAAAAAGTTATAGCACTGCTTTAATGTTGCTAAGCAGTGAGGCAACTTTATGATAATGAAACTGAATTAAAGGTTAATATCCCTTTGTACTTACATTTTATTATCAGTGTAGTACTTATTAATTAAAAGCCCTAATATAAAGTTTAGGCAATGTCTCACAAACAATAAGGCAAAAAAAACGCCGCTAATTAGCGGCGTTAATAATTTTATAGTTTATTCCTTCAAGCTTAGTCAGCTTGTGGGCGCATGTGCGGGAATAAAATAACATCTTTGATAGTTGATGAGTCAGTAAATAGCATCACTAAACGGTCAATACCAATGCCCTCCCCTGCCGTTGGTGGTAAACCATACTCAAGTGCGCGAATGTAGTCTTCGTCATAATGCATTGCTTCATCATCACCAGCGTCTTTCTCTTCAACCTGACGAGTAAAACGCTCAGCTTGATCTTGTGCATCGTTAAGCTCTGAGAAACCATTTGCTAATTCACGACCGCCAACAAAAAATTCAAAACGATCAGTTACAAATGGATTTTCGTCGTTACGACGTGCAAGTGGAGATACTTCCCACGGGTAGCCTGTGATAAATGTAGGTTGGATAAGCATATGCTCAGCCGTTTCTTCAAATATTTCACATAAGAACTTACCAGGGCCCCATACGCAGTTTTCAGGAATTTTAACGTGTACTTGTTTAGCGTACGCTTTTAATTCTTCAAAGTGGTTTTCTGGGTCGTTAAATACCGCAGCATCAAACTCAGGGTTATATTTTAAGATAGCATCTGCCATGCTTAAACGCGTGAATGGTTGACCAAAGTCATACTCTACTGAATCAACAACGTCGCCGTTTTCATCTTTAGTGGTGTTAACCACAATTGGGCTGCCCAGTACATTAGTTGCAACTGTACGTAACATGTCTTCGGTGATGTTCATTAAATCAATGTAGTCAGCGTACGCTTGGTAGAACTCAATCATAGTGAATTCTGGGTTGTGGCGTGTCGATAACCCTTCGTTACGGAAGTTACGGTTAATTTCGAATACGCGGTCAAAACCACCTACCACTAAACGCTTTAAGTAAAGCTCTGGTGCAATACGCAAGTACATGTCGATATCAAGCGCATTATGATGCGTTACAAACGGACGTGCCGTCGCGCCACCAGGAATAACCTGTAGCATTGGCGTTTCTACTTCCATAAAATCGCGGTCAGCTAAAAAGCGACGAATGCCTTCAACTACTTGTGAGCGAATGCGGAATGTTTCACGCGTTGCTTCGTTAGTTATTAAATCAACATAACGTTGACGGTATTTAGTTTCTTGATCTGATAAGCCATGGAATTTTTCTGGTAGTGGACGGAGTGACTTAGTCAGCAGTTCGTACTCTGTCATTTCTACGTATAAATCGCCTTTACCTGATTTGTTCAGCGCGCCCTTAACACCAATAATATCGCCAATATCAAGCTGACCATATTTTGCTTTTAAATCTTTTTGAACGTCTTTTGAGGCATATGCTTGCACACGGCCTTTCATGTCTTGAATAGACATAAATGGACCACGTTTAGCAAGAATACGACCTGCTATCGATACTACGTGCTGTAATTCGATTAGCTCTTCTTTACTCTTATCACCAAACTCAGCCTGCAAATCTGCCGTGTAATGCTCACGACGGAATTGGTTTGGATGACCGTTGGCTGGGCAATTTTCGCGAATAGCGTCTAATTTGCCGCGACGCTCAGCGATTAACTTATTTTCGTCTTGGATTTGATCAGTCATTTTTTAGCTCTTTTTTAGCTTGGTGGTTATAAACCAGATTTTAAGCTGGCTTCAATAAATTTATCTAGGTCGCCATCGAGTACCGCTTGAGTGTTACGGTTTTCAACGCCAGTACGTAAATCTTTAATACGCGAGTCATCAAGTACGTATGAACGAATTTGACTTCCCCAGCCAATATCAGACTTGTTGTCTTCTTGGCTTTGCTTTTCAGCATTTTGCTGTTGCAGCTCAAGCTCAAATAATTTCGCTTTTAACTGCTTCATTGCTTGGGCTTTATTTTTATGCTGCGAGCGCTCGTTTTGACACTGCACCACGGTATTGGTTGGTACGTGGGTAATACGTACTGCCGATTCAGTGGTATTTACGTGCTGACCACCCGCGCCTGATGCACGGTAAACGTCTATACGTAAGTCAGACGGATTAATATCAATCTCAATGTTGTCATCAACTTCTGGGTAAACAAACGCAGATGCAAACGAGGTATGGCGGCGGCCACTTGAATCAAATGGGCTTTTACGAACTAAGCGGTGTACGCCTGTTTCAGTGCGTAACCAACCATATGCATACTCACCAGAAAAACGTACTGTTGCGCCTTTAATACCAGCAACATCGCCATCGGTCGCCTCAACAAGCTCTACTTTAAAGCCTTTAGCTTCACCCCAGCGTAAGTACATACGCAGTAAAATATTACACCAGTCTTGTGCTTCAGTACCGCCAGAGCCTGATTGTAAATCAAGGTAGGCATCGTTTGAATCGTGAGAGCCTGAAAACATACGACGAAACTCAAGCCCTTCAAGCTGCTGGTTTAAATCAGCTAGTTCGCTTTGTGCTTCATCAAAGGTGTCTTGATCTTCAGCTTCAACAGCAAGCTCTACTAAACCTTCAACATCGTCAGTACCAGCAACAAGGTTATCGATTGTTTCAACCACGGCTTCTAGTGCTGACTTTTCACGACCAAGGGCTTGTGCGCGCTCAGGCTCATTCCATACGGCTGAATCTTCAAGTTCGGCGTTAACTTCTTCTAAACGTTCTTGTTTAAGAGCGTAGTCAAAGGTACCCCCGAAGCAGTTCAGTACGTTCGCGAATTTCCTTGATTTGATTAATCACAGGATTCACTTCAAACATGTACATTACTCCAAAATGGCTAGGTTATTGCGCACTTAAAAAAGAGACCGAGCGCAATTAAAAATCATTAAATAATAAAAACGCCCGATTTTAACAAAAAACCGCGCGTTTTATTAGCCTTTTATGCATGGTTTGAAGATATTTTTTAGCCCACTTTTTCAAGCTCTCTAACTATAAGTTGTAAGCTAAATTTACCTCTAAATTCATTTATATCGAGCTGATACGCTACTTTAACAAACTGCGCCTCGGTATCTGGCCACGCTTTTACATCAATGCCAAAGGCAATGGCATCCACTAAGCGTGCAGACTGATGCTTTAATACTAGCTTTAAGTGTTTTTCACCCACAATACGCTGTTGGATTACTTCAAAGGTGTGTTCAAATACCGGCTCAGGAAACTGCTGCCCCCACGGGCCCGATTGTTTTAAAAGCTGCGCAAAATCCATGCTAAAGCAGTCATTAGGTAGCTCACCATCGGTAAACACAATACAGCGTTTACTTTCTTCACTGAGTTGCTCACTAACCGCACGATCAAACGCACGTTTAAACTCAGGAAATTGCTGCTCGTTAATACTTAAACCTGCCGCCATTGCATGGCCACCAAATTTATTAATTAAACCGGGCTGCGCGGTGTTTAACCCCTCAAGCAGGTCGCGCATATGCAAGCCTTCAATAGAGCGACATGAACCTTTTATTTCACCGTTTTCGCCACCCGCAAATATCACGGTTGGGCGGTGGTATTTTTCTTTTAAGCGCCCCGCTAAAATGCCAATAACGCCTTGATGCCAATCGTCTTGATACAAACAAATAGCATCAGGTACGCTATTTTCTTTAAATGCTAGCCTATCGAGCACGGCTTGCGCCTCTACTTGCATACCTTGCTCTATTTCACGTCTGGCAAAGTTTAAGCTATCAAGCTCGCCGGCTATGCGCCTTGCTTGATTTATGTCGTTGCTAAGTAAGCAAGCTATACCCAAACTCATGTCATCTAGGCGCCCAGCTGCATTTAAACGCGGCGCTAATGAAAAGCCAAAATCGCTGGCACTTAAACGAGCTGCATTACGATTAGCCACTTCAATCAGTGCGGTGATACCTGGGCGCGTTTTACCGCTGCGAATACGTGCCAAGCCTTGATGCACTAACGTACGGTTATTCGCATCCAGAGCCACCACATCGGCCACCGTACCAAGGGCTACAATATCGAGTAAGTCAGCAATATTTGGCATAGGATGTTGGTTAAAGTAGCCTTGTTCACGCAGCGCACTTCTCAGTGCGATAAGTAAATAAAACGCCACACCAACACCAGCTATCGACTTAGAGGGAAAATCACAGTCATGACGATTAGGATTAACAATAGCATCGGCATTAGGCAGTTGCTCGCCTTGTAAATGATGATCTGTAACCAGCACTTTAATGCCTGCGGCTTTAACAATATCAATCCCTGCAATACACGATATACCGTTATCTACGGTGATCACTAAATCGGGCTGCATAGTGACTATTTGCTCAGCCAATGCTGGGCTTAAGCCATAACCTAAACTAAAGCGGTCTGGCACTAAATAATCTAAATGGGTAAAGCCAAACATGGCCAACCCTTGCATTAAGGTGGCGGTGCTGGTTGCGCCATCGGCGTCAAAATCGCCAACAATAAGTATTTTACTTTGTGCATGCAGTGCATCAATTAATAGTTGGCTGGCTTTGTCTATATCTTTAAATAGCTTAAAGTCGAGCAAAGTGGCCGCACTATTATTTAATTCATCAGCATGGCAGACGTTACGCGTGGCATAAATTTGCTTAATAACAGGATGTAGATGACTTGGTAGATGAGAGTCGTCAACGGGTTCTCGCGCAATAATCATTTTTCTCATGCTGGTTTTTTAACTTATGATATTCATAATAAAAAGACAAAAAAAGGCCATAAAGGCCTTTTTAAACAGGTACTCAGGTTTTTAATTAACCTGCTTTATTCGCCTCAAGCGCAGCGCTTAATGCGGCTGCTGGTTGGTAGCCTGGGATCATCGTGCCATCTTCTAAAATAATAGCCGGTGTACCACTAACACCAAAACTTTGGCCTAATTGGTAATGCTCTGCAACGGGTGCGCTACAATCTTTTACAATTTGTGTATCCGAGCCCGATTTAGCTTCAGTAAGTGCTTCTTGCTGATCTTTAGCACACCACACATTCATTAAATCAGCATAACCTGACCCCTGTAGGCCGCCACGTGGAAATGCGAGGTATTTAACCGTAATACCCGACTCAAGTAAGTCATCAAGCTCTCGGTGTAATTTACGACAGTAACCACAGCTAATATCTGTAAACACGGTAATGCTGTGTTTTTCTTCTGGCGCTTTATACACAATCATTGAATCTTCGTATTCTTTTAACCCTGATTGGCGCACACCATTAAGTGCTTGCTCGGTTAAATTATTACGGTTGTTTAAATCGATTAGCGTACCTTGCATTAAAAACTGACCGTCAGGGCTTGCATATAGCACCCCTTTATTGGTAATCAATTCTTTTAAGCCTGCAACCGGACTTGGGTTAATTTGTTTTACAGTTACTCCAAGCGCGGCAAATTTTGTCACGATAGGATCATTGGCATCGGGTGTTACTGCAACGCCATTAGCAAAAGCGCTCAAACTAGTGCACAACATGGCACCTGCTAACATTAATTTTTTCATAACGGGTTCTCTATCCTAAAAAATACTTATCTTATCGTGTCTATATGACCGGCTTAGTAACAAAAAAATTCGCTTAAGCACGAGGATGGTGCTCAGCATGCACCGATTTTAATCGCTCATTCGCTACATGCGTATAAATTTGGGTAGTTGATAGGTCGCTGTGGCCAAGCATCATCTGCACCACACGCAAGTCAGCCCCATGATTTAATAAATGCGTTGCAAATGCATGTCGCAAAGTATGAGGTGATAACGGCGACTCAACGGATGCCAAAATAGCATAGTGTTTAATCCGATGCCAAAAAGTTTGTCGTGTCATACCCACCCCTCGTTTAGAGGGAAAGACAAAATCGGTGGCATGTTTTATCATTTGTGCTCGGCCAAGCTTTAAAAATTGCTCGAGCCAATACATAGCCTCTTCACCTAAAGGCACTAACCGCTCTCTGTTGCCTTTACCTTTTACAAACACCACAGCTTGGCGCAAATTTATTTGCTCCATTCTTAGCCCCACTAACTCAGTTACCCGCAAGCCCGTTGCATACAATAGCTCTAGCATGGCTTTGTCGCGCAGACCCATTGGTTCTTCAATATTGGGGGCACTTAATAGCGCCTCTACTTCAGCCTCAGAAAGCGTTTTTGGTAACGACTGCCCCGCTTTAGGCTGAGCAATATTAACCATAGGTGAGTCGCTAATTATTTTTTCGCGTACAAAGTACTGATAAAAACGTTTTAATGCACTAATGCTACGCGCAGTACTGCGTGGTTTTAACCCCAAATCAACACGATGCGCTAAGTAACTTTCAACGTCGAGGCTGGTTACCGTCATTAAGTTTTCGCCTTTTAAAAATTGGCAAAACTTATCTAAGTCACTGCGATAAGCGCTCAGTGTATTTTCACTTACGCCTTGCTCTAAATAGAGGCTATCAAGAAAGGTTTCTAAAAAGTCGCTATTGCTGCTTAGCTCATTATTTTGTTCAGGTAAATCGTCAGATAGCGTTGTCACGTTGTGATCTCATGTTGGTAATACCACGGTAGAAGGTATCAATTAAAAATACCTTACGGTAAACTTGAGCCTATCATAACAGGCAATTACACAGTGATAAATACGATGCAGATTGGTTTATTTTTTGGTTCTACTACCTGCTATACCGAAATGGCGGCAGAAAAAATACGCGATATTATTGGCGCCGACATTGTCAGCTTACATAATATTAAAGACGAGCCGCTAAAAAACGCTGAGCAATATGACTTTATCATTTTTGGTATTTCTACGTGGGACTTTGGCGAAATTCAAGAAGATTGGGAATCAAAGTGGGACGACATAAAAGACGTTGACCTAAATGGTAAAACCATTGCCTTATTTGGGATGGGCGATCAGCAAGGGTATGGCCAATGGTTTCAAGACGCGTTAGGTATGTTGCACGATGAAATAAATGCCCAAGCCATTACTCAACTTGGCTTTTGGCCTAACGACAGTAATTACGAATTTGAAGCGTCTAAAGCCCTTACCGAAGACGGTAAACAATTTGTAGGTTTAGCATTAGACGAAGACAGTCAGTACGAGCTAAGCGACGAGCGTATTGCCACCTGGGTAGAGCAAGTGATGACAGAGTATGCTGAAACCCTGTAACAGCGTGCTCTTGCAAGGAGCGCTGCCATGCAGCGCTTTTTAATCCTCAACTACTCTACTTTTAACCAGTATTGGTTACGGTAAAAAAAGCCCACATAACCACGCACTTCTAACTGTTCACCATTTTGCTTTGGAGTTAGGCGCACACTGTAGGTTTTACCGTTATTTGGGTCGAGTATTTCACCGTCTTCCCAACTACCATCTCCGGCATAAGTTACATCTTCAATAATGGTCATGCCTAGCATCGGCTGATTCTTTTTATCACCGTTGCACTCGCTACAAAGCGCATCTTGCTTGGCTTTATTAAGTATTGTTTCAATTTTGCCAGTCAGTACGCCATCTTGTTCAGTAATGCGTACGTACGACTTTGCTTCTTTGGTGTCTTCATTAATGGTTTTCCAAAGCCCTACAGGACTCATATTTGCATGCGCACTATGGCTTATAAATAAAGCTGCAGCGAGAGTGCTTAGCAAAGTTAGTTTATTAAAGTTTTTCATTGAGTTGCTTTAATTTTAAATAGCGAATAAAACGATAATACCAGCTGATTTATAAACACACTATGAAATTACATAGCTAATTAGGTGCATGTAAAAAATAAAAACCAAGTGCGTTTTAACACACTTGGTTTTTAAATAATAATCACGTTTTAAAGTACATGATTAAAAGTGCATATTTAAAAGTCACGTACCTCTACACTTGAGCTATTAAATTCAAACATATTAATTTTGCCGCACTGGGCCATATGGTTAGTGCTTGCATATGGGGTATTTGCTTGATTTATATCGCCCTCCCACTCAGGGCCATTTTTTACAAATGCTTTGAGTTCAAACCAGCCGTTAACGGCTTTACTGCAATCCATATCAGCATCAAGCATCCAGTAGTGTTCGCCCCATATGTTAAGTGCTGTAACGCCAAAACCATCATTATCTACCGTTTTTTGTGCCCCGAATTCACTAGGCCATATATTAGTAGTCCAATCCATCGCGGTACCCTGCGCCTCACTGCTTTGACCTTGCTCAATACCATACCAATCTAGGTAATTATCGTTTGTTTTCCAAGGCGAAGTGGTGTTGTTTTTTAAATTGTTGTGACGAATAGGCATGGCACATTCAACGTTCGTTGTTTGACAGTTTCTACCAAGGTTTGCATTCGCATAAATGTGATCTATTCCACCACGAACAAACATATCTTGCCCGCTTTGTGTTTGCGCATTGATAAAAACAACGGTTCTTTGCCAATCACCACCGTTATTAGGAAGCGAGCCTTGTAGTAATTTAGACTTTTTATGAATAGCCATGGCATCCCATGGCGCCACATTTAAATTAATAGTGCCGTTACTATTAACTGTAATAACCTGACCACTACAGCTTTTAGCATCACTCGAAAGCTCACCTTTTAATACGTTACAGTACTGACCAGCAGCCATGTCTGTTTGAACCGTTGAATTTAAGGTTGAGTCTTCTTTATTAATTGCCACATGGCCTGAGCTACCTCGCCCAAATGCAATCTGGTTATTGGTGTTATCCCACCAGTTTGTTACACCCCAGTTATCGGCAGTGTTATTTCTAAAATCAACACCACCAGCAATGTACGACCAACGATGCTCACACTTCCATTTGCTTGCAAAACATTCCAAGTTACCATTGTTGTGCACTGGCACACTTGGCCCACCTGCATCGGTATCACCATGAAAGTCATAACTCGACATGACTTTTGGGTATCCATACGGATACGCCAACATAAAGACGTTAGCTAGGTCGTATAAACGGCCATCTTCAAAAGTAATTACATTACCCGCACCACCATGCCCACGTTGGTTATCATGGTTATCAACAAATACCACAGCTGATGAACTTGGCATAAAACCCCAACCTTCACCAAAATTACTTAGCCACGCAAGCGAGCCACTTCTAAACGTATTACCAAGTTGGGTACTATATTTAAACTCAGTAACTAAACCTGTACTTAAATACTCTGAAGCATCTACCGCTTCAGTACCTTGATCTATCACCTCATGAAACACCACTGGCGAACCATTTATTTTAGCCATTAGACTTTGAATATCGCTTGCAGCAACATGCTTAGCAGCATCAAACCTAAAGCCTTTAACACCTAAAGCTTGCAGGTCATTAATATAGGCCGCTAACGTATTTTGCACATAAGTTGAAGCGGTATTTAAATCGGCAAGCCCTACCAGCTCGCAATGTTGCACACGATAGCGGTTATTACCGTAATCTTCAGGGTTAATTGAGCAGCTTTGGTGAAAATCTTGTGGGCTATAAATAGGATATTGTTTATTACCAAAGTTATTACCGGCGGTACCAGTACCATTGCCTGCAGCCATATGGTTTATTAGCGTATCAACATATATATCTACGCCTGCCGAATTACATCGATTAACCATATCTATAAACTGCGTCCGGTTCCCGCCACGGCTTTGCAGTTGGTAGCTCACAGGTTGGTAACGAGTCCACCATTGGTTACCTGTAATATGCTCGTTAGGCGGAGATACCTGTACAGCAGCATATCCTTTAGGCCCTAAAAACTGTTCACATTCTTGGGCTATATCTTGCCAGTTCCATTCAAATAAGTGCACAAATGTTGTAGGTGCAGCCATAGCTAAGCTTGGTAAAGTTAAGCCGAGGCTCAATCCTGCAGTGGTGATAATTTTATTCAGCTTCATAGTGTGTGTTCCAAATGTTGAGCGAGTTAAACAACATACTCGACGTTATTTACAAGTGGTTAACACTAGTCTGGTGATTGATTAAATAAAAACTGAATACGTATGCATAATGGGTAAATTATCTTTCTTTTAAAATAACTAAGCTCAATTTATAGCTTACATCTTTAAATAAAATGCTTTGCAAAGCCCAACATAATCAGCTGTGTAGGTGTTGTTTTCATCTTTTATGCAAAGCACTGTTTGTTGTAATTCTGTTTTGATTGAGCTAAAGCGCATTAAGCTGCGACTGAACACTTTACTCGGTGTAGTTTTTACTTTGCAATGCGCGTTTAAATACAGCCCTTGTTGCTGCGCCAAGGTTATAAATAACTGTGCCTCTTTGCTGGGTAAAATTAAATTAAAGTGTGCCTGTTTATGCGTTAAGCGTTTAAACGCAGCAATCAGTTCTGCAAAGCTTAAACCATCGGTATGGCGAGCGGCATTGCGTGCTGCATTATCACTTTTTAAACTGTGATTAAAATAAGGCGGATTAGATATAACGCAATCAAATTTAGTCTCAGCCGCAAAATGCTGAATGCCTTGATGATAAATACTAATATCAGGCCAAGGGCTTTGCTGGCAATTTTTTACAGCTTGCTGGTAGGCGGCTTCATCAACCTCAACCGCACTCACCTTTAAATCTGGCACTCGCTGTTTACACATTAACGCCAACAACCCCGTGCCTGTGCCAATATCTAATAACGAACTAGCATCGCTTAAATCAGCCCATGCCCCGAGTAAAATACCATCGGTAGAGACCTTCATGGCGCACTGGTCGTGCTCAACCTTAAATTGTTTAAATGCAAAACCAGACATTTTTTCACCTTTTCATTCACCAAGTAGATTTAAGTGCGTATAATTAACGGCAATTGTCCCCTATTTTTGACACTCTATGCAATTTTCTGAATTTGATCTTGATAATAAGCTACTCAATGCTATTAATAAAATGGGTTTTGAAACCCCTACTAGCATTCAACAACAAGCCATTCCTGAGGCGTTGCAAGGGCGTGATATTTTAGCGTCTGCACCGACAGGTACGGGTAAAACGGCGGCATTCTTAATTCCAGCAATTCAATATTTAATGGATTTCCCGCGTCGTGATCCGGGCTTTGCACGGGTATTAATTATGACCCCAACTCGCGAGCTTGCTTATCAAATTCATGAACAATGTGAGTTACTTGCAAAACAAACCCACTTAAAAATTGGGGTGGTTACCGGCGGTATTAATTACGGTACACACAAAGAAATTTTTGAAAATAATAACGACATTTTAATCGCCACACCTGGGCGTTTAATGGAGTATTTGGAAACTGAAAACTTCCACGCAGAAAACGTAGAAATGCTCATTCTTGATGAAGCCGACCGCATGCTCGACATGGGCTTTCGTAAAGAAATGCTGCGTATTTGTGATGAAGCTAAAAACCGTCGTCAGTGCTTTTTATTCTCAGCTACTCTTGAAGGTGACAGCGTAGAATTATTTGCAGAGCGTATTTTAAACGACCCGGCTCTACTTGAAGCCGAATCATCACGCAAAGAAAAAGCTAAAATACATCAATGGGTTCATTTAGCTGACGATTACCATCACAAGCTTGAGCTATTAGTTAACACCTTAAACGGCCCTGATGTTAGTAAAGCGATTGTGTTTGTAAAAACTCGTGAGCGCCTTGAAACCCTTATTGGTGAACTAACCAATAACGGCGTTAAAGCTGCGTGGCTACGTGGTGAAATGCCACAAGATAAACGCATGAAAGCGATGGAAAATTTCCACAGTGGCAAAACCCGCATTTTAGTCGCGACCGATGTAGCCGCGCGTGGTATTGATGTAGCTGATATAAGCCACGTAATTAACTTTGATATGCCTCGCACTGCAGATGTTTACGTACACCGTATTGGCCGTACAGGTCGCGCGGGTAAAAAAGGCATAGCAATTTCACTAATTGAAGCACACGATATTGGCATCCTTTACAAAGTAGAACGTTACATAGAGCAGAAGCTAAAACGCCGTGTATTTAAAGGATTAGAGCCAAAACATAAAGAAGCTAAGCCACCAGTTAAAAAGCGTAAAGATCCAGTAAAAATGAAAGCGAAGAAAAAAGCCAAAGCTAAAAAGAAAAAATAGCTTTAGCTTTAGTACATTTGATTGAGCCGACGTTTGTCGGCTTTTTTGTGGCTTAAAAACAGTGAGTAAGCAATTCAGAGTAATATGTAAAAACTACTTAGCTGAATAACCACTTAATAAAATACCCAATTATTTCAAACAGTTAAATTTGGAATGAAACTTGTAACCCTAGTCAATATATGAGTATTAAAACGCCAAATAACGGCGATAATTTTTCAAAACACATTAAGGATATAGTTATGAGTCGCATTAAATTTACTATCGGTTTTATTTCGTTTTGTTGTTTATTTTTATTAGTCTCTGCTTTTAAAGTTAGTGCAGCAACGCATTTAGCGATAGTGAGTAGTGTGGCCACACAAGCTACTTTACAGCAATCTATTACTCATGAATTACGTACTAACCCAAACCTAGAATTAAAAAATTTAAACGTACAGGTTGAAAATGGCGACGTTGAACTTAAAGGCAAAGCTAATAACGGTTTTGAACGTGCTCTTGCACAAAAATTTTTAGAAAATATGGATGGGGTTAAAGTCATTCGTAACAAAATTAGTGTGATTTAATACATCTCCTTCTTAACTTATTCTTCAGCGCTGCTTGTTGCTCCAACACAAGCGGCGCTTTTTATAAAACTTCTAACCTCATAATAGTTAAATAACTACAAATACCCTTGTACCAACTGCATATCGCTTTGAGCTTTATTTCTATCACTAATTTGGTTATTCGAGCCCATTACTTTAATAAGCAGCCTGATGTGATCTTTGTTAAAATCTATCAAATTAGGCTTTATTATTTCACTAAAATAATAATCTGCCATATTAAAACTCCAGCTTTTTGAAAAACCTGCAATCATTAATTCATGGCATGATTGCTTCCAACGCTCAGAGTCCGATATATTAAGCATTTCTGAAAAAATTCTTACATTTTCTGATAAATTATATTCTGCATCAATAATTATTACTTTTGAAATATCTAAACAAGCCTCTTCGCTTATTAGCAATTCATTATGATTTGTAAATTTAACAAGCCTCTGCCTTGCTCTGCGAGATTTTGAGAACAGTTTACCTAGACGGTCATAATTAGATTTTATTTTTGCTATTTCACCATTCAATGAGGTGACTTCGGTAGATAATTTGGACTTTTCACTTTCTAGTTCTGAAGAATTTTTTTGAAGTTTAAGGTTAATCTCATTAACTTTCCCTAAACTAGTGTCTATAAATTCAGCTTGCTTTTTATATTCACTAATCTCATCGTCTTTATTCTTTAAAACTTCCTGATGGAACTGCTGAACTTTTTGTACAGATGACCTTAACTCGTTGCTTTGTTCTAGTGTAAGCAAAGTTTCGTTTGCATATTGATCTCTTTTTTTAAGCCCTTCGCTATTATTCCATTCTGTATATATATAAATAAACCTTTGAGCTAGAGGTTGGATAAGCAATATTACCACTGTAATAATAAAAGGAATAATTACAGTAGTGTAGTTAAACCCCCCATCATTAACAGTTAAACCGAGTTTAAAAGTTAATAGTCGCTCATCAAACTGTTTTGTGCCAAAAAGTAACTGTAATACTAGCTCCCAATTATAAATAATCCATGAAAATATATACGTTCCATAAAGCGGGCTGCTTATTCTCTGGTAAAGAGCTGCTTTGATTGAGTTAGTTACTTCTTTTATCATTTAAATATCCATATTAATAATTTAACCTCTGACTATCTAGCTAATGAAGATACATTAATCCCTTAATGTAGAGCAAGCAATAACAATGACTTAATTAAGTCTACAGCGTATTAAAAAGCGCGTTTTACTATGTAAAAACGCGCTGATAGTCAGTAACTATTTCCCAATACTTTTACCTTCGGGGTTTTAAATTATTTACTCACCTTGGCTTGCATCAGTATTATTGTCACCCTCTTTACTTGCTGACTGATGACTTATTTTATCGCTTATCATGGCATCGAGTTTTTCACCGCCCTTAATACCAAAATCCAACGTACGAATAGGAAACGGAATACTTATATCAGCAGCATCGAGTGCTTGCTTTACTGCCACAACACCTTTGTGACGCACCGTCATAAAATCGGGCTCGCCAGGGTATTTAATCCAAAACCATACCAATAAGTTTATACTGCTATCACCAAAGCCTTCTGCGTATACAGCGGTCTCATTTTTGCGGATCACAAAGTCGAATTGATTAATTTTTTCGACAATAACTTCACTGGCTTTTTCTATATCATCAGCGTAAGAAATACCTACAGGTACCTCTATTCTTCTGACCCCTAAAGTGCTGTAATTACGCAGTACATTTCTAAATAGTATTTTATTAGGAACCAGTATCAACTGCCCGTAAAAGCTCTCTATTAGTGTGTTGCGCAAGTTTATTGAATGCACTGAACCAAATACGTTATCGGTCTCGATAACATCACCCGCTTTGAACGGTTTACGAATACCCATAGCAATACCCGCAATTAGGTTTTCGGTCATATCTTGAAAAGCAAAACCAATGGCGAGACCAACAATACCTGCACCCGCAAGTAGTGACGTAACGGTACTTTTTAAGCCCATAAAATCAAGGGCAATAAAGACCCCAACACTCAGAACAATAACTTTAAAAATGGAGGCCATTAAGTCGGCAATTTGAGTAGAATCTAGCGAGCGACGTAATACTTTTTTCATTCCTTTGCCTGCAAGGCGGGCTATAAATGAAAATATAATCGCAATAATCACCGCGACTATAAAGTTAGGGATATGACTTATAACAACATCAAACCAACCGCCGAGCTTCTCTTCTATGAGTTTTTCGGCTTCTGTAATTGAGGGAATTGAGAGCATTTGTTTTTATACCTTAGTTTGGGTTAATAACCTAAGGTCTGCAAAAATAGCGCCAAAATAAAAAGCCATGCAATGCATGGCTTTTTAAACATTTTAAAAAAGTGTGTTAGCTTTGCTCTTCGCGCAAAAATACCGGTTCAAGTTCTTTAGTGGTTGCTTCTGAGCTAAAGTAATAACCGGCCACGGTAAACTCTTTAAGCTGACTTAATTGCGTGACTTGGTTTTCGATAAGGTAACGCGCCATCATGCCGCGCGCTTTTTTAGCGTAAAAGCTAATCACTTTATATTGGCCGTTTTTACAGTCTTTAAAATGTGGCGTAATAATTTGTGCGTTAAGCGTTTTTTTATCTACCGCTTTAAAGTATTCGTTAGACGCTAAATTAACTAAGTATTGTGCATCTTGTGCCGCTAAAACGTCGTTAAGTTTATTAGCAATAATACTGCCCCAAAACTCATATAGGTTTTTACCACGGCTGTTTTCAAGCTTTGTACCCATTTCTAGGCGGTAGGCTTGCATTAAATCAAGTGGTTTTAATAATCCGTATAAACCCGAGAGTATACGTAAATGCTCTTGAGCATAATCAAGTTGCTTAGCCGTTAGGGTGTCGGCATCTAAACCGCCATATACATCGCCATTAAAGGCAAGCACCGCTTGTTTAGCATTACTCGTAGTAAACGGTTGCGCCCACTCACTAAAACGTGCTGCATTAAGGCCCGCGAGCTTATCGCTAATTTTCATTAAACTACCAATCTGCGCAGGAGTTAGTTCACGGCATACTTTCATGAGCGCTTCGCTGTGCTCAAGTAATTCAGGTTGAGTGAACTTATCTGTTGCGGGTGGCGTGTCGTAATCAAGATTCTTTGCTGGTGAAATAACAGTGATCATAGTTAGCTATTGACTTGTAAATTATTTAATGTCAATTTCAACATTAAATGAGACGAAAAGCACGTTTTGTTTAAAATTATCCTACCTAAAACTCAACCGTTACCGTTTTTTCATTGATAAGGACATAAGACCTATCAAGCATTGTCACACTGTTGCAGTATAGCTATATTAAGGTAGTTTAGATTTTCTTTTAACTTGCTTGGAATGAGGAAAAGCAAATGACTAGCGCTCTACAAAGGCTTAAACAACATTCTTCTATCGTGGCCGACACGGGCGATATAGAAGCCATAAAAAAACATCAACCTGAAGATGCGACTACCAATCCATCGCTGCTTTTAAAAGCGAGCGAGATTGAAGCTTACAAACCTTATCTAGATAAAGCATGGCAATACGCTAAAGAAACCGAGCAACAGCCTGCAAAACAACTAGAGCTGGCTTGTGACTATTTTGCAGTGTTACTCGGTAAAGAAATTAGCGAAATTGTTCCGGGTTATATTTCTACTGAGGTTGATGCACGTTTATCATTTGATACCCAAGCAACAATTAATAAAGCACATACTTTACTAAGCCTTTACGAGAAAGAAGGTGTAAGCAAAGACAAGATTTTAATTAAAGTTGCCTCTACTTGGGAAGGCATTAAAGCCGCAGAACAGTTAGAAAAAGAAGGCACTAAATGTAACTTAACGCTTTTATTTAGTGATGCTCAAGCCCGTGCCTGTGCTGATGCAAACGTATTTTTAATTTCGCCATTTGTTGGCAGAATTTTAGATTGGCACGTAGCAAACGGTATGGAAAAACCAACCGACCCGCTACAAGATCCTGGCGTACAATCGGTGCGTAGTATTTTTGAGTTTTACAAACGTCACGATTACAAAACGGTTGTTATGGGCGCAAGCTTTCGTAATACTGGTGAAATTATTGCCCTTACAGGTTGCGATAAGCTAACAATTAGCCCTAATCTTTTAGAAGAGCTAGGTAATTTAAAAGACGCACAAGAATACTTACTAGAGAGCGATATTGCTAAAGAGCCAAAACCAGAGCCGCTTAGCGAAGTACAGTTCCGTTGGTTACATAACCAAGATGCTATGGCTACTGAGAAACTAGCTGAAGGTATTCGCTCATTTGCAGATGCGCAAGAGCAATTAGAAGCACGCTTTAAAGCGATGTAACTAACAGCTGTTTAACGAATTTAAAAACGTCGCTTTTTAGTGACGTTTTTTTGTGCCTGCGATTTATTTTAAATACTCGACTTGTTCCTATTTACGTTCTTTTTGTATTGATCTTCATCAAAACACCACCCATTAGTAACAGTTTCGTCACATTTATATTCTATTTTATTAATAGCTGTGGTATAGATAATGCCGAGGTTCAAAAAGTGGTCAATAGGAGATAATCAATGGATAGCCTAAACGAAATAATAGAAATATTAGAAGGTTCTGATACATCGAAAAAAACCTCTCAAAAAAATAAAAAAAGAAAATGGCGCGAAATAGAAGCAATAAAAGATAAGCAACGTTTGCGCAAAGAACTACAGGAGCTCGACTATTTTGCTGATAGTATTGCTATTGATGAATTAGAGTTTTAATCAACAACAGCATCTAAAAAGGCTTTCATTTATGAAAGCCTTTTTTAATACCAATTACCCTATACTTGCCAATTAATGGGCTGTGCTCCTTGCGCTATTAACAGTTCATTGGTTTTTGAAAAGTGCTGACAGCCAAAAAAGCCGCGATGCGCTGAAAGCGGTGAAGGGTGCGGCCCAGACAATACATGATGGCGCTGGCGATCAATGCTTTTACCTTTTTTTTGTGCATGTGCGCCCCACAAAATAAACACCACTCCTTGGCAATGCTCATTTATATGAGTAATTACGTTATCGGTAAATTGCTCCCAACCTAAATGTTTATGGGAATGGGCTTGCCCTTGCTCTACTGTTAGTACGGTATTAAGCAAAAACACACCTTGATCTGCCCAGCTTTGTAAATAGCCATGCTCCGGTGTAATAAAACCATTAATGTCAGTCACTAACTCTTTATAAATATTTTTAAGTGAAGGCGGGAGCTTTTTAACTTCAGGCAATACAGAAAAACACAAGCCATGCGCTTGCCCTTCTCCATGGTAAGGGTCTTGGCCTAATATAACCACTTTAATGTCGCTAAGTGGAGTTGCATCAAATGCGCTAAACACCTGTGGTTTTGGTGGATACACAGCAATACCATTTGATCGTTTATTCGCAACATATTCAAGGGTTTGCTGCATATATGCTTGGCTAAGTTCGTGATTTAAAAAAGATGACCAGTTGCTCATAATTGACTCTTAATAAGTTCTCTAGATACCTCAATTTTGTCACACATTTGTGCTAACCCATCAAGCATTCTAGGGGAAAAACGATGTAATAAATCCGCGTTAACGCTAATAAATTGCTCATATTTAACCGCCGGAATTTCAGGCCATTGCTGCCAATTAACTGTAGGTATTACCCGTTTTGATTTTTCATCAGGAATAATAATAACTTGTGGCTTAGTCACTATCACGTTTTCAATGCTGATTTGTGGGTAATCTGTGTCGCTGTCGGCAAATACATTGGTTACTTGGCAGGTTTCGATTAACTGATTTATCCAGGTATTTTTTGATACCGTCATCATAGGCTCAGGCCACAGCTGATAAAACCCAGTAAGCATGGTTTTGTTTTGCTGCGCGGCTTTAATTGCGTTGAGCTTAGCTGTAAATGCCTCTGCTACCTTTTTACTTTGCTCAATATGACCAGTTAATTGACCTAGTTTTAGTATTTCTTTAGCTACGCCTTCAATAGAGCGTGGATTACTTAAATGCAATTCGATCCCTAGTCGCTTAATTTGTGCCAAATCTTCAGCCTGATTACCGCTTTTCCACGCAATGACCATGTCAGGCTTGAGCATGAGTAACTTTTCGATAGAAATGCCATTATAGCCGCCGATACGCTCAATTTTAGTCGCCTCTTGTGGGTAATCTGCGTAATCCAGCGTGCCCACTATTAAATCACCCGCCCCAATAGCATATAAATTTTCGACTATGTGTGGTGCCAAAGCCACAATACGAAGCGGCTTGTCGGCTAAGGCTTGAGGTACATAAACAGCAAACAATAACAGCCCAAGAATAATGCGTTTTAACATTAGTAATCAAAGCCTTTTAGTGCTTTTACGCCCGACTCAAACGCATGCTTTACATTACGCACTTCACTTACCGTATCGGCCAGCTCAATTAAGGTACGGTGCGCAGCACGGCCAGTAATAATTACCGATTGCATTGCAGGTCGGTTGTTAATTGCAGCAACCACTTCCTCAAGGTCGATATAGCCATAGGTCACCATATAGGTGAGCTCATCGAGTAATACCACATCGATACTGCTGTCGCTTAGCATCCGCTTTGACTCTTGCCATGTTGCTTGTGCTGCCGCAGTATCGGCCTCTTTATTTTGCGTATCCCAAGTAAAACCTGTGTTCATAACAGCAAATTCAACTCCAGCACCTTGTAGTAAATTACGCTCACCACATTCCCATGTACCTTTAATGAACTGACATACCGCGGCCTTTTTACCATGGCCAACACAGCGTGCAACCACACCAAAACCAGAGGTTGATTTACCTTTACCATTACCAGTAATAACCTGAAAAATGCCTTTTTCTTGCTGTGCCGCTGCTACTCGAGCATCAACTTGTTCTTTTACTTTTTGCTGGCGCTGTTGGTGCTTGTCGTTTGTTGATTCAGTCATTGTTATGTCCTTGGTAAATTTTAATAATTTGTTCAATGTTTAAATGTGTTTGGCACATTTCAGCGAGGCGTTCTAGCTGGCGCTCGCGATGCTCATTGATGCTGATACCACTAATTTCACTGTCTGGTTTTAGCCACTTTAATAGCAGCTCTGTAGCGGCTGCGTTGTCAAATAAGCCATGTAAATAAGTACCAGCAATAGCATTATCATCACTAATAAAACCATCAGTTTCAAAGCCATTTGGGTGTTTATTAAAGCGAATAAGTGGTTTGTTGAGCGCTTGACCTTTACTGATCCCAGCATGTATTTCGTAACCCTGACAAGCAGCCTGCTGCTGGTTTAAATTGAGTATTGCATTTACTTGGCTTAGCACTTTTTGCTCACCTAAAATGGTATCAAAATCACTAAGCGCTAACCCAGCTATTTGCCCTAATGATGATTCCACCGCATTAGGGTCACAAATCGTATTACCTAGCATTTGCATACCGCCGCAAATACCCAATACTTTGCCACCATAGCGTAAATGGTGTTTTATTTGCTGATCCCAGCCTTCATTTTTTAAAAATACCAAATCGCTAAGTACATTTTTACTGCCAGGCACAATAATTAAATCAACATCAGGAATTGTTTGAGTATGGCGCACATAGGTTATATTTATATGTGGGTGTAATCGCAGTGCATCAAAATCGGTATGGTTACTAATATGAGGCACTAGCAGCACCGCAATATTAATGCTGGCTTCGGTCACATTATTATCTATGGCAACGGCATCTTCGGCATCAAGTGCTAAATCGTGTAGGTAGGGTAACACCCCTAACACAGGTTTACCTGTGTACTCTTCAAGCCAATCTAACCCGCCTTGTAATAGGCTAATGTCACCACGAAAACGATTAATCACAAAGCCTTTTACCCGTGCTTGCTCAGACTCGCTTAATAGCGCCAAAGTCCCTACGAGGTGAGCAAACACACCCCCTTTATCAATATCAGCAATAATAATAACCGGGCAATCGACCTTTTCGGCGTAGCCCATATTGGCAATATCGTTTGCGCGTAAGTTAATTTCAGCTGGGCTGCCAGCCCCTTCAACCAACAACAAGTCAAAGCGTTTAGCTAAACGATTATGCGAGGTTAATACCGCATCCATAGCCACTTTTTTATAGTCATGGTAAGAGTCGGCTTCCATATTGCTAATAGCCCTACCATGAATAATAACTTGCGCGCCAGTATCACTATTGGGTTTGAGTAATATCGGGTTGAAGTCTATTTCAGGTGCTACTTTTGCCGCAACGGCTTGTAATGCTTGTGCTCTACCAATTTCACCGCCATCATGAGTTACGGCACTATTAAGCGCCATATTTTGCGGTTTAAACGGCGCAACATTAACACCTTGATTAGCAAACACTCTGCAAAGTGCTGCAACCAGGGTACTTTTACCCGCATCTGAGGTAGTGCCTTGTATCATTAGTGTTTTCATTATTTACCCACCAGCTGGCGCTTACGAAAATACAATATACTTAAGAAAAACAGACTGCCGATAGCCGCCGTGATCACCCCGATTGGCAGCTCTTGGTTGCTTAATAGTGAACGAGCAAGCACATCGACCCACACCATAAATATGCCCCCGACTAATCCGGTCATTAATAATCCAACGCGGCTACCTTGAGAAATAAAAAAGCGTACTATGTGTGGCACCATCAAGCCAACAAAACCAATTCCACCACAGTTAGCAACTAACACGGCCGTGATCAACGAGCTTAAAATAAGCATTAAAATTCTAAAACGATGTACTCTTACGCCAAGCGTTGTCGCACTTTCATCGCCTAACAACATGGCATTAAGCTGGCGCCTAAAACCCAACATGATTATTGTACACACTATAATGACTAAGGCAGGTAACAGCAGCGACTGCCACTGTGCTTTAGCAAAACTACCTAAAGTCCAAAATAAAATAGCCGCGACTGCTTGTGGATCGCTCCAATAAAGTAACAAACTAGTAAAAGCACTAAATAAAAATGATAGGGCTACCCCCGCCAATAACATCGATTCAACTTGGGCATTACGTTGGCTGCCAGCAATTAAAATTAATAATCCCATCGCCACTAAACTACCGGTTAATGCCGCCCCAGATAGCGCAATACCCGCCCCAGCTCCCACAAAAGACATTAGTATAACCACCCCTAATGAAGCGCCGGACGAAATACCAAATAAATAAGGATCTGCTAAGGGGTTACGGGTGACTGTTTGTAGTATTAAACCTGCAATCGCTAAGCCACTACCGGCTAAAAAAGCCAGCAAAGTACGTGGCATTCTTAATTCAATAATAATACGGCTGGTAAATGAAGCCTCGTTTGAAAAGGTTAAGCTTTGATATACATCTGCGAGCGACGTGGGTGCCGCACCAAAACTCAGTGCAATAAATAAACTTAATAGTGCGCATAGTAGCGCAGCGATTAATGCAACGGTATGGTTAGAAAAAACCGTCATATTATTGGTATCCATAATAATAAGTAATATGAGGAATAGCCTCACCCGAAGCAGCTACTTGAGGGTGAGTGCTCACTTGTGCACAAACGCCAAACACCTCATCCAGCATCTGCTCGGTGACCACTTTATTTGGCTTACCTGCATCAACAACTTTTCCATTTTTAATAACCACTAATTCATCACACATAGCAGCAGCTAAATTTAAGTCATGAAATGACGCAAACACGGTAATTCCTAGAGATTTAGCAAGCTCCATAAGTTGAATTTGATATTTCACATCAAGGTGACTAGTTGGTTCATCCATAATAAGAAGTTGCGGTTGCTGCACAATAGCGCGGGCAATAAAAGCACGTTGCTTTTCACCGCCAGATAGCGAATCAAATAATTGAGTACTATGAGATTCAAGCCCCACATGGCTAATAGCCTGAGCTATTTTTTGTTTATCTGCTTGGGTGGTCGAACTGAATAACGTTTTATGTGGCGTAAGCCCTAGAGCCACAACATCAAATAACGAGAGGTTAAATTGCGACGGTGTTTCTTGGAGCACAACGGCGACTTGCTTTGCGTAGTCTTCGCTTTTTAGTTGCCAAATATCGGTGTTATTAAATTTAACCTCTCCCGCTGACGGCTGATTAAATCGATACAAGCACCGCAGTAAACTCGATTTTCCCGCACCATTAGGACCAATTAAGCCAACAAACTTGCCACGCTCAATACTCAAATTAATATGCTCAAGGATTAAGGTGTTACCCACTCGCCAAGAGACATTATTAACGGTTAGAAGTGCAGTTTTTTTAGCGGTTTGAGTGTGCAAAAAATTATCCTAGGCAGAGAAAACCCACACTCAGTACCACAAGTACCAAAAAGAAAATGAGTTAACCCGCTCGTTATATGAAGTTTTAAGGCACTTGTATCTGACTTACAGTAAAACTGTTCACAGTTACGGGTATAGTTGAGGAGTTTCACCTCATTCCAAATGCTTGGCTATTATGCGCAGATAAGTAAATAATTTAAAGCAAAAAAAAACCGCACTCAGCTGAGTGCGGTTAAAAGGGAGTGTTTTAACTAAGTATTAGTTAAAACTTATATTCCATACCTAAACCTAGGTAATCTTGGTCAACGTTGTTGTCCATATCAAAACTTGAGTAAAAGCCAAATACCTTAAGGTTTTTGTTTAGCTTGTGATCAACACCTACCGATACTGCGCTTTTATCATCGCTGTCATCAAAATCCATTGTTTGATATTGCACTTTAAAAGTGTTGCTACCCATTAGGTAAGCTGCATTCAATAAGTAACCGTCAGCCTCAGCGCTACCGTCTACTTTTTCTTGTGTTTGGTACATTGCGCCAAGTCTAAAGTCTTCAATTTTACCTTGAACTGTTGCACGTACTACGTCGTAACCATTTACTTCACTATCAGCAGCAACAGCAGCATATACAGCGCTCTTTTTAAGACCTGCATCGCCGTAAGTTAATGCCACTGAGTAACCATTTTTGGCATCTTTATCGTCTTCTGCAATAAATGAAGCTAACACTTTAAAGCCTTCATATGAGTTTGAAGCGTAAGATACTGAGTTACCTAAACGGTTTTCACCTTTAAACGTGTTTTTAATATCACCTTCAAGGTCATTAAATAAATCAAGTTTACCTTGCGCCTGCTTTAGCGCGGTATCGTTACGGCCTATTACTACCTGACCAAATGAACCTTTAAAACCTACATATTGATTACGCGCTGAAATATTATCTTTATCGCCTTTTGAGTCAGCGTCCGACACATCAACCTGAAACTCAAACTTATAAACAGCTTCTAAACCGTCTGAAATTTTTTCAGACCCCTTAAGTCCGAAACGAGATGCATTACTTTTAATTTCAGTAAACGACCCTTCTCCATCATCAGATGATTGAACGGTTACATTCGCTTTACCGTAAATGTCTACTTCTGCAAGCGCATTAAAAGATAAACCACTAAGTAAGGCTAGGCATAGGCTCGATTTTGCAAATTTCATGTTATTTCCTCGATAAACACAATAGACTAATTTTTAAAACAGCAGCAGTGTGTCACCGCTAAATGACAAAAATATTACAAAGGACATATTTTTGTCTTTTTAAGTTAATAAAACTGCATTAAATCTGAAATCAAAATAACATCTAAAATATACCGTCTAACGACTACTTACTTTGTTTCAGTAAACTCGGTGTCATTTGCGACAGCAAATTAACCAGAGTTTCTATTAACTCTTTCTGTTCGTTATCTCTATGATAGGCAACAAATACATCTCTTGACGTATTTTCTACCCCTTTTACATGAAAAAGTTCGCCTTTTTCTAAATGGTCTTTAACTAATACCTGTGGAATAAACGCACTGCCGCCACATTGCAGTATTAAATCAAGGGCTATACGTCCGGTACTGGTTCTAAAATAAGGCGGCGTTTTACCGGTAAACTGACGCGCATGCCAAAGAGAAAACGTAGTTCCCCAATCAACATAAACATATTGATTATCAAAAAAGTTATCGCCTGTTGCGGTATCGTAGCCACTAACCGGAATAATAGGTAGTTCACAAATTCGTTCAACAACGAGTTCGTCTACTTTTGGTGGATCAAATAAAATGGCTAGATCAAGGGTGCGCTCTAATAGTAATCGAGTACTCTCTTGTTGTGCTTTTACCTCTGCCACCAAAGATACACCGGGCATAGCCGATACTATATTTGTAATACCAAACTGTAAAAACGCATCCCAAATATTAGGAGTCCCAGCCAAGCTGATTTGCTTATGCATATTATCTGCAAGTGCAACATCCACTTTGGCCCTTTGCATTCCAGTAATAATCATTTGTGCATGCGGCAACAAGCGCTCACCCGGAGCCGTTAGTTGAATATTATTGCGCTGGCGAATAAATAAATTTACGCCTAAGCCCTGCTCTAATTGACGAATTCGAAAACTCACTGCAGACTGCGTTATGTATAGGTTTTCTGCCGCTTTACCAAAATGGCGAGTACGCACCACTTCAACAAATGTTTTTAATAAATCTATGTCCAATTTTTTATCCTCACGATAAAAATTTTTTGTTTAAAAAAATAGCGATTATGACCCATACTCCAGCTAATAATTGGTATGAGGGTACAGCTATGAGCAATGATATTTCACTACTTCGTCAAGCATTTGTTAGTCAACGTCAGTTTTATGATGATCAAAACTTTCCACGCGGATTTAGCCGCAGCGGACACTTTACCTTGTTAGAGGCAAGTATTTTAGAACAGCACGGTGTTGTTTTAAAAAGTTTGTATAACAAAACAGTTGAGCCGCAAAACGAATATCAACAACAATTTGTAAATGCAATAAGTGGCATCATAGAGCCAAGTAACCCCATTGAGCGAGCATGGGTTAAATACTTAAAGCTAACAACCTGCAAAACAAAATTTCATACATTATTTGGTCGCTCAAAAATTTCAGGGCCAACACCAATCAGCCAAGATTATTATTCTGAGGCTGACAATCTATAAGTCATTACAATAGTTGCTTTTTGGCGTTTTAGCAGTTACAACTTGTATAAGCAAACACTTTTGCAAAATTTAAACAAGGCTGTTACGTGACGCACAGAATACTTATTATTGAAGACACCCCTACTATTGCGCGAGTGCAAAAGCATATCGCGCAAAAAGCGGGCTACGAGGTTGATATTGCTCAGTCGCTGGCTGAGACTAAAGAGCTGATAAGTAAACATGCTTACTTTTGCGCAGTGGTAGACTTTATATTACCTGATGCCCCACAAGGGGAAGCGGTTCCCTGCACCGTTGCAGCAGATATTCCTACCATAGTTATGACAGGCAATATCGATAATCAAACTCGCGATACCGTCGAAAAATACCCTATTATTGATTACATTATCAAAGGCAATAAACAAGCTTACGAATATTTAGAAAAGCAGCTTTATCGCCTACCTCGAAATAAGCAGGTAAAAGTACTGGTTGTTGATGATTCAGCTTCAACACGCCAATATATTTGTAATTTATTAACACGTCATAAATATCAAATCTTTCAAGCAGCCGATGGCCTAGAGGCGCTTAAAGAGCTTGAAAACACCCCTGACATCTCTGTGATCATTACCGATAAAGAAATGCCTAACATGGGCGGTATTGAGCTATGTAATGAAATTAGGCGCATTTATAGTAATGACGAAAAAGCTGTTATTGGTATCTCAGGCGCTACATCGTCTAATTTGTCTGCTTTATTTCTAAAAAATGGAGCAAACGATTATCTATATAAACCTTTTAACAGTGAAGAATTTTACTGCCGGTTG
Organism: Pseudoalteromonas sp. QJM3NY_12; assembly: GCF_056173165.1. The sequence goes on from NZ_CM149661.1 coordinate 2,791,228, forward strand.
AGCCAAAACGTCGATATGCTAGAGCATATCGAAACTATAAAACGCCAAGCCAATACCGACTATTTAACTAAACTCCCTAATCGCCGTTACTTTTTTGAAGAGGCTAATAAGTCATTAAAGCAGTTTAAAAAAGCAAAAATGCCGGCACAGCTCGCCATGCTTGATATTGACCATTTTAAAGCGATTAACGATACCTATGGTCATGATGCCGGAGATGAAGTGCTTAAAGGGCTTGCGATATGCTTTAATAAATATTTTGAAAACCAATTGGTTGCCCGTTTAGGCGGAGAAGAATTTGCGGTATTTTTTACTGAGCTAACCGAACAGGAGGCGCTAAAACGACTAGAGAGCTTCAGGCTTTTTATTGAGCTTAACAGTCATGAATTCAGTCAAGCAAACATCAAGTTTACGCTGTCGATAGGCTTCAGCAACAGTAAAACCTATCAGATTGACGAGCTATTAAAACAAGCCGACTTAAAGCTCTACAAAGCCAAAGAGTCGGGTCGTAATAAAGTGGTTTAGTTTTTAAACCACACCAGAGGCTACAATGGCCGCTTTTCTGCGTTTTCGCGATTGATGGTATGAGTCCCAACTAAAAATAGCCAATGCGCTCCAAATACACGCAAAGGTAATTACGCGCTCAGCATCAAACACCTCATCATAAAATACCACCGCTAAAATAAACATTAGGCTAGGCCCTATATACTGAAAAAACCCTAACGTTGTATATTGCAAACGCTTAGCCGCGCCGGTAAAACACAGCAGTGGCAGCGTAGTTACTATGCCCGCGCTCACCAATAATGCATTAGTTAGCCAATCATTCACTGGTAAATTTGACGTTTCCGTCGGTACCATTAGCCACCAATAGGTAAGCGCCACGGGTAACAATATTAATGCCTCAATTAAAATCCCAGGCAGAGCATCAACTTGTAGCTTTTTACGTAATAAGCCATATAGTGCGAAAGATGTCGCTAATGAAAACGCTACCACGGGAAATGAGCCAAAACTAATTAGCTGTAACAACACGCCTGTAAAAGCTAAAGCAACAGCAACACCTTGCAACTTACGTAATCGCTCGTTTAAAAACACCATACCAAGCAACACATTCAATAGAGGATTAATGTAGTAACCTAGGCTGGCATCCAACATGTGATTGTTATTGATGGCCCAAATAAACAATCCCCAGTTAAACCCTAGTAAGGTCGAGGTAACAACTAACATCAAAATAAGTTTAGGTTGGATTAAAATGCGTTTAATTTTATCCCAGTAGCTGAGCACACTCACCACCACAATAAGAAACACCACAGACCAAATAACACGGTGCATTAAAATTTCAAATGCTGACACATGTTGGATCATCTTAAAATAAATGGGTGCGAGGCCCCACATAAAAAAAGCGAGGCAGGCAAAAATAGCGCCCTTTCGCTGCTCGGTATCAATCGACATAGTAACCACTTGGTGATTTAAAAGGCCGTCAGTTTAACCCCCTCTCACTTTTTAGCCAACTAAATACGTGCCCGTTCCAAAAGCAATTTGTACTGACTTCTCGTTATGCAACTCCATTCGACACACGCATACTTTATTTCCTGAGCGAATCAGCTTAGCACTAGCAATAAATACCTCGCCCTTGCCTGGACGTAAATAGTCGGTGCGTAAATCTATTGTCCCCAGTGTGGCTAATTTTTTATGTACACTGGGTAAATCTGCATCGTCTAGTTTTCCTATAACGCTGGCGGCAGCAAGCATTCCACCCACATTATCAAGTACCGCCGAAATAACCCCACCATGGAGAATTTTTTGCGCAGGGTTGCCTATTAACACATCTTGCCAAGGAAAGGAGATTTTAGCTTGTTCAGTACTAAGCGACTCCACCGCTATTTTTAAAAATTGGTTAAAAGGCATATTATTAACAAATAACGCCCCAACTTGTTCAATCAACATTTCTTTATTCATTATTATTCTCTATGTTTTAAGGTGGTACGATGAGTAAAGCACAACTTAAAGCTGTTGTAACCTCCTCGATTATCATTACCGATGTTTACACCAAATAATGAAAGCTAAAGACATCCTGATAAAAAACCACTAAAATAGCGCCGATGAATACACTAACTCCCTCTCCAAGTACGCTGGTGCGTAAACCTGAAACTGTACTCAAACAAGTGTTTGGTTACAGTGAATTTCGCGACGGTCAAAGTGCAGTAATTGATGCTGCGATTAACGGCCAAGACTCGTTAGTATTATTGCCTACCGGTGGTGGTAAATCGGTGTGTTACCAAATACCCGCACTAGTGTTAGAGGGGGTAACCATTGTTATCTCTCCGCTCATTTCTTTAATGCAAGATCAAGTAACTCAGTTACAAGCTCTAGGCGTAAAAGCCGCTTATATAAATAACAGCTTAGCCCGTGAAGAACAGCAGTTAGTCTATCAGCAGTTGCATCAAGGACTAATAAAATTACTTTATGTTGCCCCAGAGAAAGTGCTGCAAAGAGAATTTTTAGAGCGCTTATCGCATTTAAATGTCAGTTTGTTTGCTATTGATGAAGCACACTGCGTTTCTCATTGGGGACATGACTTTAGGCCTCATTATTTTAGGTTAAATGAATTAAAGCAACGCTTTGCACATGTACCTATGATGGCACTCACTGCCACCGCAGATAAAGCCACCCGCTTTGATATTGTTGAGCAACTCAAGCTACAGCAGCCATATATTCACACCGGTAGCTTTGACCGCCCTAATATTCGTTACACCATAGAAGAAAAATTTAAACCTATGGTGCAATTACTACGTTATTTGAAAGAGCAAAAAAATCAAAGCGGTATTATTTATTGCACCAGCCGCAAGCGAGTTGATGACATTGCTGAAAAGCTTGCCGATGCAGGTCTTAATGCGGCGGCTTATCATGCGGGAATGAGCAACGAACAGCGTCAATTTGTGCAAACTGGGTTTGCCCGTGACGATATTCAAATTGTGGTTGCCACCGTTGCCTTTGGTATGGGAATTAACAAGCCTAACGTACGTTTTGTACTGCACTATGACATTCCAAAAAGTATTGAAGCGTATTACCAGGAAACCGGTCGCGCTGGGCGTGATGGACTCGCTGCAGAAGCCATTATGTATTTTGACCCCGCCGATATAGGTAGGGTTAGACGCTTTTTTGAAGATATTGACGATGAACAACGCCGTCGTGTAGAAGAGCAACGCTTTAATGCCATGGCCAGTTTTGCCGAAGCGCAGACCTGCAGACGTCAAATATTATTAAACTACTTTAGTGAATACCAACGAGAGCCGTGCGGTAACTGCGATATTTGCTTAAATCCACCAAAAAGCTTTGATGGCACACTGGTGGCCCAACAAGCTCTTTCGTGTGTGTATCGGGCACAGCAACGATTTGGTTTAGGTTACATTGTAGAGTTATTACGCGGCGCAAATACCAGCCGCATTCGTGATAACAACCATCATGAACTCAGCACCTATGGCATAGGTAAAGATAAAAGCAGTGAGTTTTGGCTCAGTATTTTACGCCAACTTATTCACCAAGGGCTACTAAGCCAAGATATAACCCAAGGCGCATCACTACGGCTTACCGAAGCTGCACGCGCTATTTTAAAGAGTGAGTATGCGCTACAACTGGCTGAACCACGCCTACAAGCTAAGCACGTTTATCAGGATAAATTAGCGCAGTTTAATTACGATAAAAAGTTATTTGCTCGCCTACGTGCATTACGTAAAGAATTAGCCGATGCCGATGACGTACCCCCTTATGTAGTATTTAACGATAAAACGCTGGCCGAAATGGCGCAGCTTATGCCTACCAACGACAGTGAATTTTTAAAAGTGTCGGGGGTTGGTTTTACTAAATTAAACAAATATGGCGGTGAGTTTTTAACCGCAATTCGACATTATCTAGCAACGCAATAAGCCCCTTATGACCGAACTTGAATACGATCACACACATCAATGCATTATTGTTAAACCAACAGAGTTGCCACACGATGAAGACTTTGAGTTATGGGGAACGTTTTTTTTGCACAGCGATGAAATTAGCATTAGTGAATTTGCAGCTGGGGCTGATCGTCACCAACTGCGTTTTAACTATGCTAACCACACTTTTAATTTAAATTTTGAGCATTACAGTCAAAGTGTGTGGATTAACGGCGAAGGTCAAGATGCCGACAACCTATTGGCAGCGTTAACATTTTATTTAAGCTAAGGCCACGTCTATTTATCGCTAATACCTTATAATTGCTATAAAAAATAAACTAAATTGGCACTTTTACTTACATATTAATAACAATGATGTAAGCTAAGAGTAAGTGTTTTATTTTGCAAAATAGCGCTAAAGAGGGTCAATGCTAAATAGAAAATGGATTGCACGTAGTTGTTTTAGCCTTTCTATTTTGAGTATGTTTATGCTCAGCGTTTGCGCGCAAGAAACGCCACTAGCCCAAAGCTGCCAAAATGACGATTCATTGAAAACTTCTGAAATTAACTTGCGTCGACAAATCGAGTCTCAACCTCCATCGCTTACAACAAATAGTAACGCTAAAATTGCCTCAATTAATCTTAAACAACTTAATGTTTTTAATACCGAACTCGAAGCTGAAAACAACGCACTGTTTCGCTTTGCTAATCGTGCACATATACAAACTGAGCCTGAGGTTATTAAAAGCATTTTATTGTTTAAAGCGGGTGATACTTTTAATCAAAAAACCTTGGCTGAATCAGAGCGGCTACTGCGTAAACAAAACTATTTATATGACGCACAAATTGTTGCCAACGAAAACTGCGATGGCGATGTTGATGTAACCGTGGTGACTCGCGATTTGTGGACTTTGCTACCCGAGCTTAGCTTTAGCCGCAGTGGTGGCGAAAATAAATCAAGTATCGGCTTTCGCGAGTCTAACTTATTTGGTTGGGGCAAACGATTATCGTTTGCTCGCAAAACCGACAGTGATCGTAATGGCTATTTATTTGTTTACGATGATCCAAATATCCTATCAACACGCTACAGAGGTCGTATAGAGTATGCCGATAACAGTGACGGTAAAAGTCACTTAGTTGAGCTTACTTACCCATTTTACGCCATTGATACACCCTATAGTTATGGTGCCCTGAGTTACTCTACCCAGCGAGAAGAGGCCCTGTATCTTAGGGGCGATAAATTTAGTGAGTTTGAACAGACCACCGATCTAAATCAGGTATTTTTTGGTCACTCTAAAGCCCTTAGCCATAACTGGACACAGCGCTTGAGCCTAGGTTATATCGATGAGCAACAAACATTTAAAAGCATCGATGAAACCACTGTGCCGCTAGCTGAAAATAGGCAGCTTAGTTATCCTTATGTAAGCGGCCACTGGTTTGAAGATAACTTTATAAAAGTGCGTAACTTTGACAGTATTTACCGTACCGAGGATTTAAATTTAGGTTGGAATATAAAAGCTACGCTGGGTTATTCTGATGAATCAATTAGTAACGACGATAGCCGCGCTATTTACTCGTTTAACTTTAACAAAGCACATTTTAGTGGTGATAATACGCTATGGCGGTTTCACGCAGATATTCAAGGTTATTGGAATAAAGAACAAAAACAGCTTGAAAACTTAATCACCACCAGCCAAATTCAATATTATTTAAATACCAGTATTGATCAGTCTTGGTATGTAAAAGCCAGGCTGCAATACGCAAAAAACCTCACCAACGATAAGCAGCTCACTCTCGGGGGCGAAACAGGTTTACGCGGTTACCCTATTGAGTTTCAACATGGCGATCGGAGTTTTTTAGTCAGCTTAGAAAAGCGCTACTATTGGGAGTATGACTTACTACAACTGTTTAAAGTGGGAGGCGCAGCCTTTCTAGATGTAGGTCGCGCATGGTATAACAATGACTCGAATACCCTGTATCAAATTGAAAACACACCTGTACTTAAAAATGTTGGACTCGGTTTACGCCTTGCGCCAAGCCGCGCCAATGCAGGTACCATGATCCACCTTGATATTGCCGCGCCACTAAATAAATATAACGATGTTGACTCGGTACAATGGCTACTGAGCGTTAAAAATTCTTTTTAAATCACTACTGCGCACAAAGCTAACACGTTACACTTTGCGCCTATCATTATTGTGAGAATACGTTTTGGAATTAATCTCTCTTTTAGAGCTTGTGAGCACACAATATAAGTTAATCGTAACTGTAATTGCGCTGTTGAGTTTTCCGTTACTGTTAAAGCTAACTAAAAAATTACTCGAAAAAGCCATTAGAGGTAAAATCGACTTACACAGAAAATACCGAGCAGAGTTACTATTAAAAATAATACTCGCCTTTGTTATGTTGTGTTTAGTATTAGTTTTTTGGGGAATAGAGCTGCGTGGTTTATTAGTATTAGGTTCTTCCTTATTTGCCATGTTAGGCGTTGCGCTGTTTGCTGCTTGGTCTCTATTGAGCAACTTAACCGCGTTTTTATTGATGTTTATTCAAAATGACTGCCGTGTAGGCTATTGGGTTAGAATCGTGGATGGTGCCAATGCCATTGAAGGACGCATTATTGAAATGGGGCTGATGAATGTATTACTAGAACACGTTGATGGGCATAGGGTGATTTATCCAAATAACTTGTTTGTTACCCGCCCAGTGTTAGTTCTCAATACAGAGCCAAAACCAACAAAGGCGCCTAAAATTAAACGTATTATTGGCCCAAAACCACGTAATTAAATAACAATTAAAAAAGCCGCTTAAGCGGCTTTTTTAATTTTTTACCAGTGAAGTTAATTATTCAGCTCAGCCGTTTTCAGTTCATCATCTAAGTCATTTATCTCATCAATAAACGTTTCTAGCTGCTGCTCTACCAGGCTATTTGCATGTGCAAAATAAGCAATGTGGAATACGGCATCGCCTTCATTTACTAGAGGCATGGTTTGCTGACCAATAATAATACCACTACGTGGAGCGAGTAATTCAAGCTCAGAGTCGCCAAGTGGGCTACTTATATACGCCAGTATTTGCCCCTTTGTGACACGTTCACCTAACGATACTTGCGCTCTTACTATGCCGTCAACCTCAGCACGTACCCAACTTGTTGAACCAGCAATAATCGGCTCAGGTAGTTTTTTTGGTCGTTTACCGCGCATCATTTTTAAATGGCGCATAACATAATCAACCCCTTGTACTCCCGCAGCAATCGCAATCGGGTCAAAGCGCAGCGCCTCACCGGCTTCGTAGGTAATAACGGGTATGCCCAAATTAGCCGCTTCACTACGTAGTGAACCATTGCGCAGTGATGCGTTAATTACAGCTGGTGTGCCAAAGGCCTTAGCCATTTGCGCTGTAGCTTCATCGGCTAAATTAGCACGTATTTGCGGTAAGTTAGTACGGTGAATCGCCCCCGTATGTAAATCTATAATATGCGTACAGTGCACAGCAACTTGGTTAAAAAACATATACGCCATACGACCTGCTAACGAGCCACGTTCAGAGCCTGGAAAGCTTCGGTTCATATCACGACGGTCAGGCAAGTAACGCGACTTATGAATAAAACCAAATACATTCACAATCGGCACCGCTATTAATGTGCCTCGTAGCTGGCTAGGGTCGATTTTAGCCAGTAGCTGGCGCACTACTTCAACTCCATTTAGCTCATCGCCATGTATTGCCGCACATACCATCAATACAGGACCTTCCATTACACCATTGACCACTTCAATAGGAATATTAAGCGGTGAATGGGTATAAAGCTTTGCAGCTTCCAGCGCCAGTGATTTTCGCTCACCCACGCCAATACTTTCACCTAATAAGGTAAAAGGACGGTTAATTTTAACCTTTGCCACGTGTTGCTGTTCCTTTCACTGAGGCCGTTTTTTCGATGAAATCAATCACCATACCCGCGATATCTTTACCTGTTGCCACTTCAATTCCCTCAAGGCCTGGCGATGAATTTACTTCCATAACCAAAGGACCACGAGATGAGCGAAGTAGGTCAACGCCAGCAACGTTTAAGCCCATTGCTTTTGCCGCTGCAACCGCTGTTTTACGCTCTTCTGGGGTAATACGCACCAGTGTAGCACTACCACCACGATGAAGATTAGAGCGGAACTCGCCTTCTTGCGCTTGGCGTTTCATTGCTGCAATCACTTTATCACCCAGTACAAAACAACGAATGTCTGCACCGCCAGCTTCTTTAATATACTCTTGCACCATGATATTGGCTTTTAAGCCCATAAATGCTTCAATAACACTTTCAGCTGCTTTACGTGTTTCAGCCAATACCACACCAATACCTTGAGTACCTTCCAGTAATTTAATAACAACCGGTGCACCGCCTACCATTTCTAATAAATCTTTTACGTCATCCGGCTTGCTGGCAAAGCCTGTGACCGGCATACCTACACCTTTACGTGATAGTAATTGCAAAGAACGTAATTTATCGCGAGAGCGAGAAATAGCCACAGATTCATTAACAGGGAACACTCCCATCATTTCAAATTGGCGTAATACAGCACAACCATAAAATGTAACCGATGCACCAATACGTGGCACGATAGCATCGAAATCTTTTAGATTTTCACCACGATAATGAATTTCAGGTTGCTCTGAGTTTATGTTCATATAAGAGCGTAACGCATCAATAACTTTCACTTCATGTCCGCGCGCCTCAGCAGCTTCAATTAAACGACGCGTTGAATATAATTTTTTGTTACGAGATAAAATACCAATTTTCATAGTTAAAACCTTAACTAAATTATGTTGAGTAAGCACATGTAAGTGTATTTACTACTCAACGAATCCTTATAATAAGTGTGATAAAGCCGGATCAACGACTATACGATTTTCCATTGCTGTGCGCCCTAACAACATTCTAAACTTCATTGACGCACGACTTGTTAATGTAATTTCTATTGGCCAACTAAATTCGCCTGCATGCAATGTAGTTTCAATAAAGTAACGCAATTCTTTTTGGCCACTAGAGCTGGTAACGTACTTCATTTTTTTAACTTTGGCATTGCAGGTAATTTGCGTTTGCTCGTCTTCTTGCAATGGTTGGGCTGTAAATTTAACCCACTTTTCGCCATCTACTTCGTACTCTTCAATATTAATTGCATGAATACAGGAAGTACGCGCACCAGTATCTATTTTTGCTTTAATTTGCTCGATACCTAGCTCGGGTAAACTTAACCACTCACGCCAACCAACTGTTATTTTTGTCGTCATAAATGCGCCCTTAGTAAAAAAGTGTTTTATACGCTACCGCTAATAAAACACCAGCAAAATAAATTCATCCACTCGATAAGTCGATTTGATTGATCTTTTAAGTTTACTCGGTTAACAATGCCCTCTAATGTGTACACTTAACCATAGGCTAAAAAATAACTTTTTGTTGCTTAACTCTTCAAAGTAAAGCTAAGTTAAATACACTACAGTAAAACTGTATTAAAAACATACTATTTATGAGAAATTATTATGATTAACGGCTTACTTCATGCGCTTATTCTTGATGAACAAGGCGGCGCTCGCCCAATAGAAAACAGTAAACAATTACATCAATGGCAACCTACTGATGGAAAACTGTGGGTACATATGGATTACAGTCAAAAAGAAGCCGTTGATTGGTTAAAAAACTGCGGCCAATTAAACGACTACGAACTTGAATCACTTACCGCAGATGAAACACGCCCTCGTATTACTCCTACAATGAATGGCCATATGCTGTTTTTACGTGGAATCAATTTAAATCCAGCGCAAAGCCCTGAAGACATGGTGTCTATTCGCTTATTTATTAATAAAGATGTGGTGATCACTACCCGTAAGCGCCGATTATTGTCAGTGCAAGATATTTTAACCTCGTTGAATAATAATGAGGGGCCTAGCAGTATTTCTGAACTAGTGTGTAGCTTAGCGCAAAAGTTAACTTCACGTATGCAAACGGTAATAGATGAACTAGATGAAAGCTTAGATGAGTTTGAAGAAGAAATTGATGAGCCTAGTAAAAAGTTTGATAACCAGGGCTTGTCGCAACTTCGCCGTCAAACAATCGCGCTAAAACGGTACTTAAAACCACAAAAGGAAGCGCTCAGCAACATGGTTAATAATCATTACTCGTGGCTGTTTGACGATGATAAAGCCAAGCTAAATGAAACCACCAATTTACTTATTCGCTATTTAGAAGAGCTCGATAGTTCAATAGAGCGTGCACTCGTTATTCAGCAAACCATTACTAACCAAGTGTCTGAGCAATTAAATCAGCGTATGTATGTGATGTCGGTGGTGGCTGCTTTATTTTTACCACTGGGATTTTTGACTGGGTTATTGGGGGTCAATGTTGGCGGTATACCTGGCACAAACAGCCCATATGCATTCACTGCATTTGTGGTGTTTTTGGTTGTTTTGACTGGTGGGATTGGTATTTACTTTAAAAATAAAAAGTGGCTGTAATTACAATACAGATCCAATAAGACACAAAAAAGGCGAACATAATTGTTCGCCTTTTGCATTGGTAACCCTTACTCTTGAAAGTAAGTGCCCCAACCGTCGTATTCTACGTCGCATTCAACAGCGAGTTGTGCAAGCTTATCAACGTCTTCCATTATAACGTCAACATCTAATTCGGCTTCAACAACAATGTCAAAACTCCAAATCTTTTCGCCGTCTTCAAGCTCAAGTTCTGCTGGCTCTTCTACATCGTAACCTAGTTTAAACGCAGCAAGTGCAGCTTGTTCTAACTTAGTAAAGTCTTCACATACAAAGTGGTGTTCTACTTCATAAAGAATTTCCGGGTCGGAACCATCTTCAAGTAATGAAGTTACGATGTCTTCACTTATTTCACGCCAGTTTTCCATTATTTCTCTCTCACTTGAGCATCTAATTCTGTTATTTTAGCAGCCATAATGCTGTGCACACTTTTAGCATGTTCACGTGCACTGATACTGTTATCAAGTGCTATGGGGGCTAACATTTCAATGTAAATTGTACCATTATCCCAGCGATTTAGTTTAATGGTTTTATCGGTTGTGTTCATACATACTGGCACAACAGGTACCTCTGCACTCATTGCTGTATGAAACGCACCGGTTTTAAAGGGGAGTAAACCACGACCATAACTACGCGTCCCCTCAGGGAACATCCACACCGATAAGCCTTTTTGTTTTATTTTAGCCGCTGCTTTAGAAATAGTGCCTGCCGCTTTAGAGCGATTTGCTCTGTCGATTAAAATATTACCCGACAACCAATAAAGCTGACCAAAAAATGGGATCCACTTCAGACTTTTTTTGCCAACACTCACACAATTTTTTGGCACCATGGCTGGAACAGTAAATAAGTCATAGCTATTTTGATGATTCGCTACATACACAGCAGGCCCCACCTTAAGCGCATCGGGATGATATTTTAGTTCTAATTTAACCCCAAGCATTTTAGCCATTGAACCAAACCAACTTGCAATAACGTGCACATTATTAGGATGAAATGGTCTAAATATTGATAATAACAAACCAAAAAAACAACTTAACAATATAAACAACAGCATTATTAAAATACGTATAACAGCTAGCAAATGCGCCTCTCCAATATAACCACAATCATGTATTGCTCTATTATAACGTTATTTTGTTGCGTAGACGAGAAAATAGCGCACAAGCGTGCGCTGAAATAAAACAGTCATAAAAAAACGGCTTACCTAGGTAAGCCGTTTTCTAATTTCATCTAATTTGATCTCAGGATTAACTTGGCTATGCGTCTGAGCTTGGTTCATCTACTTGCTGCGGTGTTAACTCTACCACAGCTTCATCTACGCGCTGTAAACCACGAGGTAACTTATTCCCTCTGCGGCCTCGCTCGCCATGGTAATGCTCAAGATCGCTTGGTTTAAGGGTCAGCTTACGCTTACCTGCATGCAGCGTTACACTGCTGCCTTGCGGCACAACAGCTAATACTTTTACAAACTCTTCGCGGGCTTGCACTTTCGCACCCGGAATAGAAATAATTTTATTGCCCTTACCCTTACCTAGCTTAGGGAGGTCTCGCAGTGGGAATAACAACATCCGCCCTTCGTTAGAAATAGCCATACAGTAGTCAGTAGCCACGTCGTTAACGCGAATTGGAGAAAGTAATACACCACCTTTTGGCACACTCACTAACGCTTTACCGTTTTTGTTTTTACTCACTAAATCTTTAAAGTCAGTAATAAAGCCATAACCAGCGTCGGAGGCCATTAACAACACTTGAGTGTCTTCACCCATAACTACGTGCTCAAAGCTTGCGCCTGAGGTTAGATTAAAGCGCCCTGTCATTGGCTCGCCTTGGCTTCGCGCTGAAGGGAGACTGTGAGCATCAGTGGCAAATGCACGCCCGGCTGAATCTAAAAATACCGCAGGCTGATTACTTTTACCTCGAGCTGATGCTCTATAGCCATCACCAGCTCTGTAATTTAATCCTTCCACATCTAAATCATGCCCCTTACCAACACGTGCCCAGCCTTTATCTGATAGCACCACGGTTACTGACTCTGATGGTATTAAATCTTTTTCGCTCAGTGCTTTGGCTTCTACACGCTCAATCACAGGCGAGCGGCGATCATCACCATACATTTCTGCAGCTTCTTGAATTTCTTTTTTCAATAAGGTCGACATGCGACGGTCTGAGCCCAGTGTTTGCTCTAATTTGTCACGCTCTTTCGCCAATTCATCTTGCTCACCACGAATTTTAAACTCTTCAAGTTTTGCCAAATGGCGAAGTTTTAATTCTAAAATGGCTTCTGCTTGAATATCGGTTAAATCAAAGCGCTCCATCAATATTGGTTTAGGCTTATCTTCAGAGCGGATGATTTCTATAACTTCATCAATATTTAAAAAGGCAGCTAGTAAACCTTCTAAAATATGTAATCGTGCCAGCACTTTATCAAGTCGATATTGCAAGCGACGACGTACCGTTTCGCGTCTAAAGGTTAACCACTCTGTTAAAATACTTCGTAAATCTTTAACCTGTGGACGGCCATCTAAGCCGAGCATATTTAAATTTACGCGGTAATTTTTTTCAAGATCGGTGGTGGCAAATAAGTGTGCCATTAATGGCTCAGCTTTAATTCGGTTTGAACGCGGCACAATCACAATGCGGGTCGGATTTTCATGATCAGATTCATCACGTAAATCGGCTACCATTGGCAACTTTTTAGCATTCATTTGCGCTGCAATTTGCTCAAGTACTTTTGCACCCGAACATTGATGCGGTAACGCAGTAATAACTATATCGCCTTGCTCTTCACAATACACAGCGCGCATTTTAATTGAGCCACGGCCAGTTTTATAAATTTTGTGAATATCAGCTTTTGGCGTAATTATTTCAGCATCAGTTGGGTAATCTGGCGCATGTACTAAATCCAGTAACTCTTCGAGCTCTGTTTTTGGTTTATCAAGTAATAAACAACAGGCACTGGCTACTTCACGCACATTATGCGGCGGTATATCGGTTGCCATACCTACCGCAATACCGGTGACACCATTAAGTAATATATGCGGTAAGCGCGATGGCAATACTAAAGGCTCATCCATGGTGCCGTCGAAGTTTGGCGTCCAATCAACGGTCCCTTGGCCTAACTCTTTAAGTAATACTTCAGAGAATTTAGATAAACGCGCTTCAGTATAACGCATTGCCGCAAACGACTTAGGATCGTCAGCTGCACCCCAGTTACCCTGACCATCAACTAACGGGTAGCGATAAGAAAACGGCTGCGCCATAAGTACCATGGCTTCATAACAGGCACTATCACCATGAGGATGGTATTTACCTAATACATCACCCACGGTACGGGCTGATTTTTTGTATTTAGCACTTGCCGATAATCCCAATTCACTCATCGCATAAATAATACGACGCTGAACGGGTTTTAAGCCGTCACCAACGTGCGGTAAGGCACGATCCATGATCACGTACATTGAATAATTTAAATAGGCGTCTTCGGTAAAACGCCCCATTGTTTGCTGTTCAATTCCTTGCATTAGCAAGGTATCTGTATCACTCATTAAAGCTTACCTAGTTTTTCTTATAGCTTACGCGGTAAATTACGTTTGCGTAATCATCGCTTACCAATAGACTGCCATCATTTAATTGTGCAAATGCAACAGGGCGTCCAAATGTCGTTTCGTCTTGCATAAAGCCGGTGATCAATGGCGTATATTTAGTTACTTTGGCATTTTCTATGGTTGCCACAGCCACTTTATAACCGACCTTTTTAGAGCGATTCCATGAACCATGCTCAGCAACAAACAACTGTTGTTTGTAGCTATCTGGGAACTGTTTGCCGGTATAAAAATGAATACCTAGTGGCGCAACATGCGCACCCAATGCCAATGCAGGTTGAGTGTAACTAGCAATATTTTTGCCTTCACCAAACTCAGGATCAACAATAACGCCACCATGCACGTATGGAAAACCAAAGTGCTCTTCTTCCTTAGTGACTAGGTTTAGCTCATCGGGAGGAATATCATCCCCCATCATGTCGCGGCCGTTATCGCTAAACCATAGCATTTGCGTACTAGGATGAAAGTCAAAACCCACCGTATTACGTACACCTTTGGCTAAAGTCGTTATTTCTTTGGTATCGGTATTTAACGAAAAAATACGGCCAAAGCGAGCATCTTCCTCACAAATATTACACGGTACGCCCACAGGAATTATCAGCTGGCCGTTTGGTGCAAAACGCAAAAATTTCCAACCATGATGACGCTCTGACGGTAAATCGCTATAAAACACTTCATACTCAGGGTTTTTGAGGTGTTTATCGATATTTTTAAAACGAATAATACGGTGCACTTCACCGACATATAAGTCACCGCCTTTAATTGCTAATCCCGAGGGCATATTTAATCCCTCTGCAATCACTATTTTTTTATCTGCCACGCCATCGCTGTTATGGTCAATCAGTGCATACACATTGCCCGCCTTACGAGAACCTGCATACACAATACCTCGGCTTGATACTGCAATTTGCCGTGCATTTTCAACATCATCAGCAAATAAGCTGATTTCAAAACCCGGTGCAGCGGTCAGCTTGTCGAGTATATTTTTCGCCATCACTGGCGATGATATTAAGCCGAATAACAACAGTGTGCTAAATAATTTATTCATTTGCCTCTCCTGTTTTAAAGCCCAAAGGCTTATTAAACTTGTGCCTTATTACCATGATCCTCTAGCCATTGACGGCGATCTGATGAGCGCTTTTTAGCGAGTAGCATATCCATCATTTCCATTGTTTGCTGCTCCTCATCAAGAGTGAGTTGCACTAAACGACGAGTATTAGGGTCCATAGTTGTTTCACGCAATTGTAGCGGGTTCATTTCACCCAAACCTTTAAAGCGTTGTACGTTTACTTTGCCACGTTTTTTTTCTGCTTCTATGCGCGCTAAAATACCGGTTTTTTCATCTTCATCCAGCGCGTAGTAAACATCTTTACCAATATCAATTCTAAATAACGGTGGCATAGCAACATACACATGGCCAGTTTTAACTAATTGTGGGAAATGGCGTACAAATAAGGCACACAGTAAGGTGGCAATATGCAGTCCATCGGAGTCAGCATCCGCTAATATACATATTTTATTGTAACGTAGTCCCGACATATCGGTTGAGTCAGGGTCAATACCTAGCGCGACTGAAATATCGTGCACCTCTTGAGAGGCCAAAATTTGCCCTGATTCAACTTCCCAAGTATTTAAAATTTTACCTCTTAGCGGCATAATTGCTTGGAACTCACGATCTCGCGCTTGTTTAGCTGAACCGCCTGCTGAGTCACCCTCTACTAAAAATAATTCCGTGCGGTCATTATCAGCAGCACTACAATCGGTCAGTTTGCCTGGTAATGCTGGGCCTGATGTAACTCGCTTACGTACTACTTTTTTAGCCGCACGTAAGCGACGCTGTGCATTTGAAATACATAGTTCAGAAAGTAGCTCTGCGGTGTCAGTGTGCTCATTTAGCCATAAGCTAAAGGCATCTTTTACTACACCCGATACAAACGCAGCACATGAACGTGATGAGAGTTTTTCTTTGGTTTGCCCTGCAAATTGTGGGTCTTGCATTTTAACCGACAACACATAACTACAACGTTCCCAAATATCATCTGGGGTGAGCTTTACGCCACGTGGTAATAAATTTCTAAACTCACAAAATTCACGCATCGCCTCTAAAAGCCCTTGGCGCAGACCATTTACATGGGTGCCCCCTTGCGCGGTAGGAATTAAGTTTACATAACTTTCGGCTATCGACTCACCACCTTCAGGCATCCATACTACCGCCCAATCAGCGCCTTCAATAGAACTTGAAAACTCACCCACAAATGGGTCTTTAGGTAGTATTTCGTAACCTTTAACGGCTTCAATTAAGTAATCTTTTAAGCCTGTTTCATAAAACCACTCTTGGGTTTCTTTCGTTTGTTTATTTACAAACTTAATACGCAAGCCTGGACATAAAACCGCTTTAGCTTTTAATAAGTGATTAAGCTTAGTCAAAGAAAAATTAGCAGAGTCAAAATAGCTGGTATCTGGCCAAAAACGTACCGTAGTACCAGTGTTGCGTTTACCCACTGAGCCAATAACATTTAAATCTTCAACTTTATCGCCATGCTCAAAAGCCATTCTAAATTGCTGCGCATCACGGCGAACCGTTACTTCCACGCGGGTAGATAGCGCATTAACAACCGAGATACCTACGCCATGCAAGCCACCAGAGAATTGATAGTTTTTGTTTGAAAACTTACCGCCGGCATGCAGCTTAGTAAATATTAACTCAACTCCTGGAATACCTTCTTCTGGGTGAATGTCAATTGGCATACCTCGGCCATCGTCACTCACCTCAAGCGAATTATCTTCATGTAAAATGACATCAATACGTGTTGCGTGCCCAGCCATTGCCTCATCAACACTGTTATCAATAACCTCTTGGCCTAAATGGTTTGGCCTTGTGGTATCTGTATACATGCCTGGGCGGCGTTTTACCGGCTCTAATCCATTAAGTACTTCAATGGCTTCGGCGTTATAATTTTGTTGAGTCATAGTTTTTATCTTTATATACGCTAATATCTGATTTTAAGAAAATCGACAATGCTTGAAAAAGCTCGCTCAAAGCCATTAAAGCTATGATCGCCGCCAAATTCAATTAACTGTTTACATTGTGAGTAATACTTTATTGCGTGCTGAAAATTTAACACTTCATCCCCTGTTTGCTGTAATAAGTACATCAGTTCAGGGTGTTTTAACTCTGTCACCGTTAATGCTTTTAACGCATCTATATGACGAGATTGTAATTGGTAATTATAATCTTGATACGGATTATAATTAGGCCCAAGTATAGGCTCTAATAATGTATATGGGGCAACGGCAGGATTAATTACCACCGCAGGAATTTGATAACGCTGCGATAAATACGTGGCAAAAAAACCACCTAGCGAGCTGCCCAATAATACGGTATTCGGTGTTAATAGTTGTTCAAGCACTATAATAGCCTCTACAGGCTCATGATTTAAACGCGGCACACAATAATCAACATCATAGTGTGCCATAAGCTCACCAAAGCGCACAGCTTTATATGATTTTTCAGAGCTATTAAAACCGTGAATATAAATTACCCGTTTAACCATACCACGTCCGAGTGTATGTGCAGCTGTTGTTGCTCAGCATTTAAATACAGCATGCGATAAGCTGACCCTTTATTTTCTTGCTGCCAAGTCTCACTGTGTTTACTAAACTGCACGCAACTTGCAGGAGTGGCGTACACATTAAGCCCTCTAAACTGCTGTTGGTAGTCATTGTGAACATGCCCATGAAACAGCGCATCAACGCGGCCATTATTAACTAATAAATTTAATAGTTGCGGCCCATTTTCTAGCATATGTTTATCTAGGTAGCCATTAATAGGCAATGGGTTGTGATGACAAAATGCAATGTGGCGATTGCTTGAATTAACTAAGCACGCCATAATTTCATCCAAATGTGTGGCGCTAACCCACCCTGCTGGTGTATCACCTTTAGAGTTAATTAATATTAGCTCAATTCCTTGTGCCACTATGTGTTTAGCGTGTTGTATTTGTCCACCACTAATTAAATTAAGCTGTTCAATCTCATCATGGTTACCAGGCACCCAAAATACGGGGCAATCAACGTCACTATTATGAATAAGTTCTGCAAATAATAAATACGAATTAAAGCTGTGATCTTGCGTTAGGTCACCACCAAATATCAACGCATCCGGCTGCTGCTTTGCTATATCGGCCAATGCTTTAACAAAATGTTCAGCGGTATTAACGCCAAAGTATTCAGCATCTTTATCACTAAAAAGGTGGCAATCAGTTAGGTGTGCAATTCGAAGCGTAGTTTGTTCAAAATAATAAGTGTCATCAAACCAAGCCATTATTTACATCCCAATTAAGTGTTGATTGACCTCTTTCAACACACGCTACCAACCAGTCATACAAAAAAGCATTTAACTGATATTTTTCATCTTTTTGATGCATTTTTGGGTTAGGGTAACCATAAGAAGGCTTAATTCGTTGGTGGTAGTCATGATGAACAATTTCAGCCACCTTCGCATCATTGTACAAACGTACCGTTAAATACAGCGGTGCAATGCCAACGAGCATGCCATTTAACTGTTTAATAGACACATCGAGTGTGTATTTGGCACTATCATCTATGTGAATTGCAAATTCACTGTGGCCTAATTTAATTTCTCTTACATTGCCAATCACTCGATCATGAGGCAGTAATTTTAAAAGGCGTACGTAATTGTGCTCACAAAGCGTTAAATACTTTGGAAGGCTTTGAATGTACCGATTAGTGGTTAAAATTGCTGTCAAAATACCGCCATTACTATTAAAAATTAAAAACTATGCCCACTTTTTACGTATCTTATCGCGATTTAGCGCTAACCATTGCAAGCTAATTACGGTAGCGGCATTATCTATTTCACCACTATTAAGTCGCTGCTGTGCTTCGTCTACGTGCATAATATGGGTTTTAATATCTTCACCTTCGGTTTCTAACCCATAAATGCCAGTACTCATTTGGCTTAAATCGGCGTGAGCTAAATATAAGAACAAACGCTCTGTAGTACCGCCGGGGCTTGAAAGGTAAGACAGCATAAACTCAAGTTCTGTTAAATTAAGCCCTGCTTCTTCAAACGCTTCTTTTTTAACAACCGCTTCGTAATCTTCACTGTCATCGGTCATACCCGCTATACATTCTAACAGCCAAGGCGTATGTTTGCTTTTAATTGCGCCAATTCGAATTTGTTCTATGAGCAATACTTGCTCAGTCACTGGATCATAAGGTAATACCGCGACCGCATCGCCACGCTCTAAAATTTCTCGACGAATAACCTCAGACTCTCCACCTGCAAACAAGGCATGCTGAAATTGATAAAGGTTTATTTTAAAAAACCCCTTATACAAATTTTCAACCGGTTTTAATCTCACATCATCATGGGTAAATTGAGTACGACTTTTATTCGCCATGTTTTTTATTTCCTTTTTGAAAGCGTAGATACATCAACGCCTTGATTGCAAGCCCCATTAAAACGCTAAATTGAGCGAATGAGGCGTGTTAGGTATATATTCTGTTACACTTGAGAACGTTGTTTTACTAATTTTTTTTTTAGTTATTAAGTAAAACAGGTTAACATGCCTGTAGTACAAAAATTGTCTAAGGACCGAACATCACATGAAAAAGAACATCCTTGCAGCACTGGTTAGTTTATCATGCGCATTGGGCTCAACCGTAGCCAATGCTGAAGATTTACTTCAAGTTTTTGAAATCGCAACAGCCAACGATCCTACCGTTTTAAAAGCAAAAGCCCAAGCTGATGCTCAATCATACCAAAGCGATCGCGCTATGAGCGCATTATTACCGCAAATTGGTTTGACTATGGGTTATACAAAGTCTGACTCAACTTCCTTCAGACAATCTGAAGATTTATCTTCTATTAATAAAATTAATTCTGAAAGCGACGAGTTTTCTCGTGGTATTAGCTTAAGCCAAACGTTATTTGATTTAGGCGCATGGAATTCATTAGGTATAGCCGACAAACAAGCACTTCAAGCAAGCGGCCAATACGACTTTGCCAAGCAAAACCTAATTGTTCGTGTTGCTGAGGGTTATTTTAACGTACTTAGCGCTATTGATAACCTTGAATTTGTACAAGCTGAAAAACGTGCCATTGAGCGCCAACTTGAACAAACTAAACAGCGTTACGCTGTAGGTTTAACAGCTATTACCGATGTACATGAAGCACAAGCACAATTTGATAACTCAGTAGCGCAAGAGATCATTGCTAATAATGCGGTAGAAACAGCCCGTGAGCAGCTACGTGAGATCACTGGTAAGTATCACGCAAAACTTGATATGTTAAACACCAAAACGTTTTCTACTGTTAAGCCAAGTACGCCTGCAACTGATTTAGTTAAAATAGCTAAAGACAAAAATTTGAATCTGCAGGTATCAAAAATCACGGTTGATATAGCTAAAGAACAAATTGAACTCGCAAAAGCAGGTCATTATCCAAAACTAACGTTAAATGCTAGCTACGGCGACTCATTGACAGATAGCGAGTCAAATGGCGTTAGTTTTGACGATCAACCTCGTTCAGATTCTAGCTCTATTGGACTAAACTTTAGCGTACCACTTTACTCAGGTGGCGCAACGGTTGCTGCAACAGATCAAGCACGTGCATTTTACGTTGCTGCTAGCCAAGATTTTGAAACCGATTATCGTGCAGTAACTCGCTCTGTAATTACTTCTTACAATCAAGTGGTATCTGACATTGCGACATTCAAAGCGCTTGAGCAAGCGGTTATCTCAGCAGAAAGCGCATTAAAAGCCACTGAAGCGGGTTTTGAAGTAGGTACACGTACAATCGTTGATGTACTGATCAGTACGCAAAACTTGTACAATGCAAAGCGTAATCTTGCTGATGTGCGTTATCGTTATGTTGTATCAACGCTTCGCTTAAAACAAGCGACAGGAACATTAAGCCGTGAAGATTTAGTGGGTATAAACCAAGGTTTAAATACTGTTAACTAAGCAGACGACTTCATTATAAATAATCACTTAAGCCAGCTTTTTGCTGGCTTTTTGTATTTTTTAACACATAGCGTTAAACTAGGGTCTGTTGACCTTTCAAGGTTAAATTTGCAGCAGCCTGTTTGGTATTAAGGCAAGGCAGAGCCTATGTGGTGTGGTTATTCCCCATTAATAGGCGATAACGCCGCATTAATGCCAAACAGGCGCTGCCCGAAGGGTTCTGCCTAGGGGCAATTAACTCTTTGTTGCTCGGTTTTTACTTAGCCCACTAGGTTACAAACCTCGCGCCGCGATTAAATTGCCCCTAGTTTGAACAAATATTAATCCGCAAAGGTCAACAGACCCTAGCCTTTTATTTTTAGAGAAATTTTTGTGGTTAACTCATCCCCTTTTAAAGCCTCTTTTTTAGGTCCTCGTTACTGGCTAACCTGGATTGGTGTTTTGTTTTTATATCTCATTTCTTGGTTACCGCAAAAACTACAATTAGCTATGGGTAAGCAGCTAGGACGCTTGGTTCATAAATATATGAAGCGTAGAAGGCATATTGCTGAGGTTAATATTAAACGCTGTTTCCCCACAATGAGCGAAGCCGAGCAACAACAACTGGTACTTAAAAATATGGAAAATACCGGTATTGCCATGGTTGAAACCGGTATGGCTTGGTGGTGGCCACAATGGCGGGTCAAAAAAGTACTCGGGTCAATAAAAGGGCTTGAGCACTTTGAGCGCGTACAACAATCAGGAAAAGGTGTTTTATTACTTGTTCCACATATACTTCATCTTGAAATGACAAGTCGTGTAATGGGTTTGAAGTGCCAAGGTATTGGCTTTTACCGCCCGCATAACAATCCGCTTATGGAATACTTTACCACCAATGGACGTCTTCGCTCTAATGAATACATGGTTGGGAAAAAAGACGTAAAAGGATTATTAAAATCATTAAAAAATAAAAAGCTGTGTTATTACTTACCCGATCAGGATTATGGCCGTAACCGCTGTGAGTTTGTGCCTTTTTACGCAGTACCCGATACAGCAACCACCACTGGTACACTAATGTTTGCAGGTAGTAAAAACTGCGAAACAATGAGCTTAATTGCTTACAGGGATAACAACGGAAAGTATCACTTAGAAATCGTACCTGAGCTTGAAAATTTCCCAAGCGGCGATGATAAAGCCGATGTAACACGTGTTAATCAGCGCATGGAGCAATCAATAAATGCCGCCCCTGAACAATATATGTGGTTGCATAGACGTTTTAAAACACGCCCAGATAAAGACGCTCCATCTTTTTATTAAAGATGGGTTATTAAAATAACAAAGACGAGTAACAGCCATGTGGTTTTGGATTAGATATATACTTTTAGCTTTATTGTTAATTGGTGCAGCCATTTACTTTTTACTAAATGGTACATCGTCACTCAATTATCAACAAACCACTAATGCTGCGGCTGAGGGGTTGTCGCGGTTTTATGCATCAATTAGAGATAGGATTACTACCGATAAAGACAATGACAAATTTGTAATTGAACTCGAAAAACCCGATCTTAGTCTCGACAGAGCGCTAAACCAGCGCTCTTTTGTAGTAGAACCCATGCCTTTAAATTGGAGTGGAGAAGTAGGCCCGCGTCGCTTTCAACCTGATTCAACCTTACGTACCGTTCTTACCCAATATGCTAATAACGAAGGGGTTACATTATTATGGTACTTAGATAAGGATTACGTTGTTAAAGATCACTTTCGAATCGATAGCAGTTTTAATTCCGCTTTATACCGCGTTAGCCGCTCTATTAATGATGACTTTTCAAATGAAGTATATGCATTCTTTTGCCCTAAACAACGTGCAGCGGTAATTACCGAGCTACCGTCTGAATTTGTACGTACACACTGTTTAAAGCTAAGTAATTAACTAGGGGTCTGTTGACCTTTCAAGGTTGAATTTGCAGCAGTCTGTTTGGTATTTAGGCAAGGCAGAGCCTATCTATACCCAAGTTGCCTTAATCTGCGAGTTTCAGTTGGAATTAAAAGCTATTTTGACAAGGCATTGATTGAAAATAATGGTTATTCCCTTGTTACAATCAATAACGCAGTATAAATAGCTTTTAAACCAACCCGCAGGGCGTTTCACAGAAACTTACTCCCTTTGTTGTTCCTTTTTAAAAGGGACGACCATTATTGCAAAGGGAACGCCTTGATATTAAGTCCCTGTGAAAAGCTGAATTCTGCATATTGAGGCAATTTGGGTATAATGTGGTTATTCCCCATAAATAGGCGATAACGTCGAATAAATGCCAAACAGGCGCTGCCCGAAGGGTTCTGCCTAGGGGCAATTAACTCTTTGTTGCTCGGTTCTTACTTATTCTTACATGGATGTAAGCCAGTAGAATAACGCAGGAGCAGTTATCGAGCCCACTAGGTTACAAACCTCGCGCCGCGACTAAATTGCCCCTAGTTTGAACAAATATCAATCCGCAAAGATCAACAGACCCTTGGCTTTATAAGCGCTCAATAGTCATTGAGCGCTTATAAATCAGTCCAACTCAAAAATAGCTTTCCAAACAGCAGTTACATTATTGATATCTTTACTAAAATCTTCACGTTTTACACAACGACCCTGCTGATCTAAGCTCAACACATGATAGCGTGAGCGATAATCTATATAAGCTTTAATAAGTTGCTGTTTCTGTGTGTCTGTAATGCAACCAATTTTAGCCGCGTCCGTTAAAATTCTGACATTGTCAGAATTGTCGCATAAGTGGTTAAACTCATGAGCGTACTTTAATACTAAATATTGGGTAATAAACTCAATATCGGTCATCGCCCCCACGTCTTGTTTTAAATCAAACTGCTGTTCGTTACCTTTAGCTAAATGACCACGCATTTTTTCGCGCATTTTAATTACGTCGGTCTTTAGCAGTTCAACATCACGTTTTTGACACAATATCTCGGCGCGAATTTGTGCAAAACGCGTTACTAATTCAGTTTGGCCTAAAATCAGTCTCGCTCTCACTAAAGCTTGATGCTCCCACGTCCATGCTTGGGTTTGTTGATAATGATTAAAACTCTCTAAGTTAATCGCTAATAACCCTGATGCCCCCTCTGGGCGAAGTCGAGTATCTAATTCATATAAAATACCTGAAGCAGTACGGGTATTAAATAAATGCATTAATCGTTGCGCTAGTTTTAAATAAAACTGTCTTGAGTCAATTGCTTTGTCGCCGCTGGTGTAGCTGGTACCGTCATGGTTATGCACGAACACTAAATCGAGATCAGAGTCATAACCCACCTCAAAACCGCCAGTTTTTCCATACGCAATAACGGCAAAGCCTTTATGCTCATCATCGGTATTGGGTGGCATGCCAAAACGTTTAACACAATGATACCAAGCAATATTAACAGCCTGATCAACTATTGCTTCTGCAAGTGCAGTTAAGTGATCGCTTACTTTCATTACATCAATTACGCCAGTGGCATCTGCGGCGGCAATACGTAATTGGTGGGTTTGTTTAAACTGACGTAATGCCTCCATTTGTTGTTCAAGATCGTCATGTTCAATACGTAAAAAATACTGTCTTATTTCATCTTTATATGCTGTTAATGGGGTCGGTTTGTATAGCACTGCAGGGTCGATAAGTTCATCGAGCAAAATGGGATACAATGAAATATGCTCTCCAATCCACTTACTATGGCAACAGAGCAAAACTAACTGCTTTAACGTTCCAGGGTTTTCATACAACAACTCTAAATAAGCGGTGCGCGAAATAATTTTATTTAGTATTTGGCATACCGTTGTAAACGCACTGGCAGTAGCATTAAAGTCATTTAATTGCTTGAGCAATGCAGGCATTAATTTATCAAGAATATCGCGTCCACGGTTGCCCACTTTGGCTTTAGATAGGCGCTGTTTGAAGTCATGTAATGGTGTTTGCCACTCTTCTCTTGGTTCATTCAAAAAGCTAACATCACCATGATCCCAAGTACTTATAAACGCGCCTTCACAAGTATCAAGTGGTTCGGTTTCTTCACCAATTACCTGAATAAACTCATTATTAATTTGCGCCATGACCTGTTCTATTTTTTCAATAGCTGAGTCAAAATTACCTTGCTTCAACAATACATTCAGCCGTTGCTGATTTAGCTCATCATCAGGCAGAGTTTGTGTTTGCTGATCATCAAAAATTTGTAGGTATTGCTCTACCTTACGCAAATAAAGGTAGTTATTTTTAAGCCCTCTGGCTTCATGCTCATCAATCACTTGGCTAATTGTTAGCTGCTCTAATGCAGTTAATAGAGATTGTGTTTGTAAATTTGCTTCTCTGCCGCCCCTGACCATTTGCAATGCTTGAACAATAAATTCAACTTCGCGAATGCCGCCACCACCTAGTTTAATATTATTAGTTAAGCGTTTACGACGCACTTCTTGGGCAATCATGAGTTTCATTTTTCTAAGCGATTCAATCACCGAAAAATCAATATAGCGGCGATAAACAAAAGGTCTCAACAAGGTATTAAACTCCTGCCAATAACGATTAGGCGTGCCAATTAAACGCCCTTTTAACATCGCATAGCGCTCCCAATCACGCCCTTGCTCTTGGTAGTAATCTTCAATGGCATTAAAGCTCATCACCAACGGACCACTTTCACCAAATGGACGCAGGCGCATATCAACCCGAAATACTTGGCCATCCACAGTACATTGGTTCAGGGCTGTAATTAGCTTTTGGGCCACTTTAGTATAAAAAACAGATGCTTCGAGCGAGCGACGACCGCCTTGGGTTTTAACGTTGCGGGGGTATGCAAAAATAAGGTCGATATCAGATGAATAATTGAGTTCTTGCCCACCTAACTTCCCCATGCCTAGTACCATTAATGGTAAAGAATTTTTGTCTTCATCTAATGGTTCACCATTAGTTTTAGCAACATTTTTGTAGGCCCATTGATTAGCACTGTTTATTAGTTTATTGGCAAGTTCACTAATGTATTTAATACTATCCGCAATTGAGTTTTCACAACATAAGTCTAAAAAAGCGACTTTTAGCCAGTACTTTTCGCGATATTGGCGCAGTAATTGATGACACTGCTGCTCTTCGACTTCATTTATATTAAGCGTTGCAAAGGGATCTGAAATTTCTCTATTGTTAATTTCAACTTCGCACAGCAACCAAGATAATAGCGAAGGTTGAGAACTTAAACTGCGCCAAGCAAAATCACTTAACGCTAATAAACGCACGATTTGCTGCTGGATTTGTTGTTCGGGATACAGCGCTGCAAAACGCGTTTCACCCAGTTTTTGTAATTCAATCGGAAGCTGCGTGTCGTTACTCATCAATACCCTCTTTTATCTCACCAATAACCATACTAGAATGGTTAAAAACCTATCAAGGTAAATCTATTTAGGAACACCATGTCATATTTATCATTATCTAACACTAGTTTAGTTGCGATTGCTATTAGTTTTGTGGTTATTTGTATTATTA
Organism: Pseudoalteromonas sp. QJM3NY_12; assembly: GCF_056173165.1. Next base: position 2,817,754 of record NZ_CM149661.1, read on the forward strand.
TCATAAGTTTAAGAATTGTGACTCAAATAAAAGCAAAACAAGCACTTAAAGAAGAATTAGCGCAACATGATAACTTTGCAATGGGAATTAGTTTTGCTTCTGAAATATCAGTGGTGATCGCCACAATGGCATTTTTGTTCGATGAAATTAGTGTTAGCACCGCTCAATCAAATCCACTGAAAGTCATTTTGTTAATTGTGCTGTTATTTTCGTTTATAAAAATGGGACATTTAATCCACCGTAAGTGGATATTACGCCGCTTTAATGAAGAAGCAGCTATATTAAAACAAAACGTTTGTGCGGCGCTGGTTGATTCAGGCATGCTGATTGCCAACTGCATTTTAGTATTGGGTTTATATACGTGGACACACACTCAAGGCTTTAGTAATTTATTAATAGCCTCGGTAAGCTTTTTTGTTTTACAAGGCATGTTTGCCCTAGACAGTAAAATACGCGAAAACCGCTTTGCTAAAGCCAACCAAGGGGCCTCATTGCAAAGTAACTTTGGTTTAGAAAACACCTCCATTGGTATTCGCTATGCGGGTAAATCAATAGGCTTAGCTCTTGCTGCGTATGCTGGTTTATCGAGTGCGGCGTTTCAAAACGGTAAAATGGTAGAGAACTTATTTACTTTGGTAATGCATTGCGGTGTGATGTGGCTGTTACTATACTGTTTAACGTATATTATAAAAATTATTTCAATGCCAAATATAGATACCGCACTTGAAGTCGATCATCAGGATAATATTGGCATTGCCTGTATTGAATTTGCTGTATTTTGTGCTATTGGTTATTTATTAATAAGTATGTTTTCAATTTAGTACCAAACTCATTAAATTTAGCCGTTGCTTAACGTCCCTATTTAATTGTTTGGTAAATTAACAGGGATTTTAGGTATATGGCAATTAAAACAGGAAGTTATCTATTAATTGATATAGATAACGAGTTCAGTCGAGCATTTGTAAAGTATTACATAAATACTAATGATGCTGCTAAAAAAGACATCATTATAGCCGGTGCGAACACGCAAAAGCTGGTTAAAATGATGTTTGATGAACTCGTTAAAGATTATTGCTATTGCGATATTGAGAACGAAATCAGTATTTCAGAACTGGCCAGCTACCTTCACGAACACCATAATGTTCAAGGCGTATTATTCAATCAAACAGATTATTTGCTCGCTGATGATACACAGCGCTTTATTTATAATTCATTACATGAAAAACGCTATATTATTAGTCAAACCAATCATGGCTATGACATTAACCCCATAAATGAAGAGTGCCATTCAAATCATTTGTCCTGTGATACCGATATAGCCCAAACCGCACAAGAACTAACAGAGCTTGCAGTCCCTGAATATGAAAAATAAATAATTGCACCCAAGCCTTTGCTTACTTACCATAGAGGGATATAACTTCTATGTAAAAAAGTGATTTGCCATGCGAGTGCCTCATATTTATCAATCATCACCAATTGCCCTTAATACTCCTTTAAACCTTGACGATGATGCTGCAGGGCACATAGGTCGAGTGTTGCGCATGAAAGTGGGCGAACAGGTTTCTATTTTTAATGGTGAAGGCGGAGAATTCCTCAGTGAAATTATTGAGGTGAGTAAAAAGAGCGTGGTTGTTATGCCACTTGAATTTAATCCTCATGACGTTGAATCACCATTAAAAATTCATTTAGGCCAGTGCGTATCCCGTGGTGACAAAATGGATTTTACCATTCAAAAGTCTGTTGAATTAGGGGTCACTGAAATCACTCCTATTTTTAGCCAGCGCTGCGGCGTAAAACTAAGTGGCGACCGCTTAGAAAAAAAACACCAGCAATGGCAAAAAATAGCCATTGCCGCATCAGAGCAATCTGGGCGCAACTTTGTGCCAAAAGTACACTCACCTGTTGATTTAAAAACCTGGCTTGAACAGCAAACAGCTGCCATTAAATTAACTTTGCATCCTCGCGCCGAACACAGTATTAAAACTATTACCATTCCCGATGACGGCGTGCGCTTTTTAGTAGGGCCGGAAGGCGGATTTACTGACGATGAAATAGCACAAACAAAGCAACAAGAATTTGTAGATATTCGCTTAGGCCCGCGGGTACTTCGCACAGAAACAGCAGCGTTAACCGTTTTAAGCGCACTGCAATTACAATTTGGCGATTTAGCTAATTGAAATAACAAAAAGCACCCACATATCAAGATTACAGTTGTAAAAAACACATAAATTAAGGCACAGCGCATGGCAATTAAGTTAGGTATTATTTCAGATCCTATTAGTGGATTTAATATTAAAAAAGACACCGGTTTTGCAATGATGATGCAAGCGCAAACCCGTGGCTACGAAATTTACTACATGGAAATGGATGATTTATCGCTGCGTCAAGGCAATGCCTACGCCACTGCAGCCAAAGCGCAGGTTTTTGATAACGCAGAAAAATGGTACCAACTTGAAGAAAAAACCACCATTGCGCTGGCTGATTTAGACGTTATTTTAATGCGTAAAGATCCGCCTTTTGATACTGAATATATTTACGCAACCTATATTTTAGAACGTGCTGAGCAAGCGGGTACTTTAGTTATTAATAAGCCACAGAGCTTGCGTGACGCCAATGAAAAACTATTTACAGCTTGGTTTAGTGAGCACACACCTGATACATTAGTTACCCGCAGCCAAAAGCAAATCCGTGAATTTTTAGCCCAGCACAAGGATATTATTTTAAAACCACTGGATGGTATGGGCGGTGCTTCTATTTTTAGAGTAAAAGCAGATGATGCCAATATTGGCGTAATATGCGAAACCTTAACTGAGCATGGCAGTCGCTTTGCGATGGCGCAAAATTACATTGAAGAGATCACTCAAGGTGACAAGCGCGTATTGGTTGTTGATGGTGAAGTTATTCCTTATTGCTTAGCGCGTATTCCACAAAACGGCGAAACGCGCGGTAACTTAGCCGCCGGCGGACGTGGTGAAGCACGCCCAATTAGTGAGTCAGATCTTAAAATTGCTCAAGCAGTTGCCCCTACATTGAAAGAAAAAGGCTTAATATTTGTTGGCTTAGATATCATTGGCGATAAGTTAACTGAAATTAACGTAACAGCACCAACCTGTGTTAAAGAAATTGAGGCCGCTTACGACATTTCTATTACCGGTATTTTATTTGATGCCATAGAGAGAAAACTTAGCTAAAGCCATAACAAACTTTAAGCGCTGACGCTTCTATAGTCATCGCTTAAAGTTGAATAAATTTTTAGTGTTAAAACATGGGACTATGCCATACTCAAGATTCAATAACTAAAGGGGTAAAAATTATGCAGTCATTAGAAAATCACTTTTTAATTGCAATGCCATCAATGCAAGACCCTTTTTTTAAACGTGCGGTCACTTATATTTGTGAACACAATGAAGAAGGCGCTATGGGACTTGTTATCAATCAGCCGATTGATGTTACCGTAGGTGAGCTACTCGACAAAATTGATATTGATAACGATAAGTCGCAACATGCCGCGCAAGTGACAGTGTATGCTGGCGGGCCGGTAAAAACGGATCGTGGCTTTGTGCTACATTCACCAAAACCTGGGTACTCGGCAAGCCAAAAATTGAGCAGTGATATTATGATCACTACCTCAAAAGATGTATTAGCCACATTAACTACCGCTCAAGCACCCGAGCAATTTATAATTACCTTAGGTTACTCAGGTTGGGAGCAAGGCCAGTTAGAACAAGAGCTACTTGATAATAGCTGGCTGATTATAAAAGCCGACCCCAAAATAATTTTTGATACCCCAGTGGAAAAGCGCTGGGAAATGGCAGTCTCTATGCTTGGTTTTGATGTTAGCCAATTAAGCCCCGAAGCTGGACATGCTTAGGGTCTGTTGACCTTTGCAGATTAAAATTTGTTCAAACTAGGGGCGGTTTAATCGCGGCGCGAAGTTTGTAACCTAGTGGGCTAAGTAAAAACCGAGCAACAAAGAGTAAATCGCCCCTAGGCAGAACCCTTCGGGCAGCGCCTGTTTGGCATTGATGCTGCGTTATCGCCTATTTATGGGGAATAACCACACCACAAAGGCTCTGCCTTGCCTAAATACCAAACAGACTGCTGCAAATTCAACCTTGAAAGGTTAACAGACCCTAATAACATAAAAGACAAACATGACTAAAAAAACAGTAAAACCGCAAGGTGAGCGCACCGTAATGGGATTTGATTTTGGTACTAAGAGCATTGGTATTGCAATTGGTCAAGAATTGACAGGCAGCGCCACCAGCCTAAAGGCGGTGAAAGCTCAAGATGGCATCCCTAATTGGGATGACATTGCTGTACAGGTAAAAGAGTGGCAACCTGACTTAATGGTGGTTGGCTTACCGCTTAATATGGATGGCACTTCTCAAGAGGTTACCTTTAAAGCCAAAAAGTTCGCCAACCGTTTGCATAATCATTACGGTATAGCGGTTCATACTCAAGATGAGCGCTTAACTACCGCTGATGCTAAAGCACGGTTGTTTGAACGTGGTGGTTATAAAAACTTAGGTAAAGGCAACGTAGATAATATGTCTGCGGTGATAATTCTAGAGAGCTTTTTTGAAGCCAGTTATGGCGAATAAATTGATTTAACAAAAAAAGCGCTTAAAGCGCTTTTTTTATGCGTGGATTTAGATTTGGGTCTATTAACCTTTGCGGATTAAAACTCGTTCAAGTAAGGGGCGATTTAATCATGGCGCGAGGTTTATAACCTAGCTGGCTCGATAACTGCTCCTACGTTATACTACTGGCTTATATCCATGTAGGCAGCAACGAGTTAATTGTCCTTAGGTAATATTACCTTTATCATCAAGGCCATCAATGGTTACACCTTGCAAAAAGCCTGCCCCTTGCTGCTCGTTATTACGCAGTTTTATCATTAAACGTAAATCATTTGGCGAGTCTGCATGATGAAGTGCATCGGCATAGTTAATCCGTTGCTGTCTGTAAAGCTCAAACAGCGCTTGGTCAAAGGTCTGCATGCCCATTTCAGTTGATTTGGCCATAGTTTCTTTAATACCACCAATGTTACCGTTTTTAATCAGCTCACTCACCATTGGCGTATTCAATAATACCTCTATAGCAGCAGCACGTCCCTCACCATCAGAGGTAGGGATAAGCTGCTGGGCAATAATAGCGCGTAAGTTTAATGCTAAATCATATTTAAGCTTATCGTGCTTCTCTTTTGGAACTAAGTGCATAATACGATCAATAGCTTGGTTAGCATTGTTAGCATGTAAGGTGGCAACACATAAATGACCTGTTTCTGCAAAGCTTAACGCATACTCCATAGTTTCTTGCGATCGAATTTCACCAATCAAAATAACATCAGGCGCTTGGCGTAAAGAGCTTTTTAGTGCTGACTCAAAACTTTCAGTATCTAAGCCCACTTCACGTTGAGTAATAATGCTTTTTTTATGTTCATGAACAAACTCTATTGGATCTTCTATAGTTAAAATATGCCCACGTTGATTGCGATTTCTATAACCAATAAGCGCCGCCAAAGACGTTGATTTACCGGTTCCCGTACCACCGACAAATAATACCAGTCCGCGCTTTGACATAATCACATCTGTAAGCGCTGAGGGCAATCCAAGTTCTTTTACATCAGGTATTTGGGTCACAATCCGGCGAATAACCATCCCCGCTCTATCGCGTTGCCAAAAAGCCGAAATACGAAAGCGCCCTTCGCTGGTTGCAATCGCAAAGTTACACTCTTTGGTGTTATGAAACTCTGCTTTTTGCTTTTCACTCATCGCTGATTCAACTAATTCCAGCGCTTGCTCATCGGTTAGCTTGTCATCATTAAGAGGTATCAGCTCGCCATTAATTTTAGCGCTAATAGGCAGCTGGCTTGATACAAATAGATCAGAGCCTTTTTTGTCGATCATTATTTGTAAAAAGTGATTTAGAGATAAAGTCATAATAATTCCTTAAGCGCTAAACTGCGTCTTATCTTGTGCTTTTGTATACGCCGCTGAGTGAGTGATAATGCCTCTGTTAACAAGGTTTGTTAAACATTGATCCATGGTTTGCATGCCCTGCGACGCACCGGTTTGAATCGATGAGTACATTTGAGCAATTTTATCTTCACGAATTAAGTTACGAATAGCAGGCGTTGCCAACATGATTTCGTGTGCAGCCACTCGCCCTCCACCGACCTTTTTGATCAGTGTTTGTGAGATAACCGCACGCAATGATTCCGAGAGCATAGAGCGGATCATGTCTTTTTCTTCACCAGGAAATACGTCAATAATACGGTCAATGGTTTTAGGTGCCGACGTGGTATGCAAAGTGCCAAACACTAAGTGACCAGTTTCAGCAGCAGTCATAGCAAGGCGAATAGTTTCTAGATCTCGTAGCTCACCTACCAAAATAACATCAGGGTCTTCACGCAATGCACTTCGCAAGGCATTAGAAAAACTATGTGTATCGCGGTGAACTTCACGCTGGTTAATTAAGCTGAGTTTATTATCGTGCACAAATTCGATAGGATCTTCAATGGTCAGTACATGATGATGTTTATTTTGATTTATATAGTCCACCATGGCTGCGAGTGTAGTCGACTTACCTGAGCCTGTAGGGCCGGTAACTAATACTAAGCCTCGTGGGTTATCTGAAATTTGTTTGAATATTTCCGGCGCGCCCAAATCTTCAAGTGTCAATACATCACTCGGGATAGTACGAAACACGGCAGCAGGACCACGATTAGAGTTAAAGGCATTTACACGAAAACGTGCTAAATTAGGGACTTCAAAAGAAAAATCCACTTCGAGATTTTGTTCATAGTCCTTACGCTGGTTATCGTTCATAATGTCATAAACCAGACTGCTGACTTCTTTATCTCCAAGTGCTGGTATATTAATACGTCGCACATCACCATCAACACGTATCATAGGTGACACCCCTGATGATAAGTGCAAATCTGATGCTTTATGTTGCACACTAAATGCCAATAATTCGGTGATATCCATTTATGACTCCACAACTAACTGATAAATATATGGTTACAATAGCAGAACGACTCACATCCGCCTACGCTAGAATTGCAGAGGCAGCGCAAAATGCACAGCGTAATAGTAACGAAATTACGTTACTTGCAGTATCTAAAACCAAACCCGCCTCTGATATTATGGCAGCTTATGAGCAAGGGCAACGCCAATTTGGTGAATCTTATGTTCAAGAAGCTGTAGATAAAATAGCGCAACTAGCCACATTTAGCGATATTGTTTGGCATTTCATTGGCCCTATACAGTCAAATAAAAGCGCTTTGGTGGCTGCTAATTTTGACTGGGTACAAAGCGTCGATAGACTAAAAATAGCAAAACGCTTAAACGCTCAGCGCCCACAGGAAATGCCCGCTCTTAATGTACTGATACAAGTTAATATTAGCGCAGAAGATGCTAAATCAGGCTGTACCATAGAAGAGATTGACCAACTAGCGCAATTTATAAGTCAGTGTTCACAGTTAAAATTACGCGGACTAATGGCTATTCCTGCAAAAAGTGACGATGCTAACACGCAAATTCAATATTTTGAGCAATTACAAACTTGCTTTGATAAACTACAGACCCAATATCCTCATATAGATACGTTGTCGATGGGGATGAGTAACGATGTAGAGACTGCCATAGCGGCAGGTTCAACCATGGTGAGGATCGGCACAGATATTTTTGGAACACGAACTTAAAAGGTGATAACAGACATATGTCAGATAAAAAAATCGCATTTATAGGCACAGGTAATATGAGCTACGCCATCATTGGTGGCATGGTAAAAAACGGCTTTAACGCAAACAATATTATTGCAACTAACCGCAACCAAGAAAAACTAGCCAAGGTAGCATCCGACTTTAAGGTGCAAACCACCAGTGATAATAACGAAGCTATGCGCGATGCAGATGTCATTGTTCTGTCTGTTAAACCACAAATGATGGGCGACTTGTGCCAATCATTTCAAGATTCAGGCATCGACTTTAGTGATAAATTATTTATCTCAGTCGCTGCAGGCTTAACCGTTAAACGCTTACGTGAAATGCTTGGCCAAGATGTGAAAATGGTGCGTTGTATGCCAAATACACCGTCGTTACTTGGCCGTGGTGTATCGGGCTTATATGGCGCTGGCGAAACGCAAAGCGAACATGAATTTGTACAACAAGTTTTTGAATGTACAGGTATAGTTGTGTGGGTAGAGCAAGAATCGCAAATTAACGATATCATTGCTGTGACAGGCTCATCGCCAGCTTACTTTTTCTTATTTATGGAAGCGATTGAAGAAAAAGCGAAAGCACTTGGCTTTAATGATGAAGACGCGCGTCGCTTAGTACAGCAAACAGCGCTAGGCGCAGCTGAAATGGCACTTAGCCAACCAGATATTAGCATTTCGCAACTGCGTGCAAATGTAACCTCAAAAGGCGGTACCACGCATGCAGCTGTTGAGCATTTAAAAGCGCAAGGTTTAACCCAAACTGTGGGTGATGCAATGGATGCGTGTATTGCGCGTGCAGTGCAAATGGAACAAGAACTTTAAAACCATTTTTTATTGAAGGTTATACTATGAATGCCATGCAATTTTTAATTAGCACCTTGTTTGATCTATTTTTAATGGTGGTACTACTGCGTTTTTGGCTACAGTGGGCAAAAGCCGACTTTTACAACCCGATGAGCCAATTTGTGGTCAAAGCCACTTCGTTTGCAGTTAACCCGCTGCGAAAAATCATTCCAGGGCTAGGCGGGCTTGATTTAGCCTCTTTGTTGCTGGCATTTATAGTGGCTGCGGCAAAAATAAGTACATTAATGTGGCTTATTTATAGCTCTTGGGCTATTCAACCTGTGCTTATACAGGCGCTAATAACTGTTTTAAAAGAAGGTTTAAATTTAGTCTTTTGGGTGTTAATCATCCGCGCTATTTTAAGCTGGGTAAGCCAAGGCTATAACCCAATTGAAGCGGTATTCCATCAGCTTACTGAGCCAATGTTAAAGCCGATCCGTAAAATCTTACCTCCACTAGGAGGCTTAGACTTATCGGTATTGGTACTGATCATCGGCATTCAGTTTTTACAAATGCTGCTAATGGACCTTTTAGCTTAAGCACAACGTAATATAAAAGAGGCCTAGCGCCTCTTTTTTACATACTCAGGAGTTAACCATGCAACGTTTAATAAAGTTTTGTTTTATTGCTTGTCTCGCTTTAGCATTTAATGCACACAGCGCTCAAGAACAAGGCGCCCAATACAAAGAACTAGGCCCTTGGCAAGTTCATTACATAGCCTTTCCATCAACGTTTATTCAACCGCAAATAGCTAAAGCCTATGACCTTGAGCGTAGTGGCTATAAAGGTATTGTTAATATTTCAATATTAAAAAATAATGCAGATAAAGCCGCTCAAAAAGCGACATTACAAGGTATCGCTAAAAACTTATTAGGTAACAAGCAAACCCTTAACTTTAAAGAAGTCGTTGAAGGCGATTCAATTTATTACCTAGCACAAGTAGATTACACCAACGAAGAAATTTTACGTTTTGAAATTGAAATCCAACAAGGTAATCAGTTTCAAACATTAAAGTTTAAGCAAAAATTTTACGTAGATTAAATATGACCAACACCTTAGTACTTGCAACCGGTAACCCCGGAAAAGTGAATGAGCTGGCTAACATGCTCAGCTCACTTAATATTAATGTTGTACCGCAAAGCGACTTTAATGTCAGTGACGTAGCCGAAACAGGCACCACGTTTGTAGAAAACGCGATAATTAAAGCGCGTCATGCGGCTAAAATTACCGGACTGCCTGCTATTGCAGATGATTCAGGCTTAGAAGTGGATGGCCTGAATGGCGCGCCAGGTGTTTACTCTGCTCGTTTTGCAGGAAATAGCGCAAGCGATCAAGATAATATCGATAAATTACTGGCTGATTTAGGCAACAACCCTAATCGCAGCGCTCGCTTTTGGTGTGTGTTGGTACTAATGCGTCATGCCGACGACCCTACTCCACTTATTTGCAGTGCTAGCTGGGAGGGCGAAATTACCCTTAGCCAACACGGTAAAGGTGGCTTTGGTTACGATCCTATCTTTTTTGTACCATCAGAAAATTGTACCAGTGCAGAGCTTACAAAAGAGCAGAAGAATGCACTAAGTCACCGTGGGCAAGCACTTAATAAATTACTACAAGAGTTACAACACAAAGGCGGCCTGTGAACCTTCCTCCACTGAGTTTATATGTGCACGTGCCTTGGTGCGTGCAAAAATGCCCTTACTGCGACTTTAATAGCCACGGGCAAAAAGGTGACATCCCTGAAGCTGAATATGTACAGCACTTAATTGACGATTTAAAAGCTGATTTACACTTAGTACAAGGGCGAAAAATTCACAGTATTTTTATTGGCGGCGGCACGCCAAGCCTATTAACCGGCGCAGCATATACCCGTTTACTCAATGAAATCGATAACCTAATTGGTTTAAGCGATAACTGTGAAATAACCCTTGAAGCAAACCCGGGCACAGTCGAAACTGGCCGTTTTAAAGATTATGTAAAAGCAGGGATTAACCGTATCTCTATTGGCGTGCAAAGCATGCAAAATGATAAGTTAAAAGCCTTAGGCCGAATTCATGGTGCCGATGAAGCCTGTTATGCGGCACAACAAGCTACTGAAGCAGGGTTGAATAGCTTTAACCTTGATTTAATGCATGGTTTACCAGGGCAATCTCTCGATGACGCACTAAGTGATTTAAAACAAATTATTGCCCTGAGCCCTCCACATATTTCTTGGTATCAGCTCACCATTGAGCCTAATACACAATTTGCTTCAAAACCGCCCACGTTGCCGCAAGATGAGACCTTATGGGATATTCAAGAACAAGGCCAAGCATTATTAGCACAAGCAGGCTATCAGCAATACGAAATATCGGGGTATGCAAAACCGGGCTTTCAATGCCAACATAACTTGAATTATTGGCGGTTTGGCGATTATCTTGGTATTGGCTGTGGCGCCCATGGTAAGGTCACTGATGCGAAAACGGGGGTGATAACACGCACTGAAAAGGTTAAACATCCACGGGGCTACATGGACATTATTAAGCCCTACTTGTACAAAAGCTGGCAAGTAGAACAAGACGACTTAGCGTTTGAATTTTTTATGAATCGCTTTCGTTTAACAGAGCCATGCCCGATTGAAGACTACAGTGCACTGACTAATCAGCCATTACAAAGCCAACAAGCGGCTTTGAATAAAGCCATTAACACAGGTTTATTAATAGAAAAAGACGGCCATTGGCAAGTAAGCCTTAAAGGCCATCGCTTTTTAAATGACCTGCTAGAATTGTTCGTATAACGCTTTTGGCGTTATGCGCATGTAAAGTAAATACATGAAAAATTAAAATACCCTAATGGGTTTCTAACAACAAAAGGGAAACGAATGCGTAAACTTACTCTAATTGCTGCCACGGTAAGCGTGGCACTGCTTGCTGGTTGCCAACAAGCAACACAACAATCAACGCCAGCACCGGCGGTTCAAGCTCAACCGGTACAAAGTGAAATTGATAAAGCGAATGCTTTTTTTGAAGACACTTTTAATCGTGATGTAATGAGCAGCCCAGTTTATCAAACCTACATGGGCATCAAAAAAGATTACGATAAATGGGATGACAACAGCGAAGAAAAAGCGCTTAAAGACTTGGCGCAAACTAAAGCCGATTTGGTCACCCTCAACAGCATTAACCGTGCGCAATTAGATGCAGCGACTCAAGTAAGTTATGATTTAAAAAAACAAGATTTAGAAGCCAGCATTGCTGATTTTAAATGGCGTTACCATAACTACCCAGTAAACCAGATGTTTGGTACGCACTCTATGGTGCCGGCTTTTTTAATTAACCAGCATCAAATTAGCAACGTAAAAGAAGCCAACGATTACATTGCTCGTTTAAATGGGGTGCCAGGTGTATTTGAGCAACTTATTACCGGCTTAGAAATTCGCGCCGATAAAAACATTATTGCACCTAAATTTGTATTTCCACACGTGATTGATTCAAGCAAAAACATCATTAAAGGTGCGCCGTTTGAACAAGGTGAAGATTCTACGCTTTTAGCTGACTTTAAACGCAAGGTAAATGCATTAGAAATCGACCAAGCTGAAAAAGATGCACTTATTAGTAAAGCGACTAAAGCATTAAAAACAGCAGTTAAACCTGCTTACTCTAAGTTAATTAACTACATTGCACAGCTAGAAAAACGTGCTGATGACCGTGACGGTGCTTGGAAATTCCCTGATGGCGAAGCGTTTTACAATAACGCGCTTAAACGTACAACTACGACAGACCTTACTGCAAAAGAAATTCATGCTATTGGTCTTGCCGAAGTGTCACGTATTCATGATGAAATGCGTGCTATTAAAGATAAAGTTGGCTTTGAGGGCGACTTAAACGCTTTTATGCAGTTTATGAAAACCGACAAGCAATTCTACCTTGCTAATACTGAAGCGGGTAAAGCGCAGTACCTAAGTGAAGCTAAAGGCTTAATTGATAACATGAAAACACGCTTAGATGAGCTGTTTATTGTAAAGCCAAAAGCCGACATGATAGTAAAACGTGTTGAAGCTTTCCGTGAAAAAGCGGCAGGTAAAGCGTTTTATCAACAACCTGCGCCAGATGGTTCTCGCCCAGGTATTTACTACGCCAACCTATACGACATGGAAGCAATGCCAACTTACCAAATGGAAGCTCTAGCTTACCATGAAGGTATTCCGGGTCATCACATGCAAATTGCTATTTCACAAGAATTAGAAGGCGTGCCTAAGTTCCGTAAATTTGGTGGTTACACAGCCTACATTGAAGGTTGGGGTTTATACTCAGAGTTACTACCAAAAGAAATGGGCCTTTATGAAGACCCGTATTCAGATTTTGGTCGTTTAGCTATGGAGTTATGGCGTGCCTGTCGTCTAGTGGTTGATACCGGTATTCACGCAATGAAGTGGACTCGCCAAGAAGGTATTGATTACTACGTTAACAACACTCCTAACGCCACTTCTGACGGTGTAAAAATGGTTGAGCGTCATATTGTAATGCCATCACAAGCAACGGCTTACAAAGTAGGTATGCTGAAAATATTAGAACTACGTGAAGCAGCTAAAGAGCAACTTGGCGACAAGTTTGATATTCGTCAGTTCCACGACGTAGTGCTTAAGAATGGCCCTGTACCATTGAACGTTCTAGAAAACTTTGTTGATGAGTGGGTTGCTAGCAAACAAGCTTAATTATCAAGTAACTACTTAAACATATAAAAGGTCGCAATTGCGGCCTTTTGTTTTATAAAGCAAAAAATTAAGCTAGGATAAAGTAGGTATTCAAGGAGAACAAAATGGATCTAAGCATACAGCTACTCAATGCGCGTATTAAACAACAACAGTTTGATGAGCTTGATAACGACTTTAAAAAGCTTACTGACGCTCAAAAAGTGATGCAGCTTAATTACCTGTTTGAAAGCGCGTTACGCATGAGTATTAAATACGATTTTATGCAAAACATTGCCGTGCGAATTTTAGCGAGCAATACGCCACCAGCGCCGTTTATTGAACAGCTAACCAGTTTAGATGCACTGAGCTTTTTTACTCCTGCGCTTAAATTAAATAAAGGCTTTATTAGTACAGATAGCCATGGCAATAACGTGTTACATAATGTGTTCAAGCACGCAGCGCCGAGTCAATTGCCTTTTAACTATGTTCGCTCGTTAATGTTATTTGAATCTAATGAAGAGTTACTGCATGCATTGGCGCAAATCAATCAGTACGGGCTCACTCCTGTGGCCAGCTATATCGTTTATGCACATAAGCCTAACATTCCGGTAAAGCATGAATTCTCAGCCTTACTGGCATTAATGGAAATAGAACAAAAACAAAATCCTAGAGCAAAATTACAATTGCTTGAGGCATTAAAAAACGACCCTCCAAGCGAAATTACCTTGCTGTTAAGCGCCGCATATTTACAGCGCTCTACTGAACAAGTAGCGGCACTAATCTGATAAGTAATATTCTACGCTAGTAACCACGCGTACATTTTTAATTTGCGGTGTGTTTGAATCCCGATCGCTAATACTAAACTGCCCTTGGCGTGCGGTTTTAATTTTACCTAAAAGGGAGTTTGAATCTTTCGCAAATTTATTTGCTACTTCACGAGCTTTTTCTGTGGCTTCTTGCACCATGGCTGGCTTTATATCGTTAAGCCCAGTAAAAATATATTCAATACGAGTTTGATAGTTATCTTGCACTATGGCTATATTTTGTTTAGCTAACTGACTCACTTTACTCAGTGCGTTTTTAACTTTATCAGGGGCATTAGAGTAAACAATAATATTTGAGCTAATAACGTATCTAAACTTTTGATTGTCGTTCGCGTATTCACGCGCTTGCTTATCAATAATAGATTGAGTGCCTGTCGATATTTCCTCATCATCAAAGCCATGTAGCTTTAAAAAGGCAATTACGGCATCGTTTTTTTGCTCAACTCGCTCAACAAGCTTTTCAAGGTTGTTATCGGCGTCATTAAACTGCAGCGGCCAAATAACAGTATCAGCGACCACTTCACGCTCTGCTAAGCCTTTGACCTGAACAGTGCGCTCCATGCCTTTAATATCAAGTGCGGCTCCTTTGATGATAAAGCCCAATGCAATTAAGCCGATGCTTAAACAAACTGCTGCCATAACAACGGTTACATTCGATATTTTATTCACTTCACTCTCCTTGATTAGGGTCTGTTGACCTTTGCGGATTAAAACTTGTTCAAACTAGGGGCGATTTAATCGCGGCGCGAGGTTTGTAACCTAGTGGGCTAAGTAAAAACCGAGCAACAAAGAGTAAATCGCCCCTAGGCAGAACTCTTCGGGCAGCGCCTGTTTGGCATTTATGCTGCGTTATCGCCTATTTATGGGGAATAACCACACCACATAGGCTCTGCCTTGCCTAAATACCAAACAGACTGCTGCAAGTTTAACCTTGAAAGGTCAACAGACCCTAATATCAATAATAAGCATGTTCACGCTCGAAAAAACACAATAAACAGGTTACATTGAGACAGTACAGAACGCAAAACTTAATCAGCCAAGGAAACGCAATGAGTCTAAAACGTATTAACCAGTTTTTTAACCCAAGCTCTGTTGCTGTTATTGGGGCATCAAACACCGCCACTCGCGCGGGTAATGTGGTAATGCGCAACTTACTGCAAGGTGGCTTTAAAGGGCCTATTATGCCCGTTACCCCAAATCATACAGCGGTACACGGTGTATTGGCTTACCCCAGTATTGAAGCCTTACCTAAAGTGCCTGATTTAGCCGTTATCTGTACCAATAAAAACACCTTAATGAAAATTATTGAGCAGCTAGGTACGCTTGGTTGTCATAGTGCCATTATTATTGCGGATGGCTTAACCACAGTTCAAAAAAAGGCACTCAAAGAGAGCGCCGCTAAGCATAAAGTTACCCTGCTTGGCTCAAATTGCTTAGGGTTACTTATTCCACATATAGGCTTAAATGCAAGCTTTTCTCATACTGTTGCCACGCCGGGTAAGCTGGCTTTTGTATCGCAATCTGCAGCAGTTTGCTCAACTATTCTTGATTGGGCAAAAAATAAAGAAATTGGCTTTTCATACTTTGTATCTATGGGGGATTGTTTAGATATTGAGTTTGACGAAATACTCGACTTTTTAGGTCGTGATGCTAAAACCAAAGCCATCTTACTGTACATCGATAATATTGATGATATCCGCAGCTTTATTTCTGCCGCTCGAGCAGCCGCATTTTCTAAACCTGTTATTGCTATTAAAACTGGCAGAACCAGCGCAGGGGCTCTCGCCGCTGAAATACACACCGGCGGAAAACAAAGCTCAGATGCGGTATATGATGCCATGTTTCAACGTGCGGGTATGCTAAGAGTAAACGACTTACGTGAGCTCTTTGCCGCCACCCAAACCTTGGCCATGCATCCTAAGTTACTGCAAGTAGAGCAACTTACCATATTAACCAATGGTGGTGGCCCTGGAGTGATGGCGGTTGATGAACTCATTCAAAGCTCAGGAAAACTTGCTCAGCTCAGTGATGAAACTCGCGAAGCACTTAATAAAGTGATCCCGCATTCAGACACCGCTGCTAATCCGGTCGATATATTTGGCGATTCTGCGCCAGTGCGTTATAAGCATGCGTTAGAAATATTACTAAATGCTAAAGAAGTTAAAAACTTACTGATCATCCACACTCCATCAGCTTTGGCCCCAAGTGAAAATTACGCTCAGGTTATTGTTGAGGCACTAAATAAATTACCGAAAATGGCACGCCCGTATGTAATTACTAATTTTATGGGTGAAGATGCTGCTTTTGCTGCAAGACGCATCTGCGCTAATAACGCCATCCCTACCTATCGTACCCCAGAAGGGGCGGTAGGCGCCTTTATGCACTTAGTAAGCTACCGTCGTAATCAAAAGCATTTAACTCAAACGCCAGAATCAAATACTGACGATGCCACTATTAATAAAGCAGCAGCGAAAGCGACTATAAAAGAGTTTTTAAATGATGAACAACATTACTTATCAACCCATCAAGCAAGTCATATTTTAAGTAGTTACGGCATTGACTGTATTCAAACTGAAGTTGCCTACACTCCAACCGAAGCCAAAGAACAAGCAATAGAGCTGGGCTTTCCAGTGGCATTGAAATTGATTAGCCCCAGTATTCCCTCTAAGTCTGAAGTCGGCGGTGTCGTACTAAACCTCAATGATGCGCAAGAGGTAGAGCAAACCGCATTTGCCATGCTGTTAAGAATAAAGAACACCTACCCTGATGCCATAATTGATGGTTTTTCATTACAAAAAATGGCACCTCGAGCGGGAGCTAACGAGCTGCGTATAGCCATAAAAACAGAGCCTAATTTTGGGCCGGTTATTTTATTAGGTGAAGCCGGTACAGGGCTTGAATATGCACAAGCCGCAGTCGCTTTGCCACCACTGAATATGAACCTAGCTAAATATTTAATTGCCGCCGCCCATGATAAAGGCGTACTTAAAGATCGTGTTCTGCCAGAAAAAGTAGATAAATATCGCTTGTGTTCACTACTAACTCGAATTTCTCAATTGGTCGTAGATCAACCGGATATCACCTCGTTAGAGCTAAATCCTATTCTAGCTAGTAATGGCCAGTTTTTAGTACTTGATGCCACCATGAATTTGAATCAGTATCAGGCTCAAGCACATCGAAAACGTTTATCTATTCGTCCTTACCCTATTGAACTAGTTGAACAAGTCACTTTAAAAAATAATACCTTAGCAACGCTCAGACCAATCAAACCTGAAGATGAGCAAGCACATCAAGCGTTTGACCAGTCATTAACTAAAGAAGATAGGTATAAACGCTTTTTTGGTGAGTTACCACAATTTAACCACGATCAACTCGCGAAAATGACGCAAATTGATTACGACCGCGAAATGGCGTTTATTGTTACCCAAACACAAGACGAGCAACAGCACACCTTAGGGGTTTCACGAGTGATTATGGACCCAGATAACTTACAAGCAGAGTTTGCTATTGTAGTACGTTCTGATTGCCAAGGGCTTGGATTAGGACGTATTTTAATGAATGCAGCAATTTCTCATTGTAAGCGCCAAGGGGTAAAAACCGTTGAGGGGATCACCCTACCTGAAAACACTGGCATGATTGAGCTGGCTCGTAAACTCGGATTTAAAATTAGTCGTGATTTTGAAGAAGGCAGTATCAATATGTTACTCACATTATAATAATTATTATGCAGAAACTTAGACAAACCATCAACCAAGTATTTGAGTCTTCAGGTAAGTACCAACGGGCCGGTCACTTTTTAGATGCCCTACTAATCACTATTATTATGATAAATGTGGTGGCCATCGTACTCGAATCAGTGCACAGCATTGCCACTGAGTACTACAACGAATTTTTAATGTTAGAGCTGGTATCGGTTGCCATATTTAGTGCTGAATACCTAATACGTGCTTGGACCTGTGTAGATAGAGTAAAATACGCCTCTATGGATTGCTCCAATACACAAAAGCGGATCCGCTATATTTTATCACCACTGGCTATCATCGATTTAATCGCCATTTTGCCAAGCCTATTAATGTTTTTCTTTGCTTTAGACTTACGTTTTTTACGCGTACTACGTTTATTAAGAGTATTTAAGCTCACTCGTTATTCACGGGCAATGCAGCTGTTATTACAGGCATTTATTGATGAATCAAGTTCATTGTTGGCTGCATTTTTTATTATGGCAGTAGTACTTATTTTAGCTTCATGCGGTATTTATTTATTAGAACATGACATTCAACCAGACAAGTTTGGCTCAATTCCGGCCGCAATGTGGTGGGCAATGGCAACACTTACGACTGTAGGCTATGGTGATGTTGTGCCAATAACACCCATTGGTAAGCTGTTTGGTGGTGTCATCACTCTAGTAAGCATGGGCATGGTGGCTATACCCACTGGTTTATTAGCGTCGAGCTTTTCAGAGCAAGTTCGTAAACGTCGTCAGTTATTTGAAGATGCCACCCATGAGCAAATAACCGACGGTAAACTCTCCGACGAGCAATTACATCACCTTGAAGATCTTCGCTACAAACTCGGGTTAAGTAAGTTAGAAGCTAATAAAGCAATAAAAGCGGAACTTAATAAACGCAGCTCACATTTATTTTGTCGCAATTGTGGTAAGCGCCCTTAATAACACATACACAAAGCAGAGGCGCTTTAAGCTTGTGAAAATACAGGCCGCCAATCGCGCTCAATGAGCTCAAGCACTTGCTCTTTAGGCACCGCTTTACTGAACAAATAACCTTGAAAGTAGCTGCAACCTTGAGCTTTTAAGAAGGCCAGTTGATGTGCGCTTTCAACCCCTTCAGCAATACACTCTTTACCTAAACTGCTGGCTAAAGTCAGCGTGGATTGAATAATCGCTTCGTTATCCGAATCAATACCAATATCTTGCACAAAGCTGCGATCTATTTTTAATACATCAATCGGAAAGCGCTTCAAATAAGTTAACGAGGCATACCCTGTTCCAAAATCATCCATGTATAATTTACATCCGAGCTGCTTTAGTGCATCCATATTTTTAAGCGCATACTCTGAGTCTCTCATTAAAATAGACTCTGTTATTTCAAATACAATAGCCTCAGGCGGTAGTGCCGCATTACTCAATGCCTGGCGAATTTCAGGCATAAGCTCAGCAAACTCAAAATCAAGTGCCGATAGATTAATTGATAAATATAAATCGGGGTTAACTGTGCGCCAACGCACTAATTGTACAAGTGCTCGTTTAAATGTTTGCAGCATAATTTTGGTAATTAAACCAATATTTTCAGCCACATTTGCAAACTCTTGCGTACTAGCTAGCTGATTTTCAGGCCAGCGTAATAACACCTCAAAGCCTACCGTTCTTTGTGTAGATGTACTAATTATAGGTTGATAGTAATTACAAAACTCGTGCTCATGATACGCTTTGATCAATTGCGACTCTAAATGCAGCGCCCTTTCAATTTTTTGATTCATTTCTTGTTTGTAAAACTTGTAACCACCTTCTAAACCATCTTTAGCATAATAGAGCGCCACATTTGATGCTTTTAACAGCGCTTTATAATGCGTCGCGTCATCAGGGAAAAGCGCCACCCCAATACTTAGATGAACCTTCACACTTTGGTTATTCATAGCAATGTCTTTACTCACACAATCCATAAGCTTGGTGCATATAAGTAATACTTCTTCTATTTGTTGAATATCTTCAACTAAAATAACAAATTCACCACCACTTAAACGCGCTACGCTATCACAGGGACGCAATGCTATTTTTAAACGATTTGCCACCAGCTTAATGATCTCATCAGCGCTTTCTGTCCCAAATGAGTCATTAAAGTATTTAAAGCGTTTTATATTTACGTGTATTAAAGCGACTTTACTGTGATGGCGACGCGCTTGATCTATGGCATGCATAGCTCGGTCGTTAAACAGAGTTCTGTTTGGCAAACCCGTTAATGAATCGTAATTAGTTAATAAATGTAGCTCATTCTCAGCTGACTTTTGGGCATGAATATCCGTTAAAATAACCACATAACTGCTTAATCTTTGGCTTTCATCCGCTACAGCGCTTATTTTTACTAACACATGGCGCTGTTCCTTATTAGCCAATACCACAGTATCTTCACATGAGAAATGCTCACCTACTTCAAGTTTTTGCATAATGCGTAAATAATCAAAATAGCTACTGCGAGTCATACCTAAATTAAGTGAGCGAGTTGAACGAGGCTCTGCCGATAAAGCAAAAGCCGCTTGTAGCGACTTATTTGAAGCACGTATATTAAAGTTTTTATCTAAAATAAACACCCAATCTCGAGTCTGCTCAAACGCGGCAGTAAATAGTCGAGCGTGTTCTTCAAATGCCATCTCGCGTGTCATATTGGTATACGTACCCGCTACTTTTTGCGGAGTTGTTTCATTCCATTCAACCACTTTGCCAAAGTCTTTGTACCAGCGCCAATGACCTTTGGCATGACGCAATCGGTAAGTACAGTTAAAATATCCTTTGTCAGTTGATAAAAATTCTAACCACTCTAACCTAAAAATAGCACGCTCTTGTGGGTGAACTTTATCTAAGTAGTCATCTAAACTGACTGAGTCTTCCGCATAACCTAATTCGTTGACTAACCTTGGCTGATAAATATTTAACTGATTTGCTTGCCAATCCCATACCCCCGATTCACTCCCCTCTAGCGCAAGCTTTAAGCGCGCCTCGCTATCTTGGCTTTCTTTGTGTGCAGCTAATAAAATACGCTGTATTTTGTTACGTCTCATCACCCATGCAGTCACTACAGTGATCAACAAAATAGCATAAAGTGCTAAAAAGTAAGGGGCCCGCCATAACGGGTATTTCACTTTAATATTTAACGTTGCTGGCGGAGTATACTCACCCGTCAACGGATCCTTTGCCCAGACTTTTAACTGGTAGCTACCGGGGTTTAATTTAGGAAACACCACGCGATTATTACGGGTATAACTTTTTTTACCTTTATCGAGCTGATATTCATAAATAATACGTTCTTGAAAACTGAATGACATCGCTGAGAACGCAATTTCAAGCCCTATATCATCATGATTTAAAGTAATATTTTTTAATGGCTGTTGTAAGTTAATCGACAAATTTCGAGACATTAAATTAATGCGAGTAATGTTGACATGTTCTAACAAACCTTGGCTATTTTTATTCTCTTTAGGATCAAAATAGGTAAAGCCTTTAAGGCTACCATAGGCAATTCGTCCATCGTTTAATTTTGCCATAGCACCACTATTAAATTCAGCAGAAAGCACCCCGTCTGATGTAGTAAACTGCTGAAAATGAATAGTGTTAGGGTTTAGTCGCCATATTCCTTTATGACTACTCATCCAAATCATTCCCTCTTCATCTAGCACCATATCGTATAATAGTGTGCCTAATTTATTTTTATCTAAATCAATGGTATGCACTAATTCATAGCTGCTGGCATCAATTCCAATCAAACCAAAGTTAGATAAAGAGAGCCATAGAATCCCTTGCCTGTCTTCAACATACGAAAGAATTCTCACTGCAACATTGTCATGATGTTTGGGTACTTTATAAAGCGTATTTAAACTGAGCTCATCAGGATTAAACTGGTATAACACCCCACCACTAAAAAATAGCGGCCACTTTGGCTGAGAGGGCAACGGCGGTAAAAAGCCATGTGCTAAGAACGGGTCAAATTGGGAAAATTCGCCTTTTAATGGGGTTAAAATCAGGCTATCAATATTATATTTAAACATGCCATGATCAGGGTGAACAAAATATAAATCACCATTTTCTAACAAGGCAATACCATGCATCCAGTCGTTTAAAAATATTTGGTTCTTGGGGCTGGCAGTTTTAGGTTGAGTAAGCTGCTGGGTTTGGGGGTCAAAAATAAACAGCCCTCGGTTTGTTTGTAACCAAAGTTTATTTTTGTAAGGCATAATTTTGAAAATAGTAAATTCTGTGGTTAGTAAATCAACTTTATAATCTTTTAAATACACCGTTGAGGTGTTATTTTTTATATCAACCGCAGTTAAACCATTATGGGTACCTAACCATAACTTATCTTGGAATTGTTTAATTGCCCAGACTGAGTGATGCGAAAATCCATCCCCTCCCAGAGTATTTCCCTCTACATTATAAAACTTATAGTTGTCTCCCGATAAATAAAAAGCACCATCAGTTTTAGTCGCAAGCCACATACCGCCTGATTTATCTTTTACCATATCAATAATGCTGGTATCGGCAAGGGTGTATTTACTTTGTTGAATACGTTTATTTTTAACCACCGTTTTGGTGGTCAAATTAAAGCTGAGCAGACCTTTGTCTGTTGCTAAATCAAGAACCCCCTGCTGATTATCTATATCCCAAACATTTAAATCAGCCAGCAGCTTTTCATTTGTAAATGACTGCTCATTATTATTAAACAATGCCTCTATATTGCTAATATCAACAGCGTATAAACCTTTAACAGCCCCAACCAATAACTGATTACTATCACCCAGTGCAAATGACTTCACATTGTTTTGATAGATGTGTACATCGGTTTCGCTTAAATGCTCTAGAGGGCGTACTTGTTGCGTTGCAATATTAAATACATAAGCACCGTCTGTACTGCCAATAAAGATATAGCCATTGTAATGAAACAAGGTACGTACAAATGCATTTTCAAATTGCTCAGGCAGCTTAAATAAAGGAGTAATAGAGCCACTGGCTATATCAAGTTTTGCAAACACTCGCCCTTGTCCAATCCACAAGGATTTATCATCTGTGGCCAACATAGTAAAAACAGACTGCTGAAGAATTTGCTCTTCTGTCACTGGCTTTTTTAGATACTGCTGATAGGTATTTGTTTGCGGGTCATACCTGAAAAGCCCCGCTAACAAGGAAGCAATCCAAATTTGTCCTTCTGGATCTTGGTATATGCGATCAATAATGGTCTCTTCTAACTCACCATTTGGGCCATTAATTGGAATAACCTGATAGCCGTCGTAGCGATTTAACCCTCCTTCAGTAGAGAGCCATAAATAGCCATTATTATCAATAAGCATAGTATTAACGTAGCTTTGAGATAACCCTTCGCTCGGGGATAGCCTTTTTACTTGCGCTGTTGCAGCGAGGCTTATGAGCATAAATAGCACAAACATGGCTGTGATAAACCTATTAATACAGATGCCCATGTGTTTCCTATGCTGATTTAGGGTTGCTGATATTTCAATGCAATAATATTGCGGTGCTTGTATGCATCAAATAGCGTTAATAACTCAGGAGTATATGTTAACACCTGGTTAAAACCAAGTGCCTGATAAAAATCAGTAATATGTTGGTAAGCGAATGTGTAAACAAAGTCGGTTTGCTGATTTAAAAGCGTGCTTAACAGCTTTGTTGCAACACCAGTTGAGCGGTATTCAGGGGCCACAAAAACAGTCGATAAAAATAAAAAAGTCGGTTTATGTTGTAAGCGGCACGCCGCAATCATCGTGTGGTTATCGTAAGCGACCCACAGTTGGTCTTGTTTATTTGCGCGACCGCGAACTTTATGTAAGGTATAAAACTTGTTTATTAAGGGCGTTTTAACTGGTTCTAATTGTTTTATAACAACCATAGCAAGTAAACTCTAACTTAGCATAAGTGCCAAATATTGCTCAAACTTTTGCTTTAAAAAACCTTGCTCCGCAACAGGACGACTATGCAGGGTGTCGTAAACTTGTTCACGCGTTTTCTTGCCACGCTTAATTTGATATGCCCAAAATGAAGCTT
Source organism: Pseudoalteromonas sp. QJM3NY_12 (assembly GCF_056173165.1). The sequence goes on from NZ_CM149661.1 coordinate 2,841,602, forward strand.
CGTAGTCTAACTGAATTTGATACTTTTGCTCTCGTGGTAAATCACACAGGTTATAACTCATATTACCCCTTTCACTGGCCCGATAAAACTTAGATTATACGTTTAAACTTATAATAAACTAACTCTATAGCGAATAAAAAGAATCTGCCGTAAATAATCTAAGGGGATCAATAATTGTTAAAGATAGACTTTGCTAGATCATGACTAGAAACTGGGCAAAACACAGCCAATTTGTTATTATACCCACCTACTCATTTGCCTCTAATAGACTGGAAATACTGACGTGTTTAAATACTCTAAAGGACTACTTGTATTAATAGGTTTAGTTTTTAGCAATCCGTCATTTGGCCATAGTTACAGCTATACATTTAATCGCCCGCAGAACACCCAGCAAGCAAATTATACTATTGAGCTATTACAATTAGCGTATGCAGATATAGGCTTTAAATTAAATATTATCGATTTTAATCGCCAGAATGCATTATTTGCGGCAAATAATGGCATGTTAGATGGGCAGCTTGCTCGTGATATTAGTATTGAAAGTGCTTACAAAAACTTAATTCGAGTTAATTACCCGTTATTTAAATTTAGTCTTGAGCTTTATAAGCACTGTGAACCCAGCTCTACTAAAACAATGGATAGCGTTGCTATTATAGCCAGCTACCCTGTGCAACAACGATATTTAGACAGTATTGATTTTCAAGGCGAGGTTATTGAAGTAAAAAATAATACCACTCAATTAAATTTACTGATCCAGCAAAAAGTAGAAGCTGCATTACTGATTGATTTTGCGATGGCCAATAAAACTATTCCTCCTGCTTTAGGTTGCTATGAAAAACAAGTGGTTGCTACCTACCCGCTTTATCATTATTTACATAATAGCCATGCGAGTATTGCTTTGCAGCTTGAGACTACACTTAAGAAATTACACAACAATGGCACGGTAGCTAAACTCAGGTCAAAGTACAAACTACAATTTTAAAAATCAAAGCCTTGCTGCCGTGTTGGCGAAGCGGTTTGCTCAGCTTTATTTTTTTGCTGTAAATAACGTTTATAGCGTTGTTGGCATAGGCTTAATACTTTCTTTTTTTGGGCATTGGTTAACGAATTCCACGAAAATCGCTCATCACGACTGCGATAACATCCTTTGCAGTAGCCTCGATTATTAACCAAGCAAATACCTTTACAAGGGCTAGGAATATCAAATATTTCAATTTGTTGCATCAAACCCTCCAGTCTAAAAAAGCATAGCTTGAGTATAGCGCTATTTTTGTGCAAAAAAAAAGCAGCCAATTAATTGCTGCTTTTATCTTAGCTGTTAATTAATGTTCACAGCTTTGTTCATCTACTTGTATTTTTCTATGATACGGTTTGGCGTACATCGCTAGTACCAAAGATCTTAATTCTTCTGGCACTTTTGCTAAACGCTCTGCAAATTGTGCTGCATCATTTTTATTTATAACCGCTTCAGTACAACCACCAGCAATATAATTGCCTGGGTGCAAATAAAACGAATCAATTATTTGCTTATCAATGGTTTTTGCCAATTCATCGGCACTATCGCAATCTGACTGAATAGGCTGGCCAAACGATAAGTGCACATGCCCTTTGGCTGAACTAAAACCTTCAACAATGCTAGCAATATCTTCACCCGCCGATTTCACATATTTACCATGATGCTGTTTATGGTAAAGCTCTTTTGCCTTAGCTATTGCACAGGGTTCATATTGGTAAGATATTGCAACCGGCACCACTTTTAGTTCTTTAATGTATTCGCCAAATTCTTTCTTTTGTTTACGTCCATTTAGTTGCAGCATTTTTAATAGTGCGGGATCGGTTTGATCTACACCATCTTTGGCACGGCCTTCTTTTTGAGCAATCCAAATAGAATGCCCACTGCTGAGTGAGTCATAAATATAAGCCGATAATTGAGTCAGCGCTTTTAACATCTCCTTTGGAGCTTTAGCTGAGCGTTTTACAATAAAACTTTTATTTAAACGCATAAGCTCAGTAATGTATGGGATTTGCAGTAAGTTATCACCAATCGCAATTCTCACGGTTTTCATTTTATGCTGAAAAAGGCCCCAATTAACCAATGCAGGATCGAGTACAATGTCTCTGTGGTTTGAAACAAAAAGATAGGCTTGATCAGGGTCTAACGCCTCTAAGCCCGAAAAAGTAACGTTTGATGTGGTGCGGTTTACTAATTTATTTAAGTAATGTGCAACTTCATTTTGTACATCTTCAACTGTTTTAACTTTGCCCCATTTTTTACGCAACTGATGCTTTATTATAGCGCGTGCTAAAAACCCAACTGCGGATATAAAGCGTGGCAAATTATACTTTGCTATCACATCAAGAAACGCATTATCGTTAATTAATCGCGTTAATGAGGCGGCAACTTCATCGTCATTGTAAGGTCTTATATCTGCGTACTTATCTTCTAGTTCTATCATTTACTGCATCTACAAAGTTAAAAACGGCGCGCGAAAACGCCCCGTTATGTCTGATTTTGATTATAACTCAAGCAAAAATACGAAACTAGCAATACTAAAGTTCGATTTACTGAGTTTTCATAGCGTTATAGTTTAGTACTGAGCATCATTGCCAGATTAACCGCTCATGTGTATAAACTATAGCTATTAATTATTAATTCAAATGGATAGACCTTACTAATAGCACTTTGTTCAAGTTAACTTAGCAAGGCAGTTGGTCATAATAACATGCAAGTTAACCCTCAGTGGGCAGACCACATTTAAATATGACTTTACTCCTGTTAATGTGAACACAATAAGCTAAGTCTAAATAAATCTATAACATTCAATTAAATAATGATCTTTTTATCTGCGTACAGAGGTTACTCCCTCTCTAACACATACACATATTAGGACACACCGTGAATATAACAATTCTTGATAACGCAACACTGGCAAACACGTCACTGGATGGTATTTCAGCACTTGGAGAGCTCACAGTGCATCAGCTAACTAGCCCTGAGCAAGTATTAGCGCATAGCCAAAATGCAGAAGTTTTAATCACCAACAAAGTGGTGATTAATCGTGACACTATGATGCAATTAAAATCATTAAAGCTCATTTGTGTTAGTGCAACGGGTACCAATAATGTTGATTTAAATGCCGCGAAAGACTTAGGCATAGCAGTTACTAATGTTGCCGGTTATTCGACCCCTTCTGTTGTTCAGCATACCTTTTCGTTGATCACTAACTTATTAGGTAATACTCACCGCTATCAAGCAGATTGTCAGCAAGGCGCGTGGCAAAAAAGTGAGATGTTTTGTCGACTGGATTACAACTTTAATGACATCCAGGGCAAAACATTAGCCATTATTGGTGGTGGCACTTTAGGTAATGCAGTATCTAAAGTGGCTGAAGCGTTTGGCGCCAATGTAATTATTGCAGAGCGCAAAGGCGCAGCGTGTCGCAACGGACGCACCCCGTTTGAAACAGCAATAAAAACAGCAGATATTATTAGCGTTCACTGCCCACTTAATGATGAAACACGCGACTTAATTACACTTAATGAATTAAAAATGATGAAACCGACTGCGCTAATTATTAATACCGCACGCGGCGGGATAATCAATGAAGCAGACTTAGTAGAAGCATTAAAAGCCAATATTATTGCCGGTGCGGGCGTTGATGTACTTACCAAAGAGCCCGCTGAGCTGACCAATCCTCTGGCTAATTATACGGGTGATAACTTACTACTTACCCCACATATAGCGTGGGCGAGCACTGAATCTATCGTGCGTTTAGTAAAAGAAGTGAGTTTAAATATTGCAGCATTTAGCCAACACGAGTCGCGTAACCGCTTGGTTTAATGCCATAAAAGTAACTTAGTCAAAATTACTAAAAAGTGGCTTTTTAGATTTATATTTTAAAAAAGCCACCACCCCACCAAACACAATAAAAACAAGCTATTGATTTTTAAGACTTTAAAAACTGGCCTAGTCTTTGCTATATTGTTTTTAATTAATCATCTAGGGTAATAAAAAATGAAAAAAACACTTTTAATTGCTGCACTTACCGCTCCTTTTTTAACGGGTTGTGTAATCGCTGTATCAGATGGCGAAGCAGAGGGTCATTGGGCAGGTAATAGCTCTTCAGGTTGGCAAGCAACACATAAAAACAATCGTGAAATCATTTCAGGCTTGGCAATGGATAGCTCGTATCAGTCGGTGTTAAACCAACTAAAAACACCTAACTTCACTGAATTGTTAAAAAAACAGGATGATGTTTACCAAGTCTTGTTCTACGCAACACACAGCATTCATTCAGATGGAAAAATGACCAAAGATGAATGTACACCGCTCGTTTTCAAAAATGATAAATTAGTGGGTATTGGTAGTTCAGCGTTATTGATGCTAACAAATTAAGCTCTCGAAAATACTATTGGGCGCTAATTTGATTGCGCCCTGACTTTTTAGCATTATATAAACCTGAGTCAGCCTCTTCTAATAACGCTTTCTCGGTGTATGCTTGACTGCTCTCACTTGAGGCAATTCCAATACTAATAGTAATGTGTGAAGCATTTAAAGATGCGTTGTGTTCTATATTCAAGTCATTAATAGCTTTGCGTAATTTATTAGCAAACGCAATAGCGCCTTGCTGATTGGTTTCTGGTAATACTGCAACAAACTCTTCACCACCATAACGGGCAACAAAATCACTGCCACGTTCACATTGAGCCACTAATGTTTGCGCCACTGCTTTTAAACACTCATCGCCAGCACGATGACCGTAGTAGTCGTTATAGCGCTTAAAGTGATCAATATCGATAAGCAGTACACACATGGAGGAATTATTACGCTTACTTCTTCGCCACTCTCGTTCTAAGTTTTCATCTAAATAACGTCTGTTAGGTATTTCTGTTAAACCATCAATAGACGCAAGCATTTCTAATAAATCGTTTTTTTGCTTAATGAGTAATTGATTACGCACACGCACTTTAACAATAGAGGCATAAAATGGCTTAACAATGTAATCCATTGCGCCTAACTCTAAGCCTTTTGCTTCGTCTTCATGAGAGCTATTCGCTGAGATAAAAATAATGGGGATTGTATGGCTTAGGCTGCTTTCTTTAAGCTCCACCAGCACGTCGTAACCATTCATGCCTGGCATAATAATGTCTAAAATAATTAAGTCTACTTGTGTGTGCTTAACAAATACCAACGCCTCTTCACCACTAGCCACTAAGTAAACCTCATGCTCGTCACTTAGGGTTTTTTCTAAAATGATTCGGTTAAGCGCATCGTCATCTACAATTAATATTTTTGCTTTATTTATCATTGCTTACATCTAAACTTTTTATATAAATTTGCACTTGCTCTAACTGTATTATTAATTCTTTAATTGCAGCTGCAGCGTGATCGCTGTTCGCTTTTAATACTTGCTCAGTATGTTGAGCACACAATAATAATCGGTTAAAACCTAAATTTCCTGCTATCCCTTTTAAACTATGCACTAAGCGTACCATTTCAATACTAGGGTTGTTGTTTTGAAGCTCAGCTGAATATGATTCACTTAATGTCGCTAACTTGTCTAACATACTGTGCAGTACAGAGTGATCATCATCAAACTGAGACAAAGCAAAGGCTTTATCGAAAAAACATGGCGTAGCGATGCCAAGGCTTGCGATTGCTGTAAATAAAACTGGCGCAACCACAGGCTTAGTTAAATGTTTATTCATCCCACCATTGAGTGAGCGCGAAATGTCGGCTGGTTCACTATGCGCGGTTAATGCAAAAATAGGTAATTGCTGAGCGTCAAACTGTTGGCGTATTATTTCAGTCGCTTGATAGCCATCAATTTTGGGCATTTGAATATCCATTAAGACTAAGTCGGGGCGTAAGCTACTTACCAATTCAATCCCTTTTTGCGGGTCATTGATCGTAACAACATTTACTCCAGCTTGACTCAAAATACTGCTAATAATATCGAGGTTCAATGGATTATCGTCTATCGCTAACACTAATATTCCTGAGACTGTATCACGCGGTTTTTGTGCTTTGTTTTCAATTGCCTTCACTATTTTTTGCGAGCTCAAATTAAGTAATCGCTGTGCAAGTGCGCTTGAGGGTAAGAACTGGGTAATAAGGGAATCATTTATTGGTGGCTGTTCGTCTTGATTATCTGTAATAACAACAACCGAAATAGCAGCTGTACGCAGTGTTGCTTTTATTTTTGGTGTTAAAAAGGCCGACAGCTCACACGCATCAATGATTATTGTGTGCGCTTGCAGCAAATATTCTGGTTCAGCGATTACCCTATTAAGCGTTTGGTTATTAATAACAGGATACGCTTTAATTACTTGATTAAGTAACGTACTTTTAGCGCTAGTAATTACTAATAACTTATTTTCATCACGAGTAACTTTGTTGGTATCGGTCGCTAAATCGAGCGTAAAGTAAAAATAGCAACCTTGTCCTTTATCGCTATCAAGTGAAATTTCCCCGCCCATTAATGCCACACTGTGTTTTACTATTGCCAGCCCTAAACCTACTCCTTGATGCTGACGAGTGGATGACTCATCGCCTTGGGTGAAGGCATCAAATAAACGGCGTTGATCGGCTTGAGCAATCCCCTCACCTGTATCTATAACCCCAAAACAGATACGCTGTAACTCATTACGGCTACTTGGCTGTAACTGCATTTTTAATGTCACGTTGCCTGTAGGAGTAAATTTAACAGCATTGGTTAATAAGTTACCTAACACTTGTTGCAAACGAATGGAGTCGCCAACTAAAAAAGGGGAAATATGTGGGTCAATATCAACTTTTAGCTGTATCTGCTTTGCTTGGCATAAAGGCAAAATTAAGCTTTCGCAGGTATCAATCAAATCAACTAGGCATAAAGGCGCTAATTGCAGCGTTGCTTCATTACTTTCAACACGCGCAAAATCAAGCATACTATTAAGCATTTGTAATAAATTATTGGCTGCATACGTCGCTTGGCTGGTCAGTTGCACTTGTCGCTGCGTTAATCCATGCTCTACTAACATGTCTAATAGCCCTAGTATGGCATTGAGAGGAGTACGTATTTCGTGGCTCAAATTAGCAATAAAGCGACTTTTAGCCAAGGTGGCTCGCTCTGCATCATCTTTGGCTTTCGTAAGCTCAGTAACATCTTGAATATGAATAACATAATATAGCGGCTGAGCATTTTCATTCCAAATTAATGACATACTCAACTGCAACCAAGCATTTAATTGAGTATGCGCAAAAGTTAAATGAAACACTTGTTTTTTGTTTTGTAATAGTTGCTGCAGCAAGGCGTCGAGTTCTTGCCACTGAGTGTCACTAAATAGTTTACCAAACGGGGTATCTGTTAATTGATGATGTTTGGTAAACAGTTTTCGCGCGGCTTTATTAACCTGTAAAATAGCGTACTCTAGTGAAAGTAAAAACACCCCATTGGCAGCAAATTCAATGGCACTTCTAAATTTAGATTCCGACTCTTTTAATGCATATAAAGTATGTTGCTGTGCAGTAATATCGCGACCAATTCCCATTGTGCCTAGCAATTGGCGCTGTTCATCATAAAACGGAGAAATCGTTAACTGATAGGTTTGCTTAGCAACGTCTATACGCTGCTGAATTTGCATTTTATGCTGTAATGCTTGCTGCTCCAGCCGCTGGATTTGCTCGTAGCTGCGACTAATGCTATGCATATTTTGACCAATAAGTTCGCTTTGGCTCTTACCTATAAACTGCTCAAATGCTTTATTACACCCTAAAAAGGTGCCGTCTGTATTTTTAAAATATATAAAGTCAGGCACGCTGTTAAGTACTGTATTTAGCAGGGCTAAATGTCGCTCTTTTGCTTGGTCACTATGTTTTAATTTTTCAGATTTGAGCTGCACCTGCTCATCTAACTTTTTATTAGCATTTTGTAATGAAATAACTAAACGTTCATTTTTCGCAAAAATAGCTTTCACCTTAGCAAACCAAGGTTGCCAATTTAATGGTACTTTGTAATTTAAATAACCCGTGTTGTCATCGTTATGATGTTCTAAGTAACGCATTAGCTCTGTCATAGGCCTTATAAATATACGCTTGCTTAACCAAAAAAAGACATAAAACATCAAGCATAGAAATAATGCTAATGAAATAAACTCCAACACCACTTCTTGCACAAGGCTACTGGTAAGCATTTGCTTATCAGCAAGAAACCCTAAATGAATCGGAGTCTGATCTGAGGGTTGAATTAAAAAAAGCGGTTCAGACAGGGCCGTAAGCTTTGATGAGCGCGTATTAATTTGAGGCCAGTATGCCGAAAAATTTATCGCTTGGTTAATTGACTGCTGTGAACTGGCAATAATTTGATTTGCTTGATTAATAAAAACATACTCACCTTGCTTAGAGGTGATTTTGTTTAACCAACCAGAGATAGCCTGCAGTTCATAAATTAAAACAATATAATCAGAGGAATTTAGTTCACGCTGTCGCCCAATCGCAAAATATGCCTTATTACCTAAATTGATGACTGCACTCGAAGCCAATTTGTTTGATGACAGTAAGGGTTTAAAGTCGCCATTCAATAGCGGAGTAAATATATTATTTCGTGTATTGTCGCGCCGAGTTAAGTATGCAAACCCTCGTTCATCAACATACGCAATAGAATGCACAGATGAAAGCAGCGCTAAAGTGGTATTAAAAGAGGGTGCAAGCGATATAACCTGCTGCCATTGTAAAAGTGCCGACTCAGAATAACTAAACTGACCTTTACCTGCAATTTCACCGTTTAAATGTTCAAATTGGCGATAATAATAATGCTCATATTGGTTAATGTTTTCTGTAAGATTATAATTTTCTACAAGAAAAGTTTGCTTGTTATACATAACAAACATTGCATCAACCAAGTCCCCCATTGCTTGCATATCATGATCAAGCTGCGCAGATAATGCATTAAAATCAGTGGTCTTTTTTGTTATTGCACGTTCCATTTTTATATTATAAAAATGCAAACACAAAAAAGAGGCCACTAACAAAGGCAGTGCTAGCGCCACAAAAACAGAGCGATGATAATGTTCTAACGGTAAAAATTTCAACAAGTTACCTAATTATTGGCTCAAAAATCAAACTGTAGACTATCGAGCCAAGATGTTAAGCGCAAGTTATAAATTCTCCTCGGCAAATGACGCTAGTCGACTTCTTACTACACCATTAAGATTAACAGTAGCGCCGCCTTCAAAGTGCTTAAATCGCTCCACAATATAGGTAAGTCCAGAGGTAACCGCGGTTAAATAGTTACTGTCTATTTGTGCTAAATTTCCGGTACAAATAAGTTTAGTTCCTTCACCACAACGGGTAATAATGGTTTTGAGCTGAGAAGCCGTTAAGTTTTGGCTTTCATCTAAAATCACCACCGCATTTTGAATGCTTCGCCCACGCATAAAGTTCACCGATTTAAACTGAACATTGGCTTTTTCCATAATGTAATTACGGCTTGAAACAGGGTTCTCATCTCCTTTATGCAGCACCTCTAAGGTATCAGTTATTGCAGCCAGCCAAGGTGCCATTTTCTCTTCTTCGGTGCCAGGTAAAAAGCCAATCGATTCGGCAATTTCAGGGGTGTTTCGGGTTACAATCACTTTATCGTAAACACCTTTTTCTATCACCATTTCCAGTGCACAAGCAAGCGCGAGTAAGGTTTTACCACATCCCGCAGGGCCGGTTAAAATAACAAGTTCAATAGAAGTATCGAGCAGTGCATCTAGTGCCATTGCTTGGTAAATATTTTTTGGCTTTATTCCCCAGGCGCTTTGATGCATTAGTCGCTCTGCACCAATATCTTTAATGGTAATATGCTCACCATCGTAAGATTTGACTCTAGCGGCAAACTGATCGCCATCATCAAGTAAATACTCGTTACAAAACACATCAGGAATCAAATCTTTAGGGATATGATGAACTGTTTCACGCCCGTGTTGTTCAGTATTACACTCGCCAACATGCTGCCAAAAATCACCTGTAATTTTTTTATAACCGCTGGTAAGTAAGGCGATATCGTCAATAAGCTGATCGGTACGATAATCTTCAACATATTTAAGCCCCGCCCCTTTGGCTTTTAAGCGCATGTTGATATCTTTAGTAACCAGTATGACTTTTTTATCACTGTGCTGATTTTGTAAGTGCACCGCGCAATTAATAATGCGGTGGTCGTTTTCATTGCCCGGTAAGCCAGAAATAGAATCGGCAAATAAATGGTCGTTTACAATCAGTAAGCTTCCCGTTAATCCGCCTTGTTTATTACTTGGTAGCGCAACCCCTTGTAACATTTGTTCGGGAGAGGCTTGGCTGAGCACTCCATCAAGTCCACGAATGGCCACTCGGGCATCGCGACTTACATCGTGTTTTCTGTCTTTAATGTGATCAAGCTCTTCTAATACCGTCATTGGAATAACCACTTGGTGTTCTTGAAATGACAAATACGCGAGGGGTTCATGAAGCAATACATTGGTATCTAGCACATACATTTTACTATCAAGGTTCGAAGCTTTTTCCATAGCACTTTCCTTACGTTTTATGATTTTTATGCTATACCCAATAAACTAATCAGTGTGACTAATAAACTTGATTAATTACTTAGGTATAATTTGAGTTTAGTCTATTTGTCACAAAAGTCTGTTTTATGACAAATATCATTTAGTTTGAATTTCCTACAAAATCGGCGCACTAATCAGTGCTTATAGATAGGAATAATTCACACTTATAAAATTAATTAAAAGTCAGGCAAATAGCGCCTTGCAGTGGTGTTATCTAACAGGTAACATAGCCGCCTTTTTCTTCATAGACGAGACATACATGAATTTTTCCTTAGGTCAGCGTTGGATCAGTGATACAGAGTCAGATTTAGGATTGGGCACCGTTGTTGCCATTGATGGCCGCCAGGTCAGCATTTTATTTCCTGCCAGTGGTGAAAACCGTGTTTATTCTTCTGCAGAAGCTCCGGTAACCCGCGTAGCATTTAATCCTGGTGATGTGATCCGAAGCGTTGAGGAGTGGGAATTACAAGTTGAGTCAATTGAAGTACAAGGCGAATTACTGTGCTATCACGGTGAACGTATTGATAACGGTGAAAAAGCACAATTAAAAGAGACCTTTTTAGACCATTTTATTAAATTTAATAAACCACAAGACCGTTTATTTGCAGGCCAAGTAGACCGCTTTGATCGATACACTTTGCGCTACCAAACTTGGTTACACCAATTTGAACGCCAACAGTCACCTATTAAAGGTTTAATTGGCCAACGTGCCAACCTTATTCCGCATCAGCTTTATATTGCCCAAGAAGTAGGTAAACGTTTTGCGCCACGTGTACTACTTTCTGATGAAGTAGGTTTGGGTAAAACCATCGAAGCTGGCATGATTTTACACCAACAAATTATTACTGGTCGCGCCAGCCGTGTGCTCATTGTGGTACCTGAGAACTTGCAGCACCAATGGTTAGTAGAAATGCTACGCCGTTTTAATTTACGTTTTTCTATTTTTGATGAAGAGCGCTGCGACGAAGCGTTTGCTGATTCACCTAACGTATTTGATACCGAGCAACTGGTGCTTACCAGCCTTGAGTTTTTAACTAAGAAAAAACGTTGGTTTGAACAATCTACGTTGGCCGACTGGGACTTATTAGTCATTGATGAAGCCCATCATTTAAGCATTAACAACAATAAACCTAGTGCCGAATACCAACGTATGGCTGAGCTGAGTCAAGACATTCCGGGGCTAATTTTATTAACAGCAACGCCAGACCAACTGGGTCATCGTAGCCACTTTGCACGCTTACAACTGCTCGACCCAGATCGCTTTTACGACTACGACGTATTTAAAGAAGAAGAAGCAAACTACAAAGATGTAGCCGAAGCTGCTAACCAACTACTGCAAGAGCAATCATTAGATGATAACGCTAAAGCAACCTTGATTGAGCTATTAAAAGAAACGGATATCACCGATATTCTTGAAACAGCACAACAAGGCGACCTTGAAGCACGTAAAGAAATTTTAAATATGCTTTTAGACCGTCACGGTACTGGCCGCATCTTATTTAGAAATAGTCGCAGTGGTATTGATGGTTACCCAAGTCGTAAATTACACGCCTACCCTATGGCTTTACCTAAGCAATACAAAACAGCAATGACTGTACTAGGTAATATGAGCGGCATTCAAAATGCTGAACTCAGTGCACAGCGTGCACTTTTCCCTGAAAAAATATTTCAAGAGTTTGAAGGTGAAAGCGCCAGTTGGGGTTTATTTGACCCGCGTGTAGATTGGCTGATCGAAACGCTAAAAACTCTCAAACGTGAAAAAGTATTACTCATTTGTGCTAAAGCCGAAACCGCAATCAGCCTTGAGCAAATATTACGTGAACGCGAAGCAATTAAAGCCTCGGTTTTCCACGAGGGCATGTCGATAATTGAACGAGACCGCGCCGCGGCGTTCTTTGCCGATGAATACGATAATGCTCAAATATTATTGTGTTCTGAAATTGGTTCAGAAGGCCGTAACTTCCAATTCTCACATCATTTAGTGTTGTTTGATTTACCGCTCAACCCAGATTTACTTGAGCAACGAATTGGTCGCTTAGACCGCATAGGACAAACACAAGATGTGAACATTCATGTGCCTTACTTTGAAAATACGGCACAGGAAGTGTTATTACGTTGGTACAACGAAGGCCTAGATGCATTTGAAAGCACTTCAACCACAGGACAGTTATTATATAAAGAGTTTAGCGAAGACTTACTTGAATATATTGCAGCTCATAATTGTGACGAAGATGAGCTAGACCCATTGCTTGAGCAAGTAGCACAAAAGAATGCAGTATTACGTAAGCAAATGGAAAGTGGCCGAGATCGCCTACTAGAACTGCATTCATCAGGGCAAGGCGCTGCTGATTCACTCGTAGCTGACATTGAAAAACTCGATAATCAGTTTGAGCTACCAAGTTACATGATCAATGTGTTCGACACCTTTGGCGTAAGCCAAGAAGATAAAGGTGAAAACACTATTATTTTAAAACCCACTGAGCATATGCTTAACGCGTCATTCCCTGCTTTAAAAGAAGATGGCATGACGGTAACATTTGACCGTGATACCGCTCTTTCGCAAGAAGATGTGCACTTTATCAGTTGGGATCACCCTATGGTGCAAGGCACTATGGACATGATTTGCGATGATGACTTTGGTAGTGCGTCAGTGGCGTTACTTAAAAACAAAAAGTTACCACCAGGAACATTCTTTGTTGAGCTAATCTTTGTTGCCGAGGCGATGGCACCAAAAGTACTGCAAGTGGGCCGCTTTTTACCGCCTACGCCTATTCGTATTTTACTCGATAAGAGCAGTAATAACTTAGGCGAAAACGTTGGCTTTGATGGCTTTAATCAACAGTTATCTGCGGTAGGTCGTCAAACAGCAAGTAAATTAGCCGGTGCATTACAAAGTGCGGTTCATCCGATGATCAACACAGCAAAAGACATGGCGCAACAAAAGCTGGATGTTATTCGTGCAGAGTCATTAACTAAAATGCAAACATCGTTGAGTGAAGAGCAGCAGCGTTTAGAGGCACTTAAACAAATAAACCCAAATATTCGCCAAGAAGAAATTACTTTTTACGATAAACAACGCAATGAGCTAACCGCACATATTGAAAAAGCGCAGTTAAAACTCGATGCCATTCGTTTAATTGTAGTTTCGCACTAAGGGATCTAGCTGTGAGCTATAAGCTGTCAGTCGTTAGTTAAAGATCAACTAACGTGTGCATCGAAAAAAGCGCGATATTTATATCGCGCTTTTTACTTGAGCCTAAGACCTCACTCCACTAAAATAGCGCACTTCAAAATCACTGAGGTCTGCCGTGTTAGTTAATTACAATCCCCCTATGAGCCCGTATTTAACTATACTGTTTCAAGACGATGATTTACTTATTGTAAATAAGCCTAGCGAGTTACTCACCGTACCAGGTAAAGACCCAAAACATGCCGATAGCTTAATTAATCGCGTCAACCGTGTTTTTCCTACGGCTAAAATTGTTCACCGTTTAGATATGGCTACCTCAGGAATACTTTGCTTGGCAATGAACAAAGCCGCTCATCGACATTTAAGTATGCAATTTCAAGAGCGCGAAACGGCAAAACGTTACATTGCGCGAATTTATGGGCAGCTTGAAAATGAAACCGGCTCCGTTGATTTACCGCTTATTTGTGATTGGCCGAACCGCCCTAAGCAAATGGTTGATCACGACAATGGCAAACCCTCGCTTACCCATTTTAAAGTGCTTGAACGTGAAGCACAGGCAACCCGTGTAGAGCTTACTCCTATTACTGGGCGCTCCCACCAGCTGCGAGTACATATGCTAAGCTTAGGCCACCCTATTTTAGGCGATCGTTTATATGCCCACAAAGACGCACTTGCTGCGGCTCCTCGCCTACAGCTGCATGCACAAATGCTACAACTCAAACACCCTGTAACAGAGCAAGTACTTACTTTTGAAGCTGAACCCGAGTTTTAATACGGATTAATCTTTTAGTTATTTGCAGTAAATAGCTAAACTTTAAGAGTGCTACGCCGATACATAAATAAGATTTAAATTAAAAGCTTATTATGTTTATTACGCAGATGTTTAAAGTCATTATTACTACTCTTTCGCTTGGCTGTGCATTAATCAGTTTTCAAGTGCTTAGTGCTGAGTATATCGCTCCTCCTCCCTTTTCAAAAAATATTGATGCGGATATCTCTCGCCTAGCCCAAAGTGATGAAGTAAAGTCTATTTTAGCTGGTGATACTGAGTTTTTAACTTTATACAGTGAATATATGAGCGCCGACTTTAGAGGGGTGGTCATACTCATTCCTGACTGGCAATCAACGCCCACAAACAATTCCGGCATGAACTTTTTGCGTAAAGAGCTTAATAATCATGGGTACACTTCTTATGCGATGACAGTTCCTGATATAGATTGGCAAGCAGCCCAAGATGACACAGCAAAAACGATTAATGATTCTGTGGGCACAAATAATGAAACAGCCAACGCAAATACTGAGCCTGGCACCAGCACACAAAAACAGCCTCATCATGCCGACTATGTTGAGCAAGTAAATACCGAGGTCGTGGATAACTACAAGTTAAAACTGCTCGCTCGCTACGAAGCTTTGTATCAGCAGGCAGCAATGGAGTCTGACAATATTGTTGTTATTGCACAAGGCACCAGTGCTGGGGTGTTGTTGGAGCACTACGCTGAATTTGCAGACTTAAAAATAAACGCCTTCATTAGTTTGAGTAGTTACCTTCCTAATACAAAACGCAATGCCAAGTTAAGCCAAATAACATCCTTGGTCACCCCTGCTTTGTTGGATATTTATTTTGCTACAGACAGTAATGATATCTTAATGAACCTTAAAAACCGTCAGCGTTGGGTTAACCGTAATGCAAAGTTTGATTACCGCCAGCGCCAGCTATTTGGATTGCGCGATGCGCCGCAGCAACATGCACGCTTGAGCAAAGAAATAGACGGTTTTTTACGCCGCCTTTTTTAAATACTCGTAAGCGGCTTGAATATCTTGGCTTTTTTTAACCGCGACTTCCATCATGTGCTTAGGTAAACCTTGCGATACCAGTTTATCAGGATGGTGCTGAGCCATAAGCTTTCGGTACGCTACTTTAATATCACGTTGCGACGCATCTTTATTTAGCCCTAACAAGGCCAATGCCTGCGAGCGATTCATATCATTACTTGGCGGTACATGATGTCCTGAGCCTTCTCGGTAACTACTGCTCTGACTTTGCTGCTGCCTAAAGCGCTGTTGTTGCTGCCTAAAATTAAACTCTGCTTGATAACGTTTTAGTACAAAGGCAAAGTGTGCTTTAGATACCCCCAACTGCTTGCTGACTTCTTGTAATAATTGCTTTTCTTGCGCGGCAAGCACGCCATCAGAAAACGCCATTTGAATTTGAATTTCTAAAAATAACTGCAGTAAATCGTAACGTTTAGCAAAACGTTCTTTAAAGTCATAAACTGTGTCTTTGAGTGAAAAGTCGCTGTCTTTACCCGATTGAAATGCCTGCTGCGCTTCACGGCGCTCTTCGCCTTTTAAGCCCATTTCATCCATAAATAGCGTCGCAGCTTTAATATGGGTTTCGCTTATTCGTCCATTTGACTTGGCGATATGCCCCATTACTGCAAAGCAGCTAGAAAAAAACAGTGCTTGGCGCTCGTTAACATCATCGCCTTTAAAAAGGTTAGAGAAGCCGCCAGCCTGATCAAAGTCTTTCTTTAGACTTTTATCAAACATATGGCCTAGGTATAAGCCTAAAATAGCGCCAAATATTTTGCCAAACATAAAACCAAAACAGAAACCGAGAATTTTTCCCCACATTTTAAAACTTACCTCTAGTGTTTTATATTTAGCTTATGGTGCTAATTGTTGGTTAAGAGTCGATAAACGCTCTGGTGTGCCTATATCGTCCCATTGGCCAATATAGAGTTCAGTGGAGACTAAATGTTCATTTAATTTTTCACGCAGTAAAGGCCCTAACGGGAGAATACCTGGGGGCAGCCCTTCAAAGAAATCAGCCTGATAACGGCCAATTCCAGAAAAAGTATAGCGCTGTTCACTATTAGGTGAGTGGCTTAGCGTAAAATCACCATCTGGGTTATGCGCAGGATTTTCAACCAATACAATGTGCGCTTCTTTTGGCTGTAAATGCAGCTGCATTAATGCACTAACATCGTAATCGCTGTAAACATCACCATTAATAACAATAAATGACTCATCTAATAAAGGAAGTGCTTGAATAATTCCGCCAGCAGTTTCAAGCCCGCCAGTTGCTTCCTGGCTATAGGTAATACTTACCCCCCATGCACTGCCATCTGCAAAGTAGGTTTTTATTTTATCTCCTTGCCAGGCGAGATTAATCACAATCTGCGTAATACCAGCTGCTTTTAAGCGCATAATATGATGCTCAATAAGTGGTTTACCTGCCACACATAACATAGGTTTTGGCAACTGTGCGGTGAGCGGCATCATACGTTTACCGCGTCCTGCAGCTAAGATCATGGCCTTCATAGTTGTTCCTCTTTTAACCGCTGCTGTACTTTTGGTACTACGTAATTTTTTACCCAATCAGACAAGTCACTAAGCTCTGGATACTCTGCCGCCACTTCAACAATATACGCTAGTGTTGGTAATATATTGGTTAAGTAACCTTTTTTGCCATCCCGTAAATACAAGCGACAAAAAATACCCGCTGCTTTTAAATGGCGCTGCAAGCCAGTTAAATCAAACCAATACTTAAATTGTGCGAATGACTCGTTAGTTATTAAACTTTGTCGCTTAAATTCGTCATAACCAAACTCAAGTAAATGAGTCAGCTCGTCGTTGGGCAATTTAAAATAACAATCTCTTAAAAGCGAGACTAAGTCATAACATAACGGACCTTGTACCGCGTCTTGATAATCAATAATTGCCCATTGCTGCTCGCAGCGCATAATATTACGGCTATGGTAATCACGATGCATAGCCACTGTGGGTTGTTCAAGCAGTGTATTGATTAGCAGCGCAGTACTTGTTTGCCAAATATTTTGTTGCTCAGCGCTGAGCTCTGTACAAATAAAATCATTAACTAACCAATTTTTAAAAATATCCAGCTCAAGTGCAATAAAGTCATGGTCATACGGATTCATTGACGGAGCTTTAGGCGTTTTAGCCCACTTGGCACTTAAACTGATCAGCTGCTGGTAATACTCGCTGCGATTGGCATCATCAAGTAAATCAGCTAAATGGGTGTTGCCTAAATCACTTAAAATAAAAAAACCTTGCTGCTCATCACTATGAATAATGGTTGGCAATAAAAAACCCTGTTCAGAAAACACCTTATTTAATGCAATATAAGGGACGTTGTTAACTTTTTTTGGATCTGAGTCCATCACAATAAAGTTTTTATTTTCAGCGCTTAACCTATAATAACGGCGAAAACTGGCATCTGCGGTTATTGCATTAAGCGCGTAAGATTGCTCACTAAAGTGAGTATTAATAAACTGTTGTAAACTCTCAAAACGTGTCATTTTATAAGCTATCTATTTTTCACTAATTACTTTGCTATTGTTTTCCTTTATTATGTATAGCTTGTAACTAATCACAGAGCATAAAGGTCGATAAATGAGCAAAACCTGGGGCATTTTGATGCTAAGCGTACTGAGCGCACCATCGCTTGCCGAAACTGAACTGACACACAACTTTTGTGGCACTTCAATGCAAACCAGAGCTTGGCAACCGCTAGCTGGCCTTGAGCTTGGAACGGTTGATATCAGCGCTGATGACGTTGAGCTTTTAGGCACACAAAGCGCTGAATTTACTGGTAATGTTGATATTAACACCGTTAACATGAGTTTGTCCGCACAATCAGCACTGATTGATAAACAACGCGGCCTACTCAATGCCACCGGCCCTATTACCTACCGCGATTATGTAAGTAAAGTTCAAAGTGCGGGCTTAAACGCCGATTTAAACAACTCAGCATTTAGCTTATTAGGCGCACAATACAGCCTAACACAACAGCAAGGCAAAGGTGGTGCGGAAAAACTCACCATCGACAAGTCTGGCTTAATGCTGATGAATGCAAGCTTTACTGCTTGCCCGGGTAATACGCCAGTATGGGCGATTGAAGCCGACGAAATTAATTTATCGCGAGAAGAAGGCTGGGGTGAAACCTACAATGCGGTGCTACGTATTTTAGACACGCCAGTGCTCTATTTACCCTATTTTACTTTCCCACTTGATGAGCGCCGTAAATCAGGCTTATTAACACCCAGCTTTTCAAGCTCAGATCGCTATGGTTTAGAGACTATTACGCCTTATTATTGGAATATTGCTCCAAACTATGATGCAACCATTACGCCGCGTTATATGTCACGCAAAGGTTTACAGCTACAAACTGAATTTAGATATCTAACTCCAGAACACCAAGGTTTAGTGGCTGTCGAATACTTAAATAAAGATGACTCAGAACCTGAACTTGACGAGCGTTTTTTGTTTCATTGGCAACAAAAAAGCTATATAGGCGAAGACTGGCGAGCCAGTATTGATATAACCAATGTCAGTGATGATAACTACCTTACTGATTTAAACTCAACTTATGCAAGTAAAACCGATACTCAGCTTTATCGTACCGGCTCACTAACTCACATGGGCGAGATGTGGCGTACTGATATAAAAATACAAAACTTTGAAGTACTCGGTGACCACTTAGAGTCATATACAGCCTTACCTCAAGTTAGCTTTACACAAACTACGCCGTGGAAAATTGATTACTTCGATTTTACTGTTTCAGGGGAGCTGAGCCACTTTACTAATAGCTCAGCGGTGATTGACCAAGCAACTCGCGTGCATATAGAACCTAAAGCACGCTTTGATTACAAAGAATATGCTTGGTCATTTTTATCTGAAGTAAGCCTGCTACAAACTAACTATAAACAAGACGGCAACTTACAGGGCACTCAATATAGCGAGACGGTCTCGCGCACATTGCCGAAACTCCGCTTATATTCTCAGCTTAACTTTGAGCGCGACACCTCAATTTTTATCGACGATGGCATTCAAACCTTAGAACCACAAATTCAGTATTTATATACGCCTAACAAAGATCAATCTGATATTGGCTTATACGATACCACTAAACTACAAGATGACTTTTTTGGCCTATTCAGGGATGCACGTTTTTCAAGTGTTGACCGTATTGCCGCTGCAAATCAATTTACGCTTGGGGCAACCACTCGTTTATTTGATAAGAAAAATGAAGAAGTATTTAATTTCAGTGCTGGCCAAATATTTTATTTAAGTAATTCAGCCAAGCCCACAGAGCAAGGGCTTAACAGCGACAGTAACTACAATGCCTTATTTGCAGCGCAAACCATGTTACATTGGCACCGCCGCTGGTATTTATCCGGTGGTATTCAGTACGATACGGATGGCAAGCAAATTATCCAGTCAAATGTCACCTTAGATTATAAAGGTGACGATAATCAGCTGGTTCAATTGAACCATCGCTATGCAAATGATGTCTCAGGAAATACAATCGAACAAGCGGGCTTATTTACAAGCATTCCTATCAGTGACGAATGGCAATTTATTGCAAGTTACCATCGCGACCTTGATAATAACCGCAGTATTGAAGTATTTAGTGGATTACAGTATGAATCGTGCTGTTGGGCGTTCCAAATTACTGGTCATCGCCAAATTGAAACTGATTTAAATCAGTCAATTGGGCAACCCCAAGCCACTTTTGATTCGAGCATTCGTTTGAATTTTGTATTAAAAGGGCTTGGTAGTAAAAGCCGTTATGATGCTCAAAAATTATTACAACAAGGTATTTTTGGTTATCGTAGGCCGTATTTTCTTAATGACTAAGCTGCATTTTGTATAGTAAAAATTTACAAATAACTATATCAATCTAGTCGCATTTAGCATTACAACAGTACTATTAGTAAGAGTAGTAAAAAGAATATGAATTTAAAAAAATTATTAACATCAGCAGTTTTAACGTTTGGCTTATGCCAGAGTGCATTCGCCGCACCGGTCGAAATAGATAAAGTGATTGGTACTGTAAACCAAGGCGTTATTTTAAAAAGTGAAGTAGACACTATTGTTGATCGTGTTAAAAAGCAAGCAGAAGAACAAAATCAACAGCTGCCAAAAGACGAAACACTGC
Organism: Pseudoalteromonas sp. QJM3NY_12; assembly: GCF_056173165.1. The sequence continues at coordinate 2,862,322 of NZ_CM149661.1, forward strand.
GTGTACAAGCAATTGAACGCTTAATTAATCAAACGCTAATGATGCAAATGGCTGAGCGTATGGGCTTAGAGATTTCAGATAGCCAGCTTGACCAAACACTTGCCAACATGGCCAAAGAGCAAGGCGGTACAATTGCTGATTTACGTCGTACTATTGAAGCATCGGGTGAAAGCTTTCAAGCTTACCGTGAAGAAATTCGTAAAGAGATAACCACGCAACAAGTCATACGTGTAAACGTAGACCGTCGCATATATATAAGCGACCAAGAAATTGATAACTTGCTAAAAATTATGGATAGCCAAGGAAAAAATGCCGAAGAATACGATATTGGTCATATTCTTATCGATATTCCAAGCGGTGCAAGTGCAGACGACGTAAGCTCTGCAAAAACACGCGCAGACAAAGTAATTGAACTGCTGCAAGACGGTCAAGAATTTAAGCGTATTGCGATTTCTTCATCAAGTGGCCCAAAAGCGCTTGAGGGTGGTCAATTAGACTGGATGGGCATTAACGAAATGCCATCTTTATTTGCAGGAGCGGTGAAAGGGCAAAAGAAAGGTACGATTATTGGCCCACTTCGCTCTGGCGCAGGTTTTCATATTATTAAGGTGCAAGACGTACGTGGTCGCCAAGTAGTAGAAGCCACAGAAGTTAAATCTCGTCATATTCTTATTAAGCCTTCAATTATTTTAAGCGAAGAAAAAGCCCGCACAATGCTAGCTGGCTTTGTTAAGGATTTACGCGCTGGAAATGCTGACTTTGCAGAACTAGCTAAAGAGCACTCGCAAGACCCAGGCTCAGCGCTTAAAGGCGGGCAATACGACTGGACTGATCCAACTACCTACGTTCCTGCGTTTAGAGATACATTGCTATCTCTTGATCAAAACGAAATCAGCGAACCCTTTAGAACCCAGTATGGCTGGCACATTGTGCAGTTGTTAGATACACGCGTTGCAGATAAAACTGAGCAAGCTAAGCGTAATCGTGCACATGGCATGTTGTTTAATCGTAAATTTAAAGAAGAAGGTTTTAACTGGCAGCAAGAAATGCGCGAACAAGCCCATGTTGAAATTTTCCCAACAGACGAATAATTATGACCTTAAGAATTGCGGTAACCCCTGGTGAGCCTGCTGGCATTGGGCCTGACTTGCTATTAAAACTGGCACAGCACAGCTGGGATGCACAGCTAGTAGCGATTGCAGATGCATCGCTACTAAAGCAGCGCGCTAAACATTTAGGTTTAAACATTAAATTGATTGAATTTGATGAAAGCGCCAAAGCTATGCCTACAACTGCTGGCAGCTTGTACATAAAACAGATTGATTTAGCCGAGCCGGTTGAGCTGGGTGTGCTGAATGACGCAAACGGTCAATACGTATTAGACACACTACGTATTGCCAGTGAGAAAAATATGGACGGCACTTTTGATGCCGTTGTTACCGGCCCTGTTCATAAAGGTATTATTAACCAAGCCGGTATTTCTTTCAGTGGCCACACTGAGTACTTTGCTCAACAGTCGGGCACCGCTGATGTTGTTATGTTATTAGCTACCGAAGGGCTGCGAGTTGCATTAGTAACAACGCATATTCCGCTTGCTTATGTTGCTCGTGCTATTACCCAAGAGCGACTGATTAAAGTAGCTAATATCCTTAATCATGACTTAAAAACCAAGTTTGGTATTGAGCAACCGCGTATTTTAGTCTGTGGCTTAAACCCGCACGCTGGTGAAGATGGCCATTTAGGCCGCGAAGAAATCGACACGATAACGCCTACACTTGACATACTAAGAGCTGAAGGGATGAACTTAATCGGTCCTTTACCAGCAGATACATTATTTCAAGATAAATACCTAAATGAAGCCGATGCAGTACTGGCTATGTATCACGATCAGGGATTACCTGTGCTAAAATACAAGGGATTTGGTAAGTCAGTGAATATAACCCTTGGCCTTCCATTTATCCGCACTTCAGTCGACCACGGTACTGCGCTTGATTTAGCCGGTACAGGCGATGCTGATGTTGGCAGTTTTGAATTAGCGATCCGCGAAGCAATTAAGCTCGCCCATGAAAAAGCACAGAATCAATGACCGATAAAGTACATTTAGGACACCGCGCCCGTAAACGTTTTGGCCAAAACTTTTTATTCGATGAATCAATCATCGATAAAATTGTCACCGCTATTGATCCCAAGCCGCAAGATAATTTAGTCGAAATTGGCCCAGGCCTTGGCGCTATTACTGAGCCTGTAGCCGATTTAAGTGGCCATTTAACGGTTGTTGAGCTAGATAAAGATTTAGCCCAACGTTTAATTGAACACCCTTTTTTAGGGCCTAAATTAACCGTAAACCAAGGCGATGCAATGAAGTTTGATTTTGCAAGCCTAGTTAAAGACGACAAAAAGCTAAAAGTATTTGGTAACCTACCGTACAACATTTCTACTCCTTTGTTGTTTCACCTTTTTGAATTTGCCGATCATATTGAGCATATGCACTTTATGCTGCAAAAAGAAGTGGTAAAACGCATGGTTGCAGGCCCAGGCAGCAAAACCTTTGGCCGCTTGAGTGTAATGACTCAATACTACTGTAATGCTATGCCTGTAGTAGAAGTACCACCAGAGTGCTTTAAACCTGCACCTAAAGTGGACTCTGCGGTTATTCGCTTAATCCCTAAAAAGGCAGAGCAGCGCACAGCTAAAAGCGTTAAAATACTCAATACGGTTTGTTTAGAAGCGTTTAATCAACGTCGTAAAACACTGCGCAACAGCCTAGGTAACCTTTTAACCGCTGAAGAGTTAACCAGCATTGGCATTGATATTACTTTGCGTGCTGAGAGCCTGTCGTTACAACAATTTATTGATATAGCTAACTGGATTTATGACAACAAGCAGTAATATGGGATCACCTGTAAAGGTATCTGTAGAAACATTTTATGTAGAAGAGCAATCGCAACCTGAACTTGATAAATTTGTGTTTGCTTACTCCGTTACTATAAAAAACCACAGTTTATGTAGTGCAAAACTACTCAGTCGCTATTGGTTAATTACCGATGCCAATGGCAAAGAAGTAGAAGTACAAGGTGAAGGTGTGGTGGGTGAAACCCCAGATATAGCCCCTGGTGAAAGTTACAAATACACCAGTGGTGCAATATTAGACACTCCGGTAGGCACCATGCAAGGGCATTACACTTTACGAAACGAATTTGGTGCTGAGTTTGAAGCCCCCATAAATGTGTTCCGTTTAGCTTGCCCTAATATCTTACACTGAGTAAGAACAGCGTCTAATGGCCGACTACGCAATAGGTGATTTACAAGGCTGCTTTAACGAATTTAGTTTATTGTTAAAGCAAGTCGACTTTAATCCTAGCAAAGATCATCTCTACCTAGTAGGTGATATTGTTGCTCGCGGCCCAGACTCCAAAGCGTGTCTTGATTACATATATCAGCACCAAGACAGCGTTAGCGTCACATTAGGCAATCATGACTTACATATGATTGCCTGTTATTTAAATAATGTTGCCCCCAACCCCAAAGACAAACTAACGACTCTGTTCAACAGCAGTAAACTCCCACATTACGTCGCGTTTTTGCAAACTCAGCCTTTAGCTCTTTACTTAGATAAATATGATTGCTTTATTTCACACGCGGGGCTAAACCCTGATTGGTCGTGCGTGCAAGCCATTGAGCACGCCCAATTCGCACAGCAATGCTATGGTGCTGACAACGCTCAATACTTCTTAAAAAACATGTATCAGCCTCACCCACTAACATGGAGTGAGCAACTCGATGACGCTGCCAAGTTTCGTTATATTGTTAATTATTTCACCCGTATGCGCTTTATTAAACCCGATAACTTGCTTGATTTTAGTGCAAAAGAAGCAACAGCAAATAGCCATTCATTGATTCCTTGGTTTTCTCATCCTAAAATTGTTAACGCTCAACATGACCTTGTTTTTGGTCATTGGGCTGCACTTGAAGGTCAAACTCCCTACAAACACCTGTACGCTCTAGATACAGGTTGCGTCTGGGGCGGCTCAATGACCTTAATAAATTTACAGAGCAAACAAAAACTTTCAAAAAAATCACAACTTTTGTCTAAATAAACTGAAAAAAGTTAATACATCTGTTAAGTTTAAGAGTGCATGTTAAATTGCATAATTACAAACCATTCACAACTAAGTGTAAAAAATAGCAACACTCTCTAATCTAATTAAAGATGAGGAAAATTGCTTTGTATTATTTTACATCCATAATCGAATAGTTGAATTATGTATGCTTAGTGTGTGATGAAGTTTCACGGTAAATTTAGCAACTAACTATTAACAGTAAAAATTAATTATTTTTAATTACTTAACTTATTGTTGAAAGCGCCGATAAGTTTTAATAGACGTATTTTTGAATGGAAAACCATATGAATCTAACAGTGAGTCAACGTATTTGGGGTGGTTTTATATTTATCACTTTATTACTTTTAATTATTGGCGGTAACTCTTTAATAAAAATAGCAAATATAGATCGCTCAACTCAAAAGGTTAATCAGCTATCGCTTCCGGCATTAAACAAGAGCGCTCAATTACAAGCTGAATTTATTTTGATGAGTAAAGCTGCTCAAGCTAGCTTTCACACTTCATCGGCTCAAGAGCTAGCGCCAATAAAAGCACAAATAGAAGAACAAAAACAGTTATTTGATAAGTTACATCGCGAGCTACAACAAGTAGTAAAAGATGATCCACAACTAAATAAGAGTAGCCTTGACGTTGAAAAGACCTACTTAAGTTTTTTAAGCATTATAGAGAGCCTACTCAAAGACAAAAACACTCAGTTAGTGCTTAATAAAAAGCTTAAAGCTCAATTAGAAACCGTTGAGCTTGCGGCAGAAGATGCCAACTCTATGGTTCTTGATATTATTGATATCGATGGTTTAGAAGATAACTACCCTCGTGCTTATCAAGCAGCTAATAACCTTGAAAATAACTTTATGTCTGTGGTTACCAGTAGCACCGATATGTTAACTGTTAAAACACTTAATACGCTCGATATTATTAAAAATGAACAAGTATATTACTTTGAAGAAGTCGTTCGTACCGTTTCATTAATACAACCTGCAATAGAGCAGAGCCATAGCGGCTTGTTTAACGACTTAAAAGGTTATGTAGATACACTTGAGAGTAATATTTTAGGTAACGATAGCCTTTCAGCGAATAAAAAACGCCTTATCGATGCAATCAGCACAACTGAACGTGAATTAGAAGAGTCTGAAAAAGCTACTAAAACAGCACTTAGCCAAATTGACGAATTAGTATTACAAGCCAGCGGCGTTGCATTTACTTTGCAAGAAGGCGTTCGCAGCGATGTAAACTCAGCTAACTTATGGACTTGGATAGGCATGATCATTGCTACTATTATCGCTGTGCTTGTGGCCATTGTTACAGTTAACCGTATTACTAAGCCATTAGCAGAAGTTAACCGCATTTTAGATATTGTTGCCAGTGGTGATATGACTCAACGCTTGGATGACAGCGCAAAAGATGAATTTGGTGAATTGTCGAAAAGTTGTAACACCTTAATTGATAGCTTACGTAGCTTAATTACCGGTATTATTTCGCGTTCAACACAGCTTGCTGCTGCTTCTGAGCAAACCTCAACAATTACCGGTGAGTCGAGCAAAGCGATTAGTAATCAACAAGCGCAAGTAGAGCAAGCGGCAACCGCAACCACTGAAATGAGCAGTACCTCTCAAACAGTGAGCAACAGTGCTCAACAAGCACTGGGCGAAATCAAAAATGCTGATAAAGAAGCTGAACGCGTTAAAGGTATTTCAAATCAAAATAAAGCAACCATTGAACAACTCGCTTACGAAGTTGATGAAGCATCAAGTGTTATTAATAAGCTACACAAAGATAGCGCCTCAATTGGTAGTATTTTAGACGTTATTCGTGGTATCGCTGAGCAAACTAACTTACTTGCACTTAATGCGGCCATTGAGGCAGCGCGTGCCGGCGAGCAAGGCAGAGGCTTCGCCGTGGTAGCTGATGAAGTAAGATCGCTTGCAAGTAAAACTCAAGAGTCGACCCAAGAGATTCAATCTATGATTGAATCACTACAGTTGGGCGCTGAAGAAGCAGTTAAAGCCATGGAAAAAGGTAAAGAACGCGCTGTTTCTTGTGTTGAGCAAAGTGATTTAGCTAATAGTGCACTAGATTCAATTACTCTTGCGGTATCGCAAGCGCACAATGTCAGTGAAGAGATATCAACGGCAGCACAAGAGCAACAACAAGTATCACAAGAGATTAGTGAACGCTTAGAGTCTATTGTTGCTATCGCCGAGCAAACAGCAGAAGGTGCTGTACAAACTAATATTTCAAGTTCAGAAGTGGCTAAATTAGCCGAAGAACTAAGAATATCAGTAGAGAACTTTAAAGTATAAGTATCGCACTGTAAGTAGCCTTAGGGCTGCTTACAGTTCACCCCTAGTAAGTCATAGTAAAACCCCCACTTCCTCATTAGGTATACTTACATACCCCCACAATCTTACTCTAAATACACAACATCCAACGGATTAGTCCGTGAAGTCATTTAATACTATTTATATTTTCTTTGGTTATACCAATTCGCTTAATTAAGTGGTCTATTTTGAGGCTGGAAAAACGCGTTGATAGCTAGGCAAAAAATTTGCTATTTAGTTGCTCTAAATGAGAATTTTTAACGCAGGCAGCGACACGTTTAGCCCCGTAAAGTGATTAAGTATTATTGCGGATTGATATTACAAACAACGGAGCCGCTATTAAAACAATAAGCCATGGTGCTTAACATAAATTTTTAATTAGATGGACACAATTACGGTAGGTATATTTTCGGTGGTAACAGAGTGAATTTTAAAAACAAAAAACCCAGCATAAGCTGGGTTTTTACATTTCTGAAAGAAAACTAAATTACTTAATTTTAGCTTCTTTGAAAATCACATGTTTACGAGCCTTAGGATCGAACTTTTTGATTTCCATTTTTTCAGGCATGTTACGCTTGTTCTTGTCGGTAGTGTAGAAAAAACCAGTACCAGCAGTTGAAACTAAACGGATCTTATCGCGCATAATTCAGTTCCTTAAACTTTTTCGCCACGAGCACGGATTTCTGTAAGAACCGTGTCAATGCCTTTTTTATCGATAATACGCATACCTTTAGTAGTAGTGCGTAATGTTACAAAACGTTTTTCACTTTCAACCCAAAAACGGTGTGTTTGTAGGTTAGGTAGGAAACGACGTTTAGTCGCGTTTCTCGCGTGTGAACGGTGGTTACCAACCGCTGGACGCTTACCTGTAACTTGACATACTTTAGACATGTCTATATATCTCCAATAACTTCGCTCGAGCTTAATTTTTCCCTAAGGCCATGTATTTGTGCCCTAGAGATAAATCGAAGGGCGCTCTTTATACAGCTTTTACAGGCAAAGATCAAATACTGATCTTATCCAACCAGCTCATGTGTAAATTTTATAGCGGCTAATTATAAAGATCGAATGCCCTTAGGGAAAGTAAAAACTGCATTTAAATTAAACTAATTTGCCAAAACACACTAAACCGCTCATTTTTAGCACATATCTGCGAGCAATAAACTTAAATAAGTCCCCGTTCGGCAAACGAAACACAATTTTCACCACCAATAATAATATGATCCAATACATTTATGTCGACTAATTGCAGCGCTTGGCACAATTTATTGGTAATTAGTTTATCGGCCTGACTTGGTTCTGCAATACCGCTGGGATGATTATGTGAAAAAATAACCGCTGCCGCATTATTTTTTAAAGCCGCTTTGACAACTTCACGTGGATATACACTGGCTGCGTTAATCGTACCATAAAATAAGATTTCATCTTTCAATAAACGATTTTGACTATCAAGATACAACACCATAAACACCTCCTGCTGCAACCCTCGCATTTGCAGGGTTAAATAGTCGTAAACAGCTTGAGGGGAATTAAAAACGGCATCGCGAACAAAGCCTTCTTGCATATAACGCTGACTTAGCTCAAGTACTGCTTGTAACTGTACATATTTAGCTGTACCCAGCCCTTTTTGCGCACAAAACTCATCTATGCTGGCATTAAACAAATTATGCAGGGTTTTATTTTCATTGATCAGATGTTGTGCCAGCTCTATTGCATTCATACCGGGTAAACCCGTACGTAAAAATATAGCCAATAGTTCAGCATCAGAGAGTGCCTTTGCGCCTTTTGCTAGCAGCTTTTCTCGCGGTCTGAGTGAATTAGGCAGAGAGGTTAATTGCATCGTTCATCCTTGAAAGCGGTCAGTATCATATAACTGTAATGCAAAATTAAAAATTAGCGCGATAAAACGCATTTTATCTTAGCTGTCACGCTCAAGATTTGTTATTTTAGCCAGCATATTTTATAAAATTGATGAACAACCATGATTAATTTAACAAATAAAAAAATAGTGCTGGGTATTAGCGGTGGAATTGCAGCCTATAAATGTGCCGAACTCGTAAGACGTTTAAAAGACCATGGTTGTGACGTTAAAGTTGTAATGACTGAATCAGCAAAGCATTTTATTACCCCGCTAACGATGCAAGCTGTCAGTGGTGAAATAGTGTCTGACTCATTACTCGACCCATCAGCAGAAGCTGCGATGGGACATATTGAATTTGCCAAATGGGCTGATTTAATTTTAGTGGCTCCTGCCACCAGCAATATTATTGCAAAAATGGCGGTAGGCATTGCTGATGATCTACTCACTACGTTATTACTCGCAACTCCTGCAAAAGTGGCTGTGGCACCGGCTATGAATCAACAAATGTACGCGCACCCTGCCACGCAAGCTAATATAGCCACTTTAAAGGCTCGTGGCGTTGCAGTTTGGGGGCCAGGCAAAGGTGAGCAAGCCTGTGGTGATGTAGGTGCAGGGCGAATGCTTGAACCGCATGAATTAGTGAGTTTATGCACTGAACCTGCGCAACCACAACTCTTAGCGGGTAAAACCATTACTATTACCGCAGGCCCAACCCGAGAGCCTCTCGATCCGGTGCGTTTTATATCAAACCACAGCTCAGGAAAAATGGGTTATGCACTAGCACAAGCTGCTTTATCATTTGGCGCGCAAGTTAACTTAATTTCAGGCCCAGTGACCATTACCGCGCCGCAAGGCGTTAATTTAATTAATATAGAAAGTGCTGAGCAGCTACTGCAAGAATCTCTCAATTACGCCCATCAATCAGACGCCTTTATTGGCTGCGCTGCTGTAGCCGATTACCGCGCAGCGAATATCGCCACGCAAAAAATGAAAAAACAAGGCGATGAACTCACTCTTAGCTTAGTTAAGAACCCAGACGTTATAGCAGCGGTAGCAAACCTTACACAAAGCCGCCCTTACACTGTCGGCTTTGCAGCAGAAACGCAAAATGTTGCTAACTACGCTAAAGGGAAATTGACTAATAAAAACCTCGATATGATTTGCGCAAACGACGTATCGCAAAGTGATTTAGGCTTTAATTCAGAACGTAACGCACTTACTCTTTATTGGCAAAATGAACAACTCGATTTACCTGTGACTAGTAAAACAGAAATAGCAATCAAAGTGATCGAGCAGCTTGCCAAACGATTATAAAAAGGCTGGAAACAAACTGAATAAAACATTAACATGATGACGCCTTGTGACCTTTTAGTGTAATTTTACTTCGCTAATATAGTTTAATGCTTGCGCAGTACCAGAGCTTCACGTAATACGTGAAAATATCGCTTCACTGGTTATTGCCCGCACAAACACTAGGCAGGTAGCTGTGTTATCGCACGTTGATGTAGAAAAAATAACTATTAAAAAAAGGAATGTTCATGCCTGCGACAAAAAAAAGTAATCGCAAAGAGCAAATACTGCAAGCACTCGCACAAATGTTAGAAACCAGCCCTGGTCAGCGTATTACAACTGCCAAACTTGCCGCAGAAGTTGGCGTATCTGAAGCCGCTCTTTATCGCCACTTTCCGAGCAAAGCGCGGATGTTTGAAGGATTAATTGAGTTTATTGAAGATACCCTGCTATCACGTATTAATCTTATTTTAGATAACGAAAAAGAAAGCAAAGCACGCGTATACAATACCTTATTACTGTTGCTAACGTTTGCTGAGAAAAACCCTGGCATTACTCGTATATTAACAGGCGATGCTCTACAAGGTGAGCAGGAGCGACTTCGTGAACGTGTACAAGGCTTATTTGAAAAGCTAGAGACCCAATTCAAGCAAATTCTTAGAGAGCGTAAGCTACGTGAAGGTAAAAACTTCCAAAGCGATGAGCTAACCCTAGCTAACTTTTTGCTTGCCTACGTTGAGGGTAAAATGAATCAGTTTGTGCGCAGTAATTTTAGTGCTCGCCCAAGTGAGCAATTTGAAAAACAATGGCCAGAACTTCAAAAAATTTGGTTATAAGATTCGAAGTAATACCTTGTTAGTGATGCTAACAAGGTATTAAATAAACCACTTCCACTCCTATTTTTCACAGATGCCTACCACCTCGCATCCCGTAGCTCGAAAATTTTACCTTTTACCTTTTACCTTTTACCTTTTACCTTTTACCTTTTACCTTTTACCTTTTACCTTTTACCTTTTACCATTCATTTTTAACCTCTCATCTCTGCCCTGCTACCACTTATCGTATCTACTCGAATTGTTATTAAAACTCGTTACAATAAAATAATGTTAAAAAACGAGAATCTATAATGAAAACACAACTCACTCTTATAGGCTGTGCACTTATTACCAGCTTAACGAGCGCCAGTGCCTTAGCAAATAAGCCATTAGAATTTAAAGATGTATTTGATTTTAAATCTGTAAAAGGCACACAGCTTTCTGAAAATGGTCAAATCCTCTCTTTAAGTGCAACTCCTTATCGTGGCAATGCCACTGGGCAAGTCTACTCGCTAAATAACAACAAGCTTATTGCTGAGGTAGAGCGAGGCACTCGCCCTACAATTAACAAAATGGCGAACTGGGTTGCATTCATCCAAGTGCCTACCCTACTTGAAAAAGAAACCACTAAGAAAAAAAGCGATCTAAAAAACAATCTAGTATTAGTGAATACCCAAACCGGTGAGCAACAACGCTTTAATGACGTAAAAGACTACGTACTCGCTAATAACGGGAAGTGGCTTGCCTATCGTAAAAATGAGAGCACAGACGCGGATGATAAAAACGCCGATAACGATAGCGCTATCCCTGCAGACAAAAAAGATAAAAGCTACCCGCTGGTTATCGTCAACTTAAGCGATAAACGCACCCACACTCTTGAAAGTGCTTTCACCTATGATATTAGCGCCACCAGCGATCAATTATTAGTGAGCCAAAGCTATGTGGATGGCAATAATAATCAAATTACTTTATTTTCACTCAATGATTTTACCAGCACAGCATTAATTGACGAGCCTGGTGTGGTTGCCAACAAAATAGCTTGGCATCCAATCAATAAGAGTGTTGCATTTACTTTAGGTAACTATGTAAACGATGATAAGCGTCGCCGCCAATACGAATTAACGCTTTGGCAGGACGAAACGCTTACCACTGTGCAGTCACCTAACCCAGAATGGTTAATGGGTAAAACTGCGACATTAACGTGGGCCGAAGATGGTACACGCCTATACTTTGAAAACCGCCCAAAACTTGCTGAAAAAGTTAAACAAAAGGAATATACCGATGAGTCGTCATTGTATGACTTTGAGGTTATTCGCGACCAAAAAGGGTTAAATGTATGGCACAACAACGATGCGCAAATTAAACCTCGCGAAGAGCAGCAATGGAATGAAAGTAATAAGAATCGACATTACACGGCGGTATACCATGTAAACTCGCAACAAGTTGTGCAGTTAAGCACACCAAATATGCCTGAGGTCGCACTTAATACTGAACGCGCGGATTCATTATTAGGTTACTCAAATTTAGCTCATCTTGAAAAAGTAATGTATGGCGGTTTTTTTGCTGACTACTTTGCTGTTGATATAAAAACGGGTAAACAAACCCCTATTATTAACGACTACCCATTTAGACCAAGCCTTGCGCCTAATGGTCAGTTTGCTGCTTACTTTGATAATAACCAAGTACAGCTTAAAAACTTAGGCAATAACAAAGTGAGCGTACTCAGCAAAGCGGTTAACGCCACCTTTGCCGATGACAAACACGATTATCCATCTAAGCAGCCTGGCTATGGCTTTGCTGGCTGGCTTAACGATAGCAGCGAAATACTGGTTTATAGTAAATATGATATTTGGTCGTTTAATGTAAATACCAAGCAAGCCAAACGCTTAACTAATGGTAAACAAAGTAATACTCAGTACAGAGTGATCAAGCTTGATAAAAACCAAGTGGGCTTTAACAGCAATGATACTCTTTTGCTCTCCGCAATTAACTTACAAAGTAAGCAAAGTGAGGTGGCTAAACTTAATTTAACAACGCTTAACGTTACTAAAGTACTCACAGGTAATAAGCGTTTTGATGTAATTAAAAAAGCCAAAAGTGCCGATAAATACTTATTTACAGAGCAAACTTATCAGCAATTCCCTGATATTTATCAAACTGACTTTAGCTTCAAACAAGCACAACAAGTCACTAACCTTAATCCTCAGGTAACTAATTTTGCTTGGGGAGAAAAGCCTGAACTTATTAGCTATAAAGGCTTTGATGGAGAAGATTTACAAGGGGTATTAATCAAACCTGCCGGCTATAAAAAAGGCGATAAAGTACCGGTTGTGGTGTACTTTTACCGCTATATGAGCCAGCGTATGTACGATTTCCCTAAAATGGAATTAAATCATCGCCCTAACTTTCCGATGTTTACATCAAATGGTTACGCCATCTTTTTACCTGATATTCGTTTTGAAATAGGTCACCCAGGTAAGTCTTCAACTCAAACCATGATCAACGCCACTCAAAAGCTGATTGATTTAGGCATTGCCGATGCTAATAAAATAGGGTTACAAGGCCACTCATGGGCGGGTTATCAAAGCGCGTTTATGATCACTGAAACTGATATGTTTAAAGCTGTGGTATCGGGTGCGCCTGTGTCTAACATGACCAGCGCCTACAGTGGCATTCGCTTAAAGTCAGGGCTTGCCCGCCAATTTCAATATGAAACAGGGCAAAGTCGCATTGGTAAAAACTTATTTGAAGCCCCAGAGCTTTATATTGAGAACTCGCCAGTCTTTTTTGCGGATAAAGTAAATACCCCTATTTTGATTATGTTTGGTGATAAAGACGATGCTGTGCCATGGCATGAAGGCGTGCAATATTACTTAGCACTGCGCCGTGCGGGTAAAGATGCCACATTTTTACAATATGAAGGTGAACCGCATCACTTAAAGCAATTCCCTAATCAGGTAGATTTCTCCGTGCGCATGATGCAGTACTTTGATCATTACTTAAAAGGCAAGCCAGCCGCTAAGTGGATGAAAGAGGGTGAAGCGTTTATCGAAGAGTAACTAATAAACCGGCGCTATTTGGCGTCGGTTTAACATTTAAAACCAGCAATTAAGGACTATATAAAGCTTTAAATAAATACTAAATCACTATTAAAACTGACTTTTATGCCTAGTTCGCGTATTCTAACCCCCTGATTTAAATAACCTCTATAACGAAATGAGCAACGCCACTCCCCCATTTTCGATTTCAGCCAGCATGACCCACAGCATTGTGGGTATTAGTGAAGCTTTAGGTAAAATCAGTGCCTTATATTCGCCAGCAACTATTGAGCACTATAAGCAACAAAAACCCACCTCTATACAAATGAAAAACTCTGAGTTTCAATTCACAGCATCTGACCTATCAAGCCCAGATAGCTTATTAGCTCTGCATCGCAGCTTAATGAAAGATCAAAGTGAAAAGTCAGGCTGTTATAGAGAGCAAAGTCTAGCGTTAAAAAATGGCTTACAAATGGCACCACAGGCAATGCGAGTGCCACAAATGGTAGAAGAGCTATTTGCGTGGTTTAATACAACCAACCATCACCCTCTAATCAGTAGCGCAGTATGTCATTATGAATTGCAGTTTATCCAACCTGTTTCACTGGGTAATACTGAATTAGCCTGTACTTGGCAAACCCAACAATTATCGCAGTGGCATACGCTATTTTCATTACTAAACATTCATAACCTAATAGCGACAACACGCCAACAATACGTTGAAAGCATTAACCTAAGTACCAAAACAGGTGACTCATCCGTATTTATTGAGTACATGTTAGAGACATTACTTTCAGCATTGAACGTTTTAGAAAGTGATTTAAAATCAATAACAAAAAGCCAAACCCCACAACAACCCCCTCAAGTTAAAAACACTATACACTTAGACATACAAGCCCCCCAAGTCATCGCTTTAATAAATGTATTTAATCAAAGCGAAAAACCATTAAACCGACAAGAGCTACAAAACCAGCTAGGGTTAAAAGATAGAAAACATTTTAGAGAGCGCTACTTAAAGCCTGCAATTGAGGCAGGCATAATCGAAATGACTATTCCCGAAAAACCGAATAGCAAAATGCAGCAATATAAACTTAAAAGTTAGAAATAAAAAATGCCACTTAAGAGCTTAAGTGGCAGGTTTAATAAGCCGCGCTGAGCGACTTTTTTGTGCAGCGACAATAAAGTTTGCCCGTAAAAGAAGGTGAGGCTTTAGTTTCTGCAAGCAAGAAACAAGTTAACAACGCTAATTGCTGACGTAAGAATGAGTAACTTTCAATATTAGAATATCGAAAAGCCAGCGGCCACAAAAGTGACGGCTGGCTTTCCTACCCACCCTATCCCGTAATCACATGGTATGTTTCGGCTAATCAGCAATACCTTTGACCTAGCTTAATGAAAGCAATAACAATGTGCTCCTAAAAATGTTTGAATAGCGCTGCGGTAGCAAACTGGCTAGTCACAGGGCTTACCAATACAGGTGCTTCAAACTGATGTGGTTTATCCACATATTTTGGCGTTAAGGTGCCAGTTTCCTATGGGGGTCTCACTAATTTACCAAATAGCAGGGTATTCAACAACTCCGTCAATACCAAACCCATGATTTAGCAAAGCTTGTCTTACTATAAATGGCAATGTATTCGCATCGCTAGGGTACTTAGCTAAAGTAGTTTCAGAAAATGTATCAATAGCAGCTAGCAGCTCTGATAGGCTAAATTGTTCAGAAACAACCGACCCCCAAATAGCGTCTTCAACTGTTGATTCTAATTCGGCATTTGTATTTTGAAACATTAGGCGACTTTGATACACAACTCTGAACTTGTTGTTACCCTGATGATGGATAACAATCTTAAGCTGAGGAATCTTTTTTAGTAACTGAGACTTAACTCGTCTAGCATCAAAAAATGCTTGGCTTAATATCACCTTTCCTTCAACTTTATAGAAATTTTTTGAATTTGTCTCAGGAACGATATTCCAATAAACACGAAAAGAGTTTCTTCTTAATTTATGACCATAAATTTCAAGTAAGGGTTTTAGTTGCTGTTCAGTGCCTTGTTTAGAGCCACTATTCCATCCACTCACAATTGATTGTTGAACCCTACAGGCATCTTTAATTTCATTTTGAGTCCAACCATCATTTAGTGCCAGTCTTATTAGCTGCTTGGTTTGTTTGAACTTTCTCTTATTCTTTTTTGAGCTTGTTGTTGCTTCCATAATTATCCTTAAAATGAAGCAGATGAATAATCACCTGCTTCCTCATTCCCAGCTATTTTTTCTGGTTTGGGTTCATCTGCTTACCTCTATTACCATGTACTTTAGCATTAGCAGGGTTGTTTCCTGAAGTGCCTTTATTATTATTTGCTTGATTCGCTTTGTGATTACTATTTTGATTAGACATTATTTTCTCCTCATTGGTTGTCTGTCTAAATCATATGAAATTATGAAAAAAGAAAAACTGATAGTTTTATGATAATTAGTGATAACCAATGATACTTTTTAAATCATCAAACAATGCTTGTTTACTGACTTCTTGTTATCTCCTCAATTTTCTCATATCCTGTACCTGTTCATTTTTAGAGAAAGTAATGGCAGACGAATTATCAACAATTCAATTGGTGCAACATATCTAAAGTTGGGGGAAAAGCAGGTAGAATAAAAAAGAGTCCTCCACCAATAAAATCTGCAGAATAAGGATGTTATTTACTCCCAAATTAACAACAGTTTTTGCTGAGATATAACATCGGCAGTAGAGATGAACAGGTATTACGCCTGATAAAATCAACGAAGAGTTTTTGAAGGCTGATACATGAAGATAACTCAAACTGAACTGGAAAATCATCTAATTAAAGCTGCGGATATAATGCGAGGCACGATAGATGCTTCCGAGATAAAAGAGTATATCTTCGGCATGCTGTTTTTAAAGCGCTGTTCCGATACATTTGAAGAACGTCGCGAAGAAGTTATCAATACTCAACTTGAAAAAGGTAAAAGCAAAGAAGAAGCTAAAAACATTGCCGAAAATAAAATGTGGTACAAAAATACTTTTTATGTACCTCCCACCTCCCGTTGGGAGTATTTAGTCAAACAAGCCCATAAAAATGTTGGTAACTTCTTAAATGAAGCGCTTAGCAGGCTAGAGTAAGGTAATAGCTCACTACAAGACATATTGGAGCACATCGACTTTAATCGTAAAGTAGGTAAAAGAATATTAACAGATAATCAACTTCGCGAATTTTTCACTCACTTTAACCAAATTAATCTAGCTGATAATAGCCTAGAAAACTCAGACGTTTTAGGTGAGGCTTTTGAATCATTACTTGGCTATTTTGCAGAAAATGCTAGAAGTAAATCCGGAGAATTTCATACCCCAAGAGCGATAGTTCAGTTAATGGTTGAACTTGCAAATCCACAAAATGGCAGCACTGTTTATGACCCATGTTGTGGTTCTGCCGGTATGCTCATCGGGGCAGAAAAGTATATAGGTAATAGTATTGGGGTTAATTCAAATGTAGAGCTTTATGGGCAAGAAATAAAAGGTACGACGTGGTCAATTGCTAAAATGAACCTCCTATTTTCTGGGGCTCAGCTAAGTAACATTACAAACGAAGATACATTAGAAAACCCAAGACATATCAATAGCGATGGAACACTTACCCAATTCGACAGAGTGATTTCAAACCCTCCTTTTTCCAGCAACTTTGGTACTAGAGATCAAAATTTAAACCTCGATTTTAAATTCCCCGAAAGGTTTAAATATGGTGCAGTAAATACGGGAACTAGAAAAGCGGATTTAATGTTTTTACAGCACATGCTAGCGACCTGTAAAGATCATGGGAAAGTAGTCTCGATTATTCCTTTTGGCGCTCTTTTTCGTAATGGTGATGAAAAACAAATTCGAGCGGGAATTATAGAAAACGACTTAATAGAAGCCGTCATTGCTCTGCCTCAGGGGCTGTTTTATGGCACAGGTATACCTACTGCCATTTTAGTTCTTAACAAAAATAAACCTGATGCTAACAAACAAAAAGTTTTATTTGTCGATGCTTCACATGACTATAGTGAAGTTCGATACGCAAATCGTTTACGCCCAGAAGATATCCAAAAAATTACTAATGCGTACTTTTCCTACGTCACAGATGGAAGTTATTCAAAATTAGTTTACATAGAAGAAATTCGTGAAAATGATTACAACCTTAACGTAAAGGGTTATGTTGATAATTCACCTGTTTTAAGACGAATAAATGAACTCAATGCACACCATCAAGCTTTTAAAAAGTACTCTTTTTCCTCTAACCATGAAAACTGTGCAGTAAAATCAATTAACTCTCCTTCCAATAGCCCTCGTTCAAATACCATAGTGTTAAGTAAGATAGCTAAAGGCACAAAACAGTGCATTGAACACGATGAAATAGGCACCAGAAACAAATTAAATTTTTTTGAAATTCAGTTTGATGAAAATATAGTTTCAAGCGAGTACGTAAAATTATTTTTTGAATCAGAACTAGGTAAGCTCACGCTATCTCACCTTCCTCGTGGTACAACCATGCCAATGCTAAATAAAAAGGACCTTGAGAGTTTAACAATATTTATTCCAGCTGAGAATGAACAAAATAGAATAATAAACTTGGCCAGAAAGTTAGATGTTGCAAGAGAGCAACTTGCCAAATTTAAAAATAATTTACTTGAAAAACCTGCTCTTTATAAAGAAGTTGAAAGCCAAACAGACAGTCTTATTTATGAACTTTCAACTTTAGATGAAGTAAACAGAATTAAGCAACTCATTAAAATAAATGAAACTCAGAGGATCGAATTCAAACAATCCTTTTTCGTAAATGTTGATGATTTAGGTCTTTCTTATGAAAAAAATGATAAAGAATACAAAAAGAGATGCAAAGAAGAGCAGTATAAAATAGCGAAAAATATTGCAACTTTTTTAAACACTGATGGTGGCACTTTATTGATTGGTGTAAATGATGACAGCAGAATCAGTGGTGTTGAAAAGGAAATGCAGCACATCGATGAAATAAAAGCCGAAGCTTACATAAAGCGTTTATCTCAAATCGTTGCAAACTTTTTAGGTGAAAGAAATAACAAATGGTTGGAGTATTCATCTGTTGAAATAGAAAAAAAAATAATCATTGTTGTCGACTGTAAAAAAGCGCCAAAGCCGGTGCTATTACCAAGTAAAGACAAAAATGGAGTATTTCATAGCGAACCAACTGAGTTTATGAGAAGAACAGGAACCTCATCAGTCACGTTAACCGGTTATGAACTTTTAGAATATATCAATTCACATTTTAATAAGTAAAAATATACCATAAACCTTATCCTAGTTAGAAAGACATTTGTTCAACGCCGCTGACATATTGCGTGGTAATAAGGATGCATCAGAACTTAAATAAGTCATTTTTGAAACACTCTACCAATATCTTTCAAGAGTCAAGAGCGTCATGAAGAAGTCATCAGAGCGTTACTTGAAAAAGAAAAACCATGCAAAAACTGAATCACTATGTGCAGCGACAATAATGTTTGCCTGTAGAGCACCTAAATAAAGTCCAACTGGAGCTTTTCATTAACCCTAGCTACTTTCCAACCGTTAGCCTTTAATTTTTCAAAATCCTCGCTTGTCCAATCTATGTTGCTTGTGGCATTTTTTTTATGGGATTCAGGAATAGCCAAACAAATAAGGTGAGTGGGTCGAGTTAATCCAACATATAGCGTATTTAGCCAATTTTTTTTAGGGCCAGTCGCTTCATTAGCTCGCTGCTCCCCAAGAAGATAAGGCTTCAATTGACCAAGTATCGGTCCCCGATTTGTACTTTCAAGCAACAGCGTTGCTGTATGTGTCTGTCCTTTGACTGAATGGATAGTACCAAGCCTAAGATCAATAGTGTCCTCACTATCATTGAATTTATGCCTATATAAATTATTTCTTTCACTTGCACCTTCTTCGAGGTGACCATCAGGAAGATCGACTCCATGCCAATCAATAAACTTGACTTTAGATGAGTCAATATCAGATCTATCAGTAAGGCTGCTAATCACCTCGAGGACAATTGCAGTTAAAGCTTTCCAGTTATATTCATCCACTTTATTTTGGTTAGTCAAAGACTTTAGAACAACTTGGGTGTAAGCTGCTGACAAAGGGTCTCCAACTTCACGCTTAATGGCACTATGTTTATTTGCCAGTGACTTTATTTTTGAAAAACTTGTGCCTTTAGTATCATCGAGACTGTCACTAGTGATTAAAAAACAAGCTCTCAATACTCCTTCGGCAAACTTTTCCATACCAACAAATAGGCTCTTGGTATCCCTAATAAGATATCTGCCATGATTTAGGTAATCAATTAAATAGCGATGCTGCTGGTGCTCTTTTGTCATCTTATCAGCAATATATGGCATGTAATAATCCCTAATAGTTCGTGCAAACTCTTCTGTTGAAGGAGCTCCATCTCTCTCTTTATGTATATGGGAACAAACCTTCACATTTGCAGACTCAAGCTCAAAAGAGGTTAGCTCCTTTGATAGGAGCTCTGCAAATGCTGGAATAACTAAGTTTCTAGTCTCTTCACTAAAAACCAATACACAATGATTACAACCTCCATTTGAATCGGCTCTTACTCCCTGCATTGCAATGTCTAAAGGGCTTGTCTCAAAGATCGCAGCAATTGATGAAATACTTTGATCAAATCGATGACTAACAGGTAAGGTCAATCTAGCAATACTTGATGATGGATATGGGTCTAAACCATCTGATGGCATGGGAGGTTCAAAAGTATAAATTGTTTGATTTGCATCACCAAACCTTTGCCTTGTTACAGCGTTTAGTTCTGGTATATCTGATAAAAATAGCTTATGAAGCATTTCAGTCTGGGAGGAGGAAGTATCTTGTGCTTCATCAATAAACAGAAGAGGAAATCTCGCCCGAATTATTTTATATACATCTTCAGATGTATTCATTAATGCTTTGGAGAAAACAAAAATATCACTAAAACAAAATATCCCCTTATTCACTACCTCCTCAACGCATTTTCTGAGTAACAGCTCTAGATCTGCGGAGAGCTCAAAGGGTTTATCTCCCCCTTGAGTCACGCGAACTGTATTATAAGACTCGTCAACTATCTTCCAATAAATAGGGATGCCCAATCGTCTTTCTGATACATCTTTCTTCTCGTGATCAGCTAACCATTGCTGAGCTTCAACATGTTTTTTCGCAGTCGCTTTCGAACTCTTAATATCATCTAAACGTTTCTTAACTTGCTCAGTAACAAAATGATCTGTTAAGCGGAGGTAATAATCTTTTTGTAGCAATTTACGCCTTTGAGAGCGACAAAGCTCATCATCAATACTTACTAATGGGATACCTTTTGAGTTTAAATATGGTTTAGCTAAAAAATCACTAAAAAAGCTGTGAATAGTCCCTATGAAATGAGGGTGACGAAGAAGCCTTTGTCCTTCAAATGTGCTCCCTAGCCGCTCCTGAATTTCTTCTCTTGCTGCATTTGTCATAGACAGAACACAGATCCCCTGTGACTCAGACGTCCAATAACGTGATAGTAGCGCTAATTTCGCTACAAGCACCGTCGTTTTACCACTACCAGGGCATGCCTCAACATCTAACTCGTCAAGGTTTTGCAAAACAGTTATTTGATGCTCATCAAAACCTTTTTTTAACCCTAAAACTAGTTCTACCCATTTAATATCTTCCGCAGAAAAAGGGGGTTCATCTTTGTTCTGATTACAGCTTAGCAATGATCGAACACTATTCATCACTATTCCCCTCAAGCGGTAAAGGTCTCACGGCAGTAGTGACATGATTGATTGCTTCTACCAATGCAGCCGGAAGCACTCCCTTCCAGTAAGCTATACGATCATATTCCAAGCCATGACTACGCATTAGCTTATCATCTATATCTTCTAGTAATATCCCAAGGTGCTGACCAGCAGCAGCTTTTGAAGCCTTTTTCTTCATAATCAATGAGGCGTTTTCATCACCTATGTAGTCAGATATACTAACTGGACTCAAGAAAAGCTCATACACTTTACCCGCTAAAACACCGATATCCTTATACTGCTCAGTTAAGAATTCATAAAAACTTTTAGCAGCTGTCACAACCTTCGCTTGTTTAGATTTATCATACACAGTCGAGTGTTCGGCTTTAGCCAAACAAGCTGCTACTGTCATTTCTTTTGCTAAACCATGAAACGCCAAAGAGTACTCCAATGTCCAAGGACCAGAGTAAAAACCTTTAACAAAATTCCCTTTATAATCACGTTCAGCCGCTTCAATTTTCGCAGCATCGAATTTATTTCCCTCCAAATTAGAAATCACATTCTTTGGGAAAGCTGCATCTAGCTCTTTAAAATCAGGAGTTCCACCACCTTTGACAGTTTCATACGCACTTTCCCATAGCAAATCGAGTTGTGACTTATCTTTGACACTATCAAGTCTCAGTTCACGAGCAGCCGGAAAAGGGATTAAATCCCAGTCATGTAAACACGAAACATTAATCCCTGGGTTAGGGTAATCCTTTGTACCAGAGAATATATTTGCATACCGGCTAAGTCCTGTATGCCCAACATTGACAATAGAAACCCCATTTTCTGTGAAATCTTTACCAATAAGTTTAGCTATAGAAGGGACTAACAAATTCTCTGCGTCTCCCTCAACAATCATTACCCCTCGGCAGAAAAATAAGTTCGATTTTGTAGCATCAATAAAGCGCTCTAAAAAAATGCAATCATCTTCTGGTAACAGGCCTGCTGCGTTAAAAGGTAGCACCCTACCTTTGTTAACCATCGTCATGCATTTAATTGGTAGTTTTGAAGCTAATGTTGGGCTATGAGTTGATAGAACAACTTGTAAATGAACAGCATGCTCTTCTTTGTGTTTTTGCACTTTACTTTGGAGATACTGGATTAACTTTAGTTGTCGTTGAGGATGCAAATGTGCTTCTGGCTCCTCAATAATCAGCAAAGCAGGCTCATCTTTAGAGTCTGCAAGAAGAAGCATTTCACACGCAATATACAATAAATTATTTGAACCTAATCCACGTCTACCACCGATATTATCCAAAGAAACACCTATTTTCTCCAACATCTGCCTTTTAAGCGCTTCTTCATCTGAATCAGGTCCTATACCTAATTTAGCACTGAGGTTATCTCCTGACATCTGTAGTGGCTTCAAAAATTTTGTATTAAGGGCTTCTGTAGTTTCACCTATTGCAGGTTGCCTTTCTAAGAGTTGATTTACTAGGCGAGCAATACCAACAACACCTATTTTATCAATAACTTCACCAAATTTATCTTCAGATACTGAAGATAAATTAATTTCATTTTCACCTAGACCTATTGTAGGTTGCTTCCTCAATATTTTTGAAATTCGTGAGTTTCGCCCAGCATCCATTTCCTTTTCCGCATCTCGAAGCGGTCTAAGGTAAGTAGCCCGAAGATTATCTCTCGCATCAGCATCAAGTTCCTTTAATCCGTGAGCTGAAGTTGGAAGACCTGCAAAAATTGTAGTTCTTACTTTTCCGTTGCGTAGAGCTGCATTTAGCGTAATTTTTAAAACAACTGGGTTATGCTCAATTTCAGGCTGGTAAGTTAAATAGTCAGCAAAATACGCTTGCTCTGCGAGAGATAAATCTATAAAAAGAGCTTCTATAGAGAATTCTTTGGCCTGAATACCTTCAGGGGAATAATGAAAGTCTTCAGCTATAGGTCTAAGACTTTCTTGATCTCTAGTACCAAAAATCATTCTCAATGCATCAATGATTGCCGTTTTCCCAGCATCGTTTTCACCTACAAGCGTATTCAGCCCTACTTGCAATGGAAGCTTTAACTTTTCATCTCCTGTCCCGAAGCACCTAAAATTCTCTACAACAAGTTCATTTATATACATAATCACCATCCATAGCTATTGAAAATAATTTCTACAATATCACTTAACTTATTAACTGTCTTACATAACTAGGTACCGAATTTCATAGTTACTTTATATAGGTCCAAGGTGAAAAGTTTTTCAACAGGCTGTTTTCAACTTCATATTTAGTCCACCCAACTCTTCTTAGATACCCTAACTCGAATAGTTTTTTTAGCCAAAAACCAACCATTTTTCTACGAGATTCATAAGCTTCATAATCTACTGAGAAACCCAATAGAGACTCCAGCCAAGGATCACTCGCGATATCGTTTGCATCAATTATGTAACCTTTATTGCCATGAATTTTATAAGCCCACACAACGGTCCGCCATACATCCCAAGACGAATTCCAGCAATAGACGTACTTTGAAAGTTGCTCAGGTTGCCTTAAGCCTAGTTTTTTACACAGAATTTGCATTTTTACAGTTTCGTTCGCATTTTTAAAATCTTGAACAAAAGCAGAGCGTTTTTGTGTTCGATTAACTATTTCTTGTTCTTTTTTAATTAATTCAGCATTAGCTATTTTCTCAAGCTTTTCTCGCCAAGCATCTATGTTTTTCCATCTAAGATTAAACTGCAAGTCATCAATGTTCATCTGTTCGTCGTAGCTAATAAGTAAAGTCGGACTTGAATGAGTCATTACTTGACGAAGATTATTTACTACAAAAAGTACGACATCTATATTTACTTTTTTCTCAACAACAGCCGTCCCTTTATAACCATATTTAAGCGGTAACCAATCGTCATTAAAATGCGTAACCTTAGGTTCTCTGGATACGATAAATCGCTCAGAATTAGAAAGCTCCTTATTTACGGTAAGAGAGGGCCACTTGAAGTTGGGGATATTAAGATTAGTGCTTAGTGATTTTGCTATAGTGTACAAATTAGCAAGATAGCGCCGATTGATTTCAATAATTTCATTATCGACTTGTAGTTTTAATTTTTTTTCTAGTTGACTTTTCTTTCTACAATGAAGCCATCTTCGATTAGCTGTTTTTAATACAAACACTTTTAATTCGTTACGATCTACGTTCCAAGGCAATACGCTTAAATCAATTTCAATGGCGTCGATATCAACAGCGCTATACTTACGCTCCCCGACTTCATCTTTTGCGTTAGTAACAAAAATCTCTACAGCTAAACTTTCGCCTTTAGTTGATTGACTTACAACATCAGCAATTAGATCATTATTCAGTTTAACTTCTTGTTGAGCTTTTACCATCTGAAAGTTCGACACTTGTACAAGCGCTTTCTCAACTACTTCTCCAGCCATGTCTGTAGAAGAATAAGTAGCATGAATTTCAGGTAAAATAAGATGTAGGTTTTCAGACGCTGAATCTTCTAAGACTTGTTTTGCCGCAAGATGCAACGCAGATTCACCACTACACCCTGTGTGAGCTTTATGTGAAAAATAATGTGCTTTTTTGGATCCTTGATTTGCAATAAGTGGACTAGAGCAATTTACTGATGGGCATATACAGTCACAGGCTTTTCCTTTATTAACCTCGGAAATATGACGCATAACACCATCAGCGCCAAGTCCCCAAGCTATTTTAATTTCAGACACATTGAGTCCTTTCAAAGTTATAATTCACTGAACTTTTACTAGCATAAGAAATGAGCTTATTTAAACTGGTAAGTAAAACCCTCTCTGCGGTTAAAATATGAAATTTCTCAGTGTAAGGCAAACTTTAATATTTAAAAATACTTAGCTATATGTATATATCTGGACTTCCCATAGTTTGTAATTAGCAAATCGTGACAGTTAAAGATGACGATCATAATATCGGTAAAGTTTTGTGGGGCATCTGTGTTGAAGATAAATCTTTTAGGTTCAGCAAAGGTGATTATATATGCATCTCAAAATTAGTTGAAATAAATCCGAAGGCAAACCTAATAAAAACAGCAAGCGGCAGTACCTACAAAGTTATTGGCGAAGGAAGAAAGGCGAGCATAGATTATTGTGACTTTGAGCTACTTCGAAACGGTTTTAACCCTGAGCAAATTAATGCGTTGAAAACCGCAACACTCCAGCATTAACATAAAACTGTACGTTGCGGCAGCTATTCTATTGATAATAAAACTTCTTTACTTACTGCAAGCTAAAGTTGTATCTGTTTAATAAAAGCTAGTGCTTATTTAATTCTGAAAGTGCCTGTTTACATTCTGAGCTACTATTTACGCGTATTGCCCAGCGGCAAATCCACAGCTCCACGCGTATTGGAAATTATAGCCTCCAAGCCAACCCGTTACATCGGTCACTTCACCAATAAAGTATAAACCTTTGGCTTTTTTAGCCTCAAATGTTTTTGAGCTTAGCTCGTCGGTATCTACACCACCTAAAGTCACTTCTGCGGTTCTGTAACCTTCGGTACCATTTGGCTTAATTTGCCAAGCATGAATATAATCCGCGAGTGCATCTATTTGGCCATGCGTTAGCTGGTTAATATTGCAATCAGGAATAGCTTTACTGTCATAGAGTATTTCAACAAAACGCTTAGGTAAGATAGTAGCAAGGCTATTTTTTAACGATTTTTGCGCTTGCGTTTCTCGCCAATCGGCTAGCTGTTGCTTTAAATCGAGTTCAGGTAATAAATTGATCGTCACCGCCTGACCTGCTCGCCAAAATGAGCTTATTTGTAATATGGCAGGCCCGGATAAGCCGCGGTGAGTAAATAAAATATTCTCTTTAAATACAGTGCCATCTTCGCTTGCAACTTCACACGGGATACTAATGCCAGAAAGCCCTTCAAAACGCTCTTTATCGTGCTGATGTAAGGTAAAGGGAACTAGAGCGGCCATCGTCGGCAATACCTTTAAACCAAATTGCTCTGCAATTTTATAACCTATTGGCGTCGCGCCAAGTTTAGGCATAGTTAAACCGCCAGATGCGACAACTAACGACTCACAGGTCAGTGTTTCTTGCTCAGTTGTGACACTGTAACCTGTTGCTGTTTTAGCTACATTTAACACTTCGCTGCGTAGTTTAATTGTAACACCCGCCCACTCACACTCTGTTAGTAAAATATCAACAATGTCTTGTGCGCTATTGTCACAGAATAATTGTCCCAATGTTTTATGGTGATACGCCAAACCATGTCGGTCTACAAGCTCTACAAAGTCATGCTGGGTATAACGACTTAAGCACGACTTTACAAAATGGGGATTAGTGCATAAATAGTTATTAGGGCTCGCATTTTCGTTAGTAAAGTTACAACGCCCGCCGCCACTAATTAAAATTTTACGTCCTGGCTTTTTACCCATATCAAGCACTGTAACACTTCGGCCGCGATATCCTGCTTGTGCTGCACACATTAAACCTGCAGCTCCGGCACCGATCACTATCACATCAAGGTGAGTCATTTGGTCATCTCTTAAAAACTTTGGTGAATTATAACAAAGTTTCGGTAACAACAAGATAGCTGTTATATTGTTTTTAATTTATCAATAAAGATTAAATAATGATAAAAAACACCAAATAAATCTAATACATTAGGATCGTCAACACAATAAAAACAAATACAAAACGACTGAAAGCTTACTAAATTCACGGTTATAACTAAATGAGATAGGCACATACGTATTTAATATTTCAAAATTATTAACAGATCATTTACCTTTGTACCCGCTTTGTGGCTTTCCACAAATAATAATAAAACTAAGGGTAATTATGACTTCTAATGATTCATTTAAAAAATGCGCTGTTGCGCTAACAATAAGTACACTATTTGCAGCCAGCTCAAGCATGGCAAATCCAGCACAAGCAATCGCACCATCAATGGCTGAAACCTCAGTTAAAATGCAAAATCAAAGTGGGTTTGAAACTCAGTTCATTATCAAATATAAAAATAATAGCGATATAATGAGTACATCAACAGCTGAAGCATCGTCTGCAATGATGAATAAACAAGCGCAAAGCTTTGTAAAAAACTTCACCTCAAAAAAAGGTAAAGTTAAAGCTAAATATATCCGTGCAATGGCATTAAATGATCATCACGTAATGCGTGCTGACAAAAAACTCAATGCCGAAGAAGCGCAACAGTTTATGCAAGAAATAATTAATTCAGGTAGTGTTGAATATATCGAAATCGATCAAATGCTAAAGCCATTTGCCACACCAAACGATCCTCGCTATGGCGACCAATGGCATTACTATGAGCAAGCGGGTGGTCTAAATCTACCTACGGCTTGGAATACTGCCACAGGCAGTGGTGCAGTTGTGGCTGTTCTAGATACTGGTTACCGCCCACATGTTGATTTAAACGCCAATATTTTACCTGGCTACGATATGATCTCTAATCTATCAGTCGCTAATGATGGCAATGGCCGTGATAACGATGCTCGCGATCCTGGTGATGCTGTCGCTGCTGGTGAATGTGGTGATAATGGAGCACAAGGCTCTAGCTGGCATGGTACTCACGTAGCAGGCACAGTCGCTGCTGTGACTAATAATGGTGAAGGCGTTGCTGGTGTTGCTTACGACGCCAAAGTAGTGCCAGTACGTGTATTAGGTAAATGTGGCGGCTTGACCTCAGATATTGCTGACGGCATTATTTGGGCTTCAGGCGGAAACGTATCAGGTACATCTACAAACCCAAACCCTGCAGATGTTATAAACATGAGTTTAGGTGGTGCAGGTACATGTAGCTCAACGACTCAAAATGCGATTAATACTGCACGTAACAACGGCTCTGTTGTTGTAATAGCTGCAGGTAACGATAACGATAATTCTGCAAACTACAACCCGGGTAACTGTAATGGAGTTGTTAATGTTGCATCAGTTGGTCGTAACGGTGGCCGCGCATATTACTCAAATTATGGTAGCAATATTGATGTAGCAGCACCGGGTGGCGCACAAAATTTTGCTAATGATTCTGAAGGTGTTTTATCTACTTACAACTCAGGCTCAACAACACCATCAAGCGACAGCTATGGTTTTTCGCAAGGTACATCAATGGCCGCACCTCATGTTGCAGGTGTAGCAGCGTTAATCAAACAAGCAAAACCAAACGCGACACCTGATGAAATAGAAAATATTTTAAAAACAACAACTCGTGCATTCCCAGCAACTTGTACTAACTGTGGCACAGGCATTGTTGATGCTGCCGCTGCTGTTGCAGCAGCCTCTGGTGGTACACCACCGCCAACATCAGGTGATAATGAGCTTATTGATGGGCAAGCGAAAACAGGCTTAAGCGGTGCGACAAGTACACAAAACTTTTACACTATGACAGTCCCAAGCGGTGCTACTAATGTAACTTTCACAATGAGTGGTGGTACAGGTGATGCTGACTTGTATGTACGTGCTGGTAGTAAACCGACAACGAGCACTTATGATTGCCGTCCTTACAATGAAGGTAACAGTGAAGAGTGTTCTATCGATAACCCAACTTCAGGTACTTATCATATAATGCTAAACGGCTACTCAGCCTACACTGGCGTTAGTTTAGTCGGTAACATCACAGGCGGTTCAGACTCAGGCACACCACAAGCGGGTGGCGGTACAGTATCTGATGTTTCTGCAACAGCAGGTCAGTGGAAGCATTACACGCTAGAAGTTCCTGCTGGCATGGCTAACTTTACTGTAACAACATCAGGTGGCACTGGTGATGCTGACTTATTTGTAAAATTTGGTAGTCAGCCAACCAGCTCAAGCTATGATTGCCGCCCATTTAAAACTGGTAACGCCGAAACATGTACATTTAGCAACCCTCAAGCAGGCACATGGCATTTAAGTGTTAATGCGTATCAAACCTTCTCAGGTTTAACGCTAAGTGGTCAATACCAGCCATAGTCCATCTACTCTTTTAATAAAAAGCCGATATATATGTATCGGCTTTTTTACTGATAAACGCAGATTAGTTATAGTTTAGCTAAAACGACTTCAGCGCTACTTATTACAAATTCTTTTTCTTGCTCGACAAATAATTGGTTAACAACACCATTATCTACAACCATAGCGTAACGTTTCGAGCGCAAACCACCAAAGCCTGAGGTATCTTTTTCAAGACCTAAAGCACGAGTAAAACTAGCATCACCGTCTGCCAGCATATCTATATGCTCTGCATTTTGTGACTCACCCCATGCTTTCATCACAAATGCATCATTTACCGATACACAGTAGATAGCGTTAATACCCTTAGCCTTAATTTTATCGGCTAGCGCGATATAACCAGGCAAATGAGCATTCGAACAAGTGGGTGTAAAAGCACCAGGCACCGCAAATAATACAACTTTTTTATCTGTAAATAATTCATTATTAGTGAGTGTTTGCATACCTTTATCACTAAGCTGAGATAAATTTACTGCAGGTATTGTCTGACCTTGCTCTATCATATTAATTCCTTAGGGTAATTAAATAGTCTTTTAGCATACAGGTTAATATTTAATTCGTCTTCGATTAATCGCTGTTGTTATCTAAACCTAAACCTTCTTTAATAGATGTCATTTGCAACTCTAATTGCGAGCCTATATCAGCAACTAATTCACTCGACTCACTTACTTGGCTTTTCATATCATGCATTGATAGAGTAAAGTCACTGAGGAAATTACTTTGTTGTTTAGCCAATTCCATTGCATCAATCGCAACTTTATTAGCCTGCTGCGCATTATCTGCAACTCCTTCAGAGTTTGCTTTAAGCTCTTGAGCATTTGCAGTTTGTAACTGTGCATCCTCAGTTAATGCATTGATTTGTTTATAGACTTCTTGAGAGTTTTCGCTTAGTAGCGCCAATTGATCATTAATCTCTTTTAACGAACCTTGAGTCTGCATAGCTAATTGCCTTACCTCATCAGCAACCACGGCAAAACCTCGACCTTGCTCACCTGCTCTTGCTGATTCAATCGCAGCATTCAGCGCGAGTAAGTTTGTTTGCTCAGCGATGGTACGTATGACCGTAATAATATTGCTTACTCCCTGTACCCCGCTCAGTAATTCCTGAACACTATGCATACCTTGCTCAATACGCTGCTGTGTATCAGAACTGGCATTAAGCATACTTTTGGCAAAACCAACACTTTGTTGCATTGCTTCATAAGTACTTTGAGCATTTTCAGCAGCTTGAGCATTGATATGATTAACCTGCTCTCCAAGTTGCTGAATATTAAGAAGCAGTTCTTCATTGTGATTTACCTGCTGATAACTCGCATTACTTTTTTGACCTATCGTGTATAAATGCCCACTCATCTGCTGCATGAAATCACTGACTACATTAAGCATATCTGCTCTTTCTTGCGCTTCCAAACGCTGGCGTTCAATTAACTGGTTAAAATACTGCGCTATTTCACCCACCTCTGTTTTAGGGTTATTCACTGTAATATTTTTTAACTCATTACTTTCGATTAAGAATGCAAACCCATCTCGCAGTTGTCGTAAAGGTTGTAAAACCTGTTTACGTTGCACCCAATAAACACCAAAAGCTAATATTACTAGTCCACCTATTGCTATTCCAAACACCCAGAACACTTGTTGCTTTACGGTATCTTGCTGCGCTTTTAATGTTTGCTCTGCCTCAATCACTGTATTTGATAGTAAGCTAATTTGTTCGCGTAACTCATTTGTTCCTGAACGACGTAGTTTTGATTGCGATAAAGTACTGCTTAAATCACGCAGATAACGTTTAGGCCAACTCACCAACTCTGCTTTTATTTCAGCAGCCAAATCTTCAGGTTCTTCATCTACAAATAAAGCAAATTCATCAACCTCAGTCATTACTCCTAAGTTAGGTAGCTGCTCAATTTTTACAGCTAGTAAGTTTAGGGTTTTTATACTTTGTTGCAGGTTTTTCTCTATCTCAGGTTGGTAATTATTTAGCAGCTGATAAGTCGATAGTGATAAATTAACCACTTCACTGTAATAATCACTCGCTAATTTATTGTAGCTAAGAGCGTTACTGGCTTGCGTTGATGCTTTTTGCGCATAATTAATAAGTGAAGAGGCTGAGCCCGCCATTTGCCTAAGCGCGTTATCTAACAGCGCAGTTTCATTGCCAGAGAGTTTTCCAAGTGATCTGTATTTACCATTAATATCTGTATTTAATAAAGTTAATTGTTCAGCTAAACGAGCTTCTAACTCATGAGGAAGCACCGTTAAGTGTTGGGCTTTAAGTTGCTCAATCAAGGTAGATGATTGTTTTAAGTATTGGCTATTACCTTGCGCTAAGTAACTCTCTAATTGATTGGCAAGCTCAACCATTATGCTATTTTTTAAATGGCTGTATGCGCTATCTTGTTGCTGAAGCTTTAGTAATGTATGGCTTGCCCATAACAAGGTCGCGGCTAGAAGGATACTTGCAAATGTTAGTAAAATGGCTAGTAAACGGGTAAAAAATGATACACGCATAAATATATCTCAAAACTGAAATACACATAGAGTATTGAATTTTTATGACATATTTATGTAACAAGAGTAATAAGGATAAATACGTGAGGGAATTAGACTTAAAGGTAGTTAGACAGGATGTAAAATGACAATTTATCTAAGTAAATAAAAAACCGCGTTTAAATGAAGTGACCCCCAATAGTTGGACATTCCAATTACTGGGGGTCTTTTTATGTCCAAACATCACCGAGCTTTCAAGCTCAAAATAGCTGAACTCGCTTTGTCTGAAAGCTCTTCGGCGGTAAGTAACAGATTTAATGTTACAGACAGGCAGGTCCGATATTGGACCGCTATTTATCGAATTCATGGCGCTGAAAGCTTCAGGTCTGTTCACAAACCTTATTCTCTAGCATTTAAGGCTGAAGTGTTAAAAACGATGACAGCAAACAGTTGGTCACTCGGTTATACCAGTGCTTTCTTCGATTTATCGTCCCCAGGCATTCTTTTTCAATGGCAAAAGCTTTATGCTCGTGATGGTATATCACGTCTTAAACCACAGAGAAAAGGTAAGCCATTCATGACAAATAATTCTTCTTCATCAAAACTAGTAGAGCAAATGACTGAGGAGGAGTTACGAGAAGAACTAGCATACTTACGAGCTGAGAATGATGTGCTAAAAAAGTTAGAAGCCTTGGCTCAAGCCAGAAAGAAAAAAGCAAAGACAAAACGATAGTCGTCGAAGAGTTCAAGGCAAAGCATAGCTTACGACACCTTTTAAAGGCTACAGGGCTGCCAAAGAGTGTTTACTATTATCATCGCACTACTTGTAAGCAACCCTGTGCAAGCAATGATTTACTGGTAAAAATACGTGATATTTATCACGCGCATAAAGGGCGATATGGCTATCGCAGAATTACGAGTGCCCTGAGAGCAATGGGAGTACTTGTTAATCATAAGCGCGTTCAACGGTTGATGAATGAGTTAGGACTCAAGTCAAAAGTAAGGCCTAAGCGCTATAAATCCTATAAAGGTGAAGTGGGTAAAATCGCAGAAAATACGCTTAACCGCGAGTTTACTGCGCAGAAGCCAAATCAAAAATGGGTGACGGATGTGACGGAGTTTAAAGTGGATAATGAGAAGGTATATCTATCACCTATGATTGACCTATTCAACCAAGAGGTAATCAGTTACGAAGTCAGAAAATCCGTTGCACTCCCTTTGGTAACTGACATGCTTAAAACAGCAACTGCTAGGTTGAAGCCAAATGAAAAGCCAGTTGTACACTCAGATCAAGGGTGGCAATATCAAAACAAACAATATCAAAATCACCTTAAGGAAAAAGGATTGCAACAAAGTATGTCTAGAAAAGGAAATTGTTTAGATAATGCGGTTGCTGAGAACTTCTTCGGCATATTGAAGAGTGAGATGTACCACAACGAAACGTTTAAAGACGTGAATGATCTTATTGAAAACATTAAAGAATATATCCACTATTACAACAATGAGCGTATTAAACTGAAACTAAAAGGCCTGAGTCCGATACAGTATCGAAATCAGGCCTTGGCAGCCGCTTAGAAATGAGTCCAACTTTATGGGGTCACTTCAAAACGCGGTTTTTTTATTAATTAAGCTTTTATTTAAAGGCCTGCACGGTCTTTAATAATAGGGATTAAAGGTGAGCCTGCATGATTTGCCTCAGCCCAAGCAATATCTGCACCATCTTCAAGTGAGCTCTTAGATAAGTTTTTAACAATGTACTCGCCTGTATCAACTGCATTACTTGCAACAGCATGACGCAATAAGTTATTACCATTACAAAAAACTGCATCATAGATATTACGAACTTTCACACGTGAACTTTTTAATTTGCTACGTAGACGGTTTTTATCATCACCAGCAATGTATTCACAAACTGAAACAGCTAACTGGTCATTAGCGCTTGCAGGCGCAGTATAAGCAAACGAACCCGCTGCAATAGCAGCAATTACAACTAGTTTCGGTAATTTAATCATTGATTGGACACCCTATATTAATACTTTTTTCGTACTCGACTGTTTAATATTGTACCAACACGCTCAGATTTTGGCAATAATGTTAAGAGACTTTATTCAAAGTTACGAATTTATAACTATATTTATTTTTCTCATCAGGCGCCATCAACATTTCATCTTCAATTTGCCAATTTGCAACACTTTGGTAATCAGGAAACTGTGTATCCCCTTCTACATCTAAGTCTATAAAGGTTAGATACAAGCGATGTGCTTGCCCTAAGAACTGCTGATAGATGTTTCCACCACCAATAATCATCACTTCGGCAATATCATTAACAAGCTCAAGTGCAGCTTCAGGAGTGGTTACAGTTTCAATTCCCGGTGCTTGATATTCAGTATTGCGAGTAATAATAATATTACGACGTCCAGGTAGCGGCCTACCTATCGATTCAAATGTTTTACGCCCCATAATAACGGGCTTACCAGAAGTTACTTTTTTAAAGTGCTGAAGGTCGCCAGGTAAGTGCCATGGCATTTTATTATCTAAGCCAATGACACGATTGTTTGCCATTGCTGCAATCATTGAAATTATCACACTAAATACCCAATACTTTATTATTAATCAAAGAAAAAGGAGCGTTAGCTCCTTTTAAATATATACAATTATAGTTAACGCTCGTAGACAACTTCTACGTCGTAATCATCTTCATCCCAATCATCCCAGTCATCATCATCGCCTTTAGTGGCTTTTTGATGGTAGGTATCCCACTTAAATTCAACTTCTTCATCTGCAACTTCAACAAATTTTTCTTTAGGCATGTTATCAAGTAGCGTCATGATGTCGTGAATTAATGGCTGAGTATTTAATTTATTAATTGCAGCAATACTATAAGTATTTTCAGACTCACCTAACTCTTCTGCAATTTGCTCACATAGAGCTTTGGCTTCATCTTCAGGCAATAAATCAATTTTATTAAATACCAACCAGCGCGGCTTTTCAGCAAGCTTAGGACTGTACTGATGTAGCTCATTGATAATTGCAAAAGCATTATCAACAGGGTTTGAACCATCAACTGGCATAACATCAATAATGTGTAATAACACACGACAGCGCTCTAAATGCTTTAAGAAACGAATACCTAAGCCTGCGCCGTCCGATGCACCTTCAATTAAGCCAGGAATATCGGCGATGACAAATGACTTATTTGCTTCAGGACGAACAACACCTAAATTGGGGATAAGCGTAGTGAATGGATAATCTGCTACCTTTGGTTTTGCAGCTGATACACTGCGAATAAAGGTTGATTTACCGGCATTAGGTAAACCCAGTAAACCTACATCAGCGAGTAGCATTAGCTCTAATTTAAGGTTACGCACTTCCCCAGGTGTTCCGAGTGTTTTTTGACGTGGGGCACGGTTAGTACTTGATTTAAAACGCGCATTCCCCAAGCCATGGAAACCGCCTTTTGCAACCACAATTCGTTGACCATCTTGGGTTAAATCCCCTAATGATTCTTGCGTATCAACATCAATGATACGTGTACCTACCGGCACTTTTACAATCAGATCTTCACCTTTTTTACCGGTACAATTACGGCTTTGACCGTTAGTACCACGTTCTGCTCTATGAAAACGCTCAAATTGATAGTCAATAAGGGTATTTAAGTTTTCATCAGCTTGTAGATAAACACTACCACCGTCTCCACCGTCACCGCCATCAGGTCCACCATCTGGAACATATTTCTCACGACGAAAAGACACGATGCCGCTGCCACCGTCACCAGCTTCTGCGCGAATTTCTACTTCATCTACAAACTTCATGATTACTCACTTTAGGGATTGGCTTGTTAATAACTCTATTATATACCTAAGTGGCCTATAGAGCACACTGAGCATAAAAACACTTGGGTATATATTTAGAGCTGCCTAAAACAAAAAACCCCGCAAAGGCGGGGTTTTTAACTACCTTACTGATTACTCAGCTACGATAGTTACGTATTTACGGTTTAAAGGACCTTTCTGTTCAAACTGAACTTTACCATCTGCTTTTGCGAAGATAGTGTGGTCTTTACCTATACCTACGTTTGCGCCTGGGTGGAAACGAGTTCCACGCTGACGAACAATGATGCTACCCGCTAGAACTGATTCGCCACCAAAACGCTTAACACCTAGGCGTTTGCTTTCTGAATCGCGACCGTTACGAGTACTACCAGCTGCTTTTTTATGTGCCATTTCTAAGTACCTCTAATTAAGCGCTAATGCTAGTGATTTTAACTTCAGTGAACCATTGACGATGGCCCATTTGCTTACGAGAATGCTTACGGCGTCTAAATTTAACAACCTTAATTTTCTCACCGCGACCGTGTGAAACAACCTCAGCTGTTACTTTACCACCGTTTACGAACGGTACACCAATCTCGATCTTCTCACCATCAGCAACTAAAAGTACTGAATCAAATTCCACTGCCGCACCAGTTTCAACGTCTAATTTTTCAAGACGAATCGTTTGACCTTCAGTCACACGATGCTGTTTACCACCACTTTGGAAAACCGCGTACATAATTAACTCCGTCTGTGCACCCTCAAATCGGCGCAACTAAAATATTCTTCGATAGGGCGCGAAGTTTACGCTAACGCGAAATAACTAGCAAGCCTATTTTTATAATTAAATGAATAAAAAGTAGCTACATTGAGGGCAATTCAATATTTCCCCTATTTTATATGAAAATCCCCCTTTGCCAAGCGCTTTTTAACGGTTACAGAAAATAAATTTGTAATAACAAAGCAAGCCCATGTAGTTCAATTAACCGCCAGGGGTGATTCAAAATTAAACCACGCCGTTTAATCATTTATTCAGCTAGTTAATAGGTCATTTAACCTACTTAAGGGTGTTTTTTTAAGGAATCATCACAAAATATCGAGCTGATGCGTTTTTTGTTGTACAATCTGCGCCGTTCACACATTAAAATTGGCTCGGAGATCAATGGATATAAAAGCTATCCAGGCGTTAATCGAAAGCGATATGAATGACGTCAATCAACTAATACATGCGCAAATGCGCTCAGATGTGGCGTTAGTTAATCAACTTGGTTTGTATATTGTTAACAGCGGTGGCAAACGTGTTCGCCCCATGTTAGCTATTTTGGCGGCTAAAGCGCTAGGTTACCAAGGCAAAGATCACATTACGCTAGCAACAATTATTGAATTTATTCATACCGCAACGCTTTTACATGACGATGTGGTAGATGAATCTAACTTGCGCCGTGGCACACCCACAGCAAATGCCGAGTTTGGTAATGCCGCAAGTGTCCTCGTGGGAGACTTTATTTATACTCGCTCGTTTCAGCTAATGGTAGGCCTTGGTAAAATGCAGATAATGCAAGTGTTGGCCGATGCAACCAATATTATTGCTGAAGGCGAAGTGCTGCAATTAATGAACTGTAATGATCCAGATACTACTGAAGCCAGTTATATGCAGGTTATTTACTCTAAAACCGCTAAGTTATTTGAAGCTGCAACCGGGCTAGCTGCCATTATAACTGAGCAAGATGACAGTGTATTAAACGCACTCAATTTGTACGGTATGCATTTAGGCACTGCTTTTCAGTTGGTGGATGATGTTTTAGATTACAACGCCGATGCCGACCAACTGGGTAAAAACATTGGTGATGACTTAGCTGAAGGCAAACCTACATTACCACTAATTTATGCCATGCAACACGGTAGCGAGCATCAAACACAGTTAATAAGAGATGCAATAGAGCACTGTAATGGTATGGCGCATCTAGATGAAATACTCGCTGCACTTAAACATACCAATGCCCTTGAGTTCACTATGCAAAAAGCAGAGCAAGAAGCAGAGAAAGCGATTGCTTGTTTAGATTGCTTAGCTGAGTCGAATTACAAGCAAGCATTAATTAGCTTAGCTAGAATAGCGGTTGATCGCGACCACTAAGTTATACTGTGTAGATAATTCCGAGCAATAAAAAAGCCTGCAAATGCAGGCTTTTTTTATGGGTTAATTTTGGCTATTACGCCATAAAATCAACACCTTCTTTAATGTCTTTTTTCAGAGTTTCAAGCATGTCATTTTTTGCTTGCTCTTCAAATGCGCTTAGTGTGCCGTAAGAAAGAATTTCTTCTACGCCATTTTTACCTAAACGTACTGGATGTGCGAAGTACTCTGCATCACCATTTTCAACAGCAACGTATGCATAATCTACAACGTCTTCACCTTGTAAGCCTTTAACTAAAGACATACAAAAACGTGCAGCAGCAGCACCCATTGATAATGTTGCAGAACCACCGCCCGCTTTAGCATTAACTACTTCAGTACCCGCATTTTGGATACGTGGAGTCAGTGCAGCCACTTCTTCATCAGTGAAAGTAACACCTTCAACTTGAGAAAGTAACGGTAGAATAGTTGTACCTGAGTGACCACCAATTACTGGAACTTTAACGCTTGCTACGTCAACGCCTTTAAGCTCAGCAATGAACGCTTCTGAACGGATCACATCGAGTGTTGTAATACCAAATACACGCTTAGCATCGTAAGTTCCTGCTTTTTTAAATACTTCAGCAACAATTGGTACAGTACCGTTAACTGGGTTAGTAATAATACCCACAAGCGCTTTAGGACAGTTAGCAACAATGCCTTCTGCTAATGTTTTGATGATACCAGCGTTAACATTAAATAAATCAGCACGATCCATACCAGGCTTACGTGGCATACCCGCTGGAATAAGAACGATATCACAGCCTGTTAGTGCCTTATCTAAATCGTCTGCACCAAAACCTGCAACTTTAACATCTGTTGGGATGTGAGAAAGGTCAACAGCAACACCAGGAACTACTGGCGCAACATCATATAGTGATAATTCAGAGCCAGCTGGTAAGCCTGTTTTTAATAATAAAGACAACGCTTGACCGATACCGCCTGCAGCACCTAATACAGCAACTTTCATTGGAATTCTCCGTGATTTGAGGTAGGAAATATTTGTGGTTCATAAGATAAAGAAATTAACGACTAAAAACAAATTTATCCTGCTTATTTTAGCTATATTTTCGACCATAGTTGTAAACTT
This sequence comes from Pseudoalteromonas sp. QJM3NY_12, assembly GCF_056173165.1. Next base: position 2,901,079 of record NZ_CM149661.1, read on the forward strand.
TGCTGTTTAAACGCAGCAAAATGGCAACTTAAGCAAACATCTGCTGCATAATTATGCATTTTTGTGTAGAATTTGCAGTATCTATTACATAACTAATTAGACACTATGCAACCACAAGATAAACAAGAAGCATTGGTTAAAGCCTTTAAAGCACTTTTAAAAGAAGAAAACTTTGGCTCACAAGGCGAAATAGTTGATGCGTTAAAAGAACAAGGCTTTGATAATATTAGCCAAAGTAAAGTGTCGCGAATGTTAAGTAAGTTTGGCGCGGTACGCACCCGTAATGCAAAACAAGAAATGGTATATTGTTTACCCGCTGAAATGGGGGTACCAACCGCTAAGAGCCCGTTGCGCCAGCTCGTTATTGATATTATGCATAACGAAATGATGATTATTATTCGCACCAGTCCTGGAGCTGCTCAACTCATTGCGCGTTTACTTGACTCATTAGGTAAAGCTGATGGCGTCTTAGGCACTATTGCCGGCGATGATACTATTTTTATAGCACCAGCTAAAATCTCAGAAATAGACCTCACACTAGAGCGTGTTCGTATTTTATTTGATACGGTTTAATCACTAACGCTGTAATAAAGATGGCTATGAATAATACATAGCCGTTTTGTAATTGTTATAACTGCTTTAAAAATCGTACTGAGGGGGCAAAAAATGCAGAGCCCATATCCGCCTGAGTAAAATCAAGCCAGTGATCATAATTCTCTCCCTGCCCTAATCGGCTAGTTAGCACTTTTTCGAATGCATCCCCTTTAGCAGAGCACGTAATCACTAACATGCCTTGCTCATACACATCGCCATAAGGCATGCTTTGGTTAAGTAACAGTGCCTGACCTTGGTCATCTTTTAATTCACTTCGGGTTGCATGGCTGCTCTCAAGTGCGGGGCTGAGCAAGGTATTATCAAGGCGTGTACGACCCATTTTTTGCTCTTGTTCATGTAATGACAAATGCTGCCACAAGCTCAAGTCATGTTTGAAGCGCTGCACATGAATGTAACTACCTTGGTCTTCAAAACTATCAGGTTTGTTTATTAATGCCGTTACACGCTTTTGACGGCCATGTGGGGTATCGCCCGCATAAATAAAGCCATTAAAATCACGGCCATCTAAAAAGCGAAAATTACGAATTTGCTCCACCAGCTCAACATCAGGGGTGAATAGTTTGAGTATTTGTAGTGCAAACAAATGATTCACGTCTTCTCTGTCTGAGCGGATTTGCACAAACAAATCACATGGCCTTGCACTCATAACAAAGTCGCTATGGGTAATATTAGGAAAGCTTTGCAGCTCACTTGGCATGAAGTCAGGTAAAATATGTGGCCAATATTGCGCACCAATTGCCACCATGCAAGAAAGCATAGATTCAGAAAACTGATCACTAAACTCATCTTCAATATCGCTCACTTTTTTAAGCTTAGCGCGAAGTGATTCGTCGTGACCGTCAAGTACATTAAAAAATAAGTGCAAACCGTGTAAGTTTGCTTCAGCACAAATCCCTGATTGCGCTTGCACCATTGTTATTCCTTACTTTTTAGAGCAAAACACAGTGATTAATTACGATTCAAAAAAATTCACAGTGTGCGGTTTTATTTTTATTATAACCTGTTCATTAATTTCAAATGACTGGCCATACTGAGCTGCAACTTCTATTTCTTGTTCAGCAATAACCACAGTGTATACATAGGCAGAGCCGATGAAACGACTACTTAGTATTGTAACGCACTCACACTGCAGCAGCTCGTTATTGTTATTAGTGGCAAGCTCAAGCTGGTGTGGACGCACATAAATAACCCCCTTTTCAGCCACTGCGTGTTGCTGTGGCAGTATTGACTTAACCATACCAAACTGCGTTTCATATTCAGTGGCTGTTAATGCAGTTGCGCTTAAGTATATGCCCTGACCCAGAAATTCTGCAACCTCCTTTGAACTTGGTTTAGCAAAAAGCTGTTCTGGGGTGCCTTGCTGCGCAATTTTACCTTGGTGCATAACCGCAAGTGTATCTGAAAATGCAAACGCCTCTTCTTTTGAGTGAGTAACAAATACTGCCGACACTTGTTGAGCTTTAATAATACGTCTTATATCAGCGATTAACTCAAATCGGACTTGGGTATCAATATTAGAAAACGGCTCATCTAACAATAGTAAGCTGGGTTTATAAGCTAATGCACGCGCAATCGCTACCCGTTGCTGTTGACCACCAGAGAGTTGATGTGGGTATCTATCGGCACAACCAACCAAGTGCACAAGTTTTAACATTTCATCCACGCGAGCCTGTTTATCCGTTTTGCTCATACCGCTTAGACCAAAGCCAATATTATTCGCCACCGTTAAATGTGGGAATAATGCGTAGTCTTGAAACATCATGCCAATATTACGATGCTCTGGTGACACAAACGTATTGGCGTCACTGACTAACTTACCATCAATAAATACCTGTCCTTGTTTGGCTTCAATTAACCCTGCAATGGCTTTAAGCGTGGTGGTTTTGCCGCAGCCACTGGCACCGAGTAAACACACTATTTCGTCTTTACCTAAGGTTAAGTCTAAATCATCTACAACCTTAGTCCCGTTATATGCATAGCTCACACCTTGTAAAATCAAACTACTCATTTAACTACGTTGCTCCATTGAACGGTTAATAAAATATAACGGAATAAAACCTACCACCACTATAAATAAAGCTGATATGGAGGCCAGCTCTAATTGTTCATCGCTAACATATTGAAACACGTGCGTAGCTAAACTTTCGAAATCAAAAGGCCTTAACAGTAAGGCTGCGGGCAGCTCTTTCATACACTCAATAAATACCAATAAACCAGCGGTTAATAAGCCTCGGCGTAATAAAGGCAAATGCACTAAGCGTAATGTGTGGCCTTGGCTTTTCCCCATTGACTGACTTGCCATATCAAGCGAGGGGCTAATACGTGAAAAGCTTGATTCTATGGCACCATGAGCAACTGCGTAAAAACGCACAATATAAGCAAAAGTAATCGTTAGTAAACTACCAGTAAGTAATAAACCAATATCTAAGTTATAAGGAGTCAGAATACGGTTAATAGTATTTTCTAATAGGGTGAGTGGCAACAATACAGCAATAGCTAATACTGTCCCAGGTAGTGCATACCCGGTACTTGCTAAGCGCCCAGGTATAAGTGGGTTTACTTGTTTTGCAATGCGCTGATAAAACACCACTAAAACACTCAATACAATAGTCACTACACTCACTACTGCAGCCACTTTCAAACTTTGCCATGCATAGCTAAAAAATTCACTACTCCACGCTTGATCAAAATACGTGATTGCATACTTGAGCAAAACAACCATGGGAATAATAAATGAAATTATTAAAATAAGGCTACAAAAGCCTGTTGCTAACCATGCAGACTTACCTTTAAGAATATAAAGCGCCTCACTGTTCACACTTGACTGACGCTCAAATACAGCTTGGTTACGACGGCTAAAACGTTCGGTGATCAATGCTAAGAATAGCAGTAACAACATCACCCCTGAAATTTTTGCTGCTGCAGTTAATGAGTAATAACCAAACCAAGTATCGTATACTGCGGTGGTTAATGTACTGACTGCAAAGTAGCTAACGGTAGCAAAATCAGCCATGGTTTCCATGCTGATCAAAGCAAGTGCCGCAACAATAGCGCCACGAGAAAGCACTAGGCTTACTTTAAAAAAGCTTTTCCATGCACTTAATCCCATTAATTGGCTTGCTTGGACTAATTTAAAGGATTGTTCACGTAGTGCGGTTTTAAAAATTAAATATAAATACGGGTAAAGTACCAGCGCAATCATGATGATAGCCCCTGGCAAAGTGCGTATATCAAAAAACCAGTAATCACTGGGTGATTGCCAACCAAACCACTCTCTTAGTGTTATTTGTAACGGCCCCGCGTAGTCGAGTAAATCGGTGTACACATAAGCAATAATATAGGTAGGCATGGCAAGCGGCAGCATCAATGCCCATTCAAACTGTTGTTTGCCAGGAAAACGGCAATAAGCGGTGAGCCAACCCAGTGGTAACGCAATAAGACAGCTAAGTAACCCTACACCTAAAACCAGCAATACGGTATTACTTATATAGTCCCACAGCACGGTATTCCACAGGTGGGTAAATACCTCTGAGTCGCCTTGTAAAGATTCTACTAGCAGAAAAAACAACGGGGTCGACAGTAATAACCCTGTCGACCACGCAATAAGCTGCCACTTCGACAGCTGAAATTTATAAGTCATTAAAGATCGAACTTCACCTCATCAATTAGCTTAAGGGCTAACGGACGATATTTGCTAATTTCATCAAGCGGTAAGCTGTCTTCCTTAAAGCTTCCCCATGATGCAACCAAACTTGAAAGCTTAACACCTGGCTTGACCGGATACTCCATATTGAGCGAGGCATACATATTTTGCGCCTTATTGTCGGTCATATACTCTATAAGTTTCAAGGCATTTTCAGGGTTTTTAGCATACTTAGTAATTACCGCACCCGATACGTTAATATGCGAACCACGGTTAGTTTGGTTTGGAAAATTAATATTAACCGCATCTGCCCACGGTTTTTGCGCTTCATCTTGCAACATTTTACCTAAGTAGTAACTGTTACCTAAAGCTAAATTACATAAACCTTCTTTAACGGCTTTCACTTGCGCACGGTCATTTCCCTGCGGCTTACGCGCTAAATTCGCTTTTACACCCTCAAGCCATCTTTTAGTCTGTACTTCACCATGATGAGCAATCATAGAAGCCACTAACCCTAAATTATAAGGGTGTTTACCAGAGCGAGTACAAATTTGACCTTTATATTCAGGTTCGGCTAAATCTTCATAACTCAGCTCAGGTAATGGACCTAAACGCTCTTTTGAAGAGTAAACATTTCGCACTCGCTTAGTGAGCGCCACCCACTGACCATCGCCATCACGAAATGCAGCCGGCACATTATTATTAACCTGCTCACTATCAATTGTTTGCGTTAGCTTTAGCTCTTCTAACTGAATTAACGCACTAAAGTTAGAGGTTAATACTAAATCTGCTTTGCTGTGCTTGCCTTCACGCTTAACACGTTCTATTAAGCCTTTTTTAGCAAACACAACATTAGTTTTAATGCCTGTTTGCTGTGTAAAATCATCTAAAATAGGTTTAATTAAAAAAGGTTGTCTAAATGAGTAAATATTCACAACATCGGTTGCAACAGCAGGTGCTGAGACAATTAGTCCAACGACAAGCGCTAGTGTTTTTTTCATATTTTCTTACCTGACTAATAATTATTATCATTAATTTTACCGCGATGAACTAAAAAGTGCACACTTTATATAATTACTTAGTGATAAATACGCCCAAAAAAGAAAACCCTTGTAAGATATCTCTTACGCTTATGGCAGTAAATGAGTAAAAACACCCTGCATAACACCCCATAAATACAGCAAGTCATTGTATTTTAAGTGATTTATAAATATTTCATTTGTAAGAACATAAACCATAAGCGGTTTTATCCTACATTTACTGCAAATCACTCTCTATAATTAACCCATAAATAAGCAACGACGCTTACCGAGTAAATGGAAACGGATTAACTACTCGAATACCAAGGTTTGGTTTTTAGGATAACAGGGATTTAAGGACAGGCTCAGGATGAGTATCGCAATGGATTGTTGCACAAGGGATAGCATCAGGATGATGCATAATGGATAACAACATCGGAATAGTTGTTTATAAAGGATAGGGAACAAGAAGGACAGGCCCTTAGGGCAACACAACGGAGTGGTAACAAAGGGAATGCACTCGGATGTGCAATAAGGATTGGTAATAGATTTTACCTTACAGGATGTTTTAGGGATTTATGGAGACAGGCCCGGATAGCCTATATTACATAGAACTAGAAAGTAATATTGTAATAACACGGATCGTAAAAATTGGAGTTGATTAGGTTCAATTGCAGGATGCAACAAAGTTAGAAGATTCCGCAAGCGCGACTAGAGATGGTTCGCGCTTTTCTTTTGCCTGAAAGTCAGCGGTCATCCAAATTATATATGTTTAGGCTATACTCAAGCGTAAAATTCAGCTTTTTTGTATTAGTATCCTGCACTTTATTCCGGCCTGCCTTTATTACGTTTACCAAGCAAATAAGCGTCGCGAAACTTAATAAAATGCTGTTCTAATTTAGTGCTCGCATCAACTTCACCAGCCAATGCTAATACCATAATAGCCACTTCTGCCGTACCTAACTGATGAGCATGAGGCGCTACACGTAATCGGTAATCAGAGAGTTTTTCTGAGGTAATAGACAGCACAGGTAAGTTATCTAAATAGGGGCTCTTACGAATCATTTTTTTAGCTTCACGCCATGTACCATCTAAAAATATAAACAATGGCTGTTTACCTTCAAGCGTTTCAACCTGGGTTACCACCCTGTCAGTTTCAACATCTTCAGCCGGAAAAATCACAAAAGGCTGATATTTATCATTATTCAATAATGCTAATAAAGCAGGATCTGGAGAGGTTCTATCCCAACGAAACGCATGATTATCAGGCACTATTTCAGCAATTAAACGCCCTGTGTTAGACGGTTTGAAACTTTCATTGTGATACATCAATAAACATACAGCAGCATCGCAGCTTGCGTACTCAGCGCCCTCACAAATACAGTAGTGCTTGGCAATTAAGCATTGCTCACAGCGATCCATTTTTCCACCACGGGCATTAAACTCACGTCGAGATTCACTTATTTGCTGGGCACGTAATGCTAAAACTGAATTTTTTAAACTCTGGGTCACTGTGGGTATTTACCTATAAATTGATGGCTGCGCATTGTAGCTAAAATAAAAGAAAATAGATATCTGCGGGCTGCGGGCTGCGGGCTGCGGGCTGCGGGCTGCGGGCTGCGGGCTGCGGGCTGCGGGCTGCGGGCTGCGGGCGCTAGTAAAATAAAATACCGAGCTTTTTGCAAGCATAACTTTTATGTTGCAGGCGTGAATTTATCTCGCGCAGGTTTAATTTAGGGTTTTAAGCCCGTTGCCCGACACTCGCAGCTCGACGTGCTTTAGTCTTTGTTTTTGCACCATAGAGACGCTGCGCTACACAGAACAATTTTTTGCTAAACGCTGAGGCTATAAAGACAAAAAACCCAAGCCGAGGCTTGGGTTTTTTATCGCGATTAACTAAAAGAAATTACTTCTTCTTTTTAACTGCTTTTTTGTTTGGTAAATCAGTGATTGAACCTTCAAAAATTTCAGCAGCAAGGCCGATTGATTCGTTCAATGTTGGGTGAGCATGAATTGTTAGCGCTAGGTCTTCACCATCTGCACCCATTTCAATACCTAGACCGATTTCGCCCAGCATTTCGCCTGCGTTAATACCAATCATAGCACCACCGATAATACGGCCGCTTTCTTTATCAAAAATAAGCTTAGTAGAACCTTCAGTACGTGAAGAAGCAATAGCACGACCCGATGCAGCCCAAGGGAATACAGCTGTTTCAATGCTTAAACCTTGCTCTTTCGCTTCTTTTTCAGTTACACCCGCCCATGCAATTTCAGGGTCAGTGTAAGCAATTGAAGGAATACACTTAGGATCAAAGTAATGTTTTTGACCAGAGATAACTTCTGCTGCAACATGACCTTCATGAACCGCTTTATGCGCAAGCATAGGCTGACCCACTAAGTCACCAATCGCAAAAATATGTTCTACGTTAGTACGTAATTGCTTATCAACGTTAATAAAACCACGCTCATCAACATTCACACCGGCTTTATCAGCGTCTAACATGTTACCATTTGGTGTACGACCTACAGCAACAAGTACTTTGTCGTAACGTACTGGCTCTGCCGGTGCATTTTTGCCTTCAAACGTAACATATAAACCGTCGTCTTTTGCTTCAACGCCAGTTACTTTAGTTGAAAGCATTACATTAAACTTGTCTTTAACATGCTTTTGGTAAATTTTAATGATGTCTTTATCAGCAGCAGGAACAAGTTGGTCTGCAAATTCTACAACATCAATTGCAGAACCTAGTGCACGGTAAACCGTACCCATTTCAAGACCGATAATGCCACCACCTAAAACAAGTAGCTTTTCAGGAACATCTTTAAGCTCTAGCGCGCCCGTTGAATCAATAACGCGATCATCCTCAGGGATGAAAGGTAAATTTACAGGTTTAGAACCCGCAGCAATAATTGCGTTATCAAAGGTAATGGTTGTTTTACCGTCAGCGCCTTCAACATCTAAAGTGTTGCTACCAGTAAATTTACCGTAACCAGATACAACTTTTACTTTACGCATTTTAGCCATGCCGTCTAAGCCACCTGTAAGCTGGCCAACAACAGAGTCTTTCCAAGAACGAACTTCATCTAAGTCAATTTTTGGTGCGCCAAAAGTAACGCCGTGAGATGACATTTCTGCAGCATCATCAATCACTTTAGCTACGTGTAAAAGTGCTTTAGAAGGAATACAACCAACATTAAGACATACACCGCCTAATGTCTCGCGAGATTCTACTAGTGTAACTTCTAAGCCCAAGTCAGCAGCGCGAAAAGCCGCAGAGTAACCACCAGGACCACCGCCTAGTACAACAACTTGAGTTTTTAATTCGTTGCTCATGCTATTACCTTTATTGTTTGAACGGGACACAGCCCCAAAATTTAACTGCCATGTTTCTGCAAGGCAGAAAAGGGCATTTGTGCAAATATTGTATCATTGCAAATGATAAAAATCCCAGCTAAAAACAACTGGCTGGGATTTGATTTTATTCACTCTGTAGTAATTACATCACTAACTGACGTATATCACTCATGTAACTTGCAAGAGTAACAGTAAAGCGTGCAGCAAGTGCACCGTCAATCACTCTATGGTCGTAAGACATTGAAAGTGGAACCATTAGCTTAGGCTCAAACTCTTTACCATTCCACTTAGGCTTCATTTCAGATTTTGACACACCTAAAATTGCCACCTCAGGCGCATTCACAATCGGCGTAAATGCCGTACCGCCAATGCCACCTAGGCTTGAAATAGTAAAACAACCACCTTGCATATCTGATGAACTTAACTTGCCATCACGCGCTTTAACAGATACTTCCATAAGCTCACGAGATAGTTCAATAATGCCTTTTTTATCAACATCTTTAAATACTGGTACAACTAAGCCATTTGGCGTATCAACCGCTACACCAATATTAATGTACTTTTTAAGGATTAAGCTTTCGCCATCCTCTGAAAGCGATGAGTTAAATGTAGGGAACTCAGCAAGCGCTTTAGCAGCTGCTTTCATTACAAATACTAATGGCGTAATTTTAACACCCAGCTTTTTCTTCTCGTTAAGGGTATTTTGCTCTTTACGGAACTGCTCAAGGCTCGTGATATCCGCTTCATCAAACTGGGTAACATGTGGGATTTGCACCCAGTTACGATGTAAGTTTTTACCTGACAGCTTTTGGATACGAGAGAGTTTTTTCTCTTCAATTTCACCAAACTTAGCAAAATCAACTTTTGGCCATGGAATTAAACCAAGCTCACCGCCACCCGCATTGCCTTTAGCTGCTGGTACTTGACCAGACTCAACTTGCTTAACCAGTTGCTTAACATAGTTTTGCACGTCTTCTTTAACAACACGGTTTTTACGGCCCGTGCCTTTAACGTTCGCAAGGTTAATACCAAACTCACGTGCTAAACGGCGAACCACTGGCGATGCATGTGCATAAGCGCTATTGTTTTCAAAGCTTTCAGAGCTTGCTTTAGCAGATGATGCCGCTGGTTTTGACTCAGCCTGAGCTGTCGGCTTAGATTCTGTTTTAGGCGCTGGTGCTGATTTTTCTGCAGGTGCTGCAGCTGGTGCACTACCCGCCACTTCAAATACAAAAATCAATGAGCCAGTTTTAACTTTATCGCCAGTCGCTACTTTAATCTCTTTAACAGTACCTGCAAACGGCGCCGGTACTTCCATAGCTGCTTTGTCGCCTTCAACGTTTAAGATAGATTGCTCTTCTTCTACGCTATCGCCAACCGCAACCATCACTTCTGTTACTTCAACTTCGTCATCACCAATATCAGGCACGCTAACTTCTTTAGTGCTTGATGCCGATGTTTGTTCAGCAGGCTTCTCTTGTGCTTTTGAATCAGCTGCAGGGGCACTTTGGTTATCACCACCTGACACTTCAAAAACAAATACTAATGAACCCGTTTTCACTTTGTCACCAGTATTTACTTTAATTTCTTTTACTGTACCGGCAAAGGGTGCTGGTACTTCCATTGCCGCTTTGTCGCCTTCAACGTTTAAGATAGACTGCTCTTCTTCTACGCTATCACCAACTGCAACCATAATTTCAGTTACTTCAACTTCGTCATCACCAATATCTGGCACAGTGACTTCTTTGGTTGATGAAGCCGATGAAGCAGCAGGTGCTGCTTCATCGGTTTTTTCAGCTTCTTTAGAGTCAGCAGCAGAATCTTGCGCTTCACCTTCAAAGATGAATACTAAAGTGCCTGTGGTAACAGTGTCACCCACATTTACTTTAATTTCTTTAACCGTACCGGCTTGTTCAGCAGGTACTTCCATCGCAGCTTTATCACCTTCAACACTTAATAGTGATTGGTCAACTTCAACTTTATCGCCAACGCTCACTAGTATTTCGGTTACTTCTACTTCATCGCCACCGATATCAGGTACTTTAATTTCAATACTCATTGCAAACCTCTTATGCGTACAGTGGATTTAGTTTGTTAGTGTCGATGTTGAATTTTTTAATTGTTTCAACAACCACTGACTTTTCAACTTCACCACGTTTAGCAAGTTCAGATAATGTCGCAACTACCACGTAGCTTGCGTTAACTTCAAAGTGACGACGTAGGTTTTCACGGCTGTCTGAACGACCGTAACCATCTGTACCCAATACTTTGTAGTTATTGCTTGGAATAAATGAACGCGCTTGTTCTGCGTAGTTTTTCATGTAATCCGTTGCAGCAACAGTTACTGAATCGTTTAATACGCTAGTGATGTATGGCGTTTTTTGCTCGCTTTCTGGGTTAAGCATGTTGAAACGTTCAACATCTTGCCCATCACGGGTAAGTTCATTGAATGAAGTTACTGAGTAAACATCAGACGCAATACCAAACTCTTCGCTTAAAATTGCCGCAGCTTTACGCACTTCAGTCATGATAGTACCTGAGCTTAATAGCTGTACGTTGGCTTTTTTACCTTCGTAGCTTTCTAGCTTGTAAATACCTTTACGAATACCTTCTTCAGCGCCTTCTGGCATTGCTGGCTGATGGTAGTTTTCGTTCATTAGCGTTAGATAGTAGTAAATATTTTCTTGCTCTTCACCGTACATACGACGAATACCGTCTTGCACGATAACCGCTACTTCAAATGCATAAGTAGGATCGTAAGAAATACAGTTAGGTACTGTGTTTGCAAGAATGTGGCTGTGGCCATCTTCATGTTGTAAGCCTTCGCCATTTAGCGTTGTACGACCCGCTGTAGCACCTAATAAGAAACCACGTGCTTGTTGATCCCCTGCCATCCATGCCATGTCACCAACACGTTGGAAACCAAACATAGAGTAGTAAATATAGAATGGGATCATCGGTAAGTCGTTGGTGCTGTAAGATGTTGCAGCAGCAACCCATGACGACATTGCACCTAGCTCGTTAATCCCTTCTTGTAATACCTGTCCTGAGGTTGCTTCTTTGTAGTAAGAAACAATATCACGGTCTTGAGGGGTGTAATTTTGGCCATGTGGGTTGTAAATACCGATTTGACGGAATAAACCTTCCATACCAAAAGTACGTGCTTCATCGGCAATAATTGGCACAATATTTTTACCAATACCTTTATCTTTTAATAAGATATTAAGTGCACGCACAAAGCCCATAGTGGTTGAAATATCACGCTTTTGCTCTTCAAGTAACGGCTTGAACGCATCTACTTCTGGTAACTGTAACTTTTCAGAGAACTTAGCGATACGTGTTGGCGTGTAACCTTGTAGAGCCTCACGACGCGCATGAAGATACTTGTACTCTGGAGAATCTTTTTCAAGCTCTAAGTATGGTAGCTCTTTCAATTGCTCTTCAGATACTAAATCATCTAAGCCTAAACGTGAGCGTAAGTGAGCCACATGCGACATATCCATTTTCTTAACTTGGTGCGCAATGTTTTTACCTTCAGCCGCTTCACCCATGCCGTAACCTTTTACTGTTTTAGCAAGGATTACTGTTGGACGACCTTTCGTTTCTTCTGCTTTTTTAAATGCAGCAAACAGTTTTGAAGGCTCATGACCACCGCGCTTAAGGGCGAAAATTTCTTCATCTGTCATATCAGCAACAAGTGCTGCTGTTTCTGGGTAACGACCAAAGAAATGTTCACGTACGTACGCGCCATCTTTTGCTTTATATGTTTGGTAATCACCATCAACAGTTTCGTTCATTAACTGTAGTAATTTACCTGTGGTGTCTTTAGCAAGCAGAATATCCCAACCGCTGCCCCAAACGAGTTTAATAACATTCCAGCCAGCGCCTTTAAATAGGCCTTCTAGCTCTTGAATGATTTTACCGTTACCCATTACTGGGCCATCTAAGCGCTGTAGGTTACAGTTAATCAAGTAACATAGGTTATCTAGCTTTTCACGGGCAGCAAAAGAAATAGCACCACGTGATTCTGGCTCATCCATTTCACCATCACCTAAAAACGCATATACACGTTGGTTTTTAGTGTCTTTTAAGCCACGGCCATCTAAGTATTTTAAGAAGCGCGCTTGGTAAATTGAAGAAATTGGACCTAAACCCATAGATACCGTTGGGAACTGCCAAAACTCAGGCATTAATTTAGGATGAGGGTAAGAAGGTAGGCCTTTACCATCTACTTCCTGACGGAAATTATCAAGCTGTTCAGCACTTAAACGCCCTTCAACAAATGCACGCGCATAAATACCCGGAGAAATATGACCTTGGTAATAGACTAAATCGCCGCCATCAACATCATTTGGCGCTTTAAAGAAATGATTAAAGCACACTTCATAAAATGCAGCAGACGATTGGTAAGACGCCATATGGCCGCCTAAGTCGAGATCTTTTTTCGATGCACGCAATACAATCATAATCGCGTTCCAGCGAATAATTGAACGAATACGGCGCTCAAGATTTACATCACCAGGGTAAGCAGGTTCTTGATCAACCGGAATCGTATTAACGTAGTTTGTGTTAATGCCTGTTGGCATATCAACACCGTCTAAACGGGCTTGCTCTAACACTTGCTCAAGTAAAAACTGAGCTCGTTCAACACCTTCTTCGCGCACAACCGATTCAAGAGCTTGTAACCACTCTTGTGTTTCTAGCGCGTCTACGTCAATTTTATTGACTTCAGACATATGGAGGTTTCCTTATGTTTAAAATACTAATTTTATGTATTGAATACTTCACTGTTAACTCAAGTTAACAGTAAATGTACTTGCTTAATTTTGTTTGGTGCGTCTTAAACTACGTTCAATTCGCGAATGCTCTTTACCCGCTTCAAGCAATGCTTCTTCAATATAGGCTAAATGCGCATTACTCGCTAAGCGAGCTTGTTCAGGATTACCGTCAATCACTGCATCCATTAATAAACGCCTGTGCTCAGCTAATTGGCTGCTTATATCTGACTTTTTAAGTAACACCGTTAAATTTTGTAAAACATTCTGCTCAAGTAAGCTTTGCATCCCTCTTACTAAGTGCAGTAACACTACGTTATGAGACGCCTCAGCGATGCAAAAATGAAAGTCATTAATCGCTTTGGCTTTTTGCTTTAATTCATCTTTAGCTAATGCAATCTGCTCAAAGCTCTGTTTTACTTTTGCAAAATCGTTGCTTGTTCCGCGAAGTGCTGCGTAATAAGCCGCAATTCCCTCTAGCGCATGACGAAATTCTAATAAATCAAATTGCGATTCGGGGTGTTTACTGATCAAATCAAACAACGGATCAGTCAGCCCCTCTTCCAATTGATTTTTTACATACGTTCCACCACCTTGACGACGGGTTACGAGCCCTTTTGCCTCAAGCTTTTGAATGGCTTCACGCAACGACGGACGCGACACTTCAAATTGCTTAGCGAGTTCACGCTCCGGTGGTAACTTTTCTCCTGGTGCTAACGACCCCTCAAGAATCATGTTCTCAAGTTGTTGTAAAATAACATCAGATAATTTTGCCGCTTTAATTTTTAAAGACATCAATCAACGTCCGCGTTGTATAAGTGCTAGCAGCCCATTAAATAAGGCTTTTAACTGAATGACCTGACCAAAAGGTAAATTGGTCATACCAAATTTTGCCATACGTTATCAAAAACCGTAATTACTGTCAATTTACAGCAGTTTTAAAGCCCTAAGGCCAGCGTAACGTAATTTAAACAAAGTTCAAATAATACACAGATCACAGAGGATAAAGAAAGGTTAATAATATGAAAAACAAATGGTCAGACCAGCTGGGGTTCGGGGTTCGGGGTTCGGCACTAGGATAAAGCGTAGCGCCTTTTGCAAACATGCTTTTATATTGTAGGCGGGAGTTTACCTCGCGCATGTTTAAGCTCTAGGCTAGAGATTTTAGCCCGTAACTCGTAGCCCGCCAACATCAAGCTAAACACAGTGCTTGGCTTAATTTCTACCTAACACCTATGACCTAACCCCTAGTCTTTAACTTAAACCACCAAATAAAGTCATTAAGGCAATTAACACTAAGTAAAAAAGTACATTACGCTTGACCAGTTTGATCATGCAGGTGGCTTCAAAGGTGCAGCCGTAATAACGCTTTTCAACTTGTTCGGCGGCCAATGCCGTATAAGTAACCACCTTGCGATTTGGGCTTGAAAAGTCAAATACGAAGCGCAGCCAGCAACTAGTGCCTTTGTTAAAGTTACCAATCACTAAATAACCAAAGCTAGTAATACGTGCAGGTAACCAGTCTAACCAAAACAGCAAGCGGTGAATGAGCTTAAAATGCTTGGCAATGACTTCATCACGGTTACCACTCACTAAGTCAGCAAAGGTACGTACTAATGCATAAAAAACAGCACCGGCAACACCCAATATCACAAACCAAAATATAACCGCACAATAAAACCGGAAATTAACCCACGCTAATGTTTGGCCTAAGGTTTCACCACCTTGCTGCTCCTCTGTGCGCTTTTGCCCCAATTGCAAAGCATATAAAGTGGCGGCAGTTTGGTCACCTCGAGTTAATGCATTGAGGTACGACTTATATAAGGCACGCTGTTTAGCACAACCGAAGCACACCAATAACACCGCTACATTAAAAACCAGCTGCCACAATGCAAAATCAGATAAAAAAAACAAACAAGCAACCGCAATCACCGGCAGCAATAACCAAATTAAAAACCCAGAAGCCGTGCCAAATAAACCTTTATTCGTTAATAAATTAACACTGCGATTTAAGTAGCTGTTGGCATAATGGCTTATTTGCCAATGCGCAGAGCGAGCCCCTAAACGCTCAAGTATCAGTGCTATTATTATTGAAACCAAAATCATGTAGTTACTCGCTTAATTTAGGGTCTGTTGACCTTTGCGGATTATAATTTGTTCAAACTAGGGGCGATTTAATCGCGGCGCGAGGTTTGTAACCTAGTGGGCTAAGTCAAAACCGAGCAAAGCTTCCGCGTCCTGCTCACGCCCCTTACCTACATCCATGTAGGCAACAAAGAGTAAATCGTCCCTAGGCAGAACCCGAAGGGCAGCGCCTGTTTGGCATTGATGCTACGTTATCGCCTATTTATGGGGAATAACCACACCACATAGGCGCTGCCTTGCCTAAATACCAAACAGACTGCTGCAAATTTAACCTTGAAAGGTCAACAGACCCTAGTTATTTAATTAGGTTAAAAAACTTACGCCAGTTAAAACTCGCTCCGGGGTCAGTTTTTCGCCCAGGGGCAATATCGCAATGCCCCACTATATTACTGGCAGTTATTTTTGGGTAGCGCTGCATAATAGCCTGCGCCAATGCAGCTAAACTTTGATATTGACCATCGGTATAGTTAGTTGTATCTGTGCCCTCAAGCTCTATACCTATACTAAAATCATTACAATTTTGTTGCCCAGCCAAGCAGGAACGCCCCGCGTGCCATGCACGTTTTTCAAAAGGCACATATTGTATAACTTCGCCACAGCGCTTAATAAAACAATGCGCTGATACCCTAAGTCCTGCTAAATCACTGAAGCTAGAATGTGCATTGCAATCAATATTCCCCATAAATAAATCATCAACGTAGGGGGTGTTAAACTCCCCTGCTGGTAATGAAATATTATGAATAACCAGCAGCGAAATATCGCTGTGAGCAGGTCGCTCGTCAAAGTGGCTACACGCACGCTGGGTAATATTATTTATAACGCCTAAAGAATCTATTTTCATACTATTTGATTTAAACTTATATGCCCGATGTCAAATGCTCTTTGAGTAAAATGGTAGGGATTGGTGTCAAGTCCGTTGCCCGTTGCCCGTTGCCCGTTGCCCGTTGCCGAAAAATTTAAAACACTATTGTAAATATATTCAACACAGTGTTTGCTCAAAATAGCAGCTTGAGATAGATTTATTATCTAGCGCTCAGATTAATCAACCAAAATTGATGTATATCAAGATGCTAATAGATTTAATCCCATAAAGATAGCGTAATACTAAACGATAAAATATGATTAACGCGTTATTTAAGCGCTGGCTTTTTAGTTTAGTTGTTAGCGGCTTCTATTTAGTAATTAAACAGAGTAAAATTTAGTTAATTAATTATCTACTATGAGCTTTTTCATGTCTATTTCGCATACCCTAATTAGCCAACTTGTTACCTTAGCACTGGATGAAGACCTAAATAACCAAAGCGCAGAACAAGGCGATATTACCGCACAGCTTATTCCTCAAGCAGAGCAAGCCAATGCGAAAGTGATCACCCGTGAAGACTGCATTTTTTGTGGTAAAGACCTTATTATTGAAGTATTTAAACAAGTTGACCCAAGTGTAGTTGTAAACATATACGTGAACGACGGCGACTTAGTTAGTGCCAATAGCACCCTATTTACTGCATCAGGCTCTGCGCGCGCTATTTTAACGGCTGAGCGAACTGCACTTAATTTTGTACAAACGCTTTCAGGAACAGCCACCACCACCGCGCATTATGTAAAAGAGCTAAGTGGCACTAGCACGCAACTACTCGATACCCGTAAAACCATTCCGGGGCTAAGAGCATTGCAAAAATATGCAGTGAAGTGTGGCGGCGGTGCAAACCACCGAATTGGATTGTTTGATGCGTTTTTAATTAAAGAAAACCACATAGCAGCCTGCGGAGGAATTAATAACGCAGTAGCTCAAGCTAAGCTAAATCATGCCGATAAACCTATAGAGGTTGAGGTTGAATCGTTTGATGAGCTAGAGCAAGCCATTGACGCAGGCGCCGACATTATAATGCTAGATAATTTTAATCCTGAGCAAATACGCCAAGCGGTTACCATTACAAATAAGCGCGCTAAATTAGAAGTATCAGGCAATATGACCTTGGAAACGCTCAAAGCCTACTCACAAGCTGGGGTCGACTTTATCTCAAGTGGAGCGCTTACAAAAAATTTACAATCAATCGATTTATCGATGCGATTTGAATAAATAATGTAAAAACTATTTATAGTTTCTTGCGCTAATTGATTGACAGCTTTTAAAAAAGAGCATTAAATAATCCTAAAGGACTATTTGTAACAAGTTATTAAATAAAGGCGTTTTTTATAAAGTTTTTAAATACAAAAGCGCAATAAACAGTGTTAGACTCATTCATATTGACTAGTTTTAAATACTTAATTAGTTAAAAAGAATGGAGAAGCATTTGTAAGGGACAGAATAAAAATAAACGACAAGGTTTATTTTTATAATTAACTTGTAACTTAAGCGGGTTATAACTAACTTTTAATGGTTGGGTTTATACTCAAA
The DNA here is from genome assembly GCF_056173165.1 of Pseudoalteromonas sp. QJM3NY_12. The sequence goes on from NZ_CM149661.1 coordinate 2,919,026, forward strand.
TAAGGGACGAGAAACGAATAACCGCCATGCTGTGCATTACTTTTGGGTCATTGCTTTAAGGTAATAATTTTAAAATAGTGATTACCAATGGTGCTAAAATGCCACTTGGCAAAAATGATTTTATTTTTTGTAGTAACAGGTTAAGTAAACAACATAAGTTATATTTATAATTTATACCCGTTTGGCTTACCGCAACATTATCCTTTAGGAGAGGAAACATGCAAACAATGACACAACAAAACCAAAAGGGTTTCACCCTAATTGAATTAATGATTGTAGTAGCAATCATCGGTATTTTAGCAGCAGTTGCACTGCCTGCTTATCAGGATTATACAATTCGCTCTAGAGTTGCAGAACCTGTTTCTCTAATGTCAGCAGCAAAGGCAACTGTATCAGAGAATATTGTAACATCAAATGCAATTGCTGCTGGTAGTTGTTTAGGCGTAAGCACCATAGCAGCAGCTGATGCGACGACTAATACAGCAACTCTATCATGCGCAGATGCAACAGGTGTAATCACCGTAACTTCTACAACTCAGGCTGGCGGAGTAAGTATATCTGCTACTCCAAGTTTAAACGCTGGTAGTATTTCATGGGTATGTGCTGTAGGAGATGCAGCTAATAATAAGTATGTACCTTCAGAGTGCCGTATTTAAAGCTTTTAAAGAGCAGGTTTCTTCTGCTCTTTTAGCTTAAACTTATCTAAACTGGAATATACAGAAAATTAGAAAATAAGGCAGCGACATGCTGCCTTTTTGAGTTTCGGGTTAAAATATATGGCTAAACAACAAGAAAAAGGTTTGGATACTTTTCAATGGATTGGTGTAAGTGCTCGTGGTAAAAGACTTGAAGGAGAGCTAACCGGATCAAGTATCGCTCTAGTTAAAGCCCAGCTGCGCAAGCAAGGCATTACCCCTTCAAAAGTAAAACGAAAAGCCAAGCCGTTATTTGGTTTACAAAGCGTGCAAAAAATTACCCCAAAAGATATTGCGTTAGTCACCCGGCAAATAGCCACTATGCTGATGGCCGGTGTGCCGCTAATTCAATCCATTGAAATGATAGCTTCTGGTTCATCCAATAAAAGCGTTAGTAAACTTATGAGCGCTATTGGCGGGGAAGTGAAAGCAGGATTGCCACTTTCTAACGCACTTAGGAAATACCCTCGTTATTTTGATGATTTATATTGCGATTTAGTAGCCTCTGGCGAACAGTCAGGGTCTTTAGATAAAATATTTGACCGCGTAGCCCTATATAAAGAAAAGTCAGAAGCGCTAAAATCAAAAATTAAAAAAGCCATGTTTTACCCCGCAGCAGTGTTGGTTGTGGCGTTTATTGTTACCTCAATATTGCTGATATTTGTAGTACCACAGTTTCAAGAGATATTTGCCGGCTTTGGTGCCGAACTACCTGCTTTTACTTTATTTGTAATTGCTATTTCTGAATTTATGCAAGAGTACTGGTGGATAGCCCTTATTGGCGTTGTGGCTTTTGGTTATATATTCAAAGAGGCACACTTAAGAAGCTTAAAGTTGCGTGATGCCACCGATCGCGCCATACTGAAGCTTCCGGTTGTCGGCATGATTTTAAATAAAGCGGCCGTGGCACGTTATGCGCGGACTTTATCGACCACTTTTGCTGCGGGTGTACCATTGGTGGATGCTTTGGATTCTGCAGCAGGTGCCTCAGGTAACGCAGTTTACCGGTATGCTATTTTAGAAATAAAAGCCGAGGTAAGCTCAGGCAATCAAATGAACTGGGCGATGCGTAACTCTAAAATATTCCCCGATATGGTAATACAAATGGTTGCCATTGGTGAAGAATCAGGATCGCTTGATGGTATGCTAGCTAAAGTCGCCACTATTTACGAGCAAGAAGTGGATGACGCAGTAGATGGCCTATCTAGCTTACTTGAGCCATTAATTATGGCGGTGTTAGGCGTATTAGTTGGCGGCTTAATTGTGGCCATGTATTTACCTATTTTCCAACTAGGCTCAGTTGTGTAGACAGGTTTTAGTCGCGGAATTCGAGGCTCGCCGCCCGTTACCCGTAACCTTAACAACCTCTAAAAGCGAAGCGTCTCTTAACCTCTTTGTGAATAATGACCTTACGCGGCATAAAGCCCCGCCTACAGAACAATTAAAACGCGGTGATTCCCCACATCTCGTTGCCCGTTGCTTGAACCTAATTTTGCACTTATATAAAACCACTGTATTATCAACACAGAATTTAGTTTTAGGTAAAATAAATGCAAAGTCTTTTTATTGATATCAGCAACGCGATGCAGGCTAACTTATGGTTTTATTTGACCACGGTTGGCCTAGTGAGTTTATGTATCGGCAGCTTTTTAAATGTGGTGATATATCGCTTGCCAGTAATGATGCAAAAAGAATGGCAAACTGAGTGCCGCCTATTATTAGCCGATGAACTAACCAGCCCAAAGACTGAACAGACCACCTCACAAAATACTGACACGTTTAATTTACTTAAGCCCAACTCATGTTGTCCTAAGTGCAAAGCAGCCATTAAACCATGGCAAAACATTCCTATATTTAGTTGGTTATTTTTAAAAGGTAAATGCGCAACCTGTAATAACCCAATATCAGTGCGTTACCCAATCGTTGAAGCCATTACCGCTATTTTAAGCCTAGTTGTTGCTTACACTTTTGGCGCAACTGAGCAGGCTTTATTGTACATTGTAGTGACTTGGGCATTGGTAGCACTGACTTTTATTGATATTGATCACATGCTACTGCCAGATCAGCTTACTTTGCCGCTTTTATGGCTAGCATTAATCGCATCAGTTATGGGTTATACCATAGCCCCTAGCGATGCTATTATTGGTGCAGCATGTGGTTATTTAAGCTTGTGGAGTGTGTTTTGGCTGTTTAAGCTAATTACTGGCAAAGAAGGTATGGGTTATGGCGACTTTAAATTACTGGCTGTATTTGGCGCACTGCTAGGTTGGCAATCGTTATTGACCATTATTTTACTCTCAAGCGTGGTAGGCGCAGTAATAGGCATTGCCCTGCTGAGTATTCAAGGTAAAGACAAAGCAACGCCTATTCCTTTTGGTCCTTATTTAGCAATAGCCGGTTGGATAACTATGCTGTGGGGTACACAACTACAAAACAGCTATTTTAATTTTATTGGTTACTAACTATGAGTAATACACAACACCATAAAAATAACTGGGTGCTGGGCCTAACCGGTGGGATTGGCTGTGGTAAAACCGCAGTTAGCGATATGTTGGCAGAGCTAGGCATTACTATTGTTGATGCTGATATTGTAGCTCGCCAAGTGGTTGAACCTGGCTCAGAAGGACTTAATGCCATTGTTAAGCATTTTGGCTCTGACATACTCGATGAACATGGCGCATTAAACCGTAGCGAGCTAAGAGCACGTATTTTTAGTAACCCTGAGCAAAAAACATGGCTCAATGCGCTGTTGCATCCTTTAATACGCACTCAGCTTATTATTGATTTAAAAAACGCGCAAAGCGACTATGTGGTTTTAGTTGCCCCGCTATTATTTGAAAATGAGCTTGATCGCTACTGTAATCGTACTTTACTAATTGATGTACCAGTAGAAATACAAATTACCCGCACCACAAAACGTGACAATATTAGCTCTGAACAAGCAAAACAAATTATTGACGCACAGATGTCTCGTGAGCATAAACAACAAAAAGCGGATGATATTTTAAATAATAACCGCGATTTAAACGATGTAAAACAAGACTTACTTAGGCTACATAGTTATTATTTACAGCAAGCAAAGTCTACAATATAAAGTGACTGACCCAATCACAGCGCAATAAACTGATATTTTTTATCGGTAAATTATCTGCTGCATTGGTACGATTAATGTATTCCTTTCTTTTTTCTGATAAATTGCTGAGTAAAGAAGGATTAAATCAGGTGCGCAATGAATATTAACTCACCGTTACTAAGAAAATTTATTACCCTCGGCCGTGTCGATACCGATACCGTAAAAGCCAGGCAGCAAGACTTTGCGTCAACCGCAGAACTTATTTCTAAATGCGGAAAAATAGATAGCAACGATTTAGCTGAGCAATGTATTGATTTGTTTAGAGTACCTTTTTTTGATTTAAAAGATTTTAATGTTGCACAAATTCCTGCCGAGCTAGTTAAAGAAAAGCTGATCCGTAAGCATCATATTTTACCTTTGGTACAAAAAGGCAGAAAAGTATATATTGCCGCTTCAGATCCTACCGATTACGGCGCTTTTGAAAACTTTGAATTTAGCACCGGTTTATCGTGTGAAGTGGTGGTAGTTGACTACATTCAACTCGATAATAAAATTGAGCAACTACTGGATGCTGCAGGTAGCTTAAATTTAAGTGAGGATGAATTTAAAGAGTTTGCTGAACTAGATTCTGAGCCACAAAAAGACCATACGCCAAAAGACGATGACAAAGACGACGCCCCTATTATTGTCTACATTAATAAAATTTTAATGGACGCAATAAAAAAAGGCGCTTCGGATCTTCACTTTGAACCTTATGAACATAAATACCGTATTCGCTTTCGTATCGACGGAATTTTACATGAGGTAGCCAGCCCGCCAAACACCTTGGCCAGTAAGCTATCTGCCCGTATAAAAGTTATGTCGCGCCTTGATATCGCTGAAAAACGTAAGCCACAAGATGGCCGTATAAAACTCAAAGTGACAGAACGTAAAAGTATTGATTTTCGTGTTAGTACCATGCCTACCTTATGGGGCGAAAAAATTGTAATGCGTATCCTCGATTCATCAAGTGCCATGTTAGGTATTGATGTATTAGGTTATGAACCTGAGCAGAAAAAACTCTACCTCGATGCATTAGAGCAACCACAAGGGATGATTTTAGTTACCGGTCCAACTGGCTCAGGTAAAACCGTCTCCCTGTATACGGGTTTAAATATACTCAATCAGCCAGAGCGTAACATCAGTACCGCCGAAGATCCGGTAGAAATTAACCTCGAAGGGGTTAATCAGGTACAAATAAACATTAAAGCCGACATGACCTTTGCTAATGCTTTACGAGCGTTCTTACGCCAAGATCCCGATGTAGTAATGGTAGGTGAGATACGAGATTTAGAAACCGCTGAAATATCAATTAAAGCGGCACAAACCGGTCACTTAGTACTATCAACGCTACATACTAACTCTGCACCTGAAACCATAACTCGTTTATTAAACATGGGCGTACCCGCGTATAATGTGGCCAGTTCAATTAGCTTAATAATCGCTCAGCGATTAGCGCGCCGATTATGCTCTAAATGTAAAACACCAGAGCAGTTACCCCGTGAAGAGCTTATTCGCCAAGGCTTTAGTGAACAACAAATACAGGATATGGTTTTGTATGCCCCTAAAGGCTGTGAAAGCTGTACTGAGGGCTATAAAGGCCGTGTTGGTATTTACGAGGTTATGAAAATCACCCCCGAAATAGCGCAAATTATAATGCGTGGTGGTAACTCATTAGAAATTGCTGAGGTATCACTTAAAGCAGGGTATAACAATTTGCGTTTATCAGGTATTCGTAAAGCAGCAGAGGGTGTGACCTCGCTGGCTGAGATAAACCGCGTTACTAGTTTTTAAATAAAATGCTTAGTTGCTTAACGATAAATTGAGCAGCCAAGCCTATATTAATTTGAGAGTAAATTATGCCAACTATGGTTAACTGCCCAACCTGCAAAGTAAAAGTAGAATGGTCAGCACAAAGTCCGCACCGCCCTTTTTGTTCAAAGCGTTGCCAACTTATTGACTTAGGTGAGTGGTCGTTTGAAAATAATAAAATTTCAGCACCCATCACCTCTGCAGATGAGTTAAATCAAGACATGATTGAAGACATTGAAGCAATGATGGCAAAAAATGAAGATGACTTTTTTAAATAATCACTCGTGTAATATAAAAAAGCCAGCATTTAGCTGGCTTTTTGCTTTGTGTTAAAACGCTATGCTTTATGCTTGCGGTGCTTTTTGGTCATTCGCTGCTGAATTTTAGCTAACTTCTCTTTTTGCTCAGCGTTAAGTAGTTGCATTACTTGATGCTGGGTTTTTAATTTAATTAACCCCAATTGCTGTTTCTTATCTTGGCGTGCAGTTAATAACTCTTTCGCTGCATTTTCGTCAAAATTTGGCGCTGACAATAACGTATCCATTTGTTCTTTATAGGCTTGGCGCTGTGCCTGGCGCGCGTCTTTGTCTTGGCTTCTTAGCGCTTTAATTTGCGTTTTTTGCGCTGTAAAAATCGCTTTTAGTTGTGTCTGTTGCTCTTGCGTAAGTGCCAGCTTATCTGCTGCTCGCTCAGAGAGTAAAAAGCGCGCCTGAGAGTGACCTTGTTTATAGCCATCGCCTTTTGCAAATACGCTGCCCGTAGTGAGCGTTGCCGCTGTTAAACCGCAAATGAGTACTAATTTTGATAACGTGTTTACTTTAGTCATAATCATCACCTTAATATTGGATTGGTTGTTGGCTGCTAACCAGTATGTTCACTATAACTGGTTCAATGAAAAGTAACGCAAAGCAGTGTAAAGGTTATGTAAAGACTAACTATTGATACATTAAACGCGTAAAATAAAACCATTAACAGCTCGTAAGGCTTTATATATGAAACTATTAATGATTGATGATGACACCGGTTTATGCGAATTATTAAGCGAATACCTAAGTGCACAAGGCTTTAGCATTCAAACCGCACATGATGGTCAACAAGGCTTAGAGCTTGCCTTGCAAAACGATTACGCGCTTATATTACTAGACGTCATGTTGCCCTCTATAGATGGCTTTGAAGTACTGAAACAACTCAGGCAAAGTAAATTAACACCGGTGATTATGCTGACCGCTAAAGGAGAAGACTTTGACCGTATTTTTGGTTTAGAACTCGGCGCTGACGACTACATACCAAAGCCTTTTAATCACAGAGAACTACTAGCCCGCGTAAAAGCAATTACTCGCCGCATTGAACATATTAATAGTGTAAGTAATAACACTAATAAAAAGCTCTCTTTAAATGGTATTACTATTAATTTTGCTGCGCGAGAGGCCAGTATTAATAACATCCCCCTCACATTAACGGGCACCGAATACGAAATACTCGCTTTATTGATAAAACACGCGCCTGATGTAATTAGCAAAGAGCAAATAAGCGAAGATGTATTAGGCAGACGTTTAGCATCTTTTGACCGCTCTATAGATATGCATGTGAGTAATATTCGTAAAAAAATAGCCGAGCATATTGAGGGCGATAAAATTAAAACAATGAGAGGAGCGGGATATGTCTTCATCCAAGGAGAATAAAGCTCTGCGCTTTAGTTGGCTACGCCACCCACGACATTATCTGTTTTTTAAAGTGTTTACGTGGTTTTGGCTGACCATTATTGGCACTTTTACAGCGCTCTTTTTCTTGAGTAATATTTCACTAATAAACGCCATTAGCCATGATCCACTACAAGGACCGATGCAAAAAAATCTAGAATATTTGGCACGAGGTATCGAGCGTAGCGCACATAAACACAAGCGCTCTATTAATGACATTATTACTCATCCGCGTTTAACGAAACGTAAGTTGCTTTATTTAAATTCACAAAATAGCGATGAAGTGTTGATCAGTAAAAATGTTGAGAACAATATTGATTTAAGCTTACTTAACTTTAGTAAGGGCATGCCACCACAGGTTATTTTTACTGAATATTACCAAGCTTTTGGCCCTGTGCGTATTCGGGTTCCTGAAGGGGAATTTGAGTTATATGAAATCGATATCAATCAGCAGCGACCGCTCTTTATTCGCTTAAGATTATTACCCGTTTGGTTAAAAATTACCATGGCAATTATTGCCTCGCTTACGCTTAGCTTTTTATTTAGCCGTAACTTAATTGCCCCTATAAATAGCTTAAAACAAGCCGCTATCAGGCTCTCAAACGGCGATTTAAGTGCGCGTGCAACAATAAATAGTCAGCGAAAAGATGAACTTGGAGTTTTAGGGCGCGACTTTAACCGGATGGCCGATCAACTAGAGCAACTGCTTAGCGCTCAAAAACGTTTATTAGCCGATATATCCCATGAATTACGCTCCCCGCTAACCCGTTTAAAAATGGCTACAGGACTTGCACAAATGCAGGCAAGTGAGGCAAATCAATCTTATTTGTTGCGTATTGAAAAAGAAGCTAACCAACTGGATAAAATGATAGCCGATGTATTGCAGATATCGCGCTTAGAAGCCAATAGCCAACCTTTATCGCTGCAAACACAGTCGCTGCAAGTGATTGTTGACCATGTAATAAACGATGCTCAGTTTGAAGCAAAACAGCACAATAAAACCTTAATTGTACATGGTAATGTTGAAGTAAATATAGAGTGCGACGAAATGTTGATTGCCAGTGCCTTAGAGAACATTCTGCGCAACGCCATTAAATATGCACAACATACTATTAGTATTAGCTTAAAACACAGTGATACCATATACATACAAATATGTGATGACGGCCCAGGCGTACCTAAAGCGCAACTCGATAAGTTGTGTGAACCGTTTTTTAGGCAATCAGATGCCCGCGACCGACACAGTGGGGGGACAGGGTTAGGGTTAGCCATTGCAAAAAATGCGGTAATAGCGCATGGCGGAAATTTAGTTTTATCAAACAAAGGCGCTGGCGGATTATGCGTTGAAGTAAGCTTACCAATACAAAAGAGAGACCATGTTTTATAGCACTGAAAGCGAGCTTGAAAATAACCTGTCTGCAATTACTGAGTTTTATACTTATACGCTTAAAAAAGCGTATTTAAACACAGCAGCTGGGGAGTTATTTTATGCTTATGCCAAGCCTAAAAATGCTCATACAGCTATTGTTATTAGTTCAGGGCGTATTGAAGGACTCGATAAATACAAAGAGCTACTTTGGGAGCTTTATTGTAATAATTTTGCTGTGTTTATTGTTGATCACCAAGGCCAGGGGCGCTCTTATCGGTTATTAAAAAACCCCCACAAAGGCTACGTAAAACAATTTGAAGATTACAGTCACGATCTTAACCAGTTTAATAAAAAAGTGGTGCAGCAGCACTGGCAAGGTAAAAAACTACTACTTAGCCATTCAATGGGCGGCGCCATTGCGTTTGATTACTTAGCACGCTATTCACATGATTTTAGTGGAGCGTTTTTATCGGCGCCCATGTTTGATATTTATACCAAAGGAATACCCAAACCAATTGCACAGTTTATCGCTGCGAGTGCATCATTGTTAGGTTTCTCAGGATGTTATGCACTAGGGCAAAGCGATTATTCAGCTGAAGAGTTTGCGCTTAATACTTTAACCAGTAGTCAAATACGTTACGAGCAATTTAGGGCAACTTATCAGCAAACCCCACTATTACAATTAGGTGGTGTGACTTATGGTTGGCTGCATACCGTTTTTTCGTTCATTAAAGCACTCGATAAGCTATCTATAACCACCCCACTATTTATAGCCAGCGCAGAAAATGATGAAGTGGTTGATAATCAAGCCCAACATAAGCTCGCAAGTAGGCATAAAAATACTCTAATCAAGCAGTTTAAAGGAGCTAAGCACGAGCTGTTTTTTGAACGTGATGATATCCGCCAATCACTGCTAACTAGCCTGTATAAATTTTGCGAGTCTGTAAATTAACCTCAATTATAGATAATAAATCTATCTCAAGCAGAGTTCAGATTAGGTTAACGACTGAGCGAGAGCGGATCTAGATGAATCAATATATCCACTTGTGATTCAAACTGCTGAGTGATCATGGCTTCCACTTCGTCTGCTACTTTATGGGCGCGAATAAGTGGTAAATTATCATCAAGCTCTAAATGCAGCTGAATAAACTTAACTTTACCACCTTGACGAGTACGAATACCGTGCACCCCATAAACGTCATTATGATTACGGGCTATTTCAAAAATACTTTGCTTTTCTTCATCGGGTAGCTCTTTATCCATTAAGTGTGAGGCACTCTCGGTTGCTATATCCCAGCTGTTATAAAGTAAATATCCTGCCACACCTATGGCAAATAACGGATCAGCATACAGCACCCCATAATAAGCAAGTAAAATAGCAAGTAGCACCGCTGCATTTAAAATTAAATCGCCTTTGTAGTGCACAGAATCTGCTTTTATAGCGATTGATTCTGTATGCTTTACGACTTTATTTTGCACATACACAATCACTAATGTACACACTATGGCAAAAATACTCACCCATACACCTAATAATGAATGCGTCAGCTCTACGGGGTTAATGAGACGCTCAATACCATGAAACGCCAATAAACAACCCGAGCCTGCAATAAAAGCGGCCTGCCCTAACCCTGCAAGCGCCTCTGCTTTACCGTGGCCAAATCGGTGGTCGTCATCCGCAGGACGCAGTGCATACGATAAAACCAAAAAGCTCATTAGTGTTGCTGTGATATCCATTAATGAGTCGGTTAATGAGCCAAGCATTGACGCAGAACCCGACGCTAGCCACGCCCATGCCTTGGTCGCAATCATTAGGCTGACCATAACCATGGTCACTATGCTAGAGGCTTTAACCCAAAATTCATAACTGCGATTATGCACGTATCTTTCCGCTGTAAGCTGTATTTAATGTTTTCAGTATATCATTTTTTATTCATTGTTCGTGTATACTGAGCTCGTCAAATTAAAGATTTTATAGGGCTTATTGTGCTGGATATTGTTTTATACCAACCTGAAATTCCGCCTAACACCGGGAATATCATTCGTTTATGTGCCAATACAGGCTTTGCACTTCATTTAATTGAACCATTGGGGTTTGAGTGGGATGACAAACGTGTAAAACGCGCTGGCCTTGATTATCACGAATTTAGCCATGTGCAACGCCATGCTTCATTTGAAGCTTACTTAGAAAAGTGCCAGCCTAAAAAAGTGTATGCGTGCACTACTAAAGGTAGTCAATTTCATCACCAAGCACAGTATGAAGCGGGTGACTGTTTGGTATTTGGTCCTGAGACTCGAGGTTTGCCTGATGAAATGATCCAAGCATTACCCAATGAGCAACGTGTTCGTATTCCTATGCAAGCCGATAGTCGCAGTATGAACCTATCTAATGCAGTAGCTGTGTTTGTGTATGAATCTTGGCGCCAACTTGGTTTTCCTAACGCCCAATAAATTAAACTGGCGTTTAAATTTAGTAACTTTAAGCGCCACTAAGTATTAGGATCTGTTGACCTTTCAAGGTTGAATTTGCAGCATTCTGCTTGGTATTTAGGCAAGGCAGAGCCTAGGTGGTGTGGTATTCCCCACAAATAGGCGATAACGCAGCATCAATAACAAACAGGCGCTGCCCAAAGGGTTCTGCCTAGAGACGATTTACTCTTTTTTGCTCGGTTTTTACTCATTCTTACATGGATGTAAGCCAGTAGAATAACGCAGGAGCAGTTATCGAGCCCACTAGGTTACAAACCTCGCGCCGCGATTAAACCGCTCCTATTTTGAACAAATTTTAATCCACAAAGGTCAACAGACCCTTATCACTGACTATTTTTCAAAATCTATAAACTTGTACTAAGCTAATAATAATATTCCTTTTTAAAACGTTAAATTATGAAAAAATTATTACTTAGCTCATTCCTACTTTGCTCAACTTCATCACTTGCGGCAACTTCGGCAACAGTAACTGTTGTTTCTGATTATTTATTCAATGGTGTTAGCCAAACTCAAGAGGACCCCGCCCTACAGGCTAGTTTTGACTGGGCTGGAGACACTGGTTTTTATGCTGGTGTTTGGGGTTCAAATGTCGACTTTGGAGAAGGTACAGACATAGAAGCAGACGGTTATTTAGGTTATTTTACTAGCCTAAACGATTCTATAAACCTTGACGTAGGCATAGCTCAATACACCTACCATGGCGAGGACTTTAGCTCAGACTATAACTATGCTGAAGCGTACGCTAAGTTCAATTATGGTAATACTAATCTAAACTTCTGGCATGCATGGGATTACTTTGGTACGGGTGCTGGTCACAGCATTGTAATGATCACGCACAACTTTCCCATTAATGATGCTTTTTCGATTGATATAGGTGCCGACTACTCACTCAGCCATGATGACGACAAATGGCAGTGGGAAGCTGATGATGATAACTATATTCATTGGCGTGTTGGTGCTAATTACACTATCAACGACTGGAACTTATCGGCCAGCTATGAAGACACAGACTTAGACACCTATGGTGACTCGACTATACTTCTTTCAGTATCAAGAACATTTAACTTTTAAGGTTACGCTATGAAAACATTATTACTATTAATATTATTAGGTTTTTCAAACTTAGTCTGTGCCGATACCGTTTACTTAACGTCATTAGCTTGGCCGCCTTATGCTGATAAATCACTCGATCAACAAGGTGCATCTGTTGCTGTAGCAAAAGCCGCATTTAAAGCTGAAGGGCACGAGCTTGTTGTAGACTTTTTCCCATGGTCTCGCGCAGTTAATTCTGCAGCTCAAGCAAATTCAAAGTATGTTGGTTATTTTCCTGAGTATATGCATGACACGTCTGATTTTGTATTTTCAAATCCAACAGGTACAGGTCCACTTGGGTTAGTACAAAACAATGTAAAACCTATCACTTTCTCTACTACCAGTGATTTAGCTGGTAAGCGTATAGGTGTGGTGCAAGATTATGTAAATACTAAAGAGCTTGACGATATGATTGCCGCAGGTTCGATAAAGGGTGATGCAGTCCCCTCCGATGTACTAAATATCAAAAAAGTTGCAGCTGGTAGAATTGATGCAGCAGTTATTGATGCCAATGTGCTTAATTATTTACTAAGTACTGATAAATCACTGGCAAGCATGAAAAGTAAAGTATCAATGAATGAAACATTACTTGAAGATAAAAGCCTTTATATTGCATTTAGAAACGATGCCGAAGGAAAAAAATGGCAACAAATCTACAACTCAGGGTTAGAGAAGATAGATGTTAATGCAATAATGTCAAACTACTTAAAGTAAGGACATCCTTTGACCCGTTCAATTTTATTTAGGCTTGTAGTTACCACGTTGAGCGCTATGATATTGGTGCTGTTGTGCTTTGGAATTTATGATTATACCACCCAAAGTAAGCAACTAAAGCAAAAACTTGATACTGAGATTAGCCTAGCTAAGGAACGTATTGGTTTATCGTTACCCAATGCAATGTGGAACTTTCAAGACGAGCTCGCAAATAAGTTAATAAAAGCTGAAGTAGCTTCTGATAATATTTCTAAAATAACAATTTATGATACTAATGAGCAAGTTTTTGCAGAAACAGACGGTGTAAAAACACAGTCTGTTATACAAAGTGAACTTATTTATGATGATTCAGGCACCCCTAATAAAGTCGGCTCAGTGAGTCTTTACGTTGAATACAGTCATATTGATAAAGTATTAACTGAATTGGCGATATTTTTAGTCATTGAGATGCTGTTGCTTGCCAGTATTTTGGGAGCTGTTTTAGTTTATATTTTTAAAAAACTAGTTGCGCAGCCTCTATCTGAGGTAGCAGAAAAAATGGCAATGATAGCCAGTGGTGATGGCGACCTAACACAAGAAATCGTTGTTAGACGCGATGACGAAATAGGTCAACTGGCAGCCTCTTTTAATAAGTTTGAGCATAAAATTGCAGCGCTTATAAATGGTTTTAAATTGTCGGTAGATGATTCGCTTAGTGTTGCAGGTAATATCTCATCACTAAGCGCAGAAGGCGTGCACTATTTATCCACACAACAGGTAGAAACAGACCAAATAGCGACAGCTATTACACAAATGGCTTCCTCTGCAACCGAAATAGAAAATAATGCAAAGCATACTTTGAACTCTGCAGAAACTGCAAATATTGATGCACAAAAAGTTCATGAAGCTTTTTTAAACTCTATTAACTCTATTGAAAGTTTAGTCGGTCAACTTGATGAATCATCTAGAGTAATAGGTACTTTAGAAGAATCTGTTCAGGATATTGTATCAGTACTTGACGTTATTCAGGCTATCGCAGAACAAACAAACCTACTGGCATTAAACGCCGCTATTGAAGCAGCTCGAGCAGGTGAGCAAGGGCGAGGGTTTGCCGTAGTTGCTGATGAAGTACGTTCTTTGGCAAGTAGAACACAAAAAAGCACAGCGGAGATCCATACTACCATTGAAAATTTGCAAAAAGGCTCTCAATCTGCAGTAAATGTCATGCAACTTAGTAAAAATATGAGTCAAGACAGTATGAGTGCCGCAACTGCAGCGAGCGAGCTGATTGCAAATATTTCTGACGCAATTGGATCAATTACCCAAATGTCGAGCCATATTTCAAGTGCAGTTACCGAGCAAAGCACCGTTGCTGAGGACTTAAGTAAAAATATTAATGAAGTGGTATCGGCTGGACAAAGTAGTATGGCTAAAATTGAACAAGTTCAAACTTACTCTCGGGATATGCAAGAGCTAGCGGCACAATTAAAAGATTCTGCCCGTGTTTTTAAAACGTAACCTAAAACTGAGACAAGTAGACTGTTGAAAGTTGTATTTATTCAAGATCTAGTGACATTTAAAGGTTAAGTTTACAGCTGCATGTTTGATCTTGAGGTAAGATTGAGTCTATGTAGTGTGGTTGGCCATAAATAGACGCAGCAGTTATTGATGCTAATGCATTAAAGTACTTACTGAGCACAGATAAATCCCTTACCAGCATTGCAAGTAAAGTTGCGATGAACGCAAATTTACTTGAAGAGAAAAAACTATATATTGCGTTTAGAAACGATGCAGAAGGACAAAAATGGCAACAAATTTATAATCAAGGTTTAGCCAAAATAAACGTCAATCAAATAATGACAAACTACTCTAATTAAGCGTATATGTTGTAATAGCTTTATTAAAGCAACCTTAAGATTAGCATATTTGCCAATACCTTAAGGTTGCTCACTATGAATAACACTTAAGGTAGGCAATAATTGATTTTAATAAATTTGGTGTTATTACTCAGAAGTTTGTTCTCTACCAAGTAATGCCATAGCAGCTGCTTTCATGCCTTTATTCTCATAAAGCACTTTGTATATTTGCTCAGTGATTGGCATTTCAACGCCCGCACGCTGTGCAAGTAAATACACTTCTTTGGTATTTCTGAAGCCTTCAACTACTTGGCCGATTGATGCAATCGCATCATCAACACTTTCACCTTGACCTAAGGCTAAACCAAAACGGCGGTTGCGCGACTGATTATCGGTACAGGTTAGAATTAAATCGCCTAAACCAGCCATCCCCATAAAGGTCTCTGGTTTCGCACCTAGGGCACAACCCAAACGCGATAACTCTGCTAAACCACGGGTAATAAGCGCGGTACGTGCATTTGCACCAAAGCCAACACCATCAGAAATCCCTGCACCAATAGCAATTACGTTTTTAACCGCACCACCAAGCTGTATGCCAATAAAGTCGTCATTGTTGTACACTCTAAACGAGCGACCGCAATGTAATAAATCGGCAATTTGTTTCGCAAATGCTGATGACGTTGATGACACCGAAATAGCGGTTGGTGAGCCCTTAGCCATTTCTTTGGCAAAAGTTGGCCCCGAAAGCACTGCTAATGGTACTTCTTCACCGAGTTCTTGCACTGCCACTTCTTGCAATAAACGCCCAGTATCTGGCTCAAGCCCTTTAGTAGCCCACGCTATTTTTGCATCAGAGCGCAAAGCCGGTTTAATTTGCTTTAACGTGTCAGCAAACGCATGACTTGGCACAACAACTAAAACAATATCGCTAGCTGCTGTTGCATGCTGTAAATCGGCTTCAAGAGTTAAGGTATCAGGAAAAGGAATATCAGGTAAGTAACGTTGATTTTTTCGCTCAGCTGCAAGCGTCGCAACGTCTTGGCTATTGCGCCCCCATAAAGTCACTTTGTGACCATTTCGGGCTAAACAAATAGCAAGGGCGGTGCCATATGACCCCGCCCCTAAAACAGTAACAGCTGATGTTGCTGTATTCATAAATTATGCGTCTGCTGAAGCCTGCTCAGCTTGCGCTGTGCGTTGCTGCATGTACTGTGCAAATAATGCGTCAAAGTTAACTGGCGCAAGATTAAGTTGTGGAAACGTACCACGGTTTACTAAGTTCGATACCGCTTCACGTGCATATGGGAATAACACGTTAGGACAGAATGCACCTAACATATGTGCTAATTGCATCTCTTCAACTTCAGCAATAGTAAAAATACCTGCTTGTTGAATTTCACACAAAAACGCAGTTTCTTCACCGATAGATGCTGTTACAGTTAACGCTAAAACAACTTCGTAAACACCTTCATCAAGCTTATTAGAGCGTGTATCTAAATCTAATTTTACTTCTGGAGCCCACTCTTTTTGAAAAATAGCTGGTGAATTTGGCGTTTCAAACGACACATCTTTAGTGTAAATACGTTGAATAGTAAACTGTGCGCCTGCATCAGCTTCTGCTGCTGCGTTTTGATTTTGTTCGTTCATTGTTATTCCTAACCTGTTATTTATTATAATTAAATTAAGCACTCAGCTTAGCGTCAAGGTGACCTTGTGCTTCTAGTGCCATCATGTCGTCACAGCCACCGATGTGTTCATCGTTAATAAAAATTTGTGGAACCGTGCTTGCGCCACCGGCTTTGGCGATCATTTCATCGCGAAGCTCTGGCTGAACGCCAATATCAATGTTTGTGTATTCTACACCTTTGCTGTCTAACAGCGCTAATGCGCGATGACAAAAAGGACAATATCCTTTGGTGTATAAAACAACGTTACTCATAATTAATCCTTAATCGGTTTAGCTAAGAGGTATTAGCGACCGCTTGTTGTTGGCAGACTTGCTGATTGCCACGCCCCCATACCGCCAGATAAAACATAAACCTGTTCATAACCTGCTTTATGCATTGCGGTTGCAACGCCTGAAGCAGTCATGCCTGCAGCACATACCACTATAATGGGTTTGCTCTTATACTTTTCAAGGGTTGAGAAATCAGATTCTTTGGCTTTTTCAGGGTTTAAATGCACAGCACCGGCAATATGGCCTGTTTTAAACTCTTTTTGCCCACGCATATCAACAACCTGACCGTCTTCGCGGTTAATAAGTAACGTTAACTGCTGAGGATTGATCTGACGAATTGCTGAAAATTTACTTTTTATTGCGCCACTAACAATAAGAAACGCAATCGCAACCCAAGCTAGGCTTAGAATTGGATGATTTGAGACAAATTCAATATATTGATCCATTCGACTTCCACTATAAAGTTACATGCTAAAACAGGGTGTTTTAGATATTTAATTCATATTTATTGAACTTACACAATGAGCAGTCACTCACCTATAATTCAATTTAGAGCACTGTTAGGCTACTCTGAATTTTACCTACACATAGGCTTAGCTTACCCCACAAGCCTATTCAATACTTGAATAAAATAGGGATTAGCCGCGCAAGTATACCCAAATCAGCTAAAAATGCGAGTTTAAGCACGCTTGTAAGCCACAATGTAGTGCTCTTTTAACTAAAAAATAACCCACCCCTTCAAAGTATACAATTGAGAGAGTGAGCTCATTGAAAATTTTTAATATCTTCTTTTCATTGCTGATCCTAGCTATAAAACACGGTATGCTTAAGCTTGGCATGTTGGCATTAATGTTAGCGTGTATTTTAGCAACGCTAGGGTCTGTTGATCTTTCAAGGTTAAATTTGCAGCAGTCTGTTTGGTATTTAGGCAAGGCAGAGCCTATGTGGTGTGGTTATTCCCCATAAATAGGCGATAACGCAGCATCAATGCAAAACAGGTGCTGCCCGAAGGGTTCTGCCTAGGGGCGATTTACTCTTTGTTGCTCGGTTTTTACTTAGCCCACTAGGTTACAAACCTCGCGCCGCGATTAAACCGCCCCTAGTTTGAACAAATTTTAATCCGCAAAGGTCAACAGACCCTAATAGGAGTGACTATGACAGAGCATAAAAAACCACTGGTATTAATGATTTTAGATGGCTGGGGATACAGAGAAGATGAGCAAAGTAATGCCATTTTAGCTGCTAATACCCCTGTATTAGATGAGCTTTGGGCAACTCGCCCTCATACATTAATTTCAGCATCGGGTTTAGATGTGGGTCTTCCTGGTGGTCAAATGGGTAATTCTGAGGTTGGCCACGTTAATTTAGGTGCTGGTCGTATTGTGTATCAAGATTTTACTCGCATCACAAAAGCCATTGATGATGGCGAATTTGATACAACCCCTGCACTGGTTGAAAACATTGATAAAGCTGTTCATGCCAACAAAGCCGTCCATATTATGGGACTGCTAAGCCCTGGTGGCGTTCATAGTCACGAAGATCATATTGTGGCGAGTATACAATTGGCTGCAAAACGCGGCGCTAAAGAGGTGTACTTTCATGCCTTTTTAGATGGCAGAGATACTCCCCCACGCAGCGCTAAAGCATCAATTGAGCGTATTGAAGCCTTGTTTAGCGAACTTAAATGTGGCCGTTTAGCCTCATTAATTGGTCGTTACTATGCCATGGACAGAGACAACCGCTGGAACCGTGTTGAAAAAGCGTATAATTTAATCACCCTAGGTGAAAGCGACTTTGATTATGAAGATGGCGTAAACGCACTTAACGCGGCTTATGAGCGCGATGAAAATGACGAATTTGTAGCAGCAAGTACTATTACCCCAAAAGGTAGCGAATCAGTAAAAGTAAATGATGGCGACACCATTATATTTGCCAACTTTAGAGCAGACCGCGCACGCGAAATCACTCGCGCCTTTGTCGAACCTGATTTTGACGGCTTTAATAAGAAAAAATCGCCCGAGCTTAGTGCCTTTGTGATGATGACTGAATACGCTGCTGATATTGATGCGCCAGTGGCTTTTGGCCCGACGCCGCTTAATAACGTACTTGGCGAATGGTTTGAGAAACAAGGTAAAACTCAGCTACGTATATCAGAAACTGAAAAATATGCCCACGTTACCTTTTTCTTTAGTGGCGGACGCGAAAATGAGTTTGACGGCGAAACTCGCGAGCTTATCCCATCTCCTCAAGTAGCAACGTATGATTTACAGCCAGAAATGAACTCACAAATGCTTACCGATAAACTCGTTGCAGCAATAAAAAGCGGAAAGTATGATGCCATTATTTGTAACTACCCTAATGGCGATATGGTCGGCCACTCAGGTGTATTTGAGGCGGCAGTTAAAGCCTGTGAAGCAGTAGATAGCTGTATTGGTCGTGTAGTTGATGCCCTTAAAGAATATGGTGGAGAAGCACTAATAACTGCTGATCATGGTAATGCAGAGCAAATGGCAAACCTTAAAACAGGCCAAGCGCACACAGCACATACTAGCGAGCCAGTACCCTTTATTTATGTAGGTCGTGACGCACAAGCGCATACCGGTAAAGCCTTGAGCGATGTTGCACCTACTATGCTGCATTTAATGGGTTTGGAACAACCTGCAGAAATGACAGGTTCGCCAATTATGGTGTTGAAATAATTTATGAATAAAAGCGCATGCCGCATCATTGCGTGTATATGTGTACTAAACTCATTAGCCACTGGCGTTGCAGTGGCTAATGAAGATCGTACCAAAAAAGACCTATCCCAAGTACAAGTTGCTTTAGAGCAAAGCCAAGCTGAGTTTCAACAACAGCAAAAAGAAATAGCTAAACAGCAGCAAAAACTAAAAACACATGAGCTCGCTATAGCGAAAAACGCTAAAGCACTTAATATGGCTGAGCAATCCGTTAAAAAAACACAACAACAGCAAGCAGAGCAACAACAACGCGCGGCAAAGCTTGAAAAACAACAAGCCCAATTTCAACGTATTTTAGCAGCACAATTAAAAAGTGCTTATATGGCAGGTAGCGATGACTATTCAAAAATGTTACTTAACCAAGAAGATACCGCCAAATTTGAACGCACACTTAGCTACTATAACTACCTGAATAAAGCTCGTATAAAGCAACTTGATGATCTTAAAGCACTGCAAGTTGAGATTGCAAAAAATCAAGCTGAGCTTGCGAAAACAAAAGAGAGGCTCGTTGCTTTATTTGAGGAACAAAAAAGACGACAAGCAGCACTTCTTGGGGCTAAAAATGAGCGCCAAGCAAGCTTACAAAACCTAAAAAAGCAGTTAAATAGAACCAAAAATTCCATTAGCTATTTAGAAGAAAACGAACAAACTCTGATTGCCACTATCAAAGAACTTGAAGAAGAAGAAAAAGTCACAAAAATTGAACTACTTGGCTTAAATCGTAATAAAGGAAAATTAAACTGGCCGAGCAAAGGGAAATTAGCGCATAGGTTTGGTCAACGTAAACACGGCGGAATAAACTGGAAAGGCGTATTAATTTCTGCATCTGAAGGGACTTCTGTTAATAGCATTGATAATGGCCAAGTAGTGTTTGCCGATTGGTTAAAAGGTTATGGCTGGGTAATCGTACTCGACCACGGCCAAGGCTTTATGAGCTTATACGGACACGCACAAACCTTGCTAAAAGACGTGGGTGATATGGTCAGAGAAGGTGAAAGTGTTGCATTAGTTGGGCAAAGCGGTGGACAAGCCGATTCTGGTCTATACTTTGAAATACGTCATAAAGGGCGTGCTGTTAATCCCATAAAATGGTGCAGGCGTATTTAATATCAAAATAGCTGCATCCTGTTAGAGGCAGTTATGATAAACACACACATTTGCCAACAAAAAACTTCTGTGAAAAAGCGAGCACCCTGCTTGTGTTTTATCTTATTTTTTTTATTAGTGCTTTTTGGCTTTATAAATACTACCTATGCAAGCTCGGTTAAAGACTTAGAAAGCCAAAAAATAAATGAAATACTGTTTAATATTCACACCTACTACGTTGATGATTTAGCACTGCAAAACAGTGAGTATATTGAATACAACTCGTCTCAATTTGAACGCTTATACTCTAAGCTCGATGCCTACTCTAAGTATTTAGATAAAAATGAGCTAAATGCATTATTTAATAACACTAATGGTCGCTATACCGGCCTAGGTATAGAAGTAAAAAGCATCGAGCAACGCACCACGATTGTTAAAGTACTTAATAATTCACCAGCCAAACAAGCAGGACTTCGCTCAGGCGATATAATTACTACCGTTAATCAGCACTATGTAGAAAATAGTCCGATTGATTTAGTTGCACAATACATCAAAGACAGTGCTAACGGTAAAGTACAGCTAAGTATTACCCGTAATAACACTCAAACACCGCTAATATTTAATCTCAGTAGAAAACAAATTAAGCTAACGAGTGTAACCAAGCAACTACTTGACTCAGGTAGCGGTTACATCGCTATTAATAACTTTTCTAATCACACTTTACATGAGGTTGCCTTGCAAATAGCCGCCATGCAAAACCATTATGGCCATTCATTAAAAGGCCTAATTATTGATTTACGAGATAACCCGGGAGGCACTTTAAAGAGTGCAGTTGCGGTAGCAGACCTGTTTCTTCAAGATGGTTTAATTGTAACGACCAAAGGGCGTTTTTATGATTCGAACCAATCTTTTTACGCTAAACGCGGCGATATTTTGAAAGGTGCTCCGATTGTTGTCCTGATTAATGAAAACTCAGCCTCAGCAGCAGAAATACTGGCTGCAGCGTTAAAAGAAAATCTACGTGCAAAAATAGTAGGGAGTCAGTCGTTTGGTAAAGGAACAGTGCAATCACTTATTCCATTAGGCGACGGCGATACCGCCTTAAAACTAACCACCGCACGTTACTTTACGCCACTGGGAGAGTCTATTGAAGGGATTGGCGTAACTCCAAATGTGGCGATTAATCAAACAACACTTCCACAAACAAATAAAGCCGTTATAATAAAAAATGAACAATCAGAACAAAACACCGTTTTTAACGCTGAAGAATTAGCCGATATCCAGTTAGTAAAAGCAAAACAGCTACTTAGCATGCAATAAAAACGGTAAACTATTTAAAGATAATAAAAATTATAAAACGTGAAAATTATAAATTTAATGGTGTTAGCTGGGCTTTTTTTAATCCTATTTGCTGCACCCTATGGTGTTAAAGCCAAACAAATAGCCATAGTGATCGATGACATAGGTTATCATCAACGTGACCTAGAATTCCTAAGTTTACCTGGGCAATTGTCTTATTCAATTTTGCCTCATACCCCCTATTCTCAAATATTTGCAACCCTTGCTAGTCAGTCAAATAAAGAGCTCCTGTTGCATGTGCCTATGCAAGCTTTAAATGGTAAAAAGCTAGGCCCTGGGGCACTTACTTTAAATATGGATAAAGCACAACTTCAACAAACACTCGGTAATGCACTGGCGAGTTTGCCACAAGTTAAAGGGGTTAATAATCATATGGGTTCTGCACTCACTCAGCAAAGCCAAGCAATGAAGTGGACCATGGAAGTACTTAAAAAGCGTCAGTTGTATTTTCTCGATAGCCGAACAACCGAATTAAGCCAGGCGCAAAACGCAGCTAACTTTTTAGGGGTAGAAAATATTGGTCGGCATGTATTTTTAGATAATATAACTACCCCTGAGCAGCTTCAACTTAGGCTAGAAGAGCTAAAATCAAAAGCAACTAAATATCAGTTTGCCATTGCAATAGCGCACCCCTACCCCGAAACCATCGACTTTTTACGTCACGCTTTACCGCAATTAACCGAGCAAGGATTTGAATTGGTGCCAGTATCACAACTGGTAGAACGTAAGTATGTGCAAATAGCCCAACAACAAGCCATTTCATTAAACTGATGGAGTAAGCGAGCGCCTTACCCCAACAGTTAATTAAACTTAATTATAAGTATGCTGCTTATAAAATAAACGTTGCTACTTTAGCATTTAAGTCTGTAGCTCTGTCTTTTAATACTTCGGCTTGGCTTAAATGCGCGGTAGCTGAGGTAGTTATTTCATCGGTTACATCTTTAATAGCAACCGTATTTCTAGTAATTTCATTGGTCACTTGCGTTTGCTCTTCTGCTGCAACCGCTATTTGACCCGCCATATCAGAAATCTCATTTACCGCCAAAGTAATTTCTTCTAGTGCGTGTGCGGCAGCATTTACATCATCCACACTATTGTTGGCATAGCCCTTACTGCTGTCCATCAAGCTCACGGCTTTTTTAGTGGTGTTTTGTAAGGTTTCTATAGTGGTATAAATTTCGGCTGTAGAGTTTTGTGTTCTTCTTGATAGCACACGCACCTCATCGGCAACCACTGCAAAACCACGCCCCTGCTCTCCCGCCCGAGCGGCCTCTATTGCTGCATTAAGCGCTAAGAGATTTGTTTGCTCAGCAATTTCTTGAATGGTAGTCAAAATGCTCGAGATAGCCTGAGCATGCAAACTTAATTCACCAATAACTGTGGTAGTTTGGTCTATTTCTCCCGCCAGTGAATTAATCGTGTTTCTGGTTTTATCAACTAACAGCTTACCTTCATGACTACTTTGCGCCGATTGTTGCGATGCGGTTGCGGTGTTTTCTGCATTGGCGGCAATTTCATGGGTTGCACTGGCCATTTCTGTGACCGCAGTAGCAACCATAGCTACTTCTTGTTGCTGACGCTGTAACTCACTAACACTGTTTTGATTAGTGATTAGGCTTTTCTCTGCATCGAAATCTAAGTCCGTTGCTAGCTGGCGAATATGGCTTATCAGTTCATGCTGACTACTTACAAAGCGGTTAAAACTATCAGCCAGTACCCCAACTTCATCTTGCGTATCAACAGTTATACGTTGAGTTAAATCACCGTTACCATCTGCAATTGTTGATAAAGCTTGCGATACTCGGCTCAAAGGTGCGAGCAATACACCCAATAGCCATGAAATAGCCAACACACTCAGTAAAAGTGCTACCGCAACCAGCACTAATTGAGTCAGCAATAAACTAATAAGCGGAGCCTCTAAAGTTTGTTTATCCAATACAAACAACAACTGCCAATCTGTATTGTTAATGTTTTCACCCCAAACTAGCTTCTCTCGGCCTTCACCCTCAAAGTAAACAGGCGTAAATTCATTATTTTGACTATTAGATAAAATTACTTGGTTATTAATTTTAGAATCAACCTGAGTAATATTTGCCATTACTTTTCTAGCGTCTTTATAGGCAATCACAGTGCCATCTTTATGCATCATAATGGCGTATCCATCTGCAGGTAAAGACATTGTATTGACGCTATCGACCAAGGTCTCAATCGACAAATCCCCCGCAACCACACCGCTTCGTGTGGTTTTAGCAATAGAAACAACCAACAGATTATAGGCGGTATCTAAATAAGGTTTGGTAATTACGGTATCACTTTTGAGTTGTGCTTGTTTATACCATGGACGAGTGCGCGGGTCGTAACCGGTGCGATCAATACTGGGATCAGAGTCAGTCATTTTTCCGCTGTTACTTCCAAAGTATGTTAACTGAAAGCCACCTGAAAATGCTGCCTGCTGAAGTGCGCTGAGCGTATTGCCCTCAACCTTATTCGCAACCGATTTAATTATCTGCTGACGACTAGCTAGCCAATCTTCAATACTCGCAGCCTGTTGCTTACCTGATTGGCTTACGTTATCAATACTGCTTTTTAACAGTAACGTTTTTTGAGAGGTGTAGCTATTCCACGACAGCAATACAATAATAACAGCTAGGGCAAGAACCACCGATAGTAAGATTTTTTTCTTTAGTGAATATGAGTTCATATTGAGTGTAAATACTCGCGTTAAATGAAATTGAAAGGCAATAAGCACAGCAATTAAATGACTTAATTTAGGCTACGGTTTGAGTGACAAGTCGCTCAAGTGCGCGAATATTTTCATATACCCAAATTAAAAACAAACTAAAATCATGTATTTAAATTAAAACCAAACTTATTCATTAATTTTAAATAGCGTATATTTAATTAAAAGATACATAGATGTGACTAGAGGTAAGCGGAACAAGAAAAACGATACTTTCTATTAACCTTTTTAGTTAGCTTTTTTAGTTAAAAAAAAGCCCCGCATTTTCATGCAGGGCTTTATCAATTTTTTAGTGCGATTAACTCATCGCGCTTTGTAATTTTTTCATTGCTGTTTTTTCCAGCTGGCGAACACGCTCTGCTGATACGCTGTATTTTTCAGCCAACTCTTGCAGTGTAGCCTTATCGTCTGACAACCAACGAGCACTAACAATATCTTGAGAACGTTCATCGAGAGTTTTCAAGGCGCTAAACAAACGCGTATGTGACTGTTCTTGCCATTGTTGCTGTTCAATATCGTCAGCTAAATCCGCAGAACCATCGGTTAAGTACTGTACCGGTGAGTAAGTACTAGTTGGCGCGTCATCATTATCGTCGCCAGTTAAATCAAAGCCCGTGTCTTGGCCGCTCATACGCGATTCCATTTCACGTACTTCTTTTTCACTCACACCTAGCTCGCTAGCTACTGTGCTCACTTCAGCTTGGTTAAACCAACCTAAACGCTTTTTATTTTTACGTAAGTTAAAAAACAATTTACGTTGTGCTTTGGTTGTCGCTACTTTAACGATACGCCAGTTTTTAAGCACAAACTCATGAATTTCGGCTTTAATCCAATGAACGGCAAATGAAACCAAACGTACACCCACTGATGGGTCAAAACGTTTTACTGCTTTCATCAGTCCGATGTTACCTTCTTGAATTAAATCAGCTTGAGGTAACCCGTAACCCGAGTAGCTTTTAGCTATGTGCGCTACAAAGCGCAAATGCGACATAATGAGTTGCTTTGCAGCACTAAGATCGCCTTCTTCCTGAAGTCTTTTTGCAAGTTCCTGCTCTTGCTCAACTTTAAGCATAGGAATAGTACTAACAGCTTGAAGGTAGCCGTCCATACTTGCGCTTTGTTGCCCAACTGTAAGTGCCATTGCGTATAAATCTTTACTCATTTTTCACCTCGGTGATAAACATTTGAAACCATCTTAGCACTCTTTTAGTAAGAGTGCTAACTTGAATTTAAAACTTTTTTGAATCATAAATCAAGTGGTTTTTTTAGTGTTAAGTCAGTTTACGCTAGGCGACTGAATAACCTATGAATTGATTTAGCCAAAACAAAAAATAACCTTTTTGCTTTGGCTTTTTTATTATTTTAAACTTAAAACATGACAGTTTTAAGAATTATATTAGGGCCTTAAACCTTATCGGGTTCTATTTCTGAGATGTAACGATTAACCGATAAGTAAGAACCTATAAAGCCCAAGCTAGTAGCAAGTAATACCAACGCGCCAAACTCATTAAGACTAAGCCCTATTAGCGTAAAACTGGTTTGATACACCCCTGCAACACTGCTTACTGCAGCAGATAGCCACCACATCATTAATGCTACACAAATAAAGGCAAACAATCCGCCAATCACGCCATACCAAATGCCAGTCCATAAAAAGGGAGCGTGTATAAAGGTATTGGTTGCCCCTACTAGCTTCATTACCTGTATTTCTTCTTTTTTATCCATAATAGATAAACGAATTGTATTGCCTATAATAAGCGTCACTGAGGTAAGTAATAATAGCGCAATCGTGATTACACTCTCTTTTAACAAACTTAGTAATGCATTTAGGCGCTCAAGCCAAGCGATATCAAGCTTGCCAAAGTCAACTTCGCGTTCGGCTTCAAGTTTTTTAAGCAATTGCTTAGCTGCATTAGGTTGGCTATGTCGTTGTGTTGGTGTGACTAAAACTACATTCGGTAACGGGTTGGTATCTAAATACTCTAAAGCCTGACCAAAGCCAGACATTTCTTTGAACTCATCCAAAGCCTCAGTGCGAGAAATAAAAGTCACAGTTTGTATTTCGGGATATAGCGCTAAGCGTTTAACTAAGGTTTGCGTTTCTTTCTCGCTCATATTTTCTTTTACAAACAAGGATATTTCGCTGGCTTGCTCAAAACCACTACTCACTTGCTGCACATTTTTTACCACTAAATATAGTGTAGCGGGCAAGGTTAAACTCAAACCGAGTACTGCAATGGTCATCATTGAAGCCAATGGCGTGCGCCACATTTCTCCTAGGCTGTACACACCTTGGCGAAAAATATTAATAATAAAAAAGTAACCGCCAGAGAATACTGACTTTTTTTGTTTATCATTACTATTTTGACGGCTTTTGAACAGTAAACTCATAATCCCCCCTCAGCCAGTGGATCTTGGCTCATTCGTCCATCATGAAGCGTTAAACTGCGGTACTTCATCCGTGACACTAAGCCCAAATCATGAGTGGCAATTAAAACCGTGGTGCCATGTTTATTAAAGTCTTCAAACAGGCGTAATATTTCCATTGATAATTCAGGGTCTAAGTTACCGGTAGGTTCATCGGCTAGCAATATAGGTGGCGAATTGACGATGGCTCGTGCAATCCCGACTCGTTGTTGTTCACCACCAGAAAGTGTAGAAGGGTGACAGCGCACTTTATCTAACAAGCCCACTTTATCAAGCGCTCCATGTACACGTTTGGCAATTTGCTTGTGGTGAGTCCCTTCAATAATTAAGGGCAAAGCAACGTTATCAAATACCGTATATCGCTCTAATAATCGATGATTTTGAAAAATAATACCAATGTCGCGACGTGCATACGGAATTTGACGGGAATTTAATTTATTTAAATCCACGCCATTAATAAACACGTTTCCTGCAGAAGGACGTTCCATTAAGCTAATAAGCTTTAATAGTGTACTTTTACCAGCCCCACTGTGACCAGTTAGAAAGGCCAATTCGCCAGGCTTTATATGAAAGTTCACTTTTTCAAGCGCACGGTGTCCACCGGCATAGGTTTTACTTACTTGCTGAAAATTTATCATTTTTTATTATTGCCAATTTATTGTTAGCCTTAGGCTCTAAAATAAAATGGTATTCCTCGCAATTAAAAAGGGAGCAGGCTCCCTTTTGGTAAATTAAGCGTCGTCCTCATCTTGACTAAATAGCGCGTCAATAAAGTCATCGCTCTTGAAGGTACGTAAATCATCAATACTTTCACCTACGCCAATGTAACGAATAGGAATATTAAACTTATCGGCAACGGCAAAAATAACCCCACCTTTAGCAGTACCATCAAGCTTTGATAATGTGATACCTGTTAAACCTACACATTGATTAAATAGGTTTACTTGGCTAATTGCATTTTGGCCTGTACCAGCATCAATAGTCAGCATCACTTCATGAGGTGCATCAGGGTCTACTTTTTTCATTACACGGGCTATTTTTTCAAGCTCTTGCATTAAGTTATCTTTATTTTGCAAGCGCCCTGCTGTATCAGCAATTAACACATCGACATTACGTGCTTTTGCAGCTTGAAAAGCATCAAATACTACCGATGCACTATCAGCACCTGTATGTTGAGCTATTACCGGAATGCTGTTGCGTTCACCCCATACTTGAAGCTGCTCTACCGCTGCAGCTCTAAAAGTATCACCGGCAGCAAGCATGACCGACTTACCTTGATTTTGGAATTGCTTGGCCATTTTACCAATGGTGGTGGTTTTACCTACGCCGTTTACCCCTACCATTAAAATAACAAAAGGTTTTTTATCTGCTGGTATTTCTAAAGGCTGCTCTGCTGTTTTTAGCATAGTTGCCATTTCTTGCTTCATAAGCTCATAAAGCGCATCACCATCTTTAAGTTGCTTGCGATCGGCTGCATCAGTTAAATTATCAATGAGCTTCATGGTGGTATCAACACCGAGATCAGCAGTAAGTAACTGAGTCTCTAGCTCTTCAAATAACTCGTCGTCAATTTTTTTACCGCTAAAAATTGACGAGAAACCAGAGCCAATATTAACTCGAGTTTTAAGTAAGCCTTTTTTAAGACGAGAGAAAAAGCCTTCTTTTTTAGGTTTTTCCGCTTTTTTTGCCTCTTCCTCTGCAAGCTCTGCGGTCAGTCGCTGCTGCTCTAGACGCTCAGCCTCTTCTTCAGCTGCAATACGCTGTTGCTCTAAACGTTCATTCTCTGCTTGTTCTGCTGCAATACGCTGTTGCTCTAAACGCTCACTCTCTGCTTGCTCTGCTGCAATACGCTGTTGTTCTAAACGCTCACTCTCTGCTTGTTCTGCTGCAATACGCTGTTGCTCTAAACGCTCATTCTCAGCTTTTTCTGCTGCAATACGCTGTTGTTCTAAGCGCTCATTTTCAGCTTGCTCTGCTGCAATGCGCTGTTGCTCTAAACGCTCATACTCAGCTTGCTCTGCTGCAATACGCTGTTGTTCTAAGCGCTCATTCTCAGCTTGCTCTGCTGCAATACGCTGTTGTTCTAAGCGCTCATTTTCAGCTTGCTCTGCTGCAATACGCTGTTGCTCTAAACGCTCATGCTCAGCTTGTTCTGCTGCAATGCGCTGTTGCTCTAAGCGTTCATTCTCTGCCTTTTCAGCCGCAATGCGTTGTTGCTCTAAACGCTCATTTTCAGCTTGCTCTGCTGCAATGCGTTGTTGCTCTAAACGTTCATTTTCAGCTTGCTCTGCTGCAATACGCTGTTGTTCTAAACGCTCATTCTCAGCTTGCTCTGCTGCAATACGCTGTTGCTCTAAACGCTCATTCTCAGCTTGTTCTGCCGCGATACGCTCTTGCTCTAACTGCATTTGCGCTTCTTGCTCAGCTAAGCGTTTAGCTTGCTCTTGTCTTTGTTGCTCTGCATCTGCCTGTTGTTTGGCTAATAGCTCAGCGTTAGCTTGTTCAATCGCTTGTTTTTCTGCTGCCGCAGCGCGTTGTGCTTGCGCCTGTTTTTCTTGCTCTAAACGCTCTGTCTCTGCTTTTTCGGCAGCTATTCGTTGTTGTTCGGCTTTTTCAGCTTGCTCTTGCGCTAAACGTTCTGCTTCAGCTTGTTCAGCTGCAATTCGGGCTTGTTCTAAACGTTCGGCTTCAGCTTCAGCTTGCAAACGCTCTGCCTCGGCCTTCTCTGCTGCTAAGCGCTCCTGTTCGGCTTTTTCTGCCTGCTCGTTTGCCAATGCTTGTTGTTTATCAGCTTCTGCTTGTTTTTTATCTGACTTGCCAAAACCGAGCCACGACATGAATTTACTTTTTTTTGCCATACTTGCTAATAACCACTTATAAAAATCTGATAAACTAACGATAATGATAGCGTGCTTTTAAGCCTAAATAATTGCTTTTTAGCAACACGTTATCCTCGAGGGTGCATAATAGTAACACTTTTAGCGCAGTTGAAAAATGACACGCCGTGATATGATTGCAATATTATCTGAGCTAGATCATAGATACCAATTTTTAGTGAGTTAAATGAGAAAAAAAATCACACCAAATAACAACATCCATAAATCAGCCGATGGCGTTATTAGAATCATTAGCGGCCAATTTCGCGGTCGTAAACTGCCAGTAAAAGACGTTCAAGGCTTGCGCCCTACAACCGACAGAGTAAAAGAAACAGTATTTAATTGGTTAATGCACGATACCCGTGATGCACGCACTCTCGATTGCTTTGCCGGCTCTGGTGGTTTAGGATTTGAAGCGCTATCTCGCTTTGCTAAAAACACCACATTTTTAGAGCTTGATCCGCTAGCAGCAAAACAGCTAACGCAAAATATTGCCACTCTTAATGCACAAAATGCACAAGTACTTAATACTAATACTTTGACCTTTCTTGAGAATACAAACACCAGTGAGGCATTTAATTTAGTTTTTATTGACCCGCCATTTCGCAAAAATTTAGCCCAATCATGCTGTGATTTATTAGAAAATAATCAATGGCTCGACCCTGACGCACTGATATACGTTGAGGTAGAAACGGAGTTAAGCTCGTTTAAAGCACCTAGTAACTGGTTGTTAATAAAAGAGAAAAAAGCTGGGCAAGTTTTTTGCAGGCTATACCAACGGCATATAAATTAACACTGTTTTAGCGGTCGGGTTTCTGTTAATATTATCCTTTACATGTGGTGTTGCTTCGGATTACAATACCGCACCATTTTTGAACCACTTGATCAATGTTTGATCAACTTGAGCAACGCTCATAATTTAGGTAGGTGAATTTTTAATGCCAGTAATTAAAGTAAGAGAGAACGAACCGTTTGACGTAGCACTTCGTCGCTTCAAGCGTTCATGTGAAAAAGCAGGTATCCTTTCAGAAGTTCGTCGTCGCGAGCACTATGAAAAACCAACAGCTGAGCGTAAGCGTAAAAAAGCAGCTGCTGTTAAACGTCACATGAAAAAACTTTCTCGTGATAACGCTCGTCGCGTTAAATTATACTAATATATTAGGTCTTGTATAAATGAGCCTTTTAATAACGCTAAAAGATGCGCAAAAAGATGCGATGAGAGCTAAAGACAAACAACGTCTTAATCCTATTCGCATGGTACTTGCTGCAATCAAGCAACGTGAAATTGACGAGCAAATAACACTAGACGACGCAGGTATTACCTCCGTTATAGTGAAGCTTGTTAAACAACGTCGCGACTCTTACACTCAGTACAAAGATGCTGGGCGTGATGATTTAGCTGAAATTGAAGCCAATGAGATTACAGCACTTGAAGCTTTTTTACCTCAACAATTGAGTGAAGAAGAAATCATTGCTCTCATTGACGCGGCTATTGCTGATACTAACGCAGCAGGTATGCAAGACATGGGTAAAGTAATGGGTATAATCAAAAGCAAAGCCGAAGGTCGTGCCGATATGGGCAAAATCTCAGGTTTAATTAAGCAACGATTAACTGCCTAATACTCCCACATACATTAAGTATGATTGAAGTAAACCGAGCCTTGAGCTCGGTTTCTTCGTTTAGAGCACTTCAAAAAAATATGCATTTGTGTTCCAATCTCTGCGTATTATAATTCGCTTTTAACACTTTTATATTTACCTTAGGGCTGTACTTTAAACAATGGCTGGAAAGATCCCACGCAACTTTATCGATGATTTATTGGCACGAACCGATATTGTCGACCTGATTGACTCAAAGGTAGGGTTGAAAAAAGCGGGCAAAGACTATCAAGCTTGCTGTCCTTTTCACAATGAAAAATCGCCTTCGTTTACTGTATCGCAAGATAAACAGTTTTATCATTGCTTTGGCTGTGGCGCTAACGGCAATGCTATTTCTTTTGTTATGGAATATGACAAACTTGAGTTTGTTGATGCAATTGAAGAGCTAGCCAGTTTACTTAACCTAGATGTTCCTCGCGAACAAGGAAGTAGTAATGGCCCAGAACGCACCGCAGCACAAAAACGTTCAGACTACGATTTAATGCTCCATGCAGCGCGTTTTTATCAACACCAGTTAAAACATCATAGTAATTCTGAAACAGTAATAGACTATGTAAAAGGTCGCGGCTTAAGCGGCGCAACAGTTAAAAAGTTTATGATGGGCTATGCGCCCAGCGAATGGGAAGGCCTCTGCCAACAGCTTGGACGTAATCAAGAACAAAAAGAGCAATTAGTTGAGCTGAAGCTCGCATCTGAA
Organism: Pseudoalteromonas sp. QJM3NY_12; assembly: GCF_056173165.1. The sequence continues at coordinate 2,951,384 of NZ_CM149661.1, forward strand.
AAAACGCCAGGTAAGCAATTCGATTTTTTCCGTGATCGTTTAATGTTTCCTATTCGTGATAAACGCGGTCGCGTCATTGCTTTTGGTGGCCGTGTAATGCAAGCAGATCAGGGGCCAAAATATTTAAACTCTCCTGAAACACGAATATTCCACAAAGGCTTTGAACTTTATGGCTTTTATGAAGCAAAGCAAGCACACAAAAAGCTCGATCATGTACTTATAGTCGAAGGTTACATGGACGTAGTAGCGCTGGCAGAACAAGGTATAGAATACGCAGTTGCCGCACTCGGCACAGCAACAACCAGCGAGCACATGCACACCTTATTTAGAACCACCGACAAAGTTATTTGTTGCTACGACGGTGACCGTGCAGGTAAAGATGCCGCGTGGCGCGCACTGGAAAACGCACTTCCTTACTTAAACGATGGCAAAGCACTGCATTTTGTATTTTTACCCGATGGTGAAGACCCTGATTCACTCGTACAACAAGAAGGTAAAGAGGCTTTTGAGCAACGCCTTGAAAACGCCGATGACTTCACTAAAGTGCTGTTTAATAAACTAAGTAAAGAGATTGATTTAACGCTCGATTCCGGTAAGGCTAAGTTACTCAGTGCAGCATTGCCATTAATTGAAAAGATCCCGAGTGAGTTCTATCAAGAAAATATCTTGGAGCAACTTGGCAGATTAATTGGTCGCACCCGTGAGCAACTTAATAATCATTTAAAAACACCAAAACAGCAGCAAGCAATTGAACGTAAATTTAAAATTACACCGATGCGCCAAGCGATAGGCATCTTAGTTCAGCACCCTAATTTGGCAAAAAGCGTGCCCTACTTGCCTGATTTAGCACAAATGAATATTGCAGGAATCGGCTTGTTATTACGCCTACAACATCAAGCGTTACAAAAAGATGGTATTACCACTGCACAAATTCTCGAATCATTTAGAGACACTGATGACTATGAGCCATTAACTAAGTTGGCGACATGGCAACATCAAATAAATGAAGAGCGTTTAGAGACTGTTTTTCAAAATACTTTTAAATTTATTGAAGATCAGTGTTTAAATTATCGACTAGAGACCCTATTAATAAAAGACAAGACACAGGGCTTAAATAGCGATGAACGACTAGAATGTCATTTGCTAATGACAGCGTTAAAAGCAACGAACAGCTAGTCAGATTTGATTTAGGCTGTTATACTGTGCTATTCACTGCGTCACATTATTCTGGTTAGCCTTTGAGCAAACTCCATGATGGCGCCTGTTGTATCAACTTATCAGAGTGGAAGAAACAATCTCTATGGATCCAACTCCTCAGTCACAATTAAAACTTCTGATTCAAAAAGGTAAAGAGCAAGGTTACTTAACTTTTGCAGAAGTTAATGATCACCTTCCACAAGATATTATCGACTCAGATCAAGTAGAAGATATCATTAGCATGATTAATGACATGGGTATCAAGGTTAGCGAAAACGCGCCTGATGCTGATGAATTAATGATGCAAGAAACCACGACAGACGAAGACGCAGCGGAAGCTGCCGCTGCAGCCCTTGCTACTGTAGAAAAAGAAATCGGCCGTACAACAGACCCTGTTCGCATGTATATGCGTGAAATGGGTACTGTTGAACTTCTTACCCGTGAAGGCGAAATTGTTATCGCTAAACGTATTGAAGAAGGCATTAACCAAGTACAGATTTCGGTTGCTGAATACCCAGAAGCGATCACTTACCTACTTGAACAGTGGGATAAATTTGAAGCAGAAGAGATGCGCCTTAGCGACATTATCTCTGGCTTTTTCGATCCTGATGCAGACGAAGCACCACCAATTGCTGCCACTAACATTGGTTCTGAATTAAGCGAAAAACAGCTTGATGACAGCGACGATGATGATGACAGCGATGATGAAGACGAAGAAGAAGTAGATACAGGTCCAGATCCTGAAGAAGCGCGCATCCATTTCGAAAACTTACGTGATTTATACACTAAAGCACGTGAAACATTCGATAAGAAAGGTCGCTCTCATCCAGAATCTCAAGCCGCTATTTTAGAAATTGGTGAGTTGTTCAGAACCTTTAAACTTGTGCCTAAACAATTTGACCGCATGGTTAATAACATGCGTGAAATGATGGACCGAGTTCGCGTTCAAGAACGTCTTATCATGAAGCATGCAGTACAAGTTTCAAAGCTTCCAAAGAAAACCTTTGTTAAGCACTTTGCAAACAACGAAACTGACACAGCATGGCTTGATATTGAAATTGCAGCTAACGAAAAGCATTCAGCTAAACTTGAAGAAGTGAAGCCTGAAATACTTCGTTGTATTAGCAAACTTTCTTCAATGGAAGAAAGCACTGGCTTAAGCATTGAACGTATTAAAGATATAAACCGTCGCATGAGTATTGGTGAAGCGAAAGCGCGCCGTGCTAAAAAAGAGATGGTAGAAGCGAACTTACGTCTGGTAATTTCAATCGCTAAAAAATACACCAACCGTGGCTTACAGTTCTTGGATTTAATTCAAGAAGGTAATATTGGTTTGATGAAAGCGGTTGATAAGTTTGAATACCGTCGTGGTTATAAGTTCTCTACTTATGCTACGTGGTGGATTCGCCAAGCAATTACTCGCTCTATTGCTGACCAAGCAAGAACGATCCGTATTCCAGTACATATGATTGAAACGATCAATAAATTGAACCGTATTTCACGTCAAATGTTACAAGAAATGGGTCGTGAGCCAAATCCAGAAGAATTAGCTGAACGCATGATGATGCCTGAGGATAAAATCCGTAAGGTACTTAAGATTGCAAAAGAGCCAATTTCAATGGAAACACCAATTGGTGATGATGAAGATTCGCACTTAGGCGACTTCATTGAAGATACTACTATTGATTCGCCTATCGATTCGGCAACAATGGAGTCTCTTCGTGGCGCAACTAACGATGTGCTCGCTGGCTTAACTGCCCGTGAAGCGAAAGTACTACGTATGCGTTTTGGTATTGATATGAATACCGACCACACGTTAGAAGAAGTAGGTAAGCAGTTTGATGTAACACGTGAGCGTATTCGTCAAATTGAAGCGAAGGCACTACGTAAATTACGTCACCCTTCTCGCTCTGATTTACTGAAAAGCTTTTTAGACGCTAAATAATCTAGCGTTACATTATGAGTTAACTCAAAAGGCCGCTGTAGCGGCCTTTTTTCTATTTCAAGGAAATAAACATGGCTTGGATCCAAATCCGTATCAATGCCAATGCTGCAACCGCAGATGCAGTTAGTGACTTATTAATGGAAGCTGGTAGTGCTTCTGTTACTTTTATTGATGCTAAAGACACCCCTATTTACGAACCCAAAATTGGCACAGTCGTTTTTTGGGCTGATACCACAGTAATTGGTCTGTTCGAAGCTAATCACGATATGAACGCCGTGGTTGCGTTATTAAAGCGCCATGATGAGCTCAAAGACAATTTAGTTTACAAAATCGAGCAACTCGAAGACAAAGATTGGGAACGTGAGTGGATGGATAACTTCCACCCTATTCAATTTGGCGAAAAACTATGGATTTGCCCTAGCTGGCGCGATATTCCAGATCCAGACGCAGTCAATGTGCTACTTGATCCAGGCCTTGCATTTGGTACTGGCACGCACGCCACCACCGCGCTGTGTTTAAAGTGGCTTGAAAGCCAAGACTTAAGCGGCAAAACGGTAGTCGATTTTGGTTGTGGTTCAGGCATATTAGGCATTGCAGCAATTAAACTAGGTGCAGAGCGCATGATAGGAATAGACATTGACCCGCAAGCGCTAGAAGCAAGCTTAGATAACGCTAACCGTAATGGCGTTGCTGACAAGCTTGAAGTTTATCTACCAGAAAACCAACCTGAATTTACAGCCGATATTGTTGTGGCAAATATTTTAGCGCAACCTCTGCGTGAGCTTCATAGTGTGATTTTAGGCTTATTAAAACCAGGCGGTAAAATTGCCATGTCGGGCATTTTAGAAGAGCAAGCAAAATCGGTTGCCGATATATATGCGCCCTTTATTGAACTTGATGAGATTGCCATTGAAGGCGACTGGACCCGAGTCAGTGGCATTAAAAAAGCATAATAGTGCGTTTTTAAAAGTTTAGAGTATTAACTCAAAAGTCGTTTCTAGAGCCTGTATTTAACAGGCTTTACTATTTTTTTACATAATAAAAAATAAAGATTTTTTATTATAAAAACAACGACCGTTCAAAATTCACACAAATAAACCGCTTCGTCATACGGTTATCAAATGTCAATACGAAAAGAGCAAAAAAAAGTCACTTTTGTTCAATTTATAGCCTTTGATTTTTGCGCAAAAAGCCGTAAACTTAGCGCCCCTTGAAAAGAGGCCTATTGAATATCGTGCGTATCGGTTCATACCAACTTGAGAATAATGTCATTGTCGCGCCTATGGCGGGCATAACAGACAGACCATTTAGACAGCTATGTCGTCGTTTAGGCGCTGGCCTTGCTGTGTCTGAAATGCTGTCGTCTAATCCGAAGGTTTGGAAAACCGAAAAGTCGATGAACCGAATGGATCATTCTGGTGAGTCGGGTATACGTGCGGTGCAAATTGCAGGAGCAGACCCTGAGCTTATGGCACAGGCCGCACAATTCAATGTTGCAAACGGTGCACAGATCATAGATATCAATATGGGGTGCCCAGCAAAAAAAGTGAACAAGAAACTTGCAGGCTCAGCCTTATTACAGTTTCCAGAACTCGTGGAAGAGATTATTGATGCCGTCGTTAATGCGGTTGATATACCTGTAACACTTAAAATCCGTACAGGATGGGATCAGGACAACCGTAATGGTGTAGAGATTGCAAGAATAGCTGAACGTTATGGCATTGCATCACTGGCTGTACATGGGCGCACGCGCGCATGTATGTATAAAGGTGATGCTGAGTACGCCACAATTAGGGATATAAAACGTTCAGTGTCGATACCTGTGGTTGCTAATGGTGATATTACATCACCTGAAAAAGCAAAGCAGGTTTTGGACTATACGGGTGCAGATGCCATCATGATTGGTCGAGCCGCCCAAGGTCGCCCTTGGATATTTAGGGAGATAGACCACTATTTGCGAACTGGTGAACATATGCAGCCACCTGCTATTGCAGAGGTGCGCAGTATTTTAATGGAGCATTTAACCAACCTCCATATGTTTTACGGTGAGCCAATGGGAGCACGAATCGCTCGCAAACATGTATCTTGGTATTTGCAAACCCATGACAGTGACGGTCAGTTTAGGCGAGTATTTAATGCGCTCGACAATTCCGAGGAACAGGTCGTCGCATTAGAGCAATACTTTAAAACACTAGCAGCTAACTAAGAAAGAAAGAGACTTTATAATGTTCGAACAAAACGTGACTTCTCCATTTATCACAAACCCTCATGTTCAGTCACACGAGAAACCGCAGCCATTGCGTGATGCAGTAAAAAAAGCTGTTCACCACTACTTAAAACAGCTTAACGGTCAAGATGTGCAAGACGTTTACGACCTTGTTCTTTCTGAGCTAGAAGCGCCATTGCTTGAAGAAGTAATGACTTACACACGTGGCAACCAGACTCGTGCGGCAATTTTACTAGGTATCAACCGTGGTACTTTACGTAAAAAGCTAAAAAAATACGGTATGAACTAATACCTAAGGTATTGATGCCGTAATTGCTTTACCGCGCTTGCTGATTCAATACACTGAGTGTTTTATAAAACACTCTTAAAAAAGCACCTTAGGGTGCTTTTTTTATCTGTAAAATTTATTAACGAAATTGCAAAATGCTCACGCTTTATGGGTCGTTATAAGTCGTTTTTTGAGTCGGAATCAGTTAAAATACGCGCTTCTAAGCTAGCTCATTAACTGAGGAAATCAAACTACAATGGATACACATCGTCCTATACGTCGCGCACTTTTGAGTGTGTCAGACAAAACCGGTATTGTTGAATTTGCCCGTGCACTAGAAGCACAAGGTGTTGAAATACTTTCAACTGGCGGCACTTGTAAACTACTTGCTGATAATGCGATTAAAGTTACCGAAGTATCAGATCACACCGGACACCCTGAGATCATGGATGGTCGCGTAAAAACCCTACACCCAAAAATTCATGGCGGTATTCTTGCTCGTCGTGGCCAAGATGAAGGCGTAATGGCAGATAACAACATTTCTGCTATCGACATCGTTGTAGTTAACTTATACCCCTTTGCGAATACTGTCGCTCAAGAAAACTGCAGCCTTGAAGATGCTATAGAAAACATCGATATTGGCGGCCCAACCATGGTGCGTGCAGCAGCTAAAAATCACAAAGATGTGACGATTGTTGTTAACGCAAGCGACTATGACCGTATTATTAGCGAAATGCAAAATAACAACGGCTCAACGACCTACAAAACCCGCTTTGATCTAGCTATTGCCGCTTATGAGCATACAGCGCAATACGATGGTATGATTGCTAACTACTTCGGTAAAATGGTTCCTGATTACACAGAAGAAGCCGCTGAAGATACTAAGTTCCCACGTACTATTAATATGCAATTCACTAAAAAGCAAGATATGCGTTACGGTGAAAATTCGCATCAAGATGCCGCGTTTTATGTTGAAAACGACATCACTGAAGCGTCTGTGGCGACAGCGACTCAGCTACAAGGTAAAGCATTATCGTTTAACAATATTGCCGATACCGATGCCGCACTTGAGTGTGTTAAAGAATTTGATGTACCTGCGTGTGTTATTGTAAAACATGCTAATCCATGTGGTGTTTCAATTGGCGACAATATCTTAGAAGCGTACGATCGCGCTTTTAAAACAGATCCAACGTCAGCGTTTGGCGGCATCATTGCTTTTAACCAAGAGCTTGATGCCAACACCGCACAAGCGATTGTTGAACGTCAATTTGTTGAAGTTATTATTGCGCCAAGCGTGAGTGCGGAAGCCGCTCAAATAGTATCAGCTAAACAAAACGTGCGTTTATTAGAGTGTGGTGAGTTCTCTGCTAAAGGCACAGGCCATGACATTAAACGCGTTAATGGCGGCGTTCTAATTCAAGACCGTGATTTAGGTATGGTAACGCAAGGCGACTTAACGGTTGTCTCTAAGCGCCAGCCTTCTGAGCAAGAACTTAAAGACTTACTGTTCTGCTGGAAAGTGGCTAAATTTGTTAAATCAAACGCCATTGTTTATGCCCGCGACGGTATGACTATTGGTGTTGGTGCAGGCCAAATGAGCCGCGTTTACTCAGCTAAAATTGCCGGTATTAAAGCCGCTGATGAAAACCTTGAAGTAAAAGGCTCGGTAATGGCATCAGATGCATTTTTCCCATTCCGTGATGGCATTGATGCTGCAGCTGCAGCAGGTATTACCGCGGTTATTCAACCGGGTGGTTCCATGCGCGATGAAGAAGTAATTGCCGCCGCTGATGAAGCCGGTATGGCAATGGTGTTTACAGGTATGCGCCATTTCCGCCATTAATCGCTTAAAGAGCTAACTACTTCAGTTAGCTCTTTTTGTTTGCATCAAATTCACGTATTCTGCTTATTCTATAACCATGACTAACAATTATAATGTGAAGGATTAGACGATGAAATTTGCACTAAAATCTCTACTGGTTGCCACACTGTCATTAAGTTCAACAATGGCGTTAGCACACAACCATGGCCACGACTCAGCATTAACAAATGCAGTTAAAGCAAGTGAGCGTAGCAGTGAACGCGACCAATACCGCAATCCTGTAGAAACCCTCGAATTTTTTGGCTTTAAACCAACAATGACTGTGGTAGAAATTGCGCCTGGCGGTGGTTGGTATAGTGAAATTTTAGCGCCAGCACTAAAAGAGCAAGGCACCTATTATGCCGCGCATTTTCCTGCTGATTCATCGGTTGGTTATTACCAACGTTCTCTTGCTGGCTTTAAAGCTAAAATCGCTGAAGATGCCCGCTTTAGTGACGTTAAACTTACTGAGTTTGCTCCTTCTACTCATTTAGATATTGCCCCTGCAAGTAGCGCCGATATGGTACTGACCTTTCGTAATGTCCATAACTGGTACATGAGTAAAGATAAAGACGCAGCAAGCAATGCATTTAAGTCTTTTTATACAGCACTTAAGCCTGGCGGCACTTTAGGCGTAGTTGAACATCGCCTACCCGAAGAGCAAGCCGATGAAATGCAAAAGTCATCAGGTTATATGAAGCAGAGTGTGGTTATTGCACTTGCTGAACAAGCAGGTTTTGAACTTGAAGCAAAAAGCGATATTAATGCAAACCCTCTTGATACAGCCGATCACCCTAAAGGGGTATGGACCCTTCCACCGAGCCTTAGACTTGGCGAGCAAGATGCCGCTAAATATAAAGCCATAGGTGAAAGCGACCGTATGACGCTGAAATTTAAAAAACCGCTTTAAATAGGATATTCGCCATGAATGTATTAGTCATTGGCAGCGGCGGCCGCGAACACGCACTTGCGTTTAAGGCCGCTCAAAATACAAAAGTAAACACTGTTTATGTTGCTCCAGGTAATGCGGGCACAGCCCTTGAGCCAAAACTTGAGAACGTAGCAATTAACGTTGAAGATCTTGATGGGCTACTTAGCTTTGCACAACAAAATAATGTTGAGCTAACCATTGTTGGTCCAGAAGTGCCGCTAGTATTAGGTGTTGTTGATAAGTTTCGTGAACACGGCTTAGCTATTTTTGGTCCAACCGCCGGTGCAGCCCAGCTTGAAGGGTCTAAATCGTTCACTAAAGACTTTTTAGCACGTCATGCTATCCCAACTGCTGATTACCAAACGTTTGAACAAATCGACCCTGCGCTTGCCTATTTAAAAGAGAAAGGCGCACCGATTGTTATAAAAGCTGATGGTTTAGCGGCCGGTAAAGGCGTGATTGTAGCCATGAACGAGCACGAGGCTGAAGAAGCCATTCGCGATATGCTTGCGGGTAATGCCTTTGGTGAAGCTGGCAGCCGCGTTGTCATCGAAGAGTTTTTAGAAGGTGAAGAAGCGTCGTTTATCGTAATGGTTGATGGTGAAAACGTACTGCCATTTGCAACTAGCCAAGATCATAAACGTGCTTACAATGGCGATGCTGGCCCAAATACTGGCGGTATGGGCGCTTATTCTCCGGCACCGGTAGTGACTGATGAAATTCATCAACGCATTATGAATGAAGTGATTTACCCTACGGTAGAAGGTATGGCTAGCGAAGGCCACCCGTACACTGGCTTTTTATATGCAGGCTTAATGATAGATGACACCGGCACACCAAAAGTAATTGAATATAACTGTCGTTTTGGCGACCCTGAAACACAACCTATGATGCTACGTTTGCAATCAGATTTAGTTGAGCTGATTGAAGCTGCTAACCGTGTAGAGCTTGATAAAACTACCATTGAGTTTGATTCACGCGCTGCTGTAGGTGTTGTTTTAGCTGCCAAAGGCTACCCAGATAGCTACCCGAAAGGCGATGCGATTAGTGGCCTGAAAGTAACTTACCCTGAAGGCGAAAAAGTTTTTCACGCAGGGACTAAGCAAGATGGCGATAACGTAGTAACTGCCGGTGGTAGAGTATTATGTGCAACGGCACTAGGTAATACCGTTACACAAGCGCAACAACGTGCCTATAAACTGGTTGATGAAATCAACTGGAACGGCATGGAATACCGTACAGATATAGCCTATCGTGCAATTGCTCGTGAAAAATAATTATTGAGTTTTACTCATTAAACTTTATAAGCGCAGATTATCTGCGCTTTTTACTGCTACACTATAAAAAAACAATCAGGGCACAGGTTAATATTGGAATTTAAAACCTTGCGCTATCATGCGATAGCGGTCGTAATACTAATTTTTATCTTTTTTATTATCAGCACATTGGCAACAAACTTTGTGATGCCATCTCGCTATACCATAGATAAAATAACTCCTGTTTACCTCGATCATGCATATTACATAGACAAGAGTAAAACACAAAACTTCGCAGAAGTAATGAGTAATAAAGCGCAATTTACAGAGCAAGAATTTAACGATATTCCTTGGAGTTTTCAACAGCAAAATTATTGGTTACGCCTTGATTTAGAAAACAAAAGCAGCAAAGAAGAAGATGTGGTGGCGCACTTTGATAATCCTATGGTGGATCACCTCACTATATATAGGCTCAATAGTAATAACCAGCTACTCGAAACTTATAAGCTTGGTGATAAAGAGCCGCGCCTTACTTTATTTAAGTACAGCGTTCCCCATATCCGTTTTAAGCTTGATGGCCAATCTAAACAACAATTAGTCATAAAAATAGATACCGTGGGGATTAGTAAAACCCCAATTCACTTATATCGCCATACTGTATTTGTTGACTTAGTGCGCTCTCAAACAGGCATTTGGGGTATTTTTGCTGGCGTACTACTAATGGCTTCGCTGTACAACTTATTGCTCTATTTTGGTATTAAAGAGCGTGTTTACTTGGTTTATATTGGCTACATTATTAGCGCTATTGCATTAATGGGAACCGTGCTCGGATTTGGTTTTTACTTATGGCCGCTTGAATGGCAATTATTTATTCACGAAAAAGTCATTGTGGTCAACTACACCATGGCGATTTTTACCCTCGCCTTTTGTACACTATTTTTGCGTTATCACAAAGACGGCTGCTGGCGTTATAAACTAAGCATCGGCTTATTAAGGCTGATGCTAGTTCTCGGTATATTGAGCTTTTTCATTCCCGAAAACATAGCTGCGCCGATATTTTTTGTAATTCTAGGATCGCAATATATTGTCTGCTTCATTTTAATTTATAACAAATTAAGAAGTGGTTTTCGTTGGGCTAAGTTTTACGTATTTTCGTGGGTACCACTGATCATTGGCGCAGCTATCCAACCTCTAGAGCTCACAGGTGTTATTTCCTATAGTTTTTCAATACGCCATGCATTTTTAGTTGCCATTTTGTGTGAAATTGTCCTAATGGCAATGGCACTTGCTGATCGGATTCGTTACCAGCGTGAGCAAGTTCTTTATCATGCAACACATACCCAACAAACCAAGCTACTCAATAGCGCCAAGCTAAAATATGCCTTTATGGCACTCAAGGCGCAGCAGCGCTCTACCACTTTATGTTTGGTGAAAATACGTCATTTTAACTCGCTAAATACCATTATTACCTCTTCGCAAGGATATGAGCTAATTAAGCATGTTGCTCACGAGCTTGAATGCAAATTAAGCTTTGAACGAGAGTTTTTTCATCTCAACAATGGTATTAATCAGCCAGCTAAAATTGCTGATTTGGGCAGTGGCGTATTTGCCTGCATTTCTACTAAAAAACAGAGTCAGCACACGCTCGAAGAATTACTCAAACAGATCTTAAATAAGTTACCAAAAACATATCAAATTAAAGGTCTAGACTTACAACTTAATTACAGTGTTGGCATTAGTGGTTACGGTAAACGTGATGATTTTGAGTTTTGGTTAAAACGAGGCTATTTAGCATTACACGACGCTAAACATAACCTAAGCAAAGTAAGCTCATCACTTGCGCATGACAACCTTACCATGGACGTTGCTCTTGCAGCCAAGCTACAGCAAGCGATAAGAGAGGATCAACTTGCACTTTATTATCAACCACAAGTGAGCTTAGAGGAGTGCAGTATACACGGCGCGGAAGCCCTACTACGCTGGCCAGATGCTGACTTTAAAAATATTTCGATAGAAAAGCTAATTATACTCGCCGAACACACTGGTATTATTAATGAATTAACAATTTGGGTTATTGAACAAGCCTGTAAAGACATTGCAAAGCTGGCATCCGATGACATAAGCAATCATAGTATTAGTATTAATTTAAGTGCAAAAAATCTAGCCATTACTAATTTGACTGAAAAAGTAGAGAATATTTTAATTAAATATCAAGTTGCCCCTCACTTATTAAAGTTTGAACTGACTGAATCTGCTTTTGTCGAAAACCAAGATGCATTAGTCACCTTGGTTGAGGAGCTTGCCACCTTGGGCGTTAAAGTGGTACTCGACGACTTTGGTACGGGTTATTCATCGCTTAGCTACTTAGTTAACTATCACTTTAGCGAACTTAAAGTAGATAAGTCGTTTGTGTTTGATTTAACTGATAACCGTGCGCATCAGGTTATTGTGCAAACAGCCATAGATATGGCACATAATCTGGGCCTAACTATCACGATTGAGGGCGTAGAGACTCAAGAGGTTCATCAACTACTTACAACGATGAACGCCGACCGTACTCAAGGCTACTTGTATGCCAAGGCACTCTCTTATGATAATTATTTAGACTTCTTAAAAAGCCAATACAGCCTAAAAATGTTAAGCTCCCCTTTTTAACATCTTTGGGGCCAAGAAAAGATGCAAGGTACACTGCGTAAATTAAAGTCGAGCTTAACAGAGCCAGTTCAATATCACCTACCTGTAGGTGAGCAGCTGGTTGATTTAAATGCCTTAATAGGCAAACAGCTAACCCTTACTTTTAGTGGCACAATTTTGTGCTCTAACTGTGGTAAAAAAACCAAAAAGAGTTACTCTCAAGGGCACTGCTTTGTGTGTATGCGCAAACTTGCCAGTTGCGATATGTGTATCATGAAACCTGAAACCTGCCATTACGACCAAGGCACCTGTCGCGAGCCAGAGTGGGGCGAAGAAAATTGCATGATCCCGCATTATGTTTACCTAGCAAATACCTCAGGATTAAAAGTAGGTATTACTCGCCATACACAAATTCCTACCCGTTGGATTGACCAAGGGGCAACCCAAGCCTTACCTATTTTTAAAGTGCAGACTCGTTTGCAATCGGGCTTAGTTGAAGTAGCGCTGGCACAGTTTATTGCTGATAAAACCAATTGGCGTAATATGCTTAAAGGACAAAACGACGCGCTTGATTTAAAAGCAGCAGCCGCTGAACTTATTCCACAAATAAGCGAAAAGCTCACAGAGCTGAGTGAGCTGTTTGGCGCAACCGCCATTGAACAACTTGATGAAGACGTAGTAAACCTTGATTTTCCAGTTAGTGAATACCCAACTAAAATTAGCTCATTTAACTTTGATAAAAACCCTATTGTTAGCGGTATTTTACAAGGTATAAAAGGTCAGTACTTAATTTTTGATAGCGGTGTGATTAATATTCGAAAATTCACCTCTTATGAAGTGAGCGTAGACTCAGAATAACCTTTTGCTGCTTGGTTATAAAATGCTATCCATTGCTGTCGTGTTAATGGATAGCAATAATGGTAACCCTGAATAATATTGCAGCCTATTGTTGCTAAGTGTGTCTCTTGCGAGGCATGCTCAACTCCCTCAGCAACCACATCTAACCCTAAACTTGTCGCCATGGCTATAATAGCCGCTACAATTTGGCTATTGCCGTATTCATCGGGAATTTTAGCAATAAAACTGGCATCAATTTTTAACGTGTTAAAGGGCAGTTTGGTTAAATAGCTTAATGCCGAATACCCCGTGCCAAAATCATCAAGCGCAATATGTACACCTAATGTTTTAAGCTGTTGTAACTGTTCTTTTGCCTGTGAAAAAGAACCTATAAAGCTACTTTCGGTCAGCTCTATTTCAAGTAAACTCCCAGGTAATTGATAGCGAGTAAGCATGGCCTTAATGTTATCAGCTAACTTACCTTGGCTTAGGTGACAAGCAGATACATTAATCGCTAAACGTCCGGGGATCATTCCTTGTGCTTGCCAAAGAGTTAACTCCTTACCGGCTTGGTTAATAACCCATAAATCGAGACGCACAACTAAACCTAACTCTTCAGCAAGCGGAATAAACTGCGCTGGCGAAATAGTGCCTAAATCAGGGTCTTGCCAACGCAGTAGTGCTTCAGCCCCCATAATCGCACCTGTTTTTAAACACTGTTTAGGCTGAAAATAAAGCTCAAACTCATCATTTTCAAGCGCATGTTGAAAGCGGCTCATCATCGCTAAGCGCTCAAGGGAGCGGGCATTCATTGAGGGTTGAAACAACTGAAACGAATTACGCCCCACATCTTTTGAGCGATACATGGCAATATCAGCATGCTTTAATAATGTTTCACTGTCTAAGCCATCATCTGGATAAACCGCTGCACCTATAGAGGCGGTAACACCCACTTCAAATCCTTCCAATTTAAAGGGGGTATTTAAGTGATTTAAAATACCCTCTGCAAGTCTGATAACAGCTGCTACGCTTTCAACCTCACACAAAACAATAAACTCATCTCCCCCTAATCGTGCCAGTGTATCCCCCTCATTAAGGGTGTTAATAATGCGCTCAGAGACTAATTTTAATAAGGTATCACCGGCGTTATGGCCCAAGCTGTCATTTACCTCTTTAAAACGGTCAAGGTCAATAAACATTACCGCTAGCATTTGTTTATCTCTGTGAGCAGAGGCCAGTGCCATAGAGAGCCTATCGTTAAATAAGCGCCGATTAGGTAAACCGGTTAGTTCATCAAAATATGCTAGCTGCACTACTTTTTCTTCTGCACTCTTTCGCTCTGTTATGTCACTAAAAATAGCGGCATAAGTAACATCACTATGACTTGGCTCTTTTATTTCTATAATACTGAGCCACTCAATATAAATATCGCCAGATTTTTTACGGTTATGAATTTCCCCCTGCCATACGCCTGTTTTAGTCAGTGAATCCCACATTTTTATATAAAAGTTTTTATCATGACGTCCTGAACTCAACATATTAGGCCGCTTTCCTATCACCTCATATTCTTTGTAGCCGGTTAAATGAGTAAATGCAGGATTTACTTGCATAATCACCCCATTCGAGTCGGTGATCATGATGCCATCTAGGGAGGAGTCGATAATTTTATTGGCTAAAAATAAATTACGCTGTGAGTGCTGCAGTGCAATATCACGCTGCTGAAGTACCTTTTCAAGCTCACAACAATAAGCGGTTTCAATTTCATTAATTAAGTTTTCAAGTGATAATACGCCGTTAATTTGATTATTTTCGCTCACCACTAAATGCCGAATGCTACTTTCAGACATCAACCTGTAAGCATCAAAAAGGCTGTCTTGTGGGCTTATTTTATAAAGAGGACGGCTCGCCAAATCCCAACAAATAAGGTGGTTATGCTGCTCGGTGATCAGTTTGAGTAAATCTCGCTGGGTAATAATGCCATGGATGTTTTCATCTTCATTAAAGACTAAAATCACTTTTTCAGCGTATTCGCGCATTAAGTTAACCGCGTCATTAATTGCTAATGAGCTGGGGACTACCCTAATATTTTTATTATATTGCTCGTTTATCGGTCTAAATTGCAGGTAATGCTCTAATCCTTGATTACTCACAATATCAGTAATACTGATCACCCCGCTTGGGTTATCATTCGCATCGGTTACCAGTAAGTGTCTTACGCCATGCTTATTAAACACCATGGCGGTATCGGTTAATAATTGCTGGCTGGGTACACTCAATATCGGGCTCGACATTACCTTTTCAATCATTACTTGTCTAAGTGTCTGATCAGAAAAGTTAAGCGTTAAGCAATCAGTTTCAGTCCACACCCCCACTATTTGCTGCTGATGTTTAACAAAAATAGCGCTAACATTGTGCACACGCATTAGTTTCACCGCTTCAATTAAAGGGGTATCCTTGGTACAGGCGATCACCTTATTGGTAAAAACATCGCATACTTTTTGATAGCGGCTAGTGTGGGGCATTGCTTTTACTTCCAAAATTAAACCAATGCACGATTATAAATTATTCAGTAAATGACAATTTGATTTAGGACAATATATGAGCATCAGTTACCCATTAATTATTATTTATAATAATGAGATTGAGCTATTAGAGCATGCAGATGAGTTACATGATTTTATTTATACTATGGACGTTAATGAGCAGAAAAACGTGGTTATTTTAGATAAGGTAAGTGGCTATCAAGGTTTAAATGGCGATGCGCATAATGCACTCAGTGCAATACAATTAGCGCAATTGGTAAAGGAATATTTAGCAAAAGAAGGACAATGTTGCCTCAGTAAAATAGAGCAGCTTACTCCTGATCAGGCATTTAGGTTACTCGCCGAAATCAACTAAGGCTTTAACGTGTGCAATCGCGCTGCGCCCGAGGGCAGACAGTGAGTATCCTCCCTCTAGGTAAGAGATAATTCCTAAGCAATCATTTTGTTGGCTAAATTGCGCTAATTGCTCAGTAAGCCATATATAATCACTTTCAACAAACTTTAAACTGGCCATATCATCTTCAAGGTGCGCATCAAATCCTGCGCTTATAAAAAGTAGCTCAGGCTTAAATTCAGTTAATTTGGGTAGCCACTGCTGCTCATAAAGCGCTTTTAAATCAGTACCATCACTAGCAATAGGCAAAGGTGAATTTACCAACGTGGCGTTATTTTTAATGGCGGTATTTGGATAAAATGGATATTGAAATAACGAGCACAGCAACACATTTTCATCATCCATAAAAATATCTTGCGTGCCATTGCCATGGTGTACGTCAAAATCGATAATGGCAATGCGTTTCACCCCTTTGCTTTGTGCATATTTAACCGCAATCGCAAGGTTGTTAAACACACAAAAACCAGAAGAGCTATCTCGGTTAGCGTGATGCCCTGGCGGGCGCACTGAGCAAAATGCAGCATCCAATTTACCCTCTAAAACCTCATCAACAGCGAGTAACCCTGCACCTACTGCACGCTCAATTGCTTTCAATGAATCGGGGCATAACCAGGTATCGCCGTCCAAATCGCTAAGCCCTTCGGTTGGGATCATACTTTCTACATGCTTGATGTGTTGTTCACTATGCGCCAATAAATAGTGCTCACGCGAGGCCTTAGGTGCTTGTTTCTGCTCGATAGCGACATCCAGCCCACTTGCAAGTAGACGGTCGTTTATCGCATCCAAACGCTCAGGGCACTCTGGATGATCGTCAATCATTTTATGTTTACGGCAGTGGGGGTGAGAAATAATCGCAGTGCGCATAGCTAACTCCAAAAATAAGTTGCTTAACGAGTATAACAAAGCCACCTGAGGGTGGCTTTGCGACTTTGGTTGATACTAAACGACTATTTAACCAAGGTTCTGGTTATTTAGCTTTTAAGTCAAGATTTCTAAAATCAAAGCTAAAATCGGTCACCTGCGTTGAAACTGCCTTCATTTTCGCCGATTCTACACGGTTATCTGCACTCATAGAAAAACGAATAAAGGCATCTGCCTCTAATAGCTTTTCATCCCATTTAACAATAAAGGTATTACCTGTGTAATGCTCCAACTCACCTTTGAGGCGCTTTGTATGGGTAAAATCAATGCGTAACTTACCATCTAACTCTTCAATTATTACATCGCCATACCAATCATCATTTAATGTACCGGTGTAGTTTATATTAGGCAATTGCGGTTGAATATCTGTTGGCGCTTTTGGAGCGGCGTTAGCATAGGCTTTTTCTTTACCTGCAAAGTGCTTTTTAGCTAAATCTTCAACCCAGTCTTTATCTTCAAGCTCTAGTACATCTTCAAGTACTTCATGAGTCACCGCCGATAATGCAGAAAACGCTTGTTGGTTGCTTAATATCACAATTCCCACATTTTTCTCTGGCAAAAGAGTAACCTGCGAGACCATACCTAAAATGCCACCACCATGTGCCAGCTTCTTAAGGCCGTGGTAATCCTCTATACTCCAGCCTAATCCATAACCTCTAAATTGCTGATGGTACGCTTCATAGGCACTTTTAGATGCCAGTGAGGTAATATGTGGGTGCCACATTTGTGCTTGTTGTTTTTCACTAAATAGCTGTTCGCCATTAGGCATTTTGCCACCAGCAAGTTGAGTACGAAGCCATTGGCTCATATCATTTACGCTTGATGCAATGGCTCCTGCCCCTCTAAAATCTTCAAGGTAATTAACAAAAAAGGGATGCAATTTACCGTCCATTGGGATGTGCCCAATTGCCCAGTTTTTGTTATTTTTAGCGATACGCGAAAAGCCAGCGCGTGAGTTGCTCATATTTAGCGGCTGTAAAATATTTTTTTCAATGTAGTCGTTCCAGCTCATCCCCGATATACGGGCAACAACTTCACCAGCGGTAACAAACATTAGATTGTTGTAAGCATATTGGCTACGAAAACTGCTCGCAGGTTTTAAATATTTCAGCCCCGATAAAATATCGGCTACCGATTTATCAGTACTTGGCCAAATCATTAAATCGCCTTGACCAAGCCCTAACCCACTGCGATGGCTTAGCAAATCGCGAATTCGCATTTCACGGGTAACGTATGGGTCATGCAATCTAAATTCGGGTAGGTGATCAATTACGCGATCATCCCAGCTTAATTTGCCTTCATCCACCAGCTTAGCCAGTGCTGCACTGGTAAATGCCTTGGTATTTGAAGCAATGCCAAATAAAGTGTCTTTATTCACCTTGCTATTAGTATTGAGGTTGGCAACACCAAAGCCTTTAGCAAATACTACTTTGTCATTTTCAACAATAGCAACGGCCATTCCGGGTACATCAAAACGCGTCATTGAAGCGTTGAGCACCTCTGAAATTTTATCGGTATCAACCGCTGCAGAGCTCGTGAACGTCCAGCCAACCAATAATGCGGCTGTGGCTAATTTTGTTAGTTTCATAGTGTTACCTTAGGTTATTATTTTTGTTTAATCTTGATGAACCGCAAATTCTATGTCGGCGCGCGCTTTATTCGTATCTTGCTTACTAGGATAAGCTAAAATACGTTGACTATAATGCTCTGGCACACCGGCCTCAAGCGCACCACGATATACATGCTGCACGTACCAGTCATAAGGTAGCAGTGTGTCGTCATGTGTGTTTGCTATGTAGCAGTGCACATTAATGTCATCGTCATCTAAAAGGCTCACGGTTAAATCAACACAGTCGTAATTAGGGCCTTCAATTTTATCTAAGATCTCTTTTTCGGCCTCATTAAGCTGATACACCACCCCATATACAACTGCATCGGGTTCGTTGGTGGGCACAATAGTGCATTTACCTGAACCATCAGCAAAGGCCATATTAAAGGTTAACTTATAGCCTTTTAAAAGCGCCGTACCCACACGTTTTGCGTTAGGTAAACGTGCCAATAAACGATTAGATGACATATTGGAGCCAAACGAAAAATTATATAACGCCATACTATTCCTTAGGGTCTATCAAATAACAACTCGCACAGCCAGTGCGATTAAAATAATGCCAATGCCACGATCGAACCAATAGCCACTTTGTTGAAAAAAGTTTCGCACCCGTGCTTTTGATAACAATAGCGACAAAATAGAAAACCAAGCCCAGGTAGCAAGCGCCATATAAACACCATACCCCACTTGCACTATTACTGGTGTTGTAGGGCTAATCACCAAGGTAAACAAAGACATAAAAAATAGCGTAGCCTTAGGGTTTAATGCATTGGTAAAAAAACCACGGCGAAACGCAAGCCATGGTGACTCAGGTACAAGGATGGGTTTTGCAGTCTGTTCTGATGAGGTGTTTGAAGGTTTAGCAGCGCGTAGCGCCTGCACACCTAAATACGCTAAATAAGCACCAGCTATATATTTAAGTGCCATAAACAGCGAAGGCGATTGAGTTAACACCAACGCGACTCCCAACACACAATAAGCTATGTGTAATAAAATAGCTGCGCCTACACCTGCACTGGTCCACAGCGCATTATGCCTGCCGTACTGTACACTTTGCTTAAGTACCACAGCAAAGTCCGGCCCTGGGCTGGCCACTGCAAAAAAGTGAGCAATGGCAATTAATAAAAACTCATCAATATAGATCATAATTAACTGGCTTGCTCTGGCGAAAAAGCCAACAACAATGGGTTAGCCGACTGATTAACCAACGCTTTTATTTCTTTTTGCGCTTTTTTAAATTGGCCTCTTAAATGCGGTTTTAAATGTTTTTTAGAGTGTTTATCTTGCTTAAAGTAGCTTACTAAAGCATGCATAAATACAGTATGGGTTTCACTGAGCGTGGCTTCGCGATTGGCATATGGGTTGTAACATGAGCCACAACCCCCCTTAAACTGGTACACGGTATTGCTCATCATCACCCCAAAACCTAAAAAGCACGCTAAAGCATCCGTTGCTTGAGGTAAGAACTCTTTACCACCTGGAGGTAATACGCCTACATGATGAATTAAAATAGTAGCAAGAGTACCTGCAAAGCTAGCTACTAAATCTTGTGGCTGATTGATTTGGTTGGGGTTAAACGACACATTAATTGTATGGCTTGGTGGCACCATTAAATGGCAGTGCTCACCACGTAGATGCTCACTAAATTCAAAATGTGGAAACACCTGAGGTTGTAATTGTTGCGGTGCAACAAGTGTTATAGGCCACTCATCCATACCAGCATAGTGTTTAACACGCGCAAACACTTTACTGGCCATTTCTTCAATGCTTGAAACAGAATCAGGAAAAAACTCGACCGTTGGCAAAATAATTTGGCTGTGCTTAGTAAAAAAATTCAGGTCAAAGTTTTCTGCTGCCCAAATAAAGGTATCAGCTAGCCACTGTTGTTCTTGTTCTGCCAATAAGGGCTTTGATTTAAATAGGGTTAACATAAACTATTCTTGCCCCTTCGCCCATTGCCATGCTTGTGTATTGTATAAAGGCACCGTAGAAAGCGCGTGATGATGACTGCCCGTAGATTCTTTCGTTGAGTACGATAAATACAATAACGTATGGGTTTTAGCATCATAAATGCGACGAACTTTTAACGACTTAAACAAAATACTCTTAGATGATTTAAACACGACTTCACCCGACTTACTACGGTCAATAGACTGTAATTGGTCTGCGGTAATTGGCCCTGTTTGGCGACAAGCAATCGACATATCTGATGGGTCTGAAAAGTCTAAATTAGCCTCAATGTGACTAATATGACAAGTAACCCCTGTAACAAGCGGGTCTTGCTGTGAGTTAACCACCACATCTTTAGTGGTAAACAGCCCTAAACTCACTGAAGCAACATCATCAGAACACCCTGTAAGCCCTGCTAAACACGCAATTAGACTACCCATTTTGAGATACTTCATAGCAAGTCCTTCGTTCATATTAAAATTAAGTTATGCCTTATACTAAACGCTTTCACTGCGATAAAACAAATTTTATAAGCAATAAAAAAGCACGCCCGAAGGAGTGCCTTTGCAAACAAATACAGCTAAAAATTATTAAAAGCTATATTGTGCACCTAGATAAACATAGCGGCCTGCACCGCCGCCGTAACGGCTATAGAAGTTCCCTCGACCACTTGGGTAAAATGCCCCTTTGTCGTCAAATACATTATTAATCCCGCCAAATACACGTAAGTCACTCTTATCAGTCAATGCCATAGTGTAAGACGCTGATAAACTATGCTTTAAAAATGAGCCGTAGTTTTGGTATGCCAGTGGCTCAGGGTTAGCAATACAACCGGCATCGCCCTCAGCACAGCGCTCATCATTTGCAGCAACATACTCAAGGTAGTCTTTCTCATCTTCTTGGCTTGCTTTAAATGCGCCTACGTAATTCGTACGCCAGCGGATACGTAAGTCATCCATTTTCCATACAATCGACATAGCTGCTTTATCTTTTGAACGGCCATAACCTGCATACTGTGAAGTAACACTGTTACCATCTAACCCTTCATAGGTTTGTGAGTTTTCAATAATGTGATTGTAATCAAGCTTAAATGACAGGTTACCATAGCTGCCTATGTCATATTTGTAAGTTGCAACTACATCGTAACCGCGCGCTGTTAACTCATCTAAGTTATATTCACGCTGTAGTATTTTTACAATGTTACCTTCGTCGTTACGGGTAATATCGTTACAGTATTCGTTATCACTACCCCATGACGCTTCTGAGTCATAACATTCACGCATGATGTTTTCGTTACTTATTTCATCAATTGCATCAACAATGGCAATGTCGTAGTAATCCACCGCTAAGTTAAAGCCATCTAAAAACTCAGGTGAAACAGTAATACCAAAGGTATAGGTATCCGCAGTTTCTTCTTTTAGGTTAGGATTACCTGTATTTGGCGAGTAGTTATTATCTTCACTTTCAAATTCAAAGTTAGGATCATCAGCCAGCTTTTGTGCCAAGGTTGGCTCTAAACGGCAGTTATCATGCCCTGGGTTTGTTGATGTTGCAGTTAAGCCATCACAAATATCATCAAATGAATCAAAATCGCCGCGAGGGGGCGATAATAGCTCTGTAATAGTTGGGGCACGCTGTGCACGCGCATAGTTAGCACGTAGCATGTATCCATCAATTGGCTGCCACAATAATCCTAACTTATAACTGGCTACGGTGCTGATATTATCAATACTGTAATTTGCTAATCGTAGCGACGTTTCTGCCGACAAACTTTTAGCAAATGGCGCATCTTTTAGCAGTGGCACTGCAAGCTCTGCAAACGCCTCATACACTTCTACTTCACCATAAAAAGAAGGCACAACGTTAAACGTGATACCTCCCGCTTTCATATCATCACTGGTATCTAGGCTTTGCGAGTCTTTACGATACTCTGCACCAAATACTGCAGACACATTGCCTGCTGGTAATTCATATAAATCACCGGTGATATAACCCATTACCGTATACTGTTGAATCTCAGTATCAATAATTGGATTTGTACGGATCCAGTCAGCCATTTCAGGGGTAATAGACCCTTCACCAAATAAATTAAGCGGGACACATCCTTGCGCTCGCGCTTCGGCGTCTTTACACTGAATAGTGCCATCGGCTAATTTTTCAGCTTGCAGAGCTTGGTTGACACGTACCGTGTTTAGCTCGTTACTGCGGATTTGATGCTGTTTAAATTGACCATATCCGGCAGAAATATCCCAATCCCATGTATCATCAAACATCATACCTTGCAGGCCAGCCCAGGTACGAATAGTCGTACGGTCGTTATCGGTGCTGATATTACCTACTTCACCAAAACGACGATCCCAATAAATACGGTCTTTGTATGGGTTACTGTCAATAATTTCTTGTGGCACATATGGGTTATCAATAGGAATATAACCTGGCGCAATATCATCGATAGGATCCCCTGTCACTGGGTCGTAGCGAGGTACGTAAGCCCCTTCGTATTCATCTTCTGGTGACTTATCGTTGAACGAGCCACTCTTACTGTATTGAATTTGGAAATAACTCATGATGTCGTCTGTTACATCATAATCTACTTTTATTGCGGTCGAAAAGTTATCACTAGGTACATCAAGCATAACGTACTGCTGTGAGTTGATACCGTATATCTCTTCATTGCCTTTCCAATCATCACGTAGCGTTTGACCGTCGTACCAAAACTGAGTGTCGTTTCGGCTGCTTTCTAAAAATACACCGCCTAAAGTGCCATCGCTTTTGCTTGCCCAATCAGCTTGTGTAATACCGCTCATACACTGATAACCATCAGCAGTGTACATTTGATTACACATCAGCTCATCATCGTAACTATGCGCCGCTTCTATTTGCGCTCGGTCGCGATCGTAAAAGGTCATACCAAAATCACGATCCCAGTTTGAGCTAACAAATACATAACCACGATCATCAGCGAATGACGTTCCGTAGTTTAAATCAAGCGTAAACTCGCGACCGCCACCATCTGTTGTTTCACCGCCTCGGGCTTGAAATTCAAAACCTTCTTTTTTTGACTGGGTAATAATATTAACTACACCAGCAACCGCATCAGCACCATAAGTGGCCGACGCACCACCACTAATAATTTCAACACGTTCTACCATGCCACTAGGAATAGTATTTAAACTGACATAATTACCACCGTAACTATTAGAGACAACACGGCGGCCATCAATCAATGTCAGCGTTCTATTAGCGCCTAAGTCACGAAGCTGGACTGTTGATAAACCAGTTCCCGAAATGCTTGATTGGCTGGTTGTGTTGCCAATACTTTGGCTCAGTGCAGGCATATTATCGATTAATACATCTGAAAGATTGCCTAAGCCTGTATCCTGAATTGATGCTCTGTCCATGGTAACCAGCGGAGTCGTAACTGAAAAGCTATCACGCTTTAAACGCGAGCCTGTTACTGTTATTTTCTCTGGTACTTCTTGTACCACTTCTTCGCTTGCCTTAGCAGTTGATTGACGAGCAATAGCCTCGTCATTTGCTATTGCTTGCCCAGATAAGCTTGCTGTTATAGCCAATGCTAAAGCGCATTTTTTGGTTGATATTTTACTCACAGACTTCCCTCATTTTTTATTATCCCATTAGTAGCTTTTTTATTAACTTTTTAGTTATTAAATCTGTTTTGTACTAATTGGTTTGTTTTACTGATAACAGGTTGTAAGTAATCGTGAATAAAAGCACAATGAGGGGTGTCTCGTTTATATCCCTATTTTACATCTATTTAATATCTATTTATTTATAATCATGGACTTATATTTATTGTGTTAGAATGTTGTAAAATTGAATATTAACTAATTATCGTGTTACTTTGCATTAAACAACACGTACAAACATCGCTAATAACTCATACTAGGAAGAGGTTTAAATACACATACTATGAATACTCAACAGCCTTTTTCAATTGGAAGTTGCCAAATATCGGCGTTTGAAAATAAGCTGTTTTGTGCTGATAAAGCCTGTATTTTACAACCTAAATTTATAGAGCTGCTGACCTACTTAGTAGCGTGTTATCCAAATGCGGTGAGTCGGGAAAAACTAATCGAAAACGTATGGGATGGTAATCAATATGTGGGTGAAAAAGCACTCACTAATGCCATATGGCACCTTCGTAAAAGCTTTAAAGAGCTTGACCCCGACAACACCTACATAGAAACACTGCGTAAAACAGGTTATCGCTTAGTGCAAAAGCCAATAATGCCAAACGCGCAGAACAGTATTAATACATCCTCTACTCGTCCTAAATATATTTTTGCTGTAGCCATAGCTATCGTGGTCTTGTTATTCGCTGGAGTCTGGGGTTACAACGCTTTTAGCGATGAAAATAAGCCACTTGCGCTATCGCAACAAGCAGAGCGGTTATACGATCATGTTGAAACCATTACTACCAGCCCAGGACGAGAGCTATTCCCCGCTATATCCAGCGACAGTCACTTTTTAGCATATTTTTGGCGCCGCCCTGGTCATAAAGCAAATTTATACTTACGTGATTTACATTTACCCGAACAAGCTGCAATAGCACTTACCGACACCCCATTCATTGAAGGGCGAGCGGTATTTAGCTCTGACTTAACCTTTATTTATTATTATCGCCGTATATCTGGTCAAGGCTGTGAGGTTATTCAGCAAAATATTGCCTCGGGAAATACCACTATTTTAGGGAAGTGTGGTAACAAAGCGAGTACCGATATAGACATAAATGCCCTAGGCACTAAACTGGTTTATATTAGTGAAGATGATGAAAATAATCTGACTCAACTTAACCTTGTTGATTTAACCTCATCGCCATACACAGTTACTCAAATACCTTGTATTTCAGCATGCCAATATAGCGATGAGTCGGTTGTGTTCTCCCCAGATGCAACTCAACTTGTAGTATCTCGTAACTTACCAACGGGGTTTGAAGAATTATTTTTAATCGATATAAAAACAGGTAATGTAAAGCAACTAACCACTGGGTTTATTGATATGAGAGGCGTTGATTGGCACCCCTCTAAGGCGCAACTCGTTTTTTCTGGTGTAAAAAAAGGTAAACGCCAAGGGTACTTTTACAACCTTAAAACACAACAAATGATTAATGCCCGCATAGATGGCTTAAGCTACCCAGAATTTGCCAGTGATGGCAGTTTGTATTTTCATCAGTGGAATATAGACTCGGCTTTAATGCGTTTAGAGGTTAATAATGCGGTTGCAAGCTCTCCTTTCCCAGTATTATCGAGCCATTTTAGTACCCGCTTTCCTAATTACAATAAAACCAGAAACAAACTCGCGTTTGTCTCTAATGAGTCGGGCTCAATGGAATTGTGGACCGCAAAAAAAGACGGTACCTCTCGAAAGCAGCTCACTAATCTCAATGCCAATATTTACCACCCAGTATGGTCGCCTGATGGTGATTATATTGCTTTTATTGCCTCGCACCCTAGTGGTCATGCGTTATACCTGTATGACTTTAATAAACAAACCAGTCGATTATTACCTACGGGCTTTAGCGATCATGGTAAACCGAGCTGGGCTGCAGATAGTAAAAGCGTATTAGTTTCTGATGATCAGCACGTGTATCGCTTAGACTTAGGCACTAATAAGCTTATACAAGCTTTAGAGGCTCCCACGCTATACGCTTATGAAAACAAGCAAGGCGCTTTAATTTTTGCCAACCAAGCAACCAATCAACTATGGATCAAAGACCCTAAAAGCCAAACTGAGCAACTACTGGTTAGCGATATTAATTTATCAAATCATAATTCGTGGTATTTTTTTGAAGGCGATACCTTAGCGACATCACGTATTTACTATTTTAATGTAAAACAAGGTGATTACCGATTAAGTTATTACGACCTCTCAAAAAAAGATCACCATGATGTAATAAAGCTTCCTGAGCGCGCATTTAGCCGTACTTCTGGCTTAACTTATATTACGAGTGCAAACTGGCTGGTGTACTCTTCGTATAAGTCACCACAAATTGATATAAAACGTATCAACCATCAATATTTGCCATAAGGGTAACAGCTTAAACCAAATTTAAAAAATTAAGCTTCCTAGGGTTAGCGCGTACAAACCCGTTTGGTATAATTAAACAAACCAATCTTAAGAGGATACGCTAAATGCCACACATTATTATTGAACACTCAGAAGATCTGCCTTTATTGCCTCAGGTTCTAGTGGAAAAAATCCACACAACAACATTTGAAAGTGGCTTATTTGATTTAGAAACAATAAAAACTCGTGCTATTGCGTATCAACATTACCAATTAGGTGTGGGTAAAGAGGGGTTTATTCATATTGCAGTACATATTATGGCTGGGCGCTCTATTGAGCAAAAACAAAAACTAAGTGAGCAGTTACTAGCGTGCCTACAAACATATTGTAGAGCTTCTGATAGCTTAAGCGTTAATATTTACGAAATGAATCACGAGATTTATCGTAAAAATTAACCGCTGTTAAAACATCATAGTTATAGGCAAGTGCTCTATAACTATGATGGTATCCCCGCTCTGCTAATTTTTATAAAACCGCGGTTAAAGCGTAAACTTACCTAGTAAATCCCTTAAAATATTCGACTCTTTATTTAAGCCACTACAAAGCTGCTCTGACTTTTTCATATTTTCTTTGGTTTGCTCTGCCGAGTCGGAAATCATCACAATATTTTGGCTAATTTCTGAGGTTGCTAACGTTTGCTCTCTCGTTGCGGTAGCCACTGAGTTATTTAACTCGCTTAACAGTACAATTTCCTGTGAAATACCATTTAATGTATGGCCTGTTTCTTTTAATCGCTCGGCATTTTCTAAGGTGTTTTTGCTACCCAATTCAATCGCAGTTACCGTGCTTGAAGCTTTAGCATTTAACGAAGCAATCATCTCATTAATTTGCTCTGTAGACTCCGCAGTACGCTGTGCAAGCGTTCTCACTTCATCAGCAACTACTGCAAAGCCACGCCCTTGCTCGCCAGCTCTCGCCGCTTCAATTGCCGCATTTAACGCCAATAAGTTAGTTTGCTCAGAAATCCCTTTAATAACATCCAATACATGAGAAATTGATTTAATCTCTGTCGAGAGCTCTAACACTGAGGCCACAGAATTGGCCATCGATGCTTCCAGCTGCTCCATTTGTTTAATTGTGCTTTGCACAAAATCAACGCCTTTATGTGTAGTCTCTTCGGTTTTAGTAGCAATATCTGCCGCATTGCTGGCACTGCCAGAAATATCTTGAACCGTAACTTCCATCTCATTAACCGCTGCCGCCACCGTTTGTGTACTCGATGACTGTACCTCAGCTAAATTAGCCGCTCCTTGTACTTGCTCAAGTACATTTTGGGAAATACCTTTAACATGAATTGCCGACTCAGAAACCTGTTTAAACATATAATGTAACTGCTCTAAAAACAGATTAAACTTAATCGCTAAATCGGAAATTTCATTATTATCGTCAGTAGGAAGTCGCGCCGTTAAATCGCCATCTTTTTCTGTTAACGCATTCACTGCTGCAGTAATGTTTTCGATTGGCCTAAATATTTGCCCTACCAACACGCGTGCTAACGCTAAACCTACAAGCGCAATAATT
This sequence comes from Pseudoalteromonas sp. QJM3NY_12, assembly GCF_056173165.1. The sequence goes on from NZ_CM149661.1 coordinate 2,979,568, forward strand.
ACACCAAAAATGATATTAGTACTAATAGCGCTATTAATTGGGCCATATAATTGCTCTTGGGGAATTTCAGCGACTAAGTGCCAGCCTAATGAGTTTACTGGCGTACTTGAAACAACATAGTCATCACCATCAATTACTTTACTTTGAATTGCCCCATTTTTAATCGGCGCCAAGTCAACTGATTGCCCTATTTTAGTTTTATCACCATGCAACATAATCTCGCCACTACCAGAGGCCAAATAAACTATACCGCCCTCACCTATTCTATATTCGCTTATGAGATCCACCATAGAATCGAGCGAACGGCCTATTCCGGCAATTCCTTGACGTTGCCCATCAAGCTCTATGGCATAATTAATAAATACCATTACCTCAGAGCTGCCTTTATCTATGTCGAGCGCTACTTCAAATGGCTTATCCGATGCTAAAAAAACATCAAACCAAGAATCACTACTGTCTATCTGTCTGGAAATACCCTCATCGGTGTAATAGTTGCGGGAGTTTTTAGAAATAATAAATGCGTTACTGGCTTGGTTTTTATTTTTTATATGTTTGAGGTAATCAATAAATTTTCCACGGCTTTGTGCATCTTCATTATTATTCATCCATTGTTGAACAAATAAGTTTTGCGCTATTTCTTTGCCTACAACAATGGGGGTCGAAAGCTCCAATTCAATTTGGCTTTTCACTTCACTAAGCGCAGTAGGTAAATCTACTTTGGCTAGCTTTTCTTCTGTATTTGAGCGAATACTATTGGAAAATATTAGAGTAGATATTGCTAAAGGAGCAACAACAGCCAAAATAAGACTGAGGTATACTTTTCGTTTTAATAACATAGAGCACCTAAGAAGTAACTAAGCGATATTTTATATACTGCACACAATTAACAGTAGCGATATTAGAGGTTACTAATTAAAGATTTTTATAATAAAACCCCATAACACTTTAATAGTAGATTCAACTGTGCTTATTGCAATGTATTCAATAGAATTAATACAAAAATCAGTGCACTGGTGAAAAATACGATAGAAATAATAAAAATGAATTTTATAAACTAGGAAAATGAGTTTCTATTTACTTGGAAAGCTTTGAAAAGTGGTGGCCCCTCCCAGACTCGAACTGGGGACCTAACGATTATGAGTCGTGTGCTCTAACCAACTGAGCTAAGGGGCCATTTTTGTATAACTGTAAGCAGTTAATTTTTGAAGCGTTTAGCCACAGAGCGACTAAAGCGGGTTGCAGTATAAAAAGTTTTTAGGGGCTTGTCACTAGCAAAAAGCTTTATTTTAACAATCAAGGGGCTAACTGCTCAAATAGTAGGCTTTTAGATTTATTGATGGTGACTTCGAGGAAACGAACTCATTAAATAATAGTAGTCTGAGTAACTAATACACATACCTTACGATGGCAATTAGCAACTCAGTATTAAATGTATTACTGCGATATGGCGTTATTTTTTGGCGATAATATAAATCGCATGAATTAGTCCTGGGAAATAGCCGAGCAAGGTTAGCAAAATATTTAACCAAAAGTGCATCCCTAACCCCACCTGTAAAAATACACCCAGTGGTGGTAATAAAATAGAAAAAATAATTCTGATGATATCCATAATTTAATCCTTATAATGTTAGCAAAGCAAAAAGCCCAGCAGGGCTGGGCTTTCAGTATAGTGTATTATTCTGCAATAACAGTTAATTCATCAACTACTTCGCGAACATCTTCTGCGTTTTTAGCAATTTCCATCGCTAATTGCTTTTCAGCATCAGACTCAACTGAACCTTTAAGAGTTACTACACCATTATCGGTATCAACATCAATGTCTGTACCACCTACTTCAGAATCAAATAAGTAACGCGTTGTGATAACTGTTGTGATTTTGGCATCGGTCAAATCACTCTCCGTGTCGTTACCCATCATTTTAGAATCATGCTTCTTCATGTCGGTGTTTTTTACCACAGTTAGACTGTTTTCAACGTCAGTTACACCATCTAGGCTTAGCACGAGTTCTTCAGCAAGTTCTTTATCTACGTCGCTGTTTACTTTACCTGTTAGCATTACCTTGCCGTTTTTTACGTCCGTGTTGATATCAAAGTTGTTTAGATTGGTGTTCATCAGCAGTACTGTTTCTGCCTTTCCATCAATCCAAGCATCTTTGCTTTCGTTTTCCCAACTGCTTGCTTGAGCACCCATTGCGGTTGTTCCTAATACTAGGGCTGCAATCATAGACTTATTAAATGTTTTCATAATCGTTCTCCATTTGATTAAAGACACTTTAACTAATGCGAACATCGGGCCAATGTTTTTTACATATAAATTTCAATGATTTAGTAAAAATAAGTCAATACTGACTTAAACCTACAAAGTAAACATTTACAGACCATTGCGTAAAACTTTCTCGAATAGCGAAACTTACTAAATAATTGTATATTTGGTTAATCTGTCGTTAATATAATAAAGAGTGAAGAAACAAAAAACATAAAGCACTGATTTTAAATAAATTAATATTTGGTATAAGGCTTGCTCTGAAATAGCCAGCAACCTTAAAAGGATAATTTAAATGTCTGTTAAAATTGAAGACCGCCCTATCGAGCAAGTTCGTGAGCAAGTAATTGATCAACTCATTTATAATTACAGCCATGGTGTCATTTCTGTAGAAGCATTTGAAAGGCGCTTAGACGATGCAATGGCAGCGAGTAACAATAACGCGCTTATGGCCCTTGTTGAAGATTTAACCTTAAATACTGATCAGCAATATAAGGCACAAAAGCACTCGCAGTTTGCACCTAATTATAGTGCGCAGCATGAGGGGAGTGAAGAGCCACTCACATTAAGAAGCATTCTTGGTTCAAGTGAACGAAGCGGCCAATGGGTAGTGCCTCAAAAAATTTATATAGAAAACTACATGGGGTCAATCAATCTTGATTTTACGGATGCTATTTTTACCCACCAACATGTCACTATTCACGTTAATTGTTACCTTGGCAGCGAAGAAATATATGTACCTGAGCACGTTAATGTAGTTTCTAAAATGTTTTGTATTTTAGGCAGTTTTGAAAATAAAACAGTTTCACTCAATAAACGCCAAGGGCCAACGATTCAAATTGAAGGAAAAACTGTTTTAGGCTCTGTGGAAGTTAAAGTTAAGCGCACTATTAAAGAAAAATTTATTAGCTTTGCAAATGATCTGAAAACTCAACTTGGCATGAATGGTAAACATTATTAAATATGCTAAACATTTAATGAAGCCAAAATTGTTGGCTTCATTCATATTATAAGTCGTTATTTCGCTCACTAGGTACATCACTCATGTACTCTACAAACTCAACCTCAAACCCTGCGGGATCAATATAATAAATGTTCTTTCTAAATGGATTTACAGCGCCTTGCTTACTTATTTCAAAGCCCGCATGCTTTAGGCGCGCTATTACTGCATTTAAGTTATTGGTTATATAAGCAAAGTGTGCCAAACCAATTTGATGCCCTGATAAGTCACGGTTTTTCCCTTCACCGTGATCGCTTATAGCAATATATTGATCGTTATCACCAAAATGTACCCAGCGCCTTGCTTTACCATACCAGGTTCCTTCTCCCTCACTTCTAATTGACCAATAGGGAAACGCTGCTTGGTAAAACTTAAGCATGGCGTTTATATCACTGACAACTAAATTTACGTGTTCTAATTTCATAATTTTCTTCCTGTTAATTGAATATAGAACATCATAAAACCTCAAGCTCACTTTAGGTAAAGCGCTAATTTACAAATTTATTGCTTGTTTTTATTTCGATAAATATATCGAAAGATCATACTTGTACAAAAAACACTCATAAGTATTTAGGCTTTATGGTTTACTTTATGGCAAAAACCGCTAAAATACGCCGGCTTAAATATATAAACGTTCTTTTACAACCCAAAGGTAATACCATGCATCCAATGTTAAACATTGCGGTTCGCGCTGCGCGTAACGCAGGCAAACTTATTCTTCGTGCAAGTGAAGACTTATCAAAAGTTGAAGTGCAACAAAAAGGCACCAACGATTTAGTTACTAACATTGATAAAGAAGCCGAAGCCGTAATTCGTGACACTATTTTACGTTCTTACCCTGATCACTGCATCGTTGGTGAAGAGTTAGGCGAACACAAAGGTAAGGATGCTGATTACCAATGGATTGTTGACCCACTTGATGGCACAACTAACTTCATCAAGGGTATCCCTCATTTCGCAGTATCTATTGCACTTAAAGTTAAAGGTCGTTTAGACCAAGCCGTAATTTACGATCCAATTCGTGGCGAGCTTTTCACTGCTTCTCGCGGTCAAGGCGCACAGTTAAACAGCAAACGTTTACGTGTATCTAAAACTGTTGAACTTGCTGGTTCTGTTCTTGCTACAGGTTTTCCTTTCAAACAAAAACATCACTTAGATGCATACTCTGAAGCGTTTAAAGCGTTATTTGTTCATACAGCTGATATTCGTCGTGCAGGCTCTGCTTCGCTAGATATGGCGTATGTTGCAGCGGGTCGTGTTGATGGCTTTTTTGAAATTGGTTTAAAACCTTGGGATACAGCAGCAGGCGAGCTATTAGTTAAAGAAGCTGGCGGTATGATTATTGATTTTGCTGGCGGTAATAACTACAACGTGAGCGGTAACGTAATCTGTGGTGCACCTAAGCTAACACAGGCAATTGTTCGTGAAATGCGCCCAGTATTATCTGAATCGTTATTACGTTAATCGTAATTACGTACTAAAAAAAGGAGCTTAGGCTCCTTTTTTGCTTTTTGTTAGCCACTTTTTTTACTATTGGATAAACGTACAATAGCGGGAGCAGGCCTTCTTCGATTACATATAAATAAGTAGCTGTGACGATAACGTTTTGCTTCTTTTTTAGCATCTGTCGCTAATGCCGCTACTTGATGACTATTTTTACACTGCTGCAGATCAGGCTCAACTAAACCTATCGATAATGTAAGTAAAGGTACAAACTGCTTTTCGCCCTCTCGATTAGTTGCCCAATACCCTTTTCCAGCAATATGCTCTGGCGTAAAAAACACGCGTGACTGTAGTTCAAATTGCGAGATAATAGTATTACAAACCTCCACCGCATCTTTTTTTTCAAACACCACCATAAAGTCATCGCCGCCAATATGCCCGACAAAGTTAGCGCTGTGCGCACACGCTTTTACAGTCACATCGGCCAGAAGTTTTATTACGCTGTCACCACTGGCATAGCCATACAAATCGTTAAATTGTTTAAAGTGATTTAAATCGATATAGGCTAGTGAAAATGGCTGTTTATGTTGCAGACGCTGCTCTATTACCTCACTAATTGCCACATTACCCGGTAACATGGTCAAAGGATTAGCATGTTGAGCGTGGCGGATTTTTTCTGCTGTAATGTGCTTTAGTATGTCTCTGAGCGGTGCCAAGCCTAAATACTTATTGTTGCAGGTGATAACAATATGGCGACGAATATCAAAGTCTTGCTCTGTTATTTGCTGGGAGACAATATCAAGCATTTGATTTTCATCAACCACTAAAGGTTGTTTATCCATTAACTCAGTGACTTCACATTTATCATAAAGTGCATGCCCATAAGGCGCGGCAAACACTTCTGTTAGCTGATCTTTGTGTAACAATCCTATTGGCTGCTGACTGCTATTTAATACCGGTAAGCTAATTATGCTTTTGTCTTGCTCAAAAAGTGCATGAGCTTCTTTACAACGCGTATGACTGCTAATAGCAGGCTGAGCAACAGCAAGCACACCTATTGCCATTGATTGTTCAAACTTTGAGGCGGCTTGGGTCGAAGTGAGCGATTGTAACTGTTTACAGTTGTAGTCATAGCTTGGCTGTTGACTCGGTCTTTCTAAAAAGAACCCCTGAACATAACTTATGCCTATACTTTTAACTAAATCTAGCTCTTCGGAACGTTCAATTCCCTCTGCAATCACCGCTGTATTTGTTGCCCGTGCTAACACCATAATTGATTTTAGAAATTCTTTTTTAACTTCGCTTTGATCGCAATGATCAATAAAGTAACGATCAATTTTTACAATATCTGGGCATAACTGCGACCATTGCTTTAGTCCTGAATAACCTGCACCGAGATCGTCAATAGCAATAGTAAAGCCCAGCTCTCGATAATGAGCGATGGTTTTTAACAGTAAAAAGCCATCATCTACTTTTTCTTGTTCTGTTACTTCAATCACCACTCGATTGGCAGCAAGACCAAACTGTTCAATTAAATGTAAGGTTTCGCCTTTAGGGTGGCTCGGATCGAGTAGAATCTTTGGGCTGACATTTAAAAATAACTTCCCTTGCAGACTGAGTTTTACAAAATTTTCAATGGCGCGAGAACGGTATAAAAGCTCAAGCTCTGAAATCAATTGGTATTTATGAGCTGCTTCGAATAGCTTATTTGGCATGGCTAACGTACCATTTTTAGGGCCACGGCTAAGCGCTTCATACCCAATAATAGATTGCTTAGCTATATCGAAAATAGGTTGGAACAAGGTTGTTATTGCTCCTTGTTGTAAAATTGATTCTAAGACTTGTCGTTGCTCAGTCACTACTAGCTCAAATAAAAATTTAATAAGAGCAATAAAATACCAACTGAGTATGACTATTATGTGACTTATCTAGGAGGCAATAAAAAACCGCTCACTAGGAGCGGTTTTGTTTTAAGAATAGTTCAATCTCAATTAAGGCATTGGATCTAAATCAGCGCCTTCTTTTTCAATCACTTCTGGTATTAAATCTTCTTTACTTACGCCCATGGCAATAGCCACCGAGCTGGCAACGTAAACTGAAGAGTAAGTACCAATAAATACACCAAATAGCAGTGCAGTAGCAAAGCCATGAATGGTTTGACCGCCCCATACAAATAACGCAATCAGTACTAAAATAGTAGTGATTGAGGTTACTAAGGTACGGTTAAGTGTTTGCGTAAGCGAGATATCAATAATTTCAATCGTGTCGTCAATGCGCACTTTGCGGAAGTTTTCACGAATACGGTCTGATACAACAATGGTATCGTTTAGTGAGTAACCTATCACGGCAAGTATTGCTGCCAAAATAGTTAAGTCAAACTCTAAACCAAGCACCGAGAATAAACCAATCGTAATGATTACATCGTGTAAAAGCGCGCCAACTGCGCCCACAGCAAAACGCCATTCAAAGCGAAACGCCACATAAATTAAGATACAAATAAGTGCAGTTAACATGGCAAGGCCACCCTGCTCTTTTAAGTCTTCACCTACGCTTGGGCCTACAAACTCAATGCGGCGCATTACTACGCTATCATCGGCTTGTTTAAGTGCAGCAATTACTTGGTTACCAATTACCTCTGCTTTTACATCATCACCACGAGGGGCTAAACGAACCAGTATCTCTTGGCTTGAGCCAAAAAGCTGTACCGATGCATCAGCAAAATCATTTTCAGCCAGTACATTACGTACTTTTTTCAGATCGGCAGGTTGCGAAAAACCCACCTCAACCGCTGTACCGCCAGTAAAATCTAAACCGAAATTTAAGCCTTTAACAAAAAGTGACGCCAGCGACGCTATAATTAATAACGTAGAAAAGCCCATTGCCACTTTTCGAAGAGACATGAAACGAAGGGTTTTTCCGCCCAATCTTAAAATTTGCATGTCTGCTCCTTAAATTGAAAGTTTATCAACACGTTTGCCACCAATAAATAGGTTGATCACCGCACGGGTACCTATAATTGCTGTAAACATAGAGGTTAAAATACCAATTGCTAGGGTTACCGCAAAACCTGCAACAGGACCGGTACCAACAGCAAACAAGATAATCGCCGCAATTAATGTGGTGATATTGGCATCAAAAATAGTACTAAAGGCGCTATCGTAACCAAAATGAACCGCTTGTTGAGGGCTGCGGCCATCGGCTAACTCTTCACGAATACGCTCAAATATAAGTACGTTCGCATCAACTGCCATACCAACAGTCAGTACAATACCAGCTATACCCGGTAGGGTAAGCGTTGCACCTGGAATTAACGACATTACACCAATAATAAGTACTAAGTTGGCAGCCAGTGCAATATTCGCAACAAGGCCAAAACCTTTGTAGTAAATAAGCATAAAGGCCAGTACAAACGCAAAGCCAAGAGCTACAGCGGTCATACCTGCTTCAATGTTTTCTTGACCTAGGCTTGGCCCAACCGTACGTTCTTCTACAATTTGAATAGGCGCAACCAGTGCACCCGCGCGAAGTAGTAAACTTAAGTTATGTGCTTCAGCTGGGTTATCAATACCGGTAATGCGGAATGAACGGTCAAGACGCGCTTGAATGGTTGCTACGTTAATAACTTCTTCCACTTTAATTGGCGGAAGTGCTTTACCGTCACTGTCTTTTTTACCTGATGGCTTGTATTCAATAAACACGGTAGCCATACGTTTACCGATAGCACGCTTGGTAAAGGCATTCATTTTTGCCCCACCTTTACTATCGAGTTTAATGCTTACTTGTGGACGCTGGTACTCATCTGCACCTGACTGCGCACCGGTAATATGGCTGCCTTCAAGAATAATGCGTTTTTTTAGTACCACAGGATAACCATCACGGCTCATGATCATTTCAGTACCCGGTGGGATACGACCTTGAGCAGCGGCGCCTATGTCAGCATTTTCGTCAACCTCACGAAACTCAAGCGTTGCCGTAGCACCTAAAATTTCTTTAGCGCGAGCGGTATCTTGAATCCCTGGTAATTGCACAATAATACGTTCAGCACCTTGACGCTGTACGTTTGGCTCTGCAACCCCAATTTGGTTGATACGGTTACGAATAATAGTTTCGTTTTGCTTGATAGCATAGTCACGAATTTCTTTTAGCTTTAGCTCACTCATAGTGGCAAAGAATGCGTTATCGTTACTGCTATCATCAATGTAAACGTTTAATGGGTAACGGCTTTCTAAAAAGCGCTCTGCAGCGTCTTTATCTTCTTCGTTACGCATTTCTACACGCATGCGCTCAGAACCAGCTACACGGCGCACACTACGATAACGTAGTTTTTCTTCGCGCAGGTCGCTACGAAAATCTTGCTCCATTTGCTCTAACTGATTATCCACCGCAGTGACCATATCGATTTCCATGGTGAAATGTACACCACCACTTAAATCTAGGCCTAACTTCATAGGATTACCGCCCAACGACTTTAACCAAGCCGGTTGTGCAGGAGCCATATTAATCGCTGAGATATAATCGTTACTTAGCGAGTTACGCAGTAAGTCTTGTGCTTTTAGTTGGTCTTCAACATTTTTAAAACGAACAAGAATTTGCCCATCTTCGAGCTTTGTCGATTTAGCGCTTACGTTATCTTTTTTGAGGATTGCGTTTACTTTGTCTACAACACTGAGGTCAACATCGGTGCCTTTAGCGCCAGAAACCTGTATGGCCGGATCGCGGCCATACAGGTTTGGTGAAGCATATAAAAGGCCAATGGCTAACACAGCTAAAACAAGTAAATACTTCCAAATTGGAAACTTGTTTAACACGGGGTCGTCCTTATTATTTTTATAGCGACTTCATTGTGCCTTTAGGCAATACAGCAGATACTGCTGATTTTTGTACTGTTACTTCTGCTTGCTCATTTAATGAGATCACGATGAAGTCTTTATCTTCAGCAATTTTTACGATTTTACCCACTAAACCACCTTGGGTTAGCACTTCATCGCCTTTTGCCATCGCGCTCATTAAGCTTTTATGCTCTTTTACGCGCTTTGCTTGTGGGCGGTAAATTAAAAAGTAAAAAACCAAACCAAAAATCGCTAACATAATTAGCATTTCCATACCGCCGCCTGCAGCAGGTGCACCAGCGCTTGCATGCGCGTTTGAAATAAATAAACTCATAATACTTCCTCTTTAATTTTTAAATTTTAATTTGTTGTATCAGCTAGCTCTGGCACTTCTTGGCCTCGGCGAGCGTAAAAATCGTGGACAAATGTCTCTAGTTGACCTTCGCTAATAGCATTACGCAAACCTTCCATAACACGTTGATAGTATCGTAAGTTATGGATAGTGTTTAGTCGTGCACCCAAAATTTCGTTACATTTGTCTAAATGATGCAAGTAGGCACGCGAATAATTTTTACAGGTATGGCAATCACACTCTGGATCAAGTGGACCAGTATCTGTTTTATGCACTGCGTTACGGATTTTAATGGTACCCGTTGTAATAAATAAATGACCATTACGTGCATTACGCGTTGGCATTACACAGTCAAACATATCAATACCACGACGAACCGACTCAACTAAGTCTTCTGGCTTGCCTACACCCATTAAATAACGTGGTTTGTTTTCTGGCATTTTATAAGCACAATGGTCAAGAATATTAATCATTTCATTTTTAGGTTCACCAACCGATAAACCACCAAGTGCATAGCCATCAAAACCAATCTTTTCAAGGCCCGCTTGTGATTGTGCACGAAGCTCAGGATACATACCGCCTTGAATAATACCAAACAATGCTGACGGGTTGTCGCCATGCCCTTCTTTTGAGCGCTTAGCCCAACGAAGAGAAAGCTCCATAGAGTCTTTGGCTTCTTTTTCAGTGGCAGGATATGGCGTACATTCGTCAAATATCATCACGATATCTGAGCCAAGATCACGCTGCACTTCCATTGATTTCTCTGGCGACATCATAATTTGATCACCATTAACTGGCGATTGGAACATTACGCCTTCTTCAGTGATTTTACGCATTGCGCCAAGGCTAAATACTTGGAAACCGCCTGAGTCAGTAAGAATTGGGAAGTCCCAGTTCATAAAATCGTGTAAATCACCATGCTGTTTGATGATTTCAGTACCTGGACGCAACATTAAGTGAAATGTATTGCCTAAACAGATTTGTGCACCCGTTGCTTTAACTTCATCAGGTGTCATGCCTTTAACCGTGCCATAAGTGCCTACAGGCATAAACGCTGGTGTTTCTATTACACCTCGGTCAAAAATCAAGCGACCGCGGCGTGCTTTGCCATCGGTGCAGTCTAATTCAAATTTCATAATATCCTCTGTGTCGGAAAAACAGTCCAACAAGCTATAATTTAACCGCTCGATTCTACCCTTTTTACCACCCTATTACTATTAGCAGTGATAAATTCACTGTGCTTAGGAGTAAAATAAAAACCGATAACGCTGTAAATTATTTACGGGTCAAAAACATCGCATCGCCATAGCTAAAAAAGCGATACTGTTGTTCAATCGCAGTATTGTAAGCACCCATAATATTGTCTTGCCCTGCAAAGGCACTGACCAGCATAATTAGGGTTGATTCAGGTAAATGGAAGTTGGTGACCATGGCATCAACAACGTTAAATTGATAACCTGGGAAAATAAAAATATCGGTATCACCAAAGTAAGTATCTAACTTGCCGCCATGTATTTTTGCTGCCGACTCTAGTGAGCGAACTGAAGTTGTACCTACCGCAATCACACGCCCGCCTTTAGCTTTAGTGTTTGCAACCGCATCCACCACAGCTTGCGGTACTTCAATATATTCAGAGTGCATGATGTGCTCATCAACACTTTCAACCCTAACTGGCTGGAATGTACCTGCACCAACATGCAAGGTAACAAACGCCATTTGTACGCCTTTATTTTCAAGCGCAGCCATGAGTTTATCGTCAAAATGAAGGCCTGCGGTTGGTGCAGCTACGGCGCCTGGCTTTTCACCATATACTGTTTGGTATCGCTCTCGGTCCGCTTCATTATCTGGGCGATCAATGTAAGGAGGAAGCGGCATATGGCCAACATCATTTAAAATGTCGAGCACATTTTCACTGCGGTCAAACTCAAGCTCAAATAACGTATCGTGGCGTGCCACCATAATGGCTTTTGCTTTGCCCTCTAAAATGAGTACATTGCCCGGTTTTGGCGATTTACTAGCACGAATGTGCGCAAGAACCCGGTGTTCGTCTAATACACGCTCTACCAGCACCTCAACCTTACCTCCTGATTCTTTTTGACCAAACATACGCGCAGGTATTACTTTGGTGTTGTTAAAAACCAATAAGTCGTTTTCGTTAACCAGTTCAAGAATGTCACTAAATATTTTATGCTCAACAGCACCGCTCGGCCCATCTAAGCTCAATAAACGGCTACTGGTTCTGTCTGCTTTAGGAAAACGAGCAATTAATTCATCAGGTAAGTCAAAGCTAAAATCAGCTACGCGCATTGTTAGAATTCCACATCATTTAAAATCGCGCCAAGTGTATATCTATACTTAAACAACCACAAGGTACGTGCTAAATTACACTATAATGGTATTGCTCAATAAACTTATTTATTAAATTAAGTCAATTATTACTACAAATATATTTAAGATTGATCGTTAGATTTAAGGCCGCTCTATAATAAATACGCTTGTTCTTAGCACTAAATATCATTACTCTTACAGTTTTACGATCTGCATTTCTCGGAGTGGTACCTAAGTGGCAAAACAGCTTAAATTGCTAATATTAAATGCAAGTAATGATGAGCGCCAGACTATACGTGCCACGCTGGAGAGGCTTAGTGTGTTTGAGTTTATTGAAGCCTCAGACAGCCAAGATGCGTTAAAAATCTTAAAGAACCAAAGCGTAAATATAATCATAACCGGATTAGATGTAGGTAAAATTGATGGCTGGCGGTTTTCACGTATGATCCGCTCTGGTTTACTTAACACGCCGAAAAATACGCCTATTTTACTTATTCCGCCCATTTATTGTGAGCGTATCGCCGAAACTACCGCACGTAGCTATGGTATAGATGCGGTGCTGCCTTTTGAACGCCAAGATATATTGCCGCAAATACTAGCAAACGTGTTGTCGAGCCATTTAGAAAAAAGTAGTCGCTTAAACCTATTGTTATTAGAACCCTTTGCCAGCAGAGCAAATGATATGAGTGAACAGTTAAAGCTAAACTTTGCAATTACTCATGTTACTAACGAAAAAGCTGCGCTCAGTGCCTATAATCAACAGCCGTTTGCTATCGTGCTACTTGATGCCACTGCAGCACAAGCTGAGAGTTCAAATCAATTAGTAGAAAAGATTTTGCAGCATAACCCTCAGCAAGCCATTGTTACTATTATTGATAAAAACGATGCTGATTACGCTGAGCAGTTATTACTTTCTGGCGTTACCGACTTTATTCGCGCCCCTTACGATCCCTCATTTTTAAATAAAGTCTGTGATCATGCAGCGCGTCGTGAAGACTTCATGGTGAGCTATGCTGAGTTTGCTAACAAAGTGCAGCAATTAAGTATTAGTGAAGTAAAATATCGCGACCTGTTTTCAGCACATCAGCGTATTTTATTGCACTTAAACACGGTTGTACTTGAACTAGACCAACAAGGGAATATTCGCTTTATAAACCCTGCGTGGGAATCTCTGAGCGGCTTTGGAGTTAAGTCGACCTTACAACAACCACTCACTGCATTTTGTACCACTGAACATAAACAGTCATTACAATCAACCATTGATGATATTTTACAAGGTGGTGCGAACAAACAAAAAATAGAAGTTAAGCTGAGCCAAAAAAATGGTAACTCAGTGTGGGTAGAATGTCGGCTTCAGTTAATAAAAAATAGCAGCAACAACGCCACTATCACCGCCACACTCGATAACATTCATGAGCGCAAACAAGCAGAGTTGCAATTGCGCCATTTAGCCCTGCATGACACCTTAACAGGACTACACAACCGTTATTATTTTGACCAACAGCTTAACTATATTTGCCAGAGCGAAAACACCCATACAAATATTGAACATGCGCTTATTTATATTGACCTTGACCACTTTAAAATAATAAATGACAGTAAAGGCCACCAACAAGGTGACATTGTTTTAAAAGAAGTAGCGCAGCTATTTATTGCCAATATTAGTAATGAGCATCTAATCTGCCGTGTCGGTGGCGATGAGTTTGCGGTGATACTTAAAAATACCAATTTATTGGATGCACATTTAATTGCAGAAGGGATTTGTAGTGCCATTGAAGGCAACCAATTTAAATCTGAAGAGCAAATCTATTCAATTAGTTGCTCGATTGGTTTAACCCAAATTACCGCTGATAACTGCGATCCAAATGAATGCTTAAAGCAGTCAGATATTGCGTTATATATTGCTAAAAATTTAGGCCGTAACTTAGTACACTGTTATTCAAAACAAGATGGTGAGAACAATGCGCTGCAAACGGGTTTAGAGTGGGGCCATGGGGTACGTCAAGCACTCCAACAAGACAGTATAGAGCTTCATTATCAACCCATTTGGGATTTTAAAACAAATCAGGTTGCCTACTTTGAAGTACTGCTAAGGTTAAAGCTAGACGACGAACTTATTTACCCTAATCAATTTATTCCCTCATTGGAAATGCTCAACGATACCTTTTTAATGGACCAATGTGTTATTCGTAACAGCATTGCGAGTGTTGCTGCACATCCAGAGCTTCTTCAGATTGCAATAAACTTATCGGCACAATCATTTTTAGATGAACGTTTGCTGCCATTAATAGAGTCGACCCTTGAGAAGTATCAAGTGTCTCCTGCGAAAATTATTTTTGAAATAACCGAATCGGCCAGTATTAATAATTTAGCGGCGACACGAAAAATGATTGAACGACTAAATAATTTAGGTTGCCACTTTTCAATTGATGACTTTGGCACCGGCTTCAGTACATTTAATTACCTTAAACAATTACCAGCCCAACACGTAAAAATTGACGGCTCATTTGTTCGCGATATGCTCAATGACTCCATTGATTTAGCGCTAGTGAAAGCCATAAATGACATCAGTCGCTCACTAGATAAGCGCTCTGTTGCTGAATATGTAGAAACCGCAGAAGTATTTTTTGCACTTAAAGAAATTGGTATCGACTATGGGCAAGGCTACTTTATTGCTCGCCCTGTACCAATTGACAAGGTACTGATTGAGTTAGAGAAAATTAAAAACAACCCTATTTTTTATCAAGACACCCTCACGTCACTATAAACATTAATAAACAAATTTAAGCAATTTATTACTTTCAAATTTGCCCATCTAACCTATACTTTGCTTATCGGCAGCACAATGTCATGAAAATTAAGTGATTACCTTGATTTTACGTGACATCTTTATTTCTTATCGTCTAGATGTCTATACTGTTAAAGGTGGACATAGGGGCATAAGGAGGACGTTTATGACGCAACTAATCACGTTATTATTGTTTATACACTTTGCTATTGCGCTTCAATGTTACAAGTATGCCCAGATTAAAGGCTACCCTGTAAAAACCTTCACAGTGCTTGGGCTAGTCCCGTACTTTAATGTTGTTGTATGGGTTTACTTACTATTTTTACCGCCGCTAGAGAGCTACCACAGCCAGCATAAGCAGCCTCTATAATTCCCCGTGTTATTTAGCGTATTAATTAAAATACGCTTTTTTTACCTATTTAAAATCAACACTACACTGCTTTTTCAAAAAGACCTCTAATTGTTGGCTAAACAATTTAAAGTCACGAATGCGCCCTGTTGTTTTACGCCACAATACACCAATATCGCGATAGGCATCACCTTGCGATGGCGTAGCTAGCATGTTTTTGTTTTCTAAAATACCTGCATTAATCGCCATTTGCGGCAAAAACGTCACGCCAAGTTTATACTCAACCATACTCAATAAAGTATGTAAGCTAGCCGCCTCAAAGGGATTTATACAGCTAGAGCGATTTAAATGGCACGCACTGAGCGCATGCCCTGTCATACAATGCTCTCGCTCAAGTAAAAATACACTGGCTTCTGGTAATAAATTAAAGTCTTCAATGCCTTTGGCTGGCGTGTAATCTTTATGGTGCACTAAACTAAAGTGATCTTGTGCTAATACTTGGGTATGAAATTTATCAGTTTCGTAAGGCAGCGCTAATAATGCTAAATCAATTTGCCCATGCTCTAACTTATCAAGCAACTTATCGCTGGTGTCTTCAATTAATACCAACTCTAAATCTACAAATACTTGCTGACAAAAGTGATACAAAGGCGCTGCAATAAAGCTTGCAATAGTAGGAATAACACCTACCGTTAATGTGCCACTAAGCGGTGTTAAAAAGCTTTTAGTTAACTCTTTTAAACTAATAGTATCGTTGATTATTTTTCTTGAACGCTCAACCACCTCTTCACCAATAGTGGTAAACATTAGGCTGCGATTTTCTCGCTCTATAAGCTGACATCCTAAAGTCTCCTCTAGGTTTTGAATCGCAGTACTGAGCGTTGACTGACCAATAAAGCAGGCACTTGCTGCTCGGCCAAAATGTTGATGTTGATGTACAGCTAATAAATACTGCAGCTGTTTAATACTAGGGAGATTGGTCATTTTTCTTTCCACAAATAAAAAGACCCCAACACCAAGGGCATTGAGATCTTTTCAAGCTAAAAGTCTTTTAAGTACTTTTTATTAAACCCCAAAAGCGGTTCTTAGTACGTAGAAAATAACAATAGCAAGGGCAGCACCAACTGGCAATGTAATTACCCAAGAAACTACAATATTTCTTATTACACCCATATTTAGTGCGGCAATACCACGTGCCATACCTACACCCAACACAGCGCCTACTAGGGTTTGTGTGGTTGAGATAGGTAAGCCTGTGCCCGATGCTATAACAACGGTAGAGGCAGCGGCTAATTCAGCAGCAAAACCACGGCTTGGTGTTAAATGAGTAATACCTTCACCAATGGTTTTAATTACTTTTTTGCCTAAAATAGCAAGACCGGCAACAATACCAAAACCACCTAGTGGTAATATCCACCAAGCAATAGCCGCTTTCTTAGCAATTTCACCGTTGTTTTCAACAATGTTTACAACTGCTGCTAGAGGTCCAATTGCATTAGCAACGTCGTTAGAACCATGGGCAAATGCCATACAACAAGCGGTTAGTACCATAAGTACCGCAAATACTTTTTCTACATTGTTAAACTGCATTTCTCTATCCGCTTTAGGATCGATATTTAAACGAGAAATAGCAATTTTACCGATAACAGCAACCAGTACCGCTATACCAATAGAAATAGCAAAACCTTCAACAGTACCTAAATTAATACCAATGTGCTTTAAGCCTTTCTTAATGGTCACTAGTGCCATAATAAAGCCAGCTAAACCCATGTATATTGGGACAAAGCGCTTTGCATTTTTAAGTGGAGCGTCGGTATCAAAAATCAGCTTTTGCGCACTCATAAATATTAAGTAAGCTATGAAACCTGATATCGCCGGCGTTACAATCCAGCTACCTACAATACCAGCAACTTTACCCCATTGAATAGCCTCGGTGCCCACAGCAACAAGAGCAAAACCAATGATCGCGCCAATGATTGAATGAGTAGTTGATACCGGCCAGCCTAAAAACGAGGCCATTAATAACCAACTGCCCGCGGCAAATAAAGAGGCGATCATACCTAGAACCATCAGTTCAGGAATGTCGGCAAATGGGGCAGCATCAATAATTCCTTTACGAATTGTTGATGTTACTTCACCACCGGCTAAATAAGCACCTGCGAATTCAAAAATCATCGCGATAAAAATCGCTTGTTTAATAGTAAGTGCTTTTGAACCTACTGATGTACCCATCGCGTTGGCAACGTCGTTTGCGCCAATACCATAAGCCATAAAAAAGCCGACTGCTGCGGCAATTAAAATTAATACCGTGCCGTAAGATGCAATGATATCCATTGTGTAACCTTAATCTTTCGTGTTTGAACTGATTTTAAATTAACGAGCTAACATCAGCTCAAGACGTGATCCTACGCGCTCTGCAATATCTGCAAGCTCACCGACCCATTCAATGATTTTGTATAAAAACATCACATCAACTGGATTTAGCTCACTTTCTACTTTACGTAGCTGGCGGCGTATTCTAATTTGCATTTCATCCGTGTCTTGTTCTATGGCATCCAATTCTACGAGCATTTTTTCAACCAGAGTTACTTCCCTGCCTTTAAAGCCCGTTTCTAACAATTCTTCTAATTCATTGATCGCTTTAGATGCTTGTTTAGTTGCATCGACACAACGAGTGACATATGCCAAAAAGTCCTCTTGGATCTCTTTTGGTATGATCATTTCACGACCAATTACACGCCCAGCAATATCTTTTGCTTTGTTAGCAATTTTGTCTTGTTGGGTTACTAATTCGAGCAGATCTGTACGCTCTACTGGCATAAATAGCCCGCCAGGTAGTTGTAAACGTATAGTTCTTTTCATTTCATCAGCTTCACGTTCTAAATTACGAATGGTTAAACGTAGCTCTTCTGCTTGTTGCCACTCTTCTTTAAAAACATGATTAAAAAAAGGTATCAAACTTTCGCTAGCTTGATGAGCCTTCCTGATGTGTTCTTCTATTGGTTTTATAGGGGATTTAGCAAAAACACCTAAAAAATTTGTTGGCATAACTGACCCTTTAATCAATTCAATATGCTGTTCAGCCTGAATTTTACAGCATTAAGCTAGATTGTGAACGCTTTTTCTCATTCAATTATTTACAAAAAATAAAAAAGGCAGTGTATTACTGCCTTTGATATTTTTTGGTTATTCGTATCACTACAGTGATTTTTCAATATCTTCTTGAGATGTATGACGAATATCTTTGCCGTTTACAAAATAAATGACATATTCAGCGATGTTTTGACAACGATCGCCGATACGCTCTAATGAGCGAACAGACCATACTAAATCCATAATTTTTGGAATTGAGCGCGGATCTTCCATCATGTAGGTCATTATTTGACGAGTAATTGCTTCATACTCTCTATCTACTTTAGCATCCTCTTTATGCACTTCAAATGCGCGTTGCACATCCATACGTGCAAATGCATCTAAAACGTCATGCAACATTTTAGATACTTGGCGACCCATATTTTCAATGTTTACTAATAAATCTTGTTGATCCTTAGTAAATGAGTCTAGTGCAACTTTAGCAATTCGCTTAGCTTCATCGCCAATTCTTTCTAAATCAGCAATGGTTTTTGCTATTGCAATTACTAAACGCAAATCACTGGCTGCAGGTTGGCGCTTTGCAATAATACGGGTGCAATCTTCATCAATACTGACTTCCATTGCATTAACTTTATAGTCGTTTTCACGTACTTTTTGTGCTAATACCGCATCGTTTTGGCTTACTGCATCAAGCGCACTATTAAGTTGCTGCTCAACTAATCCACCCATACTTAGTACATGGTTACGAACATCTTCTAGCTCTTGATTAAAACGACCAGAAATATGTTTATTAATGTTGTGTTCCATAATGACCTTCTTTAATAATTCATTGCTTTCGCGTTTTAACCCGACTAGCCGTAACGACCAGTAATATAATCTTCTGTTTTTTTCTTCGTAGGCGTCGTAAATAAAGTATTAGTATCTGAATACTCAATCAGCTCACCCATATACATAAACGCTGTTTGATCAGAAACACGAGCCGCTTGTTGCATGTTGTGAGTAACAATAACCACGGTAAACTTATTCTTTAAATCATTAATTAGCTCTTCGATTACTAAGGTTGAAATCGGGTCGAGTGCTGATGTTGGTTCATCAAGTAGTAATACCTCAGGCTCTATCGCAATAGAGCGGGCTATAACTAAACGTTGCTGCTGACCACCCGATAAACCAAATGCGCTATCGTGCAGTCGGTCTTTTACTTCATCCCAAAGAGCCGCACCACGTAGCGATTGTTCTACCACTTCATCTAGCTTACGCTTTTCTTTAATGCCTTGCAGGCGAAGGCCGTAAACCACATTCTCATAAATTGATTTTGGAAATGGGTTTGGACGCTGAAACACCATGCCGACATTACGACGAAGGGCTGCAACATCAACGCTTTTATCGTAAATATTCTGTCCATGCAGCATGATTTCGCCTTCAATACGACAAATATCAACCAAGTCGTTCATGCGGTTAATACAACGTAATAAGGTTGATTTACCACAACCTGACGGGCCGATAAATGCTGTTACTTGGCCTTTAGGAATATTCATATTTACTTTACTCAGTGCTTGTTTATCACCGTAGTAAAGGTCGAGATCTTTAATTTCTAGCGCTTTTTGTTCGTCTGTTAAATTATTTAAATCTAACTTCAAGCTTGGCTTTGCTTGGTTTACTTTTGGAGCGACTGTAATCATGTTTGTTACCTATACTAAATTAATGCTCAAGCGATCTGAATTTTTCACGTAAATGGTTACGTATACCAATGGCTGTGATGTTAAGGGTAATAATAACCGACACTAACAAAAAGGCCGTTGCATATACCAGTGGACGCGCCGCTTCAACGTTCGGACTTTGAAAGCCAACATCGTAAATATGAAAACCTAAGTGCATGAACTTTCTGTCTAAATGTATATATGGGAAGTTACCATCAAGCGGTAACGTTGGCGCCATTTTTACCACACCCACCAGCATAAGCGGTGCAACTTCACCCGCAGCACGAGCAACCGCTAAAATTAATCCCGTCATAATTGCAGGGCTGGCCATAGGAATAATGATTCGCCATAGCGTTTCTACCTTAGTCGCACCCAGTGCTAATGAACCATCGCGTACTGTACTAGGAATACGAGATAAACCTTCTTCGGTTGACACTATTACCACAGGCAACGTTAATATAGCCAAGGTAAGTGCCGACCACATCACGCCAGGAGTACCAAATACAGGGGTAGGCGATGACTCAGGATAAAATAATTGGTCAACACTACCACCAACCATATAAACAAAGAAACCTAAGCCAAATACGCCGTATACAATAGACGGAACACCCGCCAAGTTAATAACCGCAATACGGATCATTTTAGTAATTGCGTTTTTAGCCGCATACTCATGTAAGTAAATAGCAGCAACCACGCCAAATGGCGTTACAATCACAGCCATTAACATCACCATAAATACCGTACCAAAAATAGCAGGAAATACGCCACCTTCGGTATTGGCTTCACGTGGGTCATCTGAAACAAACTTACCTAACTGCACAAAGTAATGACCTAGTTTAGCAAAAAAGCCCATGTCGTTTGGAAACCATACGTCCAACACTTGATATAGCGGGATTGTAACAACCTCACCACGCATATCTTTTACGGTTACTTGGTCACGTTTAGCTTGTTTACGCAGTGCAAATAGCTCTTTTTCTAATTCGCCATATTGCGAACGTAAATCAGCACGCGCTTGAGCAAGTTCAGCAACACGCTCGTCGGTTAGCTTGTTATCAAGCAAGTAGGCTTTTTCCTGTAAACGTAAACGCTCTAGCTCATAGTTAATATGCCCTATGTCGCCATTTTGTAAATCAAGCGCTTCGTCGTTTAAGTCAACCGCACGCTCTACAAGATCATGTAAGGTTTCAACTTTATCTGCTGTTACCGTCTGACCGTCTTTAATGACGCTTTCTACATACCCGTAGAAATTACCGTTTTTGCTGCGCTCAAACACCGCAAGCGCTTTAGGCGCTGAGCTTTGTTTGATATCGGTTTCGAGTATCCAGCGAAAATCTAAATCAACATACTCACGGTTACCTGTTTTAATTAGTAAACGCTCAACCTCGTCTTTTTCAAATTTAGAAACATCAATACCGGTTGCCGCTAAACGCGACTTAGGTACTAATTCACGGTCATAAACTTCACCAATAACGGTTTGCTTCGCAATTGAACCTTCAAGCTCATACTGCATAACTTGAGATGGCCAAAAAAAGCTTAGTCCCTTCCATGCAATCATGGCGAGTAAACCAATTACTGAAATTAAACTGATGCTGACAGCACCACCGGTCATCCAAATCCAAGGAGAACCAGACCTAAACCACTGCTTTACCATGTCGTGTTTCTCCACTTACATTGAGCTGTATTTTTCACGCAGCTGCTGACGAACAAACTCAGCAACTGTGTTGAAAATAAAGGTGAATATGAATAATACAAAGGCGGCTAAGAATAGAATTCGGTAATGCGAACTCCCTACTTCCGACTCAGGCATTTCGACGGCGATATTAGCGGCTAAGGTACGCATGCCTTGGAAAATACTCCAATCCATAATTGGGGTATTACCGGTAGCCATAAGTACAATCATAGTTTCGCCTACGGCACGGCCTAATCCCATCATTACTGCAGAAAAAATACCTGGGCTGGCGGTTAATAACACCACACGAATTAGGGTTTGCCACTGCGTAGCACCTAATGCTAACGAGCCATTTGATAAATGTTTAGGCACACTAAATACCGCATCTTCGGCAATTGAGAAAATAGTGGGAATAACCGCAAAGCCCATCGCGATACCCACTACTAATGAATTACGCTGATCGAAGGTCATGCCTAATTCATTAGTTAGGTATTGACGCACATTGCCATCAAACATCCATAACTCAATACTTTCGCTCATCGCAAACGACAACCAACCAATAAATAACACCACTGGTATTAATAAAATTGAATGTGAGCCTTCAGGGATTTTATGGCGAATAACCGCAGGTAATTTATTCCAGCCTAAAGCGGTTGCTAAAATACCCAATGGCAGTAACACCAGTAAACCAACAATAGCCGGCAAGTGCTCTTCAATTAAAGGCGCTAACCACAAGCCAGCTAAAAAGCCGAGTATTACCGTTGGCAGAGCTTCCATTATTTCAACCGTTGGCTTTACCACACGGCGCAATTCGCTCGACATAAAATAAGCAGTATAAATAGCGGCTGAAATAGCAATAGGTACAGCAAATAACATTGCGTACATAGCAGCTTTTAAAGTACCAAATGAAATTGGCACTAGTGAAAACTTCGATTCAAAATCATCACTGGCAGAAGTAGATTGCCAAATATAACCCGGCTCTGGGTAGCCTTCGTACCATACTTCTTGCCAAAGCGCTGACCACGTTACTTCTGGATGCTCGTTATGAATTTCTAAAACCGTTAGCTTATTATCAGCTAAAATTAGCGCCGCATTTGAACGCGGAGCAATGGCAAACTGCTCAATTGCACCATCACTGACTTTACCTTGCCATAGCTTTGCTTCACTGGTTGTGTAATAAAGCCCTAATTCACCATTTTGACCTGTTGTAAAAAAGGTGCGACGGTAAAACTCAGTAAAAATATTCAGCTTGCTTTGCTTAGTCGTTTCAAACGAACGGATTTTTTGAAATTCACGCCCTGCATCTGTATTGATTTCAAACCACTGGGATATTTCACCGTTATCATTGGCCAACATCAGTGAGTTTGCACCAGCCAATAGTTGTGATGACACTATATTCGCGTTTTCTTCATTGGCAGATAATAATTGAATTTGCTCAACTTCACTTGGATAGCGGGTATCGAATACGTAAATTTGATTGGCAGAACGAACAAATGTGCGGGTGGTATCTGGCGACATTAATAGCTCATCTACGCGACCATCAACGTTAAGTTCAGTGCGTTCCACTTGCCATTCGACTTCACCAGTAAACATATTTTCTTCGGCAACAAAGCTACTAAATACCACACGTTTATCGGCAGTAAGTGCCACAACGGCTGTTTTGTCTTCATAATGGCTAAAGGCAAAACGCTTAATAGCTGCACCTTGCTCATCAACTTCGAGTGCCATTTCTCCTAGTGGATAACCTAAACGCGGAGTTAATTTACGTTCATTATTAGGGAAGGTGACTAAAAACTTAGGTGCGACAATAGTTACGGTGCCATTTTCAAGGCCATACGCATAATGCCCTTGAAAAGGAGCACTGTTTGCAAAACTGGTTACCTGCGCGGATAAAGTGGCATTAAGTGTTTTTAGTTTTTTACCAAACTGTGCTTTATCAACACTGTAGAAGTTAACTTGACCTTGATCATCAAGTAAATATGCAACCTCAGTTTGCTCCTCGACACCAAGCCCTACAATTTGCTCAGCATTAGCAACATTAAAGCTAGCGCGCTTTTCAACTTTGGCTGACTCGAAAATGGGCTGCACTACATAAAGAAGGTAAAAGAAGATCAATAGCAGCGCTATTAATACCATTATACCGCCTGCGGTTATGCCAAACTTAGCAAACCGGTCTTTAAATAGACGGCTTCGATCCGTATTAAAAGTCGGTTTATTCGGATTTGAAGTCATCAAAACACCCTTATATCTTAACGTTGGGCGCATTATATTTCATCAAAGTGACAGTAATGTTACAGTCGTAATAATTCTTTACTTATAGAGAGTCTGTTCATCTTTGCAGATTAAATTTACAGCTTTTTGAGCAGGTTTTAGGCAAAATTACAACTTAGAATAATACTAAAGAATTATTTATTTTAGTGGTTATATTTATTTTTGCGTTATTAATGAACTAAATCAATTATTAATTGGACAAACTATTTATCCAAGACAATACTCAATGGGCATCTAATATAACAATAATAAAGTAACCTCCTAAGATGTAACAATCCTTTTGTGGTTAGCTTTTACATACATTTAGAATCAAATACATTAGATCGCATCACTTAATGCCTATGCATTTATTTTTTCATTTGGGCTTAAAAAGAGAACTATTATGAAGCAGTTGGTAATAACTATTTTAGGGGAAGATCGCCCCGGTTTAGTAGAAAGTATTTCATCGGTTATATTAGAAAACCATGGCAATTGGTTAAGCAGTAATTTGAGTCACTTACTCGGGCACTTTGCAGGCATTATACAGGTTGAAGTGGCTGAAGAGCATTTACAGACATTTCAAAATGCGCTCAATGGGCTTCCTAAGTTAGATGTTCGCATTGAAAAGGGCAACACTGAAATTGAGCCTGTAGAGCTTGAGCAACTTAATTTTGTGATCACCGGTAACGATCGCCCAGGTATAGTGCAAGAGCTAGCAAGTGTTATTCGCCATAAAGGCGCGAACATTACAAACTTAAACTCTAGGCAGCAAAGTGCGCCAAACTGGGGAGTGCCTATATTTAGTGCTGTTGCCACCGTGAGCCTACCTAACGGATTAAATAAAGAAGAAGTTATTAATGCACTTGAGTCAATTACAAGTGACTTAGTAGTGGATGTAGAGCAAAGCTAAATCTGCCCTACTAGTATGAACACGAAAAAGGCGCTAATTACAGCGCCTTTTTTATGCATAACACCCAGTGCTACATATCTACATGACGATTAATACTTTGCATCATCTGCTTCAGACCTTGCTCTTCGAGCTGTAAGATCTCCCCTAGCTTTTCTTGAGCCTCTGGTGACTGCGCTTTATCTGCCAAATAACTATATGCATTTAATACTTTTTGATGCTGCTGAGATAAATACTCTTGAATCGCTAATTCATCTAGCTCATTACTGCGATCTAAATCAGTAAAGCTAATGATTTCTGAGTGCTCTGAAAAATATTCATAACAATATGTATCTAAAGTATTTATTTCAGTGATTGCTTTAAACCCGATTAAATCCTCAGCAAGTTTTTTTTCATACTCAACACAATAATCAATTAACTGTTTGTTATGCTCTCCAAGTAAATCCCTTACGCTAAAAAAATTAGCCGCCATTTGTGTATGAAACTGAACGGTCCAATCGAACACTTCTTGAATTGTTTTAACTTGCATGTGCGTTCCTTACTTTTTAAAACTATTGATTAAATAGATGCGTGAATCATGCCAATAAGAAATTCAACAAAATCAGTAGATAAAGAAAAGATTACCTAACTTGTACTGATATTTTCAGTACAAGTTACATAATCAGTGTAAATATTATAGGTTGCGCTTTCGCCACAATAAATACACAGCAGGCAATACCAGCAATGTTAAAACAATGGCGCTAAACATACCGCCGACCATAGGAGCCGCTATTCGACTCATTACTTCACTGCCCGTGCCTGTACCATAAAGCACCGGTAATAAGCCAATAACTATGGTTGCCACTGTCATCATTACCGGACGTACTCGTAGACCCGCACCTTCTAGTATCGCCTGTTTAAGCTGCTCTATACTCAAGCTTTTACCAATTTTAGAAGCAGCCTCTATCTGCGCTTTATAGGCTTGATTTAAATACACCAACATTATAACGCCTATTTCTACGGCCACCCCAGCAAGGGCAATAAAGCCAACTCCTACAGCAACAGAGAAGTTAAAGCCCTCTAAGTACATCAGCCAGATACCTCCTATCATCGCCAGTGGTAAAGTCGCCATAATAATAAATACCTCGGTGAAACTTCTAAAGTTAAGGTAAAGCAATACTACAATAATGGCTAAGGTCAGCGGCAACACATAACTCAGTTTGGCTTTGGCACGCTCCATATATTCGTATTGCCCAGCCCAAGTTATAGAGTATCCAGCAGGTAAAATTAGCTGCTCATTTAGTAACTGCTGAGCATTTGCTACATAGCTACCAATATCTGTATCTTTAATATCAATAAAGCTCCAACCATTTAAACGGGCATTTTCACTTTTTATCCCAGGCGGGCCATCACTAATAAATACATCCGCCACATCAGCAAGTGCGATACGTTGACCCGTTGGAGTAACAATAGGTAAAAGCATCAGTTCTTCAGGGGAGTCACGGTACGCTTGCGGATAACGAAGATTTACAGGGTAGCGCTCTTGACCCTCAACCGTTTCAGTCACGTTCATGCCACCAATTGCGGTTGCGACTACTTGTTGCACATCAGCAATATTTAAACTGTAGCGCGCTGCTTTTTCACGGTTAATATCTACCTTAATATAACGTCCACCCGCTACACGCTCTGAGTAAACAGACGCCGTACCGGGAAGATCTTTAAGTAATACCTCTATTTGTTGACCTATTTTTTGAATTTCATTCAAATTAGGGCCCGCGACTTTTATACCCACAGGGGTTTTAATCCCTGTAGCCAGCATATCTATCCGCGTTTTAATTGGCATTACCCAAGCGTTCGTCAGCCCAGGAAACTTAACTAAAGCATCCAGCTCTTGTTTGAGCTTTTCAGTGGTCATGCCTTCGCGCCACTGATCCTTAGGCTTAAACTGTATAAAGGTTTCAATCATGGTCAGCGGTGCCGGATCGGTTGCCGTTTCCGCTCGTCCAATTTTACCAAATACGGTTTTCACCTCGGGCACAGTGGCAATCAATTTATCGGTTTGCTGCAATAGCTCGCGCGCCTTACCTATTGAAATTCCTGGATAAGTAGTCGGCATATACATTAGATCCCCCTCATCAAGAGGTGGAATAAATTCACTGCCTATTTTATTTATCGGATAAAAGCCCATTAAAGTAATAACTAGCGCAATCAGCAAGGTACTTTTCGGAAATTTTAATACTAGATTTAACAGCGGCTTATAACTATTTACCAGTAAACGGTTAACTGGATTTTTATTTTCAGAGATCACCTTACCCCGAATGAAATAACCCATCAGCACGGGTACTAAGGTAATTGCTAATCCAGCAGAAGCTGCCATTGCATAGGTTTTTGTGTACGCTAATGGCGCAAACATTCGCCCTTCCTGAGCTTCTAAAATAAATACCGGCATAAAGCTCACGGTAATGATTAATAGGCTAAAAAATAACGCAGGCCCAACTTCACTGGCAGAGTCAATCACCACTTGCCAACGGTTTTCATCTGTTAGCGGTTTTTTCTCCATATGCTTGTGCATGTTTTCAATCATCACAATCGCACCATCAGTCATAGCACCAATCGCAATAGCAATCCCGCCTAATGACATGATATTGGCGTTAATTCCCTGCCAATACATAATAATAAAAGCGGTGAGTATACCTAACGGTAAGGTAATAATAGCCACCAGCGATGAGCGTATATGAAATAAAAACACCACACACACTAAAGCCACTACAATAAGCTCTTCCATTAATTTAGAGGTGAGGTTATCAACTGCGTCTTTTATTAAGTGAGAGCGATCGTACACAGGTACAATTTCAACCCCCTCTGGTAGCCCTTTTTTAAGTGACTCTAATTTAGCTTTAACGAGCTCTATGGTTTTTTGCGCGTTTTCACCAAAGCGCATAACCACTACGCCACCTGCCACCTCGCCTTCGCCGTTAAGCTCGGCAACACCGCGGCGCATTTGCGGACCTAAACGCACATTAGCAACATCACGTAACTGTAGTGCAGTACCGTTAGCGTTTATACCTAAAGGAATGGCTTCTAAATCAGCAACACTTTTTACGTAGCCAGTACTGGTGACCATGTATTCAGCTTCTGCCATCTCAACTACCGATGCACCCATTTCTTGATTGCCTTGCTTAATGGCAGTTTGAATAAGGCTTAGCGGAATACCATAAGCACGAAGCTTATCGGGCTGAACATTTACTTGGTATTGTTTAACCATGCCGCCTACCGATGCCACTTCGGATACACCGGGTACAGTTTGCAGTTCAAATTTTAAAAACCAATCTTGTAAACTGCGTAATTGGCTGATGTCATGCTTACCTGTGGTATCAGTGAGTGCATATAAATACACCCAGCCAACGCCGGTGGCATCGGGCCCGAGCTCTGCAATTGCCGTACTAGGCAAACGGGCAGATACTTGACTTAGATATTCCTGAACACGGCTTCGTGCCCAGTATAAATCAGTGTCTTCGTCAAAAATAACGTACACGTAGGAGTCGCCAAAAAACGAAAAACCGCGTACTGTTTGCGCCCCAGGTACCGATAGCATTGCCGTGGTAATCGGGAATGTAACCTGATCTTGCACTACTTGCGGCGCTTGCCCAGGATAAGAGGTTTTAACAATAACCTGTACATCTGATAAATCGGGTAAGGCATCTACAGGCGTATTTTTTACAGCATACAAGCCACCACCAATCAGTATTGCGGTTAGTAACAAAACAAAAAAACGGTTAACAACAGACCAGCGAATAATTGCAGTAATCATAACCACTCCTAGTGATGCTGACTGTGCGTAGCATGCACAGGCGTTATTGTATGAATCACAAATTCACCTTGCTCAATGCTAAAGGTAAAAGTAACCTCATCGTTAGGCTTGAGCATCTCAGTCATTACATTTTTTGCTAGTATAAAGTCCATTGTTGCAGGTCCTCGGCCCCACTTTTCAATTGCCTCACGGCTGATATTCACAATACGATTATTAGCATCAATACTATTAATTACTCCATTCACAGTTGCCGTATTTGGGTTGGCATCACTCATTTGCATACTGTTATGCGAAACTGCTTGCATACGTTTAAAGTCAGAATTTTTACTCGACTCTGAATCAATTAAAAACTGTGCTGAAGTAACCACTTCATCGCCTGCCATAACACCTGATAAAATTTCGGTATTAGCCGCATCACTTCGCCCTAAAGTTACCTCGACCGATTTAAAACGACCTTCCCCAAGTGCAACTACAACACGGTTTTGGCTACCAGTGCGAATAACAGCTTCTTTAGGTACGATTAACTGTTTTTCAGCTACTTGACTATGAATACTGACTTGAGCAAACATATTAGGCTTTAACTGATGGCCTTGGTTATCAAAGCGCAAACGTACTCTTAAAGTACGATTTTTAGCATCTAAGGTAGGGTAAATATAATCCACTTGCCCTTGCCAGCGTTGGCCACTTAAATAATCGAGTGTCATGGTTACCGGCAAGCCAACACGAATAAGTTCTGCTTGGCGCTCAAATACCTCAGCCTCAACCCATACTTCATCAAGCTGAGCAATACTCATCATTGAGGTATCAGGTTTAACATAAAATCCTTCACGAATATTAAGCTCATCAACAACACCACCTTGGCGGGCATAAAATGTTATGTTTTGCAGTACTTGCTGACCTTTTTGCAGGCGTGAAATAAAGCCATCAGACACATTGAGTGATTTTAAACGGGCTTTAGCGGCACGAATTAGCACCGGATTATTACGCTTCAACGCTAAAACAAACTCTTCTTGTGCATTCACTAACTGTGGTGAATATAAGGTATAAAGTGGCTCATCTTGTTTAACCTGATCACCCGCGGCTTTAACGTATAAGGTTTCGACCCATCCCTCTACGCGCGGATGAATATGAATTAGCTGGTCTTGGTTGTATTGTACATAACCTACCGTGTTAACTTCATTTTCAAGTGCAGCAAACGCAACAGGGGTAGTACGCACACCTAAATTATTAATCACTGTGGGTGAAATTTTAATACTGCCTGGCCCTTCATTAGCCCCACGGTCTGACTCTTCGTAAACAGGCACTAAATCCATGCCCATGGGCGATAAACCAGGTTCATCTCGGCGATAATTACTGTCCATAGGTGCGACCCAATAAAGCGGCTCTTTTTTACTACTGGCTTTACTGTCAGTTGGCATAGAGTGCTCACTAGGTAAGCTTAATAATATCCCCGTAGTTAATGCCGCACTACATATAGCCACCAGTAATAATTTTAAATTAGTATTCATAGCTCGGCTCCTGCTGTGGTGTGTTTTTTAAGCTGGTATCATCAGCACTGGCGTAATAATTTAACCTTGCAATAATTATCTTTTGATCAACATGAATGTTTAGGGCGTCTATCTTGGCATTTAATTGACTAATACGCGCTTGCATCACATCTGAGAAATTACCATCATCGCGAGTGTAGGCATTTAGGGTCGCTTGAGCTTGCTCAGCCATTTGCGGCAGCAGCTTGGCTTGATAAAGTTCGGCGCGCTGATGAAGCCGCGCTAACTGGCTAACTTCCTTAAAGTACATCCCTTGTAGCTTTTTAAGGGCTATTAATTTTTGTGTTTTAGCTTCTTCGCTATCAGCAATGGCAGCATTTACTAGTTGGTCTTGGCGGTTATCGGTAAACAGCGGTAAATCAATACTTATACCCACAGAGAGAAGGTCTGCTCGCGAGCCACCCATTGGCATGTCATCACGATAACCGTACCCCATATTAACGCCAATTTGAGGTTTATAGCCTTGCTCAGCCACACTAATTTGAGTTTGCTTTGCCACTATTGCATTATCCATTGCCATAATTGCAGGGTGCTTTAATAGCATGGTCATTAATTGCTGATACTCTAACTCGGTGTAGTTTTTTAATGCTGTAAGCTCTGAAAAGTCATCACTGACAGGCAAGCTCAGCATAGCGATAGGCAACCATTGTGTTAGCCGCTTTTTAGCACCTTGTAGCTGCTGCTCCAGTTGCATTAATTTATCTTCAAGGCGGGTTAACTCTAATTGCGCTCGAATAATATCTTGTTGGCGTGTTTTGCCCACCGAGCTTACATAGCTTGATTCTGTAATATCAATGAGCTGGGTAAACAAAGCTTTATCTTGCTCAATTAGTGCAATGCTTCGTTGCGCTCTATAAGCATTGAGCCATGACTCAGTAACTATGGTTTTTACTTGCGCGAGTCTATCTTTACGCAGCCAAGGCTCTGCTGCAGCTGACTGAGAAAGGGCCTTTTGTTGAAGTGCTAGACTATCGCCTCGGCTCAGTGATTGGCTAATTCCCACCTTAAATTGGGTCATATTTTCTTGATCAAAAGCAAAACCATTAGTTGGTAGGTTCATTAACCCTAATGTAAGCACTGGATCAGGTAAGGTTCCTGCGGCAATACTTTTTGCTTCAATTGATGATTGTTTTTGCTTACTGGCTTTAAGCCAAGGCTCATGGTTTAAGGCATAGTTTATTGCCTCATTTAAACCTAGTTCAGCACTGTGTACAGAGACACTAATACTCAACAAGCTACTTATACACAAGGATTTTAATACTGCGAAGTGATTCATCACTTGCTCCACTTAAATTTAAAAATAACGAATGAAAACGATTAAATTTATAAGCAGATAGATGACAAAAAGCTAAATAACTAGATTTTAAATACACCTACCCTGCGATTATGCAGGCATAGGAGGACGGTAAAGAGAACGTGCAAAGTTAGCTTGATGCTGTACTACAGCATGTTGCACTTTTTCAGAGGATAATTTGGAGGCTATAAATAGTGAGTTTACATGCAAGACTGAATGCGAACTACAAGCACTCATCGGGCAACTGCAATCTTGGGTTAACGTGCTTTGCTCACTACAGCAATCCATAGACATGGTTGTTGTATCAGCGTCGTCGCTCATTGCCATCTCACTATGCTGCATCGATGCATGGGTTGCCATGTTCATATGCGGCATATCACATACCATAGATACAGACGCAACGGCTTGACCCACAAAAGTGAGTAACAAAGTTAGCGTGAGTAAAATACAGTAAATACGTTGCAATGAATTAACCTAAAAATAAATAGACGTTTAAAGTTTATGGGAACTGTGTTTAAAACTCAATAATTAACTGGTTTTTACTACTGGCTTTATGAAGCTACTGGCCGCAATGGCGAACAAGCAATAGCCGGTAAAATACCAAAAACCAGTACCAAACTCAGCATGCATATTTAGTAAATCTTCTGAGTTCGCGTTTGTATTACCAGCCATGTAAGCCACTATTAATGCAATAACAAACACATCCACCATACTCCATTTACTTAAACCGATAATCACCTTACCAAGATTGTGCTTAAACGAAGTCTCCTTCAGCACACAATACAACAATTGAAGCAGCAGCTTAATTGTTGGGATCACCATTGAAAAAAACGCCACTAGTATCGCCACTAAGTAGTTTTTGTTATCGGCCAGTTCGTTAACGGTGCCCCAAATACTGCGCGTTTTTTGATAAGCGCTGATCTCGCCTTCAAGTTTATCTAACCCCAATATACTCGAGATCATCATTAGCATATTACGGGTGTTTTGATTCCCTTCATCTGCCAACATTTCGATGCCCGCCTCAGCAAGTTTAGACTTATCAATTTTACCTTCCATACTCAGTACGGGCTGAGTCACCCCGGGAATTAATAAAGCTAAGGCAATTAAAATAGTGGTAATAGGTAAAAATAAACGCATGGTGTAATACTAAGTAAAATCAATATGTGCCAATCATACCCAAACGTTATACGTTAGTCTTGCTCAATAATAGTGGCCAATAGTTCATCCGCATACTGGCGTGCATCCAACATGGCGCTAAATACGGTCTCAATATTCGAGGCTGGGCGAATAGTTTCTAACAACTTTTTAGCCAATTGCCAATTATCTTCCTCTACCGCTTTTATTAAATGTAAAGAATTACCCATCATCCCTTCAAAACTTAATAGTGCACCAGATAACTCAGCCCCTAAACTAAACTCTTTAGCAATAGCTTCCAGTTCCATATCTAAAATAGCATCAAGCACCGACATTAAGCCGACTAAATAACCTTGTTCTGCAATGACTTTTCCGCCTGGTTCTAAAATTATTTGCATGAACTGCGCTCGACATAAGCCTAAACGAGTAAGTTCACTGGGCTTGTCTGAGCCAAGTTCGCTTAGCGCCAATACTCGTACAAACTTTCTAATAGAATCTTCCCCTAAATACACAACCGCCTGAGGAATAGACGTTATCACTAAATTTTTATTAGCAGAGCGAGCATTCACTAGTTTTAGGACGCGTGCAGTCAAACCGACATCTTTAGAAATGCGTTGATTAATTTCATTAAAGTCTAAATCTGTGCGGGATGTGCAACGCAGTAAGTCTAAAACAGCCATTTTTAGAGGTTCGATACTGTTGTAACTTAACATTTCTGGATGTGCAAAAAAGAACCCTTGAAAGTAATCGCATCCAGCTTCTTTAAGCTGCCTAAATTCATCATAGGTTTCAATTCGCTCTACCACTATTTTAATATTAGGAAAATTGCGTTTGAGCTTTTTCAGCAACATGCTGGTTTTTATTACAGGCTCTTCAACTTCAAGCTTAATATAATCAACCAAACTGAGTAATGGTTGCCATTTTTCATGTGAGTCATAATCATCTAGCGCAAATACATATCCTGCTTTTTTTAACTCTGTCACTCTCTCAACAACAAGCTCTATATTTTCAGTACGCTCAACAATTTCAATTACAGTATTCTCAGGCTGTAATAATTTAGGTAAATCCTCTAAAAGCCCCTCGCTCGATAAATTAATAAACGCAGTTTGATTGAGCGTTAGCTTTTCTATGCCAACCAGCATTAGCGCATTAAAAAAAAGTCGCCCAGTGGCTTGCCCGTCAGTTGTTCCTACAGGAAAAGCATTATTAACTGAATCGCGATAGAGCAACTCATAAGCAAAAATACTTTTATCACCGTCAAAAATTGGTTGCCTAGCAATATATTGAGTAACCAAAATAGATGAATTTTTTACCTCTAGATTATTTGGCATTAACCTTCCTACTTAACAGTGATGTCATCATTATTTTTTATTATTTAACCAGTATAGTGAAACTTTAAAGACTTGCTGCAATTTTAATTAGATTAAAAACAAACAAATAAGACTAAATCTATAACCCTAGAGCAGAGTTATTAGTATCCTCATTTTTTATAGGGTTTTTGAGTTTACAACTGCTCTAAGCATACCCAAAGGTTATGGTTATAAGGTATAATGCGATTATTAATTTTTTATAAACTCACAAAAAAGAGTCCCTTATATGAGCATTGAACAAGCCTTAATAGAACGTAGCAGTAACCAATGTGAACTCTGCGCAGCAACAGACGACCTAACTGTATACGAAGTTCCTCCTGTTACCGAAGCTCATTCAGATAAATGCATCTACACCTGTCAAACATGTAAAGATCAAATTGAAGGCAATAGCGATTTAACCCCGACCCATTGGCATTGCTTAAATGACAGTATGTGGAGTCAAACACCTGCGGTACAGGTTGTTGCTTATCGCATGCTGACTCAGTTAGCAGCTGATAACGGATGGGCACAAGACGCGCTAGATATGATTTACCTTGAAGAAGACACATTAACATGGGCGCAGCAAGCGCTTGCTGAAGATGATGATATTAAACACATTGATAGCAATGGTGTAGTACTACAAGCTGGCGACACCGTCACGTTAATAAAAGATTTAGATGTGAAAGGTAGCAGCTTAACAGCAAAGCGCGGTACAGCCGTGCGCAATATTGGCTTAACCAGCAACCCTGAACATATTGAAGGACGTGTTGATGGACAGCGTATTGTAATTTTAACTAAATACGTAAAAAAGTAAGTAATAAATCAAGGCGCCTAGCGCCTTTTTTTATATCTCGACTTTCTTTATTTGCTAGTTAAGCAATGATTAAGCAATTCAACCGTATGCTAGCGACCTTATACCATACTCCATCAAGGAACTCTTATGTTCTCATCGAAGCCAAATTCAATGTTAAAGTCGATTGCAGGCTTGTGTTTTCTAGCAAGTGGCACACTTATGCTGAGCGCATGTAACGATGACGCAGCGCAGCAAAATAGTGCTGTGGCGCAAACAATGACCACCTTACCTGTGCAAGTTAGTTACTTAGATCGCAGCCTAATTGCGCCTAATTCACAGCTAACCGTTACCTTGGTTGATGTGTCAAAAATGGATGTGGCAGCAACGGTTATCTCTGAGCAGGTAATTGATTTAGTAGGCGCACCGCCTTATAAAGTAGAGCTTGAGTATAACCTTGAAAAGATTGACCCAACTCACCGCTATAGCGTGCGTGCAACCATTAATAATCAAGGAAACTTGCTATACACCAGCACAACGAGTAACCCGCCTTTTGATAATACGGCCTCATCAGAGCCTTTAGAGATTATTGTTTCAAAAGTAGCGCCAAAGCCAGACGTTGACTTAGTAAACACCTACTTCAAAGCAGTTTCAATCGACGGCAACCCTGTTGTAGTGAATACCAAAGAGCCATTTATTCAGTTTAATAGTGATAACACTGTACACGGCTTTTTAGGATGTAATAACTTTAATGGCGGTTATGAAGTATCGAAGCAAGCAGTGACTTTTACGCAGTTAGCTATCACGCAAAAAATGTGTCATGACAATATGGAACAAGAAAGCGCGATGGCGGCTGTGCTTCAGGCAGCAACGCAATGGCAAATTAATGGTGAAAAATTAGTATTACAAAATGAGGCAGGCAACCAACTTGCTACCTTTAACGCTGTTTACTTTTGATTAAGAACGTAACAATACCCCACATCTAAGCAAATAAATAAGCCAGTTAAACTAGGGACTGTTGATCTTTCAAGGTTGAATTTGCAGCAGTCTGTTTGGTATTTAGGCAAGGCAGAGCCTATGTGGTGTGGTTATTCCCCATAAATAGGCGATAACGCAGCATCAATGCCAAACAGGCGCTGCCCGAAGGGTTCTGCCTAGGGGCGATTTACTCTTTGTTGCTCGGTTTTTACTTAGCCCACTAGGTTACAAACCTCGCGCCGCGATTAAACCGCCCCTAGTTTGAACAAATTTTAATCCGCAAAGGTCAACAGACCCTAAGCTTATTTATTTTTATTCGGCGACTAGCTGCTCGCTACGGTAAAAACCACTAGGCTTACTCAACAAGTTTACTAGTTCAGGTAACACGTCATCCATAGTTTGTTTCAGCTTCCATGGTGGATTTATCACTATCATTCCAGAGGCGGTCATACCATGTACTTCTGTATCTGCTTCGGTACCTAATTCAAATAATTGAATATTTTTAATTCCCGCGTCAATTAAACCCTGCTCCATATTATCAATACGTTCTCTGTCCACAACCGGATACCAGATCATATATGTACCCGTCGCAAAGCGTTGGTGGGCTTTGACAATGGTTTGTACTACCGTATTGTAATCGTCTTTTATTTCATAAGGTGGGTCTATTAACACACAGGCTCTGCGCGAGGCTGGCGGTAATAAACCAATTAAGCCCGCAAACCCATTTTCGCCGCGTACTCGAACAGAGCGCTTACCTTGCATGTTTTCTTCAAGTAATACCAAATCTCGCGGATGCAACTCAAAAAACCAGCCCTTATCTTGGCGGCGTAAAAAGTGTTCGGCGATTTTTGGTGAACCTGGGTAAAACGCCAGAGACGAACTTTCATTAAACGATTTTATTAACTCAATGTAGTCATTTAAGGCACCGTGCTGACTGGTATGTTGCCAAAGTTTTTCTATGCCATCTTGGTACTCTTGGGTTTTTTGCGCGTCTGGTGCTGACAGCTCAAAAAAACCAGCACCCGAATGCGTATCGATATAGTCAAGCGGCTTATCTTTTATTGTTTGATAACCCAGCACTTGCGCTAACACTAAATGTTTAAGTACATCGGCAGGGTTACCCGCATGAAAGGAGTGTCTGTAACTAAGCATTATTTATTTTCACCATACGCTGTTTAATAAAATTAGTGAACCATAAAGCACACTGCTTTGGCAATCGTCACAGCAAAAGCGGGTGTTTACGTGAACCATTTCTGAATGAAAAAGCCAATAGCATGAATTATCCCTTAACATAGAATAAAAATCACCTAAAACCAGCGTAAATGCTGGCAAATAAACACACTTTGCTTTACATTTGCATGACATTAATTACAGTTATATGAGCGCATTTATGAACAACAATACTCTTCAACAACTCGAACAACTGATCGACCAACTAATTACCCGTAATAATCAGTTGCAAACTGATATTACAGAGCTTAAAGAGCAAAACAGTAAACTGCTTGATGAAAATGAGTTATTACAGTTAGAGGCCCTTGAAAATGAAGAAAAACAAAAAGATGCAAGCACCACCTTGTCATCATTATTAGATAAATTACAAAGCGCACAACAGGCAAGCTAATGTCTGAGCTGCAAAACCAGCGAGTCACTGTTGAATTGCTTGGTAAAGAGCAGCAATTTGCTTGTCCGGCTGGGCAAGAAGAGGCACTAAAAGCGGCCGCCAAAAATCTGAATGATTTAGTTGAACAAATGAAACAACGTTCAACAGTCAGAAACGATCAAAAAGCATTACTTATGGCTGCTTTGAATTTAAGCCACGAATTGCTTGAAGCAAAAACTCAAAAATCAGTTGAGCTTGAGCATCAAGATCAATTGATTGATAAGTTGAGTCAATACTTAAGCTCAAACTCTGAACACACTAAATAAAAGCGCATTTTGCGCTTTTATTGTTTTTACCGTCAAAATATAGCTAGAGAAAAAGATGCAACCACTTTTAACTAAAGCTCAAAAAATAGGTAAGTGCTTACTGCCTTTAATCTGCCTATTTATACATGCAAAAAGCAATGCAGCAGTTGAGTGGCAATCGTTATCGGCTAATATTCAATTTATCAAGCAGCCAGATAGATTACGTTTTTACGACTCTAACCAAGTGTTAATTCAGGGCAGTGAGTGTGCCTTACTGGTAGATGCCAGTGGTAACTTTGCAGCAGTAGAACAACTGGTTACCAAACTAAAACAACAGCTAAAGACGCCTTTATGTTACTTAGTTGCCACTCATTTTCATGACGATCACTTACTGGGCATGGCGGTTATGCAGCATTACTTCCCAGACGCAAAACTGATTTCTCACCAACAAGTCGCTAACGACTTTTCGCGTTATCAGCAAGCATTAACAGATAAGCTAGAGGGGTTCGAAAAAAGCATTGAGCTGAGCTATCAGCGATTAGCCACCTTACCCGATGCTGAGCAAACTCAATGGCGAGAAAAGCTCACTCGCGCTAAAACACGCCTATTTCGCTGGCAGAATTATCAACTAACACCACCAAAAATGAGTATTAGTGAGCCTAAAACATTAGATTTAGGAAATTATGTATTAACTATCAACCCGTATCAGGCACATACTAATGGCGATTTAACATTACTTGCTGACAAGGGTAAAACCTTAATAGGTGGTGATATCATTGACTGGCTCCCCTACCCAGGGCATGGCAAGCTTAAGCAATGGCAAAGTTTATTAAAAAAATATATAAATAATAATACACTGTCACTTTTTATTCCTGGCCATGGCAATTTAGTCGATAAAGTTAAATTAAAACAGTCACTCACGTTTTTAGAAGCAATTACGGAGCAGGTTAAAAACAACCCTGAAGCCAGTATTGAGCAATTACAAAAAAACTTCCCAAGTGAAGCACTAAAACCTTACCAACAAGAACCACTTGATATAAAATCAAGTAACTTATTTTTGCAATCGGGATTACTTCGCGCTAAAAACAGTCAATAACTGAACACAATGGATTGTGTTAAAATATGGAAATATATTTTTTAAAAAGGAACAAAATGCGTCACCTGATCTTATGCTTTGCCATTATATTGCTATGTAGCTGTAAAACCACACAGCCAGAGATCATTGCGCCTGTAGTCCCTGCACCTGTAGAGCAAAAAACCGCACAATCAAACACGCCAACCTCTACAAACACCAAAAAAATAATTAATATAAAAACAATACCTAAAGCCCTAAAAGTAACTCAACCAACTGACTTATGGGCACATATTGCTGATAACTTACATTTACCGGTTGAGCAAAATCAGGCGTTAAAGAAACGCATTAACTGGTATTTAAAACAACCGAATTATTTAAATATAGTGTCTCGCCGTGCAGAGCCTTTTTTATACCATATAGTAAAAAAAGTAGAGCAAAAGCAACTCCCCATGGAACTGGCATTACTGCCATTTGTAGAAAGTGGCTTTAGACCTACCGCCCGCTCAACTGAACATGCTGTGGGTGTGTGGCAACTGGTTGCAGCAACTGCACATCATTTTGGGGTTAAATCAGATCAATGGTACGACGGACGCCAAGATGTACTGGCCTCAACCGATGCAGCACTAGATTACTTAAGCTATTTACATAAACGTTTTGATGGTAATTGGTTGCATGCACTTGCAGCCTATAACACCGGTGAAGGCCGAGTTAAACGTGCTATAAAACGCAATCAAAAGCGAGGGAAGTCAACTGACTTTTGGGCACTGACCCTACCAAAAGAAACCGCTGACTATGTACCAAAACTATTAGCATTGAGCTATTTAGTAAAACACCCTAAGGCAAAATTTAAACGGCCAAAGCTTCCTTATAAAGCACTGACCACCTCGTTAAATGTGGCAAAACAGTTCGATTTTTCAATTATGGCCAAGCTCTCTGGTATGGGTGTAAAACAGCTACATGCTCTTAATCGAGGTTATTTAAAAAACCAAAGTTCCCCCCATGGCCCGCATACTTTGTTGCTTCCTATTGAGCAACAAGCTTTACTAAAAAACCGTTTTTTTAAAGCCAATTTTGCAGGCGAATACATAGTCAAAAAAAATGACACACTATACGGTATTGCTAGGCATTTTGGCTTGCCTTTAAAGACACTAAAACAGCTCAATAATAAGCAAAATAACTTTATTGGTGTTGGCGAAAAACTTATTTTAGGAGAGCCTCAAACGTTACCTGAATCACTCACTATTAACTATAAAATAAGCCCTTACTTGGAACAAAAAGAGCCCGTCATTCCAACCATCGAGGTAGATTACCACGTTAAGCCCGGTGATAACCTGTGGAATATAAGTCAGTTGTATGGCGTTGCTCATAGCGATTTAGCACGTTGGAATAAGTTATCAGCATCTAGCGTATTAAAGCCTGGGACTCAGTTAGTTTTATTTATACCCCAAGCTGCGACACCTAAAACCACACCGGCTAAAAAAGATCTGTTACTCGACTTACAAAATACATTAAATCATCCCCGTTAAGTTTCTAAAGCGCAGTATTTCGCGTAAAATTGCTTTTTAATTTATTCAAATCTTAAAGAGACATGCATGCAAATCAGTAAAAATTCGGCCGTTGAATTTCATTACACCCTTAGCGAAGCCGGTGAACAAATAGAAAGTAGCCTTAACGACACGCCATTAAGTTACATTCACGGCAGCGAAGGCATGCTACCTGGTTTAGAAACCGCACTTGAAGGTAAAACTGCTGGTGATAAATTTAGCGTAACGTTATCTCCAAGTGAATCATACGGCGAGCGTGTTGATGATTTAATTCAGCGCATTCCGCTTAAGCATTTACAAGGCGATGTAAAAGTGTGGAAGCCAGGTATGACTGCAATGGTGCAATCAAATCAGGGTCGTCATCAAGTGACTATCGTAAAAGTAGGCCGCTTTAATGCTGATTGTGATTTAAACCACCCATTTGCTGGTAAAACACTGACCTTTGATGTTGAGATTGTATCAGTTCGTGAAGCAACAAGCGAAGAAATCTCTCATGGCCATGTTCATGCTGAAGGTGGTTGCGGCCACGCACATTAATTGCTAATTGAAGGAACAAGTATGTCAAAAGTTGCAATAGTAACCGGTGGCTCTAAAGGCATTGGCTTTGCTGTATTACAGCGATTATTAACTAACGGCTATCAGGTTCATAACTTAGATATTGAGCCCAGTGAGAGTGGTTTTTTTCATCAATGTGATGTTAGTGATGTAACCGCCGTACGCCAGTGCATACAGGCTATTATTGAAAAAACACAACGTATTGATGTACTTGTTTCAAACGCTGGTAAGCACCTAAGTGCCACAATTGAGCACACCGATGAAGCGACATTCGATGCGTTAATGGCACTTAATGTTAAAGGTGCGTACGCGGCTATACAAAGCGTATTACCAGCTATGAAAGCACAACAAGATGGCGCTATTGTGTTAATTGCCTCAGATCAGGCCATTATTGGCAAACAAAACTCATTTGCTTATAACTTAACAAAGCACGCATTGGCTTCAATGGCTAAAACCACCGCCTTGGATTACGCAAGCTTTAATATTCGCGCTAATGCAGTGTGCCCTGGCACTATAGAAACGCCGTTATTTCATAATGCAATTGATGCATATTGTAAAAGAAGTGGTGCTAACAAAGCCGATATTGTTGCAGAAGAAGCCGCATTACAACCACTCAACCGTTTAGGTCAAGCCGATGAAGTTGCTGCACTGGTAAGCTTTTTAGTAAGTGCAGATGCCAGCTTTATTACTGGTAGCTTACAACGTATTGATGGCGGCTACACAGCACAATGAGCACTAAAATTATTGACCCGCATCTGCACTTTTTTAATTTGCTGGAGGGTCAATACACTTGGCTACAAGGTGCGAACCCACCAGCTTGGTCTAACTTAGATAAAATAAAGCAGCCCATCAGCGCTGCTGAACTGATCAAAAGTACTAACTTTGAACTCGCAGGTTTAGTGCACATAGAGGCAGGCTTTGATAATAACCAGCCTGTTAAAGAATTAAACTGGTTAGCCAGACATATTAAAACTATACCTTATAAAGCAATTAGCTTTGCAACAATTAACCAGCCAAATAACGCATTTAAACTAGCACTTCAGCAGCTAGAACATCACTCTCTTGTAGGCATTAGAGATATCACTGAAGGTCATGATGCCGAGCGCTTATTGAGCCCTCATTGTCTCGATAACCTGCGGCACTTGAGCCATTTAAAGCTGCATTTTGAAGCCCAATTTGAAGTAGAAAACCTCAACATCACCGAGCGACTCATTTCTTATGCCAACCAAGTTAGTGACTTACAAATAATCATTAATCACGCAGGGCTTGCACACAACCTTGCTAACTGGGCAACTGCAATTGAACTACTTGCAAAACAGCCTAATGTTGCGATTAAGTTTTCAGGTTTTGAATTACTAATGCTTAATAGCGAGCAGCAAAACCAATGTTTTAAACATATTTTAAAGCATTTTGGTATGCAAAGAGTGATGTTTGCTAGCAACTTCCCCGTGTGCCAAATTAATATTAACTACAACGAGTTATGGCAACATTATCGCAGCCTGTGTAGCGACAATCTTACATGGCAATATTTGAGTTACAAAAATGCTGCAAGCCTCTATCAACTCTAAATGAAAACCGCTATATTTAGCTCAACAGTTTAAAAAACGAGCATGCGTATGGCCATTTTTAATCCATCTTCTCTTAAATACACATTACTCTCTTGCTCGCTAGCCGCTGTATTAACAGGTTGTGGCGGTGGAGGTAGCGACAATGCGACCAACCCAACAACTAATAATAGCGGCTGGACTCCAGGTGTATTTGCCAGTTCAGGGCAATTTAAAGGTCAATGCCAAGCAATTAGTGAAAAAAACTGGCTACGCTCTTGGAGTAACGAAACCTACCTATGGTATGACGAAATTATTGATACCAACCCCGCATTAACATCAGGCGTTATTGATTACTTTAATACTTTAAAAACGGAACAACTGACTGATTCAGGTGCGAAAAAAGATAATTTTCACTTTAGTTTACCGACCGATGAGTGGCAAAGACAAAATCAATCCGGTCTAAGCTTTGGTTATGGCTTTAATGTAAAAATAATTGCCGGTAGCGCGCCACGCCAAGCAGTTGTTAGCTACACCGAACCAAATACCCCAGCTAGTAATCAAAATATTATTCGTGGTTTTGAGCTTTTAGAAGTTGATGGCGTTGATTTTATTAACACCATCTCATCGAGTGAGGTAGATATTATTAATGCAGGTTTATTCCCCGAGCAAACGGGTAAAGTTACCGAGTTTGTATTTAGGGATAT
The DNA here is from genome assembly GCF_056173165.1 of Pseudoalteromonas sp. QJM3NY_12. The sequence continues at coordinate 3,022,747 of NZ_CM149661.1, forward strand.
CAGTACTAATGAAAATCGCACAGTGACACTCACGTCTCAAAACATCGAATCGCAACCAGTAATGAATGTGCGTACCGATTTAGCCGCTGGTGATGTTGGTTATTTTCAATTTAATAGCCACAACGCCATAGCCGAAACCCAGCTTTACAACGCCTTTAACCAACTCGCTGCCAGTAGCATTAAAGATTTAGTCATTGACGTGCGCTATAACGGGGGGGGGTTATTACAAATGGCTAGCCAAGTAGGCTACATGGTGGGGGGCAGTAACACGCAAGGTAAAATATTTGAACGGACCATATTTAATGATAAATACCCCAATACCAACCCCGTCACAGGCCAAGCACTGACGCCGATGCCTTTTACAAATCGTTTTGTCGGCTTTGAAAATAATCCTGCAATTGTAGCGGGCACGCCGTTACCCACCTTAAACTTAGAACGGGTATTTGTACTTACCACCAGCAGTACTTGCTCGGCTAGTGAGGCTATAATTAATGGGCTGCGCGGAGCAGATGTTGAAATTATTCAGATAGGCGCAGGCACCTGCGGTAAACCGTATGGTTTTTACCCTACCGACAACTGCGACACCACTTATTTTACTATTCAATTTACTGGCGAAAATAACAAAGGTTTTGGTGAATATTCAGATGGCTTCGCACCGCAAAATACCATTGATGACGCACGCCAACCGGTTCGTATTGCTGGTTGTGCTGTTGCCGATGACTTTACTAAGCGCTTAGGTGATGCTAGTGAAGACTTATTAAGTACAGCGCTGAGCTATAGAGAAAGCGGCAGTTGCCCTGCCCCAAGCTCAACAAATAGTGCTCTTGGTTTTGCGCCCACAATCGCCACCGATATGCCAGAAGTAGAAGATATGCGAATTCAAACCATGCTAAAACAAAATATTATTCTTAGTGATAACATGAGATAAGCAATGAACAAATTACTAGTAATAAGCATGACTGCAGCGACATTAGGGTTAACGGGGTGCTTAGCACAAAGCTCAGAGCCCACACCTAAGTTGCAACATGCGTTACTAATTGAGCCCAATAGCGCTAAAGTAGCCGACGCAATTGCGCAACTGCTGCATAGCTCGCAGGTTCAATTAGCCGACGATGTTTTTGTCACCTCAAGCACAGTTACGCTTGAGCGACTTAATCATAAAGATCCTCAGGGAAATCCGATTATGGGCAAGCAGCTCAATATGCCGGATCAGTTTGAACTAATGATTAAAGGTAAGCAATGTTTTATCCGACATTTAGATAGTAAAGCTACCGAGCCACTACCTGGTGTTAGTTGCAAGGCGATATACTAATATATTATAGAGCGCTGGCCGAACGTGGTTTCTCAAGCCTGTTAAGCTTTTTTACTTTTTCTGAACAAAAATAATTATTGTTATTTTTTGGTGGAATACTTAATTACATCTATAGTTAAAATGCTCATGGAGTAAATAAGAAATTTTAAATTTAAAACAGGACTTTTATCATGAACGATCTTAGCTTTCGCGTTATCCCAAACGAAAATGACTCTTGGGAGTTTATTTCTAAATCAGGCTCTAGCGCTGAAGATATTAAAATCAACTATAAAGAACTCACTACAGGTGGAAGCCTGAACTTATATTATGAGTTAGCAAACGAATCGGAGTGGACTTTTTCTGAAAATGGCAGCTATTTTTCAGATGCTAAAGATAACTTTAGTTACCAACTAAATAGCCTTGTTGCCAATGAAGGGAAGTCATTAATTATTACAATTTCTAGTATTTTACCGCATCAAGCCTTATCTCAGGAGTTGAACAAACTATTGGCTGAGAATCCAAAAAAAGTAGTATCAGGGCAGTTGGATCAACGTACAAATTATGAAATTAATTTTCGATTAATTGCAAAAAAGAGCACTGACGTTAACTCTCTTATGCGTTATTTTTCGCAAGACCCACGTGTTATAATTGAAGATATGGAGCCACACTAGTACAGAGCTTACTCTGCGCTATTTTTTACTGGACATAAAAAGTTATAATGCTCTTTACCTATTAAGCTCATCAGCTTATTTTCAGAGCATAACCCCTTAAACCATTGTAAACGGTAAAAAACTGGGCTCCACCCCAAATTTATACTTTGCTCTATTGATGCTAACGCCGAGTATTTTTCATTCAACAAGCTTTGTAGCATTGCTTTAATAAAGTATGCCTCTGCCAAATTAGAATTAGTAGCTAACAGCTGTTCAATCTGGTTCATTGCTTGTTGATTTCTATCTAAATGAATCAACACTTGTGCTTTTTCAAGTTGTTCTGCAACGTTCTGCGACGAAGAATCAAGCTGCTTATTGACTTCTAAATATAAGCTTTCGGCCTCTGTAAAGCGGCCCTTAAAATGAAGTAAATCGGCATAGTTAAGTTGTAAGGTAGTTGTTTTGGCATCTAACATCATCGCTTTTTGAGCAAAATTTAATGCATCGACAAACTCACCTTGTAGAGAAAGAGTAATTGAATAATTACTATAAATAGAAGCGCTTTGCCGCCCCGAATCTATCAGTTTTTGGTAGTTATTCTCTGCAGCCTTCAAGTCACCCGATAACAAATATACATCAGCGACTGTTTTTAGCGTTACAATATCGTTAGGGTTATAACTTAATACCTCCTTTAAATATTTTAATGCGTTAGCACGTTTCCCCAATGTGAGATACGCTATTGCAAGGTTTCTTGTCGCTAATAAAGTTGGCCTTATTTTATATGCCATTTTCGCATGCTTTAAAGATTCTTCAAGGCGACCTATACGCTTAAAATAAATAGCCAAAATAGTTTCTCTTTGGTATTCCTCTAATGATGAGTTTTGAATTCTGCTAATAATTTTTTCGGCTTTAATGTGCTCCCCCGTTTGTTGATATATTTCAAGTAGGTCAATTAAATAAGCAGGACTGTCACTGTATGAAGTTGGCGCTCGTTCAAGTTGAAATTGTAACTTTGTTATGAGCGCTACATTTTTGGAAGACTTATAAAGTCGTAAAATTATTTTTCGGTATAAAGGATATAAAGGCTTAAAATCTGGCTGTTGCGATAACAAGGCTTCAGCCATGGCACGTTGCTTTTGAGTACTACCTAAATCATTCGCAGTTAGGGTAACTAAAGATACATATTGCCTGATAAACTCATCTGACAATAACAGTTCCCTATTTGACAGGATGCTTGGGCTAAGCAAGTTTTTTATTGAAGATAGTGTTGAGTTATAAATATTTAGATAGCTTTCTTTATTTGTTGCACTTCGGGTTGTGCCTACCATTGTGGCGTTTTTATCTAATTCGTTTAGTGTAAAGTCACAAGATAAAAGACTACAATCTAATACAGGAATCAGTAGCTTAGTAGCTCTTAGCGCAGCAGCTAAATTATTTAGGCCTGCATCATTACCAAGTATTAATTGTGTTTGTGTAACTTCCTTGCTCGAAATTAAAGCAAACTTGCGATCCGCAAGTACATATTCGGTTATTGCATCTTTGACGCCAAGACTAAGTAAGCGCTTTTGTGTATCCGTAACTTGGCTACTCACTGTAAATTCTACTGGCATCAAAGCTATCCTCTCTATCGCTTTCGATGAATACCAAAGCCAGCTCCCCGCACTCAATAACAGACAAAGAACCACAGTAAGAAATAATCTTCTATTGAAAAAACGTTTACTTACGTTGTTATTATTTTGATAGCTTTTAACATCTACAGTCAGGCTTTCAAAACTAAGTGAGTCTAAAATCCGCCTAAACTGAGATGCTACGGCACGAGTGCTTTCAGGTCGTTTATCAACTTTGAATGCTAATAATTGTTTAAGTAAAGGCACTAAATCGGCAGATAACTCTTTGATCGATTCATAACTTGCGCTACAAGGAAATGACATTATTTGTTTTGCTAAATCTTGCCCTATATTACTCGATGCTTGTTTTGAATAGGCATGGTAGCCTGTTAATAATTGATAAGCTATTAGCCCTAGTGAAAACAAATCACTACGAAAATCCATAGTTTGATTATTCAATTGTTCAGGCGACATTGCCTTTAAACTGCCATAATCAGTGCCTATATTTGTCGCTTCAGCTCCTTTAATTTTTGAGATACCAAAATCTGTTATTTTAACTGTGTCTTCATCACTAACTAATACATTGGCAGGTTTCAAATCGAGATGTAGTATGCCTTTATCATGAATTGCAGCTAGGCCATCGCTGATATGAATAAGTATTTCTAATTTTTTAGTAAGAGTGAGACTCTGTTCTTTCATTAAATGGGCTAAGGTCGTTCCTTTAACATACTCCATTTCTAATAAAATTTGTTCATCCCGATGAATTATCTTATAAAGCTGCACTATATTTGGGTGATTTAAGCTTGCAATTAACTTTGCTTCGCTGATGGCTCGCTCAGTATTATTTCCAGCTAATTTCATAACTTTGAGGGCTACTTGTCTATTCAACTCTAGATCTGTTGCAAGGTATATCGTACTCATTCCTCCTTGCGCCAAAACTTGTATTTGTTTGTAATAATCCTCTAACACAAACTGTTCGATCCATCATATGTAAATAATTAGTCTAGTATTTAATGTTAATTAAATGCAAAGTCAATATATACAATATGATAGTGTAATATTATTTACTAAAAGACCAAAAGAGAGCTGTATGGCTATACTGACTAAGTTAAACTCAAATATGAGCTTTTATCTGCGCGACTTTCATCGTTTTGGTCGGCTAGCCCACTCTGTTGACACCTTATTAAACTACCCAGAAGTGACACGTATTCATGCTGTAATAGAGTGGGTTAAACCACACTGGTACATTCGTGACTTAAGCAAAAATGGTATTTGGCTAAACGGTAAACGACTTGATAAGCAAACCAATTCCGTATTAGCCCTAAATGATCGCATCAGCTTTTCAGAAATAAATAACTTAGATTACCAGTTAACTTCTATCGATCCACCAAGAGACCTTTTACTTCCGGTCAATGGAACAAATACACATTGTATGTTGCTCGAACCTTATCATTTTTTACCCGATAGCCAACACCCCAAAGCTGTTATTTATTACGACCCTGAGAGACTCTCTTGGTGTTATGAAAATACAGAAACTCACCAATTAACACTCTTAAAAGATGGCCAAATAATAATAATCGCAGAACAGCAGTGGCAGTTTTTTCAAGCAGAAATGGCATCACAAGAAAACACGCTGAATTTAAGTCCTACGTCTATTAATAACCTTAAATTTATGTTCAATTTAAGCTTAGATGAAGAGCAAACCGAATTAAAAATAAGGCAACATAATAAATTAGTTGACCTAGATGTTCGCTCTCACCACTATCTTACTTTATTGCTGGCTCGTAATAAATTGACTGATATCAAAAATAAATTTGAGCCTGATGTACAGGGCTGGGTACAAATTAAGAAATTAGCACGCGATCTCGGTATTAATGAGAGCCATGTCAATATTCAGATCCACCGTGCGCGAAAACAGTTTATGGACTCTTTCAATAATATATTATCTGCTGATATTTTGATTGAACGTAAACGAGGTAAAGTTCGTTTTGCAGGGACGTGCTTTACAATTGTAAAGGGGGCGAATTGTGAATCAACAGAGCCTAAAAATTAAGAAATGGCTGTGGCAACGAGTTGAGCTACAGCCATTCACTGGTCGATTACTGAGCTATTATTTGTAGCGAACAATTGTAGCGAACAGCCTTATTTATCAATGATTTAAATTCAAGGCTAAATGCCACAAGCGACTCTTCCATAGGGTAACAAGCAATACACTTGTCAAGCTCTTCAGTAAGCTGATTAAGCATACTAACTGATATTGGATTTTCAGCCTCTACGCCATATTGATGCTTCCAAAACCGCTGTAGTATAGGAGCATCATTTAACATAGTTATATACTCATAACCATCATGCCAAAGCTCATCTGTCAAAGAGCATTGAAATTCAGGCTCATCGAGATGAAATGTTGTAGATGATAGAACGACCTTTCTCATAATTATCTATTCCAAAATTGACATTAAAAACAGTTTCCCGGTGCACCATTTAGTTCAGGGAACTGAGTAACAACCTCTCCATTTGGCTTAATTATCAAGCGGGCGCACTTCTCTTGCTGAGTACCAACTACCATCCCTAGGTTAGCATCATACCTAATACGAGAATCAGGCTGTACTGTTCGTGATTTATTAGTTGCATTTTGTACTTGTTCGCAAAATTGTTGTGCATCTTGAATTGTTGCACAATACTGAGGCAAAAATTGACTGGCTTGTACACCTGCAGTGCAATGCCTTTGCTGAATATGAGCAAAAGATTGTGCTGTTACATCACATATTGGGTCTGCAGCCGCCTGAGTTGCAGAAATAAATAGGTAACTGATAAAGCTGCTATAGATAACCGAATTAATTAATTTCATTACTGTCTCCTTTGCAATCTAAATTGATAGGAAGTCACTCTTCCTTTCTCAATCTAGATACTAGGGAGAAATATTCCATAACAAAGTATTACACAGTGCAGGTAATACTTCGTAATAACAATCTCTAATTAGAAGACCTATCTTTTGGTGACTTGGTTGACATACCAAGTACACACTTACTTACACGATGTAACACAACTAAAAGGAAACGAGGATGTCTATTTATAAATTATTAGTTAAAAACGACTCAACTAACCCAACACGATTTGCAATTTTCCAAGAAAAGCCATCATTAGATGTTGGCGGTAATGTATTCACATTAGCTTGGTTTAGCAAGTATGCATATCAAGGAACAACTGCCGAATTTGCTTGGGAAATTGACTACAGTGCAATTTGGTCAAGACCAGGTCAAGAGCTTCGCCCTGGCGTTATCTGTAAAACATCACAGTCAAAACGAGTTGATTTAGATGGTGCGAATACAGTCACTTTAGGCTACGACAATGTTAATGATGCCTTTAACATGAGCTCTCCTGTAAAAGGTAATAGTGGCAGTATTTTTACAAATTGTGACGAGACAGTACCTAATTCAAACACCACTCCATCAGCTGCTGCGGGTATTGGTATTGCTATGAGTGGTGCGGGGACTTTTTTAGTCAGTACGCAACCGAATATGAATTTAACATGGACACCCAAGCCTAAATATTACCTTGTTGCTGGTAACTTCAAAACTGGCGAAATTTTAGATACGCAAACAATCATGAACAGTGGCAGAGCTCTCGAAATTCCATATCAAGGAATTTTAACGCAGAGCGCAACCTTAAATAGCCAAAATGTTTTAGTACTAAATTAATGCTAATTTGTGTGCGCTAATTAATGGCGCACACATTAATTGGAGGGAATCAGATATGGCTTCTCTAGATAATCAACATACTTATGATATAGATAGTTTATTATTTGCAATGCAACAAAAAAACTTAGTGTATAACTACGACTTTCGTTATTTTAGTAATCAAACGAATACACAACCTATTAAGTATAACCACCCCGATGGCTGGATATACAGTGATCCAGGTAATGGTTCACAAATTAGTTCAGAAAATAACGGCTGTCGAATCGTTACCAGTACAGAAGAAAACGCCACAATGAGCTTTCGACAAAATATTCACGAGTTTCCAAGATGGAAAGAAACTCTATGTTCTGAACACATTAGCTGTGTGGCACAGTTAAATGTTAAAGGAACAGGCGAGCTACACTTTTGCTTGTCAGACGGTATTACATATGTCCAAAGAACATACACAATCCAAAACAGCCAAGAACTCAATATATCTACCGAATTAGAAATTGCAATGGATGCAAAAACTGTTTTTGTTGAACTTTCGTGCTCTTCCCCGTCTGTCGTTATTTCTGTAAAAAAAATATTCGCAAACAAGGGCTATATAGCTTTAGCTAGTCTGCCTTGTATTGTTGCAGGTGTCATTGGTGAGCGAAAGCAGTACGTAGCAACAGAACAAGCACCAGCAGAAGAACTACCTCTATGTACTATACCAATTGCATTGAACAGTGATCAAACACGGCTAAACTCGGTTATTAACTATCGCTTCGGCAAGCAAGGTGAATTTTCTTTATTACCTGATTTTAGAGGATATTTCAGCCGTGCTTGGGATAACTCAGCCGGTAGAGATAAAAATGCCAAACAACGTAAAATGTCAGGTGATTCGAATAATATTGGTGACCTAGTGGGCACAACAGAGCCCGATATATTTAAAGAGCATCAACATACCATTACTTTTAAGCCTGTGAATATGCTTAATCCTGAAAAAGGAAGTCCAGCCTATGGTGTTAATCTTGCAGCGAGTACTCAAACTCAGATCACGACAGAGGGTGACCTTGAAACACGTCCAATCAATATTGCAGAATTATTTACAATTAAGTGGGCTTGATATCTTTTAGGAAGGTGTGCCAGAGCAATGACTAACTATACTTTAAAAGTTAAAAATAACTCCAGCAATGCAACTAGTTTTTGTGTATTTATGGCCTTACCTGAAGAGCAAGCCCAAAATAGTTCATTCTATACACTTGCATGGATGGTCAAATATGCTGAACCAAATACGATGATAAGATTTTCATGGAGCGATATCTTCAATGTTATTTGGTCACAACCTGGAAGACATTTACAATCTGGCGTTATTTGCGATGTTAGGGAACCTAATTTTTTATCATTAAGTCGAAGCATTAAAATAAACGCCGCTGCATCTCAATGTCTTGACATTAACCCGCCTGAAAAAGGATGTACGACATTACAATATAATAAAAAGCAGCTAACTTACTGTTTTAGCAAACTTGAAAAAAGCAATAATGATCAAATAACGATCAACTGTGATTCTGAAGTACCTAACTCAAAAACTACATCCCCTCACATTGCTGCAGGTATTGGAATAGGGCTTTCGGGTTCAGGGTTATTCTTAGTTAATACCCAACCTAATTTGGCATTTATGTGGCCTGTACCACCTTTTAAGTTTTATTTATCTTTTGGTTCCGTTAAATGGGGAGAAATAATTGACCGCGAATCATGGCTAGAGAGAGCTGTACTCGTTTCATTTAATGATACTACCGAATGTGAAGCCATCTTAAACATTAACAATCGCCTCAAAGTAATCAGGTAATACCCCGATTAACGGGGCATTACACAAACGCTTTTACTTTATCTCAACACGTTGTGAGCGCATTACAATTTCATCATTAAGCTCAATCCCAAGACCTGGTTCTTCTGATACTTCAAAAAAGCCATTTTTAGGTTGTGGATCTTGTAAGCACAGCTCTCTGTTCCACTTTTTAATCGCATAAGTATGATGTTCATGAATTAAAAAGTTAGGGATTGCTGTTTCTAAATGTAATGCTGCCGCGGTTGCAACCGGCCCACCACACACGTGTGCCTGAATACGCACGTCAAAAATATCTGCGTAATCACATACTTTTTTAGTTTCAGTAAAGCCACCACATAAACCAATATCTGGCTGTAGTACATCAATGCTTTGATCTTCTAAATATGGACGCACGCCCCAACGATTATATAAGCGCTCGCCGCCTGCAATAGGCACAGCCACTTTATCAGCCACTTTGGCATGTAATGAGTGGTTTAAATAATTCACAGGCTCTTCAAAATACATACAATCAAATTCTTCTGCAATCTCACCAATTTGAATTGCTGATGTCGCACCAGGTAAACTGTGGCATTCAAAAATAATATCAACTTCGTCACCCACAGCTTCACGAATAGCCTGCATACGAGCGCGGTATAGTTTCATTTCTGGGCGAGAAATAATATTTGTGCGGTCGTAATAGGTGTTGCCGTCTTTATCGTATTGAATTGGGTCAACCTTTACCGCATCGTAACCTTCCGCTACTGCTTTTAGTGCCGCTTCGGCATATTCTTGTGGCTGTACCAGCGCTTTAAACTCACTGTCCCAGTCAAACTGTAACTGCGATGCATAAGTACGTAGTTTGTCGTTAACTTTACCACCAAGCAACTGATACACAGGTAAACCCAATGCTTTACCCTTTATATCCCAAAGCGCAGTATCAATCGCACTCATTGCAGCATAAACTACCGGCCCACCACCTAAACCCCAAAAGCTTTCACGCAACATACGTGACCATAGTTTTTCAGTTTGAAACGGGTCATGGCCAATTAAAAAGGCATCGGCCATTTCTTTGATCATCGCAGCGGCAGCGCTGTGACCTAAGTCATACGCAAGACCGGCTTCACCTACACCGCTAATCCCTTCATCGGTATGAATGCGAACAAATACCGGCGTCCATGCAGGACGTTCAGGACAATGAATATCAAAGACTTCAACGCGATTTACTTTCATAAAAAATTCCTTATTAACCTTTATCGGTTATTTTGCAAAACTTGGGTCAAGACGATACGCTTTTCGTAACATGGCAGGCCATGCTAGCTGCCCCCCAGTACTGCCGCTGTGAACAACGTTCGCTTGATTATAAATGTTATCAATAATAGCTTGTGGTACTGCAATCGCTTCTTGTGCACTTGATTGAATAGCTAACTGTATTTCACAGGCACGTTGAAGGTCATAAAAGCGCATAAACGCATCACCTACTGTTGGCCCTACCGTTAAGCCGCCATGATTCACCAATAGCATATGGTTGGTGCTACCTAAATCTGTTTGCAGGCGTTTACGCTCATCATCATTCACCGCTAGGCCTTCATAACCATGGTATGACAGAGAGGGTAATGAAAACATCGAATACTGACTTAACGGTAACAGCCCTTCTTTTTGTGTTGCAACTGCAATGGTTTCTTTAGTGTGTAGGTGTATTACGCAATGGGCATCCTCGCGTACTTCATGAATGGCACTGTGAATGGTGAACCCCGCAGGGTTAATATCAAATGGAGTATCGTCAATAATGCGGCCATTTAAATCAACTTTAACTAAGTTAGATGCAGTGATCTCATCAAACGTTAAACCGAACGCGTTTACTAAATAATGATCCGTACCTGGTAGGCGAGCAGAAAGGTGCGTATAGATTAAATCCCCCCAACGAAAATGGTCAACTAATCGATAACATGCGGCTAAATCAACACGTAGTTGCCACTCTTGTTCTGATACTTTATTTTTTATATCGAGCTGGGGTAAATCAAACATAACAAGCCTTTTTAAACACAGCATAGCGCTAGTGATTGTAGATGTTTAGAAGTCTAAATGAGTATTCGCATGATGGCAATCACCAAATAAAAAAGCCACACAAAGGTGTGGCTCTTTTAAGGTCTCGTTAGCGATTATTGTACTTTTGATAGGTAATCGGCAATCGCTTCAAACTCTTCATCAGTCACAGTCGCAACCATTGCTTTCATTGCCATAGACATACCGTTGTTACGAGCGCCTGACTTAATGTCTTTCATTTGCGCTACTAAATACTCTTTGTTTTGACCATTTAGCTTAGGGTACATCGCCATGATAGGTGCTTTACCATCTGCACCATGACATGTTTGACAGTTTTTAGCGGTGTAAAGTGCAGCGCCATCAGCAGCGGCGGCTGAAAACGAAAAACTTGCGGCTAAACCAATACCCGCGCCTAATAAAAGTGTTTTTATCTTGCTCATTGTATTTACTCTTCTTTTTTACGGTTAAAAAAACGGTTGTGATAATTGTAGTCAATAAATCTTTAAAAAGCATACGTCCTTGATAAGGTTTGACGATCAATCAGAACAAATACGTGTATCCCTCATAAAACAAATATTAGCTTGCCTTAGCTGAGCAGATACTTAATAACACCTTACCAAATAAGATCGTCTGGCACTTCAAAATCAGCGTACGGATCGTCTTCGTCCTTGGCTTTGTTCTCAGGTTCAACATGAAACACAATATACTTTTCATCAACCTCAGCCACTTTGCGTGCAGGCTCGTCTTCTAATACGTAAAACTGGCCTTCTAATACACAAATTGCTAAACGTCCGCCCGAGAGCGCCTTTTGCGTTTGCTCATTCACATCAAGGCCCTTTACTTTATTTTCATAAGTAAAGTTAAAGGTACGCTCACCACGAATTGACTCTTGATTGTGATGCTCTAAAATTTGCTTAACACGGGCTACCTGCTCACGTTGCTTTAATTCTTCTTGGCGCGTTTTGTTAAGCTCTTCGGCTTTTTGCTGCTGCTCAAGCTTGGTTTGCTGAATATGCTTTTGCAAATCATTTGGGTTGCTTGTCGCTCCCTTCTTTTGCTTTTTCTGTTGCTTGCGCTTTTCTGATTTAGCAACTTTGGCTTTATGTGATGTTGTTAAACCAGCTTGGAGCAATTGCTCTTGTAGTGACCCCATGGCGTGTTCCCACTAAAAACGAATATTAATGCTATTTTAATCACCAACGAGCGTAAATAACAGCGCTATTGGTATTAATCTAACAAACTAGTGAAAACAAAGCATGATTTAGCGCAATAAAGGTTAATTTATGAAAACCCTAGCAGTTTTGTATATAATGCGACTCAACTAATAAGCAATGTTAACGGCAGTCAATGCGCTTATCTCACTTACTCCTTTGTTCTGTTTTTATTTTTTTTGTCTTATACGCACCACAGCCATTATTAAGTTTATTTGCCACCGAATTTAATGTAGCGCCTGCCATTGCAGGCAGCTTAATGACTGCCACTATGCTGCCTTTAGCCATTGCCCCTTTGGTGTATGGGTTGTTTCTAGCCAAGCGAAACCCATTATTAATTTTACGCATCGCAATGTTATTACTCGGTGTCGGCTGTTTATTATTTATTTATGCCCCTAGTTTTGAGCTACTGTTACTTGTTCGGTTTTTACAAGGGCTGACTTTACCTGCCGCTTTAACCGCAATGACCAGTTATATTGGTATGAGCTATCAAGCCGATACATTACAAAAAAATATGACTCTTTATATTGGTAGTACTATTGTCGGTGGTTATTTTGGCCGAGTATTGGCTGCGCTCTTTAGCGACTTGTGGTCATGGCAAAGTTTTTATTACTTAATTGCTGCCATGTTGATAATACTCTCGCTTAGCATCCCCCATAAACGCTTTGTCCTGAGTAGCTCTAGTGAGGTGTTATCACCTTTAGATTATATGAAACAACTTAAAGAAGGCTCGGTACTTAAACTTTATGGTGCCATATTTTGTATGTTTTTTTGCTTTGCCGCATTATTAAACTACTTGCCTTTTATTTTAAAAAATACCTTTTTAATTAATAACACCCGCGACATTGGCTTAGTTTATAGTGGTTATTTAATTGGCGCGTTAGCCTCTATTTTTACCCCGTGGTTATTAAAAAAAATGACCTCAGCTCGGCGCTTATTGGCATTGGTATTCCTGTTTTATAACCTCAGTATTGTGTTATTAATGAGTCATTCACTGATGTTGTTTTTAATTGCATTCACACTCTTTTGTGGCGCTATGTTTGTAATTCATTCAACAGCGGCACCATTGGTTAATAAAATTAGTCACGCTCCACCAAGTGTTACTAATGGTTGTTACGTGTCATTTTATTATAGCGGTGGCGCACTAGGATCGTTATTACCTGGGGTGGTTTATCAAGCACACGGGCAAACCGCATTTATGGCAACACTTCTTGCGGTTTGCTTATGTGGGCTGGGTCTTATTTTGTGGGCTCAGCGCGAGGGTAAAAACATCACCCGCGGCTGATGTTCAGTAAAATCAAAAAAACGCAGTAAATCAGGCTTAGTTAATAACCACGTTTGGGTGTTTTCAAATGGATGGCAATGAAATAAATCGCCAAACCAAATATCCTGATCAAGCCAAAGCGTTACATCTCGTTGCTTATCGTTCATTAAGCTGAGCATTGACACACAACCTGGTGCAACTTTTAAGTACTTAGCCAAGCGCTCATTAGAGGCAAACCCTAAACGCGATAGCCCTTGCTGTTTAGACAACGATTTTAAATCGAGTTGTTTATCATGCGCGGTGATCACTAAAAAATGGCGCTTACCTTCGTTATCTCGCAAAAATAGATTTTTTAAACGTGTTCCTGGGCGATTCACCATAAGCTCGTCAGCATCTAAGCTACCATGCAACGCTGGATGCTCAATCACGTCATAGTTAATATCAAGTTGGGCTAACACCGCCGCTAATTTTTGTTTATCCGCTAACATACTACAAACAACGCCCTCTTAATTGCACACTTAAATCTCGCCATAGCACTTCGTTTATTTCATGCTTATCTGCACAATAGTTACGTTGTGCAAGCTCTTTATTAAGAAACTCTACCGCTTGATCTTCTAATTGTAACTTAAGCACGCTCGACTCTTCAAAGTGCTCTTGTTCGGCAAAACGCTTTACATCGCTTCGGGTTAGCTTTTTATTAATATTAATTTGCTCACGGCTCTTAGCCTTTACAGAGACCACATAGGCAAAAAGCTTGTTACCTTGATCATCAACAGTGTCATAAAATTGTTTATTATTAATTTCGAATGGAGGCTCACCTACCGAGCTGGCACAGCCAAAAAGAAAAGTCATGAAAACTAAAGCGTATTTTTTCATCATGTATTATCGTTTTAGTAAATATTGAGGCCGAGTTTAACAAAAATTAGTTAAAACGGAAAAATTTGTGAAAAAATACTTGACCAAAAACGTAAAAATATTTAAAGTTCACCCCGCTTAAGACTCAGCACTTAAGCATTTACAGTATATGTAAATTAGGAATGTGGGGCTATAGCTCAGCTGGGAGAGCGCCTGCCTTGCACGCAGGAGGTCAGCAGTTCGATCCTGCTTAGCTCCACCACTTTCCTACTCTCTCCTTTAAGTAATATCCTTATTTTTATATTCTAAATAAACTTCTCTGTTAATAATGCTTTGTATTTTTTAATCTCTTTGTTTGCTTAAGTGTTTAATTTTGCTAAATCGAGATCAAAAATGCCGAGCAAAGCCCGGCATTTTTATTATTTATTGAGTTGGGTTAGTTATTCGCGAACTTGACCAACACCATTAACTAAATATTTTTCAGTGGTTAATGACTCAAGTCCCATAGGGCCATAAGCATGTAACTTAGTCGTTGCAATACCAATCTCTGCACCTAAGCCTAGTTGTGAGCCATCAGAAAAGCGTGATGACGCATTAACCATAACAACCGACGCATCAACACTACGTTGGAATAACTCTGCCGCCGCATCGTCCTTAGTACAGATAACTTCAGTATGATTTGAACCGAATTGAGCAATGTGCTCAACGGCTGCATCAAAACTTGGCACAATACGAATTGCTAACTCTAAGTCTAAGTACTCTTCACCAAATTCGTTATCGGCAAGTACTGTGGCGTTATCAAAATATTCAGCCGCTTTGGCGTCAGCATTAATTTTTACACCTTCTTGACGAAGTACAACTGCACACAAATTTAAAAACTCATCAGCTACATCTTGGTGTACCACTAAACCCTCAAGTGCATTACATACACCAGTACGCTGAGTCTTACCATTAAGCAGTAAATTTAGTGCTACTTCTAAATCAGCATCTTTATCTACATATAAATGACAAACGCCTTTAAAATGCTGAATAACAGGGATTGTGCTGTTTTCAGTAACATAGTTAATTAGGCCTTCACCACCACGAGGGATGATTAAGTCAATGCTATCGCGTTGTTGCATCAATTCCATTAGTAAAGCGCGGTCAGGATCTGGAATTACTGAAATTAGCGCAGTTGGTAAGCCATGTTTTGTAAGCACGCTATGCATTACACTGGCAATGGCTTGTGAGCTTTTCAGCGCTTCTTTACCACCGCGTAAAATAACACCGTTACCTGATTTAAAGCACAATGCACCCGCGTCAGCCGTTACATTAGGGCGCGCTTCATAAATCATACATACTACGCCAAGTGGTACACGCATTTTACGAATTTTAATACCATTTGGGCGTTCAGTAATGTCACGTAACTGACCAACAGGATCATCTAATGAAACAATCACTTCGATACCCTCAGCCATGGCTTCAATACGCTCATCATTCAATGTTAAACGGTCTATCATTGATGCTGCTAAATTATTGTCGCGTGCTGCGCTTAGGTCACTTTCATTTTCTTTGATTATAAATTCTTTTTGCTCTCTTAATGCCGCTGCCATATCGGTTAACACTTTGTTTTTAGTCTCGGTATCGAGTAAAGCAAGTGTATGTGCAGCCTTTGCTGCCTGGCGTGATATATCCGTAATTAAACTCATGACTTCTCCAATAATGCGATATCTTTTTCTGAAATAATTGGTCCAATTGAATCCTGCATTTTTTCGCTGAATTCACTTTGCTCGTTATCTGCAATAAAGTTTAACAAGCAGCTACTGTAATTTGCTGTGGCTTTAGCTAAACGCGTACCATCTTCACTGCGAACTAAGATAGTATCGCCCACAGCAAACTCGCCATGTACTTCTCTGATCTCATCGCCACGTAAGCAACCGTCTTCACCTTCTAATGAGTCATCAAATGACCCTTCAACAACGACTTCCCCCTGCTCATTGGCGGTATGTGTCATCCAGTGAATAGAATCTTGCATTGGTTTTTCATAAGGCAAGAATACGCTACCTGGGTTTTCACCGGCTAGCAAGCGAGTAAAGGTTTCTTCTTTAAAGCCATTAATAATGTAAGTTGCAATACCATGTGAAGTGGCTTTCTCTGCCGCTTCAATCTTGGTTTTCATACCACCTGTACCTACCGCACTGGTAGCACATCCTGCCATAGCATAAATAGAATCATCAATTGATTTTATTTCAGGCAATAATACGGCATCGTCATGCAGATTTGGGTTTTTATCATACAAGCCATCTACATCAGAGAAAATCATTAATGCATCTGCATCAGCGGCTGCTGCAACCATGGCTGATAAATTATCGTTATCACCCACTTTTAAATCATCTGTTGTTACTGCATCATTTTCATTAATGATAGGTAGCACGCCGTGTTCTAGCAATGTAAATACGGTTTCACGGATACTCTGGTAACGCTCACGGTCACGTAAATCACCATGAGTTAATAATAGCTGTGCTGATGGAAAATCAAAGAAACGATCCCACATGGCCATCATTTCTGTTTGCCCTGCTGCAGCCATCGCTTTTTTCATTACCACTGAACGAGGTTGGTCTGATGGAAATAAATGTGAGCCAGCCGCTACAGAACCAGATGAAACTAAAATAACCTCAATTCCGCGTGCGCGACAGCGAACAATAAACTGTGCGATGGTTAATAAATAACGTGAACGACAGCCATCTTGATCGGGTGCAATTAAGGCACTGCCCACTTTAAGTACGATACGTCGCCAATTTAACTTTTGCATAAGTGCTCAACTTTCCATTTAATTTGTATTCATCACATAGATGAATGAAACCAGGTCGCCATGTTTATAAACACAGCGTCGAATTTATTTATCATTGCCCACACTTTTTACACACACGTACACCGTCTCTAAAACTAGCGTTTTAAATTGAGATGCAAAAAATAAATAGTATTAACCCAATAAATAAATCGGATCGTACTAACTAAAAAAATATAAAGTGTTGTTTATGTATCGCTGTAAAAAGCTGTGTGCGGCCTTTTTATTAACAACATACATAGAGCCTCTTAAGTCTGGTACACCAACAGATAGGGTGATGACTTAAGGACCGAGATTTAATCGCCACGATGGGGATTAAATATTGAAAGGTAATAGTTCAACTCAAACTTTTATTTATCTGCATTGAGCAAATAAACACTTTGAGCAAAACCATACCAAAGAGTACGGTAAATGATATTGTGTGTTCAAATATAACAAAACAAAGCAAAAACAATCAGTAAGAGAGTTAAGATGTTTGTATCTAACATATTTAAGTATTTAAACTGCAAACTTTATTAGATAACTAATTATTCGAACACGAAGTATAATACGTTAAAGTAGCTGCTTAGATCAAGGCTAAAATTCAAGCTGAATAGGTCGACACTACTAAAGCTAGTGTTTTTTGTATTAAGTATCATGTGGTTAGACTACTATAAATATGAATTATATAGACTATAAATTTGATAACATTTTAGAAAATGACGTTAACACTAAATAAATAAGTATTATTTATTAGCTAAATTGAATTTACACGTGTATACCCACTGTATTACTGGTAGGTAACAGTTATACTTTTAAACATTATTAATATTAAGGAGTTTTTACTCTATGTCAGCAATTTATATAGCCGGTATTGCATTGTGTTCGGTGCTAGCCCAATGGGTCGCCTGGGCGTTCAGAGTACCCGCTATTCTGTTTTTGTTGCTTACTGGGCTTTTATTAGGGCCGTTTAGTGGCGTATTAGACCCAGATGCCTTATTAGGCGATTTACTTTTTCCTGTGGTGTCTTTAAGCGTTGCTGTGATTTTATTTGAAGGGTCTTTAACACTGCATTTTCGGGAGCTTAAAGGGATCAGTAAAGTCGTAAGAAACCTCTGCTCTATTGGTATGCTTATGACCTGTGTCGTTATTAGCTTAAGTGCCTATTGGTTATTAGAGTTAAATTGGCGAGTCGCAGCAGTGCTTGGCGCTGTGCTTGTTGTAACCGGACCAACGGTTATTGCGCCACTGCTTAACTCAATGCGACCCACTCAAGATATTGACCGTATTTTACGCTGGGAAGGCATAGTCATAGACCCTATTGGCGCTTTATTTGCGGTATTAGTATTTGAAGCTGTGATGTTAGTTGGCCAAGGTGAAGTACTTAGTCACACTATAATTGCACTAGTTAAAACCGTTGGGGTCGGTTTAAGTATTGGTGTGGTTTCGGGTTGGATCACAACGCAACTGATGCGCCGCGAATGGTTGCCATTTGAGCTACATAAATTTGGCATTTTAGCGTTAGTGTTAATTAGTTTTTCGATTTCAAACCATTTAAGTCATGAGTCAGGCTTATTGGCCGTGACTGTATTTGGTATTTGGTTAGCTAATCAAGATGACCTAGAAATAGATTCGGTGCTTGAGTTTAAAGAAGATCTGTCGATGATTTTGATCTCAACCTTGTTTATTTTACTCGCTGCCAGATTACAACTATCTGACTTAATGATGCTCGACAGCGATGTATTTATATTTTTAGCTATTGTGCTATTTATTGCGCGCCCGTTGTGTATTGCTATTTCAACCTTTGGCACCGATTTACCAATGAAGTCTCGCTTGGTGCTGGCTTGGATTGCGCCTCGCGGTATAGTTGCTGCAGCCGTAGGCTCTGTATTTGCGTTAAGTATGATAGAAGCCGGTGTAGCCGATGCTGAGAAAATGGTGCCATTGATATTCACGGTTATTATCGTCACTGTGGTACTGCAAAGCTTAACGGCTATCCCTGTTGCTAAGTTGCTAGGGGTGCGCCAGCCCTCCCCTAATACTATTTTAATTATTGGTGCCAACCATGTATCTCGTGCTATTGCTCGTGGTTTAAAGGAACAAAACATTCCCGTTCACTTATCAGATCCTGCTTGGGAAAACTGTAAAATGGCACGTATGGATGGTTTGCCTTGTTATTACGGTAATCCACAATCTGAGCATGCTGAACGCTATTTACCTTTAACCACTATTCGCAGTGTTTTAGCGCTTTCACCTAATCGTCATCATAACGCATTAGGGGTGCAGTATTTTTCTCATTTATTGAATGAAAAAAATGTATTTTCACTACGCTCATCTTCATCACATGCTAAAGCAAATAAAGACAGCGCGACGTTCTTATCACGACAAATTCTGTTTGGTGAAAACGGAGCATATGCACGCTTAAGCAGCGTTATTGCCAAAGGCGGTAAAGTGAGTGCAACACGAATATCTGAAGAATTTAGCTGGCAGCAGTATTTAGAAATGAACCCTGAAGCAATTCCACTGTTTATTCTCAAAGGGGATAAAGACAGTGATGAAGACGCTCCAGTGAAAATAAGGCCTTTTACTAGTGATATGGAAAAGCCACCACAAGAGGGTGAACGAGTAGTTGCATTGCAACCGCCTAAAATATCGCTATTAAAAGATCCTGCCAATAACAAAGTCAAAGACAAAGACAATAAAAAAGACGAGTAATAACTAAAAAAAGCGAGAGTGCGGCAAAAGCACTCTCGCTTTTTTACATAGGTAAGCGCGCGCGGGTAACGACACTGGCTGGCATTTTTTCAGCAAGTTTAGTTAATGCTCTCTCTATTTTTTTATGTGTCGCTTTATCAGCTACCGTGGTGTTAAACAGCCAACGATAAGCATCTTCGAAATCTCTTGGACTACCATAACCTTGATTAAACAAACCAACTAATCGTAACTGCGCTTTTAAATTGCCTTGCGCTGACGCCTCACGTAAGTAGGTTATTGCCATGGTTTTGTCTTTTTGGACCAACTGCCCAACGTCGTAGTAGCGACCTAGTTGCTCTAATGCAGCCGCTAAGCCCTGCTCAGCCGCTTTTTTCATGTAATACACACCTAAAGCAACGTCGCGCTCAACACACACTTTATAAGCGAGCATATCACCGTATAGGAATTGATATGATGGCAATGCCATTTTATTGGCTCGCGCTTCTATATCTTGCACTAACTGGCAATTATCTGCCTTTACGCGCGCTAGATGAGTGTTCTCATTAATTAAAGCTATTAACTCAGATTCAGTATACAGCGGCACAGCTGCAGGGCTTTCTTCAGCTAAGCTATTGCTTATATTAAATAAAGAAAGTGTAAGTAGTGATAATGACCACACTGAGCAACGAGAAGATAAACGCATATTAACCACTTTAAAAATAAACTTACCAAATAATATACAAAGATCGTTCCACTATTGATAGCGTCACTTTTCTGCAGACATAAAAAAAGCTGCACATGGCAGCTTTTTTTCAACTTAAACCCAATTATGCAAATGGGCTACGAAGTATCATCGTTTCAACACGATCAGGACCTGTAGAGATAATATCAACAGGTACGCCAGTGATTTCTTCAATACGTTTAATGTAATCAATTGCCGCTTTAGGTAAGCCTTCAAGCGATGTTACACCCACTGTATTTTCAGACCAGCCAGGCATTTCTTCGTATACTGGCGTTACTTTATCGTAACCTTCAGCTGCTAATGGCGTCACGTTAGTCACAGTATCATCTTCAAGCTTATAACCAGTACAGATTTTAAGTGTTTCTAAACCATCTAAAACGTCAAGTTTAGTTAAACAAAATCCTGAAATACTGTTGATTTGAACTGCACGGCGCATAGCCACTGCATCTAACCAACCTGTACGACGTAAACGACCTGTAGTAGCACCAAACTCATGGCCTTTGTCACCTAAATGCTTACCGACTGGGTCTTGCTTATCAAGGCCGTCGTAAAGCTCTGTAGGGAAAGGACCTGAACCTACACGTGTTGTGTACGCTTTAATGATACCTAGCACATAATCAAGGTGTAATGGGCCAAAACCCGCACCTGTAGCAACGCCACCAGCGGTGGTGTTTGAAGATGTTACATAAGGGTAAGTACCATGATCGATATCAAGTAGTGTACCTTGAGCACCTTCAAATAAGATGTTGTCACCGGCGTTACGCGTTTGATCTAAAAGCTCAGTTACATCAACTACCATTGCTTTTAAAATATCAGCAACAGCCATTGCATCATCAAACGTTTTTTGGAAGTCAACAGCGTCTACTTTGTAGTAGTTAACTAATGTGAAGTTGTGGTATTCCAATACTTCTTTTAACTTAGTAGCAAATAATTCAGGATTGAATAAATCACCAACACGTAAACCACGACGTGCTACTTTATCTTCGTACGCTGGACCGATACCACGACCCGTTGTACCGATTGGTTTATCGCCACGCGCAGTTTCGCGAGCTACATCTAATGCAACATGGAAAGGCAATATTAGCGGACATGCTTCACTGATTAAAAGACGTTCACGTACAGGTACGCCACGCTCTTCAAGCATGCCAATTTCTTTCATTAGCGCTTCTGGTGATAAAACAACACCATTACCAATCACACATTTAACATTGTCACGTAATACACCCGATGGAATAAGGTGTAGAACTGTCTTTTCACCGTCGATCACTAAAGTATGGCCTGCGTTATGACCACCTTGATAACGAACTACTAAAGATGCTTTATCTGTAAGGAGGTCAACTACCTTACCCTTACCTTCGTCACCCCATTGGGTGCCTAGTACAACAACGTTTTTACCCATTGCAAATTCACTTAGAGAAAATTAGGACGAGATTTTACCAGAAAACTAAAGCAATGTTCACCCCGTTTAGCTTATTTTTTCCTCGTGCGGGTAGTAAACATCAGTGTTTCGTTAATAATCACATAAATAACAGTCATTTATAAACTTAAAAATCAGATAACAAAAAGCCCTGCAATTGCAGGGCTTTCAAGTTTAACTAAAGCTATGATTACTGAGCTTTCGCGCCTTTCATGTATTGGAAGAAGTCGCTATCCGGTGATAACACCATCACGTCTTGCTTTCCTTTGAAAGTTTGCTTGTAAGCTTCTAAAGAGCGAACAAAGCTAAAGAATTCAGGGTCTTTATTATAAGCACTAGCGTAAATCGCAGCAGCGTCAGCATCACCTTGACCACGAACAGAACGAGCATTACGTTCGGCGTCGGCAAGCATTACTGTTACGCGACGGTCAACGCCTGCACGAATTGTTTCTGCTTTTTCCTGACCTTCAGAGCGGTGTTCTTTAGCAACTGCAGTACGCTCAGCGCGCATACGTTGGTAAATAGAGCTACTCACCTCTTGTGGTAAGTTAATTTGCTTAACACGCACATCAAGTACTTCAATACCCAGCTCACTAGCACTTTCAGATGCTTGTACTAACGCTTCTTCCATCAGCTCGCTACGCTCACCAGATACAATTTCACGAATAGTACGCGTACCAAAGTTAGTACGTAGGCCATTATTTACTTTTTGCTTAAGCAGTGTTTCAGCGTATTGCTTGTCACCACGTGCACGCAGGTAAAAAGAACTAAAATCGTTTACGCGCCATTTTACAAACGAATCAACGATTAAGTCTTTTTTCTCGCTAGTTACAAAGCGATCTGGTGTGCCATCTAGTGTTTGAATACGTGCATCAATACGACGTACTTGGCTAAAAAATGGGACTTTTAAGTGTAAACCCGGGCCATAAACTACAGCTTCATCATCGCTGTCTTTTTGCACTTTACTAAATAAAAGTACAATCGCCTTTTGCCCTTCAGAGACCACGAACACCGACGAAAAAGACATCACAATGGCGGCTAATAGGATTACTAAACTAAAGTTTTTCATTGCTCTTATCTCCCGTCGTTAAAGCGATCATTGTTAAAGCGATCGTTACCACTATTAACAGTGCTGTTGCGTGACGTATTTACCTTGTTACGTAAATCGTTTATATCGCTTGAGCTAGGTAAAGCAATACGTGTTGATGAACCCTGTTTTTCCATGATTTTATCAAGTGGTAGGTACATCATGTTGTTGCCACCTTTAACATCAACCAACACTTTAGAGCTATTACCTAGCACTTCTTGCATCGTGTCTATGTATAAACGCTCACGTGTTACTTCTTTAGCTGCTTGGTATTCTGGAAGTAATTTCTCAAAACGAGCCACTTCACCTTGCGCTTCTAAAGTAATACGTTCTTGGTAACCTTCAGCTTCTTGCGTCATACGAGTCACTTGACCACGCGCACGCGGTTCAATTTCACGGGCATACGCTTCTGCTTCACGAATAAAGCGTTGCTCATCCTCTTGGGCCGCAATTGCATCGTCAAACGCATCTTTAACTTCCATTGGTGGACGAGAGTCCTTGAAGTTAACGTCAGTTACGATTAAACCTAAGTTATAAGGTTCAATGATTTGATTTAGCTCATCCCAAGTATTTTGACGTACAACTTCACGGCCGTTTGTCAGTACTTGGTCCATTTTTGAATGGCCAACAACATAACGCAGCGCACTATCTAATGCTTCTTCAAGGCTGCTGTCAGCGTTAGTGACACTAAACTTATACAAGTAAGGGTCGATTACTCGATATTGTACTTCAAATTCAACGCTTACTACGTTTTCATCTTCGGTTAGCATAAAACCTGATGCTGATAACGAGCGAACAGCTTCGATATCGACTGGAATAACCGTTTCAACAAAGGTCATTTTCCAACGCAAGCCAGGATCTGCAATTCGGTCAAACTTACCAAATTGAAGAACGACGCCGCGCTCAGCTTCTTTCACCGTATAAATACCGCTTAACGCCCATACAATTGCAGCGATAATAAGTACAAATGAAATACCGGCTCCGCCAAGTCCACCGCCGCTACCATTGCCGGATTTTTTACCGCCAAATAAGCCGTTAAACTTGTTACTGAATTTACGGAACACCTCGTCTAAATCAGGTGGGCCTTGATCACGTCCGCCTTTGTTATTCCACGGATCTTTGTCATTGCCATTATTACCCGGTTCATTCCAGGCCATAGCTATACTCCATTGTTATCTAAATAAATTCGGAAATTGTGTTAAATCTAACAAATCTTCTGCGTTTCTTATACTAAAACCGACATTAATCTTGCAGTTTTTAATCTCAGCTAATAAAACTTTCAATTTCAGGACCAAAATCTTTAATTAAACGGTTCCACTCAATCATAGGCAATCGTACATCAAGCAACCAATTACCTTGTTCATCAAACCGCTCATTGTGTACTGCACTTAAATTAAATAGTGATGCTCTTAAACGCCCATATTGTGGTGCGAGTAATAACGTTTCATTAAGCATTTGCTTAGCGAGTAAATCGCTAATAGCTTCACTGAGTAATTCACAGCCTTCGCCAGTTTTTGCAGATAGCCATACCCTTATAGGTTGGCCCTCGTCATCACGATCAATACGTGGCGTTACCTCATCCAGCGCATCAATTTTGTTATAAACTAATAACTGCGGTACCTCGTCGGCTTCAATTTCTTTGAGGACTTCTTGTACCTGTTCAATATTTTCTTTTCGGCGAGGATCAGCTACATCTATCACATGCAGTTGTAAATCGGCTTCACGCGTCTCGGTCAGAGTTGCTTTAAATGCAGCTACCAAATCATGCGGTAAGTGTCGAATAAACCCTACAGTATCGGCTAAAATAACAGAACCTACATCACCAATATCGAGTTTACGCAGTGTTGGATCTAGTGTGGCGAATAGCTGATCGGCTGCATATACATCTGAATCGGTAATATAATTAAACAGTGTTGATTTTCCGGCATTAGTGTAACCCACCAGCGACACTGTTGGAATTTCATTGCGCGTACGAGCACGTCGACCTTGCTCACGCTGTACAGCCACTTTCGCTAGTCGTGCACGAATATTTTTAATACGTGCGCGCAATAAACGTCGATCGGTTTCTAGCTGCGTTTCACCCGGACCACGTAAGCCTATCCCCCCTTTTTGGCGCTCAAGGTGGGTCCAACCACGAATTAAACGTGTAGACATGTGACGAAGCTGCGCCAACTCAACCTGAAGCTTACCTTCATGAGTACGGGCACGCTGAGCAAAAATATCAAGAATAAGTGTTGTTCTATCAAGTACCCGACATTGGCAAACACGCTCTAAATTGCGTTCTTGAGACGGACTCAACTGATGGTTAAAAATGACAACATCGGCATTGTGGATTTTGACAATTTCAGCTATTTCTTCCGCTTTGCCGGTACCGACAAATAGCTTGGGATGTGGTGCTTGACGGCTGCCTTGCACAACCGCCAAACTACTAACACCAGCAGAAGATACCAACATTTCTAATTCATGAAGATCTTCGCGATCCCCATCTTTAGGTAGGTCGATATGGACTAAAATTGCCTGTTCGCCAGATTCATAGCGGTCAAACAAGCATTACGCTCCTAATTTAAAAGTTTCCTGGTTCAGTTTCTTCAGTGTCTTCATTTCCCTGTACACCTTGGAAGTTGACTGCGCGTGCAGGTACAACTGTTGAAATTGCATGTTTATACACCATTTGATTAACAGTGTTTTCCAGTAAAATTACAAATTGGTCAAATGACTGAATTTTACCTTGTAATTTTATGCCATTTACCAAAAAGATTGATACTGGAATGCGCTCGCGGCGTAATGCATTTAAAAATGGGTCTTGTAACGATTGGCCTTTTGCCATGTTATTATTCCTTCGTTCTAGGTGTTATTATAATTAAGTGGCTGAACTAATTTAATAAAGCTAAATTTTGTCCAGCTACTACTAGCTTAGCGAACTTACTACACGATGCAAGTTTTCTTCATCACCGGTTGTTAACCACGTAACGTCAGGCCAACTTCTTAACCACGTTAATTGACGCTTAGCCAATTGACGAGTGGCAGCAATACCGCGAAAAACCATTTCATCATGGTCTATTTCACCCGCAAGGTAATCCCACATCTGTCTATAACCTACACAACGAATAGAAGGCATATTGGGATGTAAATCCTCACGTAGATATAGGGTCGAAACTTCTTTTTCAAACCCCTGTTCAATCATTATTTTAAACCTTTCTGCAATTCGCTGATGTAACTCTTTACGATCATCTGGAGCAATAGCAAATTGATGAAAAGTATAAGGTAAAGGTGGCTGTTTTTGCTTTTGCAATTCAGTCATTGTTTTACCTGTTATACGGTAAACCTCTAAAGCGCGATTAATTCGTTGTGAATCATTTTCACTCATCTTTTTCGCAGCTTGTGGATCTACTTTTAATAGCTCTTGATATAAATGTGGCCAACCGTACTGTTTCGCCTGTACTTCAAGCTCAGCTCTTATCTGCTCATCAGCCTCTGGTAGAGGGGATAATCCATCAATAAGGGCTTTAAAGTACATCATTGTACCTCCAACCAGTACAGGCACTTTACCTTGTTGATGAAATTTATCAATTTTTTCTATCGCATCGCGTCTAAAATCAGCTACTGAATAGGTTTCGCTTGGGTCGAGTAAGTCAATTAGGTGATGGGGTGCACGTGCTAGTTCGTCGGCATCCGGTTTAGCGGTACCAATATCCATACCTTTATAAACCAGTGCCGAATCAACGCTGATAATTTCAGTATTTAAATGCTCACACAGTGAAATTGCCAATGCTGTTTTACCAGCAGCTGTGGGGCCCATTAAAAATATGACCGGTAAATTACTCAACACGAATACCCTAATTAAATTGCGCTAGATAAGACTTTAGATCTATTTTAACTGCTTTTTCACGTAAACGTTCAATTGTTTGCGCATTATTTTGTAAGCGAGTTTGCTGTACTGCAAAAGCTTTACTGGCATAGAACCGTGTAGGTATTACATTTACCTGCCACGCTAGCCACTGTTCAATACTTTCTAACTGAGCTTTACACCCATCAAGTAAGGCATCGACTGCGGCACTCACGTCAAGTAAGTACAAGCAAACAGGCAACCTCTTAACCATAACAAATTGTTTTTCAATTAAAAGTTCAAAGCCAAGCAAAGTAAACCATGATTGTTGCGTAGCCAGCAGTTCGATATCTTGTTTTGAGACATTGACCCGTACGGGTAATAACAATGCTTTGCCCTCAAGGCTGCCTTGCTCTTTAATTTGTGCAAGCCAATCATCCGCTAGCGCATATTTAAAGTGTGAACAATAAAGTTGGTTTTCATCATTAAATACACAAGCGCCCTGTTCAATGGTTATTATATCGACAGTACGAAGCGCTGTATCTGATACTTGAGTCTCATCTGATTGCACAAATGGTGCTGGATTATCAAAGTGATGTGCTTGCTGCTCACTCACACCTTGATAAAACGCATTTACGTCATGGTAATTTCGACTTTCAGCACGTTGTTGATTACCTGCACCTTGAGTTGCACCACTATAAGTTGTGCTATGCGCTGAAGATGACCGACTAGGCTGTAATGACGACTTAGGGTAATCAAACGGTTCACTACTGGTAGTAGTGTGTGCATTAAATGCAGCCACTGGTGGGCTATTATCATTAGCTTCACTGGAGCTTGAAAACTCAGCTTGCGGGGGCACAACAACTTGTTTTATCGCTTGCAAAATGAAGTCGTGTACTAAGCGCCCTTGATGAAAGCGCACCTCATGTTTAGCAGGGTGTACGTTCACATCTACTTGACGTGGATCTATATCAATATAAATCACAAACCCGGGTAACTCTTGCTCACCGCTGACTTCTTCAAATGCTTGGCGAATAGCGTGCAAAATAAGTTTATCGCGCATCATACGATTATTTACATAGGTGTACTGTGTGGTATTGGCCGAGCCAACCGGCAGCACCCAGCCATGTAGTTGCAGCCCTGCTTCACCTGATTGAATATGCAGTCCCTGTTCTGCAAACGCTTTACCCGCAACTTGGGCAACTCGTGTAATCGCTTGAGCAGGATCGGTTTTAGCGCGATACTGCCGCACCACTTTTTCGTTATGGGTTAACGTAATTGATACGTCAAAGCGACTCAGCGCAATCCGCTTTATAAGCTCATCAATATGGCTAAACTCAGTTTTTTCGGTACGTAAAAACTTACGCCGTGCTGGGGTATTAAAAAATAAATCTTTTACTTCAATTGTGGTACCGCTGGGATGTGCCACAGGCTTTACCTCTACGGCCATATCTCTGCCTTGTGCAAAGGCTTGCCAAGCGGCTTCTTGCTGTTCGGGCTTAGAGCTTAAGGTTAAGCGAGATACCGAGCTAATAGACGCGAGAGCTTCGCCTCTAAAGCCTAAAGAGCAAATATTTTCTAAGTCATCGAGCGACTTTAGTTTACTGGTAGCATGGCGAGAAAGCGCTAATGTGAGCTCCTCTTTTGCAATGCCTGAACCATTATCACGAATTCGAATCAGCTTATGACCACCGCGTTCAATATCTATTTGAATACGTGTCGCACCTGCATCTAGGCTATTTTCTACTAACTCTTTAACCACCGACGCGGGACGCTCAACAACTTCACCCGCCGCAATTTGGTTTGCCAAGCGCGCAGGTAATATTTCAATACTCATAAAAACCTTAAATGTTGTGCGCTTTTAAAATTAACTCTGAGGAATATCAAGTTCCTGGCCAATAAATAGCGTATTTGAACTGAGCTTATTAACCTGTTTTATTTTACTAATACTAACCCCATATCGACCTGCCAACATGCTCAGTGACTCACCAGGACGTACTTTATGTTTTGTTGGGTATTGAGACTTTAATGACGCAAACAGTGAGTCGTCAGGCGGGTTACGTAAATAGTAATTTTTAATTGAGGTAAACATGGCTTTAGCTAAGCGCTCTTGATGATTGGCACTTTTAAGCAGTCGCTCTTCACGTGGATTAGAGATAAACCCAGTTTCAACCAAAATAGACGGAATATCTGGCGACTTTAATACTGCAAGGCTGGCATGTTGCGGCTCTTTTTTATGAAGTTTAGCCACCTTTCGTAGCTCTTTAACTACTTCCTCAGCCACGTTTAAGCCGGTTTTCATGGAGTGATCCATCGACATATCAAGCAAGGCTTGCGCTAAGTACTTTTCATTTGCAGCATCTTTAATTACATCGGCAGCACCGCCAAGTAACTCAGAGTGTTTTTCTTTATCCTCAATCCATTTACCAATTTCTGAATTGGCACGTCGCAGCGACAACACCCATACAGAAGCACCATTGGGTCCCGGACTGGTAAACGCATCTGCATGAATAGAGACAAAAAAGTCTGCTTTTTTCTGACGTGCGCGGTTGGTACGTGTATTGAGTTTTACAAAGTAATCGCCACTGCGAACCATACGCGAAATCATGCCTCGCTCAGCATCAATCATCCGCTCTAAACGCTTGGCAATTTGCAGTGTAATGTCTTTTTCGTAAGTGCCTGACGGGCCAATGGATCCAGGGTCTTCACCGCCATGCCCTGCATCAATAGCAATTACAATATCGCGTTCTTGGCTTAATTGGCGTTTTTTAGCCGCCGTTTGCGCAGGGCTAACCGCCCCTTTTGATTCGCTTTTGTCGTATAAGTCGACCACCAACCTGTTTTTATAAGGGCCTGTGGGAGCTAGTGCAAATATAACCGGTTTAACTGGCCCATTTAATTCAAACACTAAACGCACGCTGTGTTTATTTTTAGGTTTCGAGTAACGTAACTTACTAACAATTTGGTGTTTTGGTGGCACACCTGGCAATGTTTTCAACTCATCAGTGTTTTCTAAATCAACCACTAAACGGCTTGGATTTTTTAGCATAAAGTAGCTGAAATCGGGTTTATCGTCGAGATCAAACACCACCCGGGTGCTATCAGGGGATGGCCAGACACGCACACTATTAATAGTGTTTTGCGCCCACAATGGCAAGCTCACTGTAAAAACCATGAGGTAAATAAAAAGTTTAACTAAACCACGACTCATTTTGATAATCACTGCCTTAACTATTTTATTATCTATTATTTAGTTTTTTGACAATTGCTACACCACGCTCACTCGCACTGTTAATAACAATTTTACGCTCATCACCTACATAACTTAGCGTAGCATTTAGATCGGGAACAGGAATAAATTCTCCGCCTTT
Organism: Pseudoalteromonas sp. QJM3NY_12; assembly: GCF_056173165.1. Next base: position 3,053,101 of record NZ_CM149661.1, read on the forward strand.
TTCCGGCCACTCAACTATACAAGTTGCCGTTTCTGAAAAATAATCGCGAATCCCCATAAATTCAAGCTCTTCTGGGTCACCTAATCGATATAAGTCAAAATGATAAACATTGCCACGCACAAGCTCGTAGGGTTCGACAAGTGTATAGGTGGGACTTTTAACCTTACCTGTATGACCAAAACCTTGCACTATACCGCGAGTAAATGTCGTTTTACCGGCCCCTAAGTCACCATGCAAATAAATAACTGCGCCCTGCTCTATTATGGCAGCTAATTTATTACCCATAGCAACAGTGGCATTTTCATCGACTAAATGAAAATTAAAACTACACGACATGATTACCTCAAAATTTACGAAAAGCGCATATTTGTTAATCATACCAGATTATTTATTTAAGGTGATACTGCCTCTTTTTTAAAGATAAAAAAACCGGCTTAAGCCGGTTTTTAATTAGCATGGACTTTACAGTCCTAATTTCTTCTCAAGGTAGTGGATATTTGTGCCACCATTTTTGAAGTTTTCATCTGCAAGAATACGTTTATGCAGTGGCGTATTGGTTTTAATACCATCGATAACGAGTTCATTAAGTGCATTACGTGCTCGGGCGATAGCGACATCACGGTTTTCACCGTAAGTGATCAGCTTACCAATCATAGAATCGTAATGTGGAGGAACGGTGTAGTCAGCGTAAATATGACTGTCCCAACGAATACCTAAACCACCAGCTGGATGAAAACGGGTAATTTTACCTGGCGATGGAATAAAGGTTTCTGGGTCTTCAGCATTAATACGACACTCAATAGCATGGCCACGAATAACCACATCTTCTTGAGTGAATGACAAAGGCTGACCAGCGGCAATTTTTAACTGCTCTTTGATTAAATCAACACCGGTAACCATTTCAGTTACAGGGTGCTCAACCTGAATACGGGTATTCATTTCAATGAAGTAAAATTCACCGTTCTCGTATAAGAACTCAAACGTACCCGCACCACGATAACCAATTTCAATACATGCGCGAGTACAACGCTCACCAATGAACTTACGTACTTCTGCAGTAATCCCTGGTGCTGGTGCTTCTTCAACTACTTTTTGGTGACGACGTTGCATTGAACAATCACGCTCACCTAGATGAACCGCGTTACCTTGACCATCGGCCAATACTTGTACTTCGATGTGGCGTGGGTTTTCAAGGAATTTCTCCATGTAAACCATGCTGTTGCCAAAGAACTGTTTCGCTTCTTGTTGGGTTAGAGCAATTGAATTGATTAACTCAGCTTCGTTGCGAACAACACGCATACCACGGCCACCGCCACCGCCAGCTGCTTTAATAATTACCGGGTAACCAATACGCTTAGCAATTTGCATGTTGCGTTCTTTATCATCCGATACCGGACCATCAGAGCCAGGTACACAAGGAACACCCGCTTTACGCATCGCTTCGATTGCCGATACTTTATCGCCCATTAGACGAATAGTATCGCCACGAGGACCGATAAATACAAAGCCACTTTGCTCAACTTGGTCTGCAAAGTCTGCATTTTCAGCAAGAAAACCATAACCTGGGTGGATAGCGACTGCATCAGTAATTTCTGCTGCGGCAATAATGCGTGGGATGTCTAAGTAACTTTCAGTTGCTGCTGGTTTACCAATACAGATGGTTTCATCTGCTAGTAATACGTGCTTAAGATCGCGATCCGCCGTTGAATGCACAGCAACCGTTTTGATCCCAAGCTCTTTGCAGGCGCGCAATATACGAAGTGCAATTTCACCTCGGTTTGCAATGACTACTTTATCTAACATGAGAGTTGGCCTTTTACGTTGCGCTATTATTCAATGATGAATAAAGGTTGATCAAATTCTACTGGCTCGCCGTTTTCTACTAAGATAGCTTTTACTGTACCGGCTTTATCTGACTCAATTTGGTTCATCATTTTCATTGCTTCAACGATACATAGCGTGTCGCCAACTTTAACCTGAGAGCCCACTTCAACATATGCTGGTGCTTCTGGAGAAGCTGCTGCGTAAAAAGAACCTACCATAGGTGATTTAACTTGATGACCTGTAGGGCCTGCAGATGCTTCAGACTCTACGGCTGCAGGTGCTGATGGTGCAGTCGCGGCTGGAGCAGGTGCTGCTGGGGCGTATTGTTGAGGTGCGAATTGCGCGTACGCAGGACCGGCACTCATGTTATTACGGTTAATACGTACTGATTCTTCACCTTCAGTGATTTCTAGTTCTGCAATACCTGATTCTTCTACTAATTCAATTAGTTTTTTGATCTTGCGAATATCCATAAACGGCCCGCCTATTAGTTTGTTAGTTTAAATTTAGTTTGAGTTTTGCAATCGGCTGACTGCTGCATAAAAAGCAGCGTGATAACCCATTGCACCTAATCCACAAATAACGCCTTGCGCCACATCAGAAAAATAAGAATGATGGCGAAACGTTTCACGTGCATGCACATTACTTAAGTGCACTTCAAAAAACGGAATATCAACGCTTAGCAATGCATCACGTAATGCGACGCTTGTGTGCGTAAATGCTGCAGGGTTAATTATTATGTAATCAACCGCTTGCCAAGCATCATGAATGCGTTCAATGAGCGCTTGTTCACTATTACTTTGAAAATGCGTTAACTCCACACCTAAACTATTTGCAGCGCTGTTTAACTCGCTCACAATATGCTCTAAAGAATGCGAACCGTACTTATCAGGTTCACGCTTTCCTAGCATGTTTAAATTTGGGCCATTTATAACTAAAATCTTTAATTTTGCAGCCATAATACGCGATATATCCTATAAGTAATGAGTTAAGCGGTTACCAACTAGTTTTTCTCTAAAAAGTAAGCAGAAAAAAGTAAGATAGCAACAATTTCTCACGTTAACCAACTATTATAGTGATTTCGAAGTAAATAGCAGCAAAATACTGGTCTAATCTCTATTTTGGGGACTATCTTAAGGGGAGAATAGTGGCACAACATTACCAATCATGTTATGCCATAAAGAATGGTTATTCAGCGCTGGCACGCACTGCAGCTAGGTGCTTAGCAAAATCATCTGCATTTAAAAAGCCAGTTACACGTTGTGTACTTAACTCTTCACCTTGAGTATTGAAGAATAAAATACTCGGTAAACCAAACACTGAATATGCTTCCATTAGCTCAATTGTTTCATTATCGCTTTGGGTTAAGTCAATTTGAATCAGTTGATAATGACTAAACTCACTTTGCACTTGCGGGTCAGGAAATGTGTAATGCTCAAACTCTTTACACGCTACACACCAGTCAGCGTATAAGTCCACCATTACCATACGACCCTCACTATTTGCTTGTGAAACTGCTTGCTTCAACTCGGCTAAGTTAGCAACGTGCTTAAACTCATTGCTTTGCGTGGTTGTTTGCAAGCTCACGTTTTGTATTGGCCAAAAATAATTTTTGGTTAAATTAAAGCCCGTAAGCACTAATAAAACAGCCATAAACCACAATAAGGTTTTTAATTTACCTTGTGCTTGGGCGCTTTGCCAATGATGAAAATAAAGCGCTGTGGCGATAGCTAATAGACCTGCTAATAGTAAAATTATCTCGATATCGATAATTCGCTCTAACAAAATAAGTGGCACAACTAACATAATAAAACCAAATAAGGTTTTAACTTGTTCCATCCATCCGCCAGCTTTCGGTAATAACTTACCTCCCGATGTACCAAGGAGTAACAACGGTAAACCCATTCCTAGGCTAAGTACATAAAGCGTTAGTCCACCCACTAAGTAATCGCCGCTTTGTGCCACAAATAATAATGCGGCTGATAAAGGCGCAGTGGTACAAGGTGATGCAATAAGCCCTGATAAAACCCCCATCAGGAATACTCCAATGTAGTTACCGCCTTTTTGATTGTTACTCACTTGGGTTAGCTTGTTCATCATGCCGCTGGGTAACTTTATTTCGTACCAACCGAACATCGACATAGCCAACAACACAAACAATAAACTAAAACTTATCAATACATATGGGTGCTGTAAGTAACCTTGTACTTGGCCGCCTAATGCAGCAACCACTAACCCCAATGCGGCATAGGTAACCGCCATACCTTGAATATAAACAAATGATAGGGCAAATGCTTTTTTGGTAGACAGGTTCTTTTGACCCGCAATTAAGCTAGATAAAATAGGAAACATCGGAAATACACAGGGTGTAAATGCCAAACCTACGCCCACAGCAAAAAATATAGCTAAATTAACCATTAAGCTTTGGCTGGCTAACTGCTCTGTAAAGGTGAGCTCTTTCTCGGGTGTTGCTGTAGTAACAGGTTTTTCTACAGGTTGGCTAAGTGCCGCAAATGCACTACTTGCTGCTGTATTTTCATTAGTATTAGCTTCACTTGCCAGTACACTTAATGGAATGCTGATGATTTCAGGTGGATAACACAGCCCTGCTTTTGCACAACCTTGATAACGCACCTTAACAACGCCATCTTCACTGACATTACTCAACTTGCTAATAACGCTGATAGAATTAAAAAACACCTCAGTTTTGCCAAAAAACTCATCTTCAATTATTTCACCAGAGCCCAACTCAGGCACGTCAATGCTGGCACCTTTGGCAATAATTTCTATTTTGTCTTTATATAGATAATAGTCATCAGCGATATCCCAACCAACAAATAACGTACTGCCTTGCTGGTCAAAATCAAATACAAACGCTTCATTGACTGGTAAAAATGTATGCTGAGTAGGTTTGAGAAAATCTTCAAGGGTATTTTGTGTTGCCCAAGCAGGCGCCATTAAAACACTTAATAAAAAAAATAAAATAAAGCGCATTAATGAAGTACCTCATCCATCCAATTAAAGTAAGCCAAGTTCCCCGTTGCCACATCAACAACTTGTATTTCTGGTACTTCGTAGCTGTGAAGATCTTTTAAGGTTAAAAATACATCGTTCATTTTGTCAGCTTTGGTTTTAATTAGTAGCTTCACTTCTGTTGCTTCAGCTACTTCACCTTCCCATATGTAAATAGAACTCATGGCCGGTAAAATATTTACACAAGCGGCTAGTTTCTTTTCTATTAGCGCCATAGCCAATAAACGGGCTTCATCGTTATCTTTGCAAGTGGTAAAAATAAGTTTAAATTGCGTTGTCATAGTGAACCTTTACTTGTTTATGGGGGTCTAGCCCCATAGTAGCTGATAGCGGGTGTAATGTGTAGACACGAACTCTGCCAACATTTTGGGTCTTTGCAGTCAAGTGAATTAAACCCACTAGCTATAATTTTACTAACATTAGAGTTGATTACTTACTCTTATTAGCTTGAAAATAGACCCGACAACCCTCACTTATATTTCATTAGCACCTTAATGAGTGTCATTTTTAGAGAGTCTTATGTTTAGAATTTTATTTTTACTGTTTATCATCATCCCTATTATTGAAATTGCTTTACTAATTCAGGTTAGTGACGTTATAGGTGGCTTTGCAACAATCGCTTTGGTAGTACTAACCGCCATTGTGGGTGCGAAAATGGTGAAACAGCAAGGAATGGGCGCACTACAAAACGTACAAGTGCAAATGGCACAAGGGCAAATGCCCGCTAAAGAGTTGTTTACCGGTATCTGCGTGATTATTGCTGGCGTACTTTTACTAACACCCGGCATTATGACGGATGTATTTGGCCTACTACTTCTTACTCCAGCTATTCGCAATAAATTAGCCGCAGGGCTTGCCAGCCAAGCAACGGTGAGAATGAGCGCTAGTATGCATCAAACAGGTACTTCAGGATTTTCACAACCTCATCAATCAATGCATCATGAGCAAGATGAAAACCGTCCCAATACTATAGATGGTGAATACGAGCGAAAAGATTAAAAAATTATCATTTTTTCTCTTGGAATTTTTCACTCTACCCCCATTAATGAAAGCAAATTAGATACACTTTTTTCTGTACTGTTCAGAAACTGTTAGGAGAACTATAAACATGAACATTCGTCCTTTACAAGATCGCGTAATCATCAAGCGTCTAGAAGAAGAAACCAAGTCTGCTGGCGGTATTGTATTAACTGGCTCTGCAGCTGAAAAATCAACTCGTGGAGAAGTTGTTGCCGTGGGTAATGGTCGCGTTTTAGAAAATGGTGACGTTCGCGCGTTAGAAGTGAAAGCCGGTGACACTGTGTTATTTGGCTCATATGTTGAAAAAACTGAAAAGATCGAAGGTCAAGAATACCTGATCATGCGTGAAGATAATATTTTAGGCATTGTAGGCTAAACCTACTTTTCGTTTAACACACATTTTAAGAATTTAGAGGAAATTAAACATGGCAGCAAAAGAAGTACTGTTTGCAGGCGACGCACGTGCAAAAATGCTAACTGGCGTAAACATTTTAGCAAACGCAGTAAAAGTAACATTGGGCCCTAAAGGTCGTAACGTTGTACTAGACAAATCATTTGGCTCTCCAGTAATCACTAAAGATGGTGTTTCTGTAGCTAAAGAAATCGAACTTGAAGACAAGTTTGAAAACATGGGCGCACAAATGGTTAAAGAAGTAGCGTCTAAAGCAAATGATGCTGCTGGTGACGGTACCACTACCGCAACCGTGCTTGCTCAATCTATTGTTAACGAAGGTCTTAAAGCGGTTGCTGCGGGTATGAACCCAATGGATCTTAAGCGCGGTATTGATAAAGCAATCATTGCTGCAACAGCAGAACTTAAAGCTCTTTCTGTTCCATGTTCTGATACTAAAGCAATTGCACAAGTAGGTACTATTTCAGCTAACTCTGATAAAGAGATTGGTGAAATCATTGCTGATGCAATGGAAAAAGTAGGCCGTAATACTGGTGTTATCACGGTTGAAGAAGGTCAATCACTTGAAAACGAACTAGATGTTGTAGAAGGCATGCAGTTTGACCGTGGTTACTTATCTCCATACTTCATCAACAACGCTGAAAAAGGCGCAGTTGAACTAGATAACCCATTTATCTTACTTGTAGATAAAAAAATATCTAACATCCGTGAATTATTACCAACATTAGAAGCGGTTGCAAAAGCAAGCAAGCCTCTACTAATCATCGCAGAAGACCTTGAAGGTGAAGCGTTAGCGACACTAGTAGTGAATAACATGCGTGGTATTGTAAAAGTATCAGCGGTTAAAGCACCTGGCTTTGGCGATCGTCGTAAAGCAATGCTACAGGATATCGCGGTATTAACTGGCGGTACTGTAATTTCTGAAGAAATCGGCCTTGAACTTGAAAAAGCAACAGTTGAAGACTTAGGTACAGCTAAGCGCGTAGTAATCACTAAAGATGATACAACAATCATTGATGGTGCTGGTGAAGAAGACGGTATCAACGGTCGTGTTGCTCAAATCAAAGCACAAATTGAAGAAGCGACTTCAGACTACGATAAAGAAAAGCTACAAGAGCGCATGGCTAAGTTAGCTGGCGGTGTTGCTGTAATCAAAGTAGGTGCCGCTACTGAAATTGAAATGAAAGAGAAAAAAGACCGTGTTGAAGATGCATTACATGCAACTCGCGCAGCGGTTGAAGAAGGTGTAGTACCAGGTGGTGGTGTTGCATTAGTACGTGCTGCTAGCAAGCTAGTTGAGCTACTTGGCGACAATGAAGACCAAAACCACGGTATTAAAGTGGCACTTCGTGCGATGGAAGCACCACTTCGTCAAATCGTTACAAACGCAGGCGATGAAGCATCAGTTGTTATTAACGCAGTTAAAGGCGGAGAAGGTAACTACGGTTACAATGCAGCCACTGGCGAATACAGCGACATGATTGAAATGGGCATCCTAGATCCAACGAAAGTAACACGCTCTGCATTACAATTTGCAGGATCGATTGCTGGTCTAATGATCACTACAGAGGCTATGGTTGCTGAAATTCCTAAAGAAGAAGCAGCTGGTGCACCTGATATGGGTGGCATGGGCGGCATGGGTGGAATGGGCGGCATGATGTAATCATCCCCTAAACACTTAGCTTAAATAAAAACCCAGCTTCGGCTGGGTTTTTAGCAATAGAGATAAAATAAATTCACTAAACAACAATAAAATTAACTCAGTGTATTCCAATGCAACTGAGTTCCTGCAAGCTATACCAGAGTAAATTTTATTTAACATGATTAAGGATATTAAGTTGAATACAAAACCTGAAATTATCATTTCATCGCTGGATGCAGATAGGTTGTACACACTAATGGAGTCGTTGCCTGCAAACAGCTTTGCGGGTGAAAAAGAACTTGAAGCAGAACTTGCACGAGCCAGCATAGTTGAGCCGCACGAAGTTCCCGCAACCGTGGTAACCATGAATTCAACTGTGAACTTTGTTGTTGAATCTACAGGCGAAGAGTTTACTTTAACGCTTGTTTACCCAAAAAATATTGATTCAATTGGCGACAAAATATCAATCTTAGCCCCTATAGGTAGTGCATTACTTGGCCTTTCACAAGGTGATCAAATTGAATGGCCAAAGCCTGGCGGTGGATTAGTAACAGTAACCATCAAAGAAGTTACTTATCAGCCTGAAAGAGCTGGTGAGCTTCACAGATAGTAGCCAAAACAAGCAGCGAAGACATTAGCTGGCACAGCCAGTCATTGCTGCTTTTACTATTTATGATTGATCAGTGCTCTTACATGCGCAAATAAATCACTGGCTAACATTCCTCTTTGCCCTGATTGTTCACAGGCTCTATCACCCGCCTTTGCATGTAACACAACGCCATAACATGCTGCCTCACTGGTATTTAATCCTTGAGCCATTAATGCCCCAATTATACCACTAAGCACATCACCACTTCCTCCTACAGCCAAACCAGGGTTACCATTTTCACATATCCAAGTATGCTCGGTATTATCGATTAGCGTACCTGCGCCCTTTAAAATAGAGGTCGCTGCGAAGTTGGTCGCACATTGTCGAGCATAATAAAAACGATCAGACTCAACCTCAGAGGTAGTTAAGTTTAATAACCGTGCAGCCTCTGCAGGATGAGGCGTTAGCACGGTATTATTTAATTTATGAGAAGATGATTGCTTAGCTAATAAGTTTAAGGCGTCTGCATCAATAACAGTAGGGATATTGTTTTGCTGGCAATAACGGATTGCCTGCTCAAAGGTTTTTTGGGCCCATTCATCTTGGCCTAAACCTGGACCGATAACTACACAAGTTGACCATGCTAGGGCATCATCCAAGTTTTCACTAGTTACCATAAGTTCTGGTCGCCCGATGCTCACAGGTAAAACGGCATGTTCATGGGTATACACTTTTACCATTCCAGCACCAGACCTTAATCCACTTTCAGCACTTAATCTAATAGCTCCTGCAGAGCCGTGGTTTCCTCCTATACATAATAATTCTCCATGACTACCTTTATGGCTGCTCACTGAGCGCTCAGGCAAAGGTTTAAAGCTGTCTATATTGATAATCTGAGCAGAAGGGGTGGCTAATTTCATAAATTGCTCGCCAATACCTAACTCATCGAAATACAACTGCCCGGCATGCTGCTTTCCTTTAGTCGTGGTAAGTCCTTGCTTTATCCCAACTAATGTCATTGTTTTGCTGGCCATAATGGCTGTTCCTTGAGGACAGCCTGTATCTGCATTAATACCTGACGGTACATCAATACTCAGGATTGGTTTAGTGCTTTCATTCACCGCTTTAATAATAGTAGCAACATTATCGCGTACCGTATTCTCAAGACCAGTGCCGAGTAATGCATCAATTATCACATCACACTCATCGAGTACATCAGCGCTAAAGTTACAAATTTCACCACCGGCATCAATCCATTGCTTTTGTGCTTTTGCTGCATCTCCGGATAAGGCTTTATTCGGATTAATCGCGCAAACAACTACATGCCGATCTGCTTGTTTGATTAACCGAGCTACCTCATAACCATCTCCGGCATTATTTCCATTACCTGTAATAACTAACGTTTGTTTTGCATTAAAGGTTTTCCAACAGCAAAAAACAGCCTCCGCGGCACGCTGCATCAGCGTGTAAAGGTCTGCGCCGGTAGCATGAACTGCTTGTTCTTCATACCCTTTTATTTGTTTTGACAAATAGGTCCATTGCTCGTACTTAGGTGACGTTAGTAGTAATGACATAAACAGCTCAATTTAATAAGAATACCTAATTTCATTTTGGGCTTTATAAATTCTTTTTCAAGTAAAACATAGTTATGTAATCTATAAGGCTTTATTTAAGGATCTATTAACTTTATATAACGAGGATCACCATACAAGAGAAGTTAATAGGAGGTCAGCGTAAAGCAGGGCTTATTTTACCTAAAGCCGAATGCTTTGCACTTCTCTTACATTTGGAGTCGGTGTGCTACTTCGAAGCGACAGCAAAGTAGTATGTCCTGGAATCGGCTCTGATCAATTATCTTCCTTTAGCCTAATACCTTTAACCTTTTACATTTGTTTTTCACTTTTCTGCAGACGTAAAAAAGCCCGGCTCTTTCGAGTCGGGCTTTCTTGTATTTGGAGTCGGTGCGCTACTTCGTAGCGACAACGCAGTAGAATGTCTTAGTGCCCACAGCGATGGAGAGAGCCACATAACAAATGCTACGCCCTCATCCTCTGTCGTGTTCTTCGTGTTCTTTTATCCGTGGGTTTCGAGATATTCAACCCACGCTACGATGGTCAGGTTTACGCTGTGCAGCTGACGGCTGACGGCTGACGGCTGACGGCTAATACTTTCACTTTTCTACAGACGTAAAAAAGCCCGACTCTTTCGAATCGGGCTTTTTTGTATTTGGAGCCTGGTAATGACCTACTTTCACATAACAAATGCTACACTATCATCGGCGCTGTTTCGTTTCACTACTGAGTTCGGCATGGGGTCAGGTGGGTCCAAAACGCTATTGTCACCAAGCAAATTTGGTGTCAGTCCGTATTACTACGCACTAACTAAAATTTGGAATTTCTGATAATAAAAGTTTTCAGTAATCTACTTTAGTCTATTAACTTCTTCGCTTGTTTCACTATCACATAAAACGCGTTTGGCGTTGTATGGTTAAGCCTCACGGGTAATTAGTACAAGTTAGCTTAATGGCTCACACCACTTCCACATCTTGCCTATCAACGTTGTAGTCTTCAACGGCCCTTCAGAGACTTTAAAAGTCTAGTGAGAACTCATCTCGAGGCCTGCTTCGCGCTTAGATGCTTTCAGCGCTTATCAGTTCCGAACGTAGCTACCGGGCAATGCCATTGGCATGACAACCCGAACACCAGCGGTTCGTTCACTCCGGTCCTCTCGTACTAGGAGCAACCCCTCTCAATTCTCAAACGCCCACGGCAGATAGGGACCGAACTGTCTCACGACGTTCTAAACCCAGCTCGCGTACCACTTTAAATGGCGAACAGCCATACCCTTGGGACCGACTTCAGCCCCAGGATGTGATGAGCCGACATCGAGGTGCCAAACACCGCCGTCGATATGAACTCTTGGGCGGTATCAGCCTGTTATCCCCGGAGTACCTTTTATCCGTTGAGCGATGGCCCTTCCATTCAGAACCACCGGATCACTATGACCTACTTTCGTACCTGCTCGACGTGTCTGTCTCGCAGTTAAGCTGGCTTCTACCATTACACTAACCGTACGATGTCCGACCGTACTTAGCCAACCTTCGTGCTCCTCCGTTACTCTTTGGGAGGAGACCGCCCCAGTCAAACTACCCACCAGGCACTGTCCGTAACCCCGATTCAGGGGCCAACGTTAGAACATCAAAACTACAAGGGTGGTATTTCAAGGACGACTCCACAAAAACTAGCGTCTCTGCTTCAAAGTCTCCCACCTATCCTACACATGTAGGTTCAATGTTCAGTGCCAAGCTGTAGTAAAGGTTCACGGGGTCTTTCCGTCTAGCCGCGGGTACACAGCATCTTCACTGCGATTTCAATTTCACTGAGTCTCGGGTGGAGACAGCGTGGCCATGGTTACACCATTCGTGCAGGTCGGAACTTACCCGACAAGGAATTTCGCTACCTTAGGACCGTTATAGTTACGGCCGCCGTTTACCGGGGCTTCGATCAAGAGCTTCTCCGAAGATAACCCCATCAATTAACCTTCCGGCACCGGGCAGGTGTCACACCGTATACGTCATCTTGCGATTTTGCACAGTGCTGTGTTTTTAATAAACAGTCCCAGCCACCTGGTCACTGCGGCTCCAATCAGCTTAGAGAGCAAGTCTCATCACCAATCGGAGCGTACCTTCTCCCGAAGTTACGGTACGATTTTGCCTAGTTCCTTCACCCGAGTTCTCTCAAGCGCCTTAGTATTCTCTACCTGACCACCTGTGTCGGTTTGGGGTACGATTCGGTATAATCTGAAGCTTAGAGGCTTTTCCTGGAAGTATGGCATCAGCAACTTCATCACCGTGGTGACTCGTCTCGTGTCTCAGCCTAACAGCAACCCGGATTTACCTAAGTCACTAGCCTACACACTTTCACATGGACTACCATCGCCATGCTTGCTTAGCCTGCTCCGTCCCCCCATCGCAATTATACCAAGTACGGAAATATTAATCCGTTTCCCATCGACTACGCCTTTCGGCCTCGCCTTAGGGGTCGACTTACCCTACCCTGATTAACATGGGATAGGAACCCTTGGTCTTCCGGCGTGCGGGTTTTTCACCCGCATTATCGTTACTCATGTCAGCATTCGCACTTCTGATACGTCCAGCATACCTCCCGGTACACCTTCAACCGCTTACAGAACGCTCCCCTACCACTCAGAATAAATTCTGAATCCGCAGCTTCGGTGCATAGTTTAGCCCCGTTACATCTTCCGCGCAGACCGACTCGACCAGTGAGCTATTACGCTTTCTTTAAAGGATGGCTGCTTCTAAGCCAACCTCCTGGCTGTCTGGGCCTTTCCACATCGTTTCCCACTTAACTATGACTTTGGGACCTTAGCTGGCGGTCTGGGTTGTTTCCCTCTTCACGACGGACGTTAGCACCCGCCGTGTGTCTCCCGGATATTACTTTACGGTATTCGGAGTTTGCAAAGGGTTGGTAAGTCGGGATGACCCCCTAGCCTTAACAGTGCTCTACCCCCGTAAGTATTCGTCCGAGGCTCTACCTAAATAGATTTCGGGGAGAACCAGCTATCTCCCGGTTTGATTAGCCTTTCACTCCTAACCACAGGTCATCCCCTAACTTTTCAACGTTAGTGGGTTCGGTCCTCCAATTGATGTTACTCAATCTTCAACCTGCCCATGGCTAGATCACCGGGTTTCGGGTCTATACCTTGCAACTATTCGCCCAGTTAAGACTCGGTTTCCCTACGGCTACCCTAATCGGTTAACCTCGCTACAAAATATAAGTCGCTGACCCATTATACAAAAGGTACGCAGTCACCCTCGAAGGGCTCCTACTGCTTGTACGTACACGGTTTCAGGTTCTATTTCACTCCCCTCACAGGGGTTCTTTTCGCCTTTCCCTCACGGTACTGGTTCACTATCGGTCAGTTGGGAGTATTTAGCCTTAGATGATGGTCCACCTATATTCAGTCAAAGTTTCACGTGCTCCGACCTACTCGATTTCACTTAAAATGCATTTTCATGTACGGGACTATCACCCTGTATCGTGGCACTTTCCAGAGCCTTCCATTAACACATAATAAGCTTAAGGGCTGTTCCGATTTCGCTCGCCGCTACTATCGGAATCTCGGTTGATTTCTTTTCCTACGGGTACTTAGATGTTTCAGTTCTCCGCGTTCGCCTCGTTAACCTATGTATTCAGTTAACGATACCTGCAAGCAGGTGGGTTTCCCCATTCGGAAATCCTAGTCTCAAGTGCTTTTTACTAGCTTGACTAGGCTTATCGCAAGTTAATACGTCCTTCATCGCCTCCAACTGCCAAGGCATCCACCGTGTACGCTTAGTCACTTAACCATACAACCCAAACGGGTCTTTGTTTTGTGACAGTTTAACTTCGCCAGAAGTTAATATTGAATACTAAAGTAGATACCAATCAACAAACGTAAAACGTTTATTAAATGGCACTGAATGATACTGCTATCATTCTTTTTTACTTTTGAAAACTCTGTACAAATAACAATGTTATTCATACGAATTTTATTATCAGCTTTTCCAAATTTTTAAAGAGCATATTAATTAGTAAGCCAGAGGCTTAACTAACTAACAATCATCTGTGTGGACACTACGAACAAATAAGTTCTAAATCGTATAAGGAGGTGATCCAGCCCCAGGTTCCCCTAGGGCTACCTTGTTACGACTTCACCCCAGTCATGAATCACTCCGTGGTAAACGTCCTCCCGAGGGTTAGACTATCTACTTCTGGAGCAACCCACTCCCATGGTGTGACGGGCGGTGTGTACAAGGCCCGGGAACGTATTCACCGCGTCATTCTGATACGCGATTACTAGCGATTCCGACTTCATGGAGTCGAGTTGCAGACTCCAATCCGGACTACGACGCACTTTAAGTGATTCGCTTACTCTCGCGAGTTCGCAGCACTCTGTATGCGCCATTGTAGCACGTGTGTAGCCCTACACGTAAGGGCCATGATGACTTGACGTCGTCCCCACCTTCCTCCGGTTTATCACCGGCAGTCTCCTTAGAGTTCTCAGCATTACCTGCTAGCAACTAAGGATAGGGGTTGCGCTCGTTGCGGGACTTAACCCAACATCTCACAACACGAGCTGACGACAGCCATGCAGCACCTGTATCAGAGTTCCCGAAGGCACCGAACCATCTCTGGTAAGTTCTCTGTATGTCAAGTGTAGGTAAGGTTCTTCGCGTTGCATCGAATTAAACCACATGCTCCACCGCTTGTGCGGGCCCCCGTCAATTCATTTGAGTTTTAACCTTGCGGCCGTACTCCCCAGGCGGTCTACTTAATGCGTTAGCTTTGAAAAACAGAACCGAGGTTCCGAGCTTCTAGTAGACATCGTTTACGGCGTGGACTACCAGGGTATCTAATCCTGTTTGCTCCCCACGCTTTCGTACATGAGCGTCAGTGTTGACCCAGGTGGCTGCCTTCGCCATCGGTATTCCTTCAGATCTCTACGCATTTCACCGCTACACCTGAAATTCTACCACCCTCTATCACACTCTAGTTTGCCAGTTCGAAATGCAGTTCCCAGGTTGAGCCCGGGGCTTTCACATCTCGCTTAACAAACCGCCTGCGTACGCTTTACGCCCAGTAATTCCGATTAACGCTCGCACCCTCCGTATTACCGCGGCTGCTGGCACGGAGTTAGCCGGTGCTTCTTCTGTCAGTAACGTCACAGCTAGCAGGTATTAACTACTAACCTTTCCTCCTGACTGAAAGTGCTTTACAACCCGAAGGCCTTCTTCACACACGCGGCATGGCTGCATCAGGCTTGCGCCCATTGTGCAATATTCCCCACTGCTGCCTCCCGTAGGAGTCTGGGCCGTGTCTCAGTCCCAGTGTGGCTGATCATCCTCTCAAACCAGCTAGGGATCGTCGCCTTGGTGAGCCATTACCTCACCAACTAGCTAATCCCACTTGGGCCAATCTAAAGGCGAGAGCCGAAGCCCCCTTTGGTCCGTAGACATTATGCGGTATTAGCAGTCGTTTCCAACTGTTGTCCCCCACCTCAAGGCATGTTCCCAAGCATTACTCACCCGTCCGCCGCTCGTCATCTTCTAGCAAGCTAGAAATGTTACCGCTCGACTTGCATGTGTTAGGCCTGCCGCCAGCGTTCAATCTGAGCCATGATCAAACTCTTCAATTAAAAAGTTTTATGTCTTTCGACAGCTCAATGAATTCTGAATTTATTTAATATCTTTCGATATTGAATTGACTGTGCTGCAATAAATAAATTTATTGCTGTTGGTCACTCAGTTTCAATTGAGACTCTAAATTTGTTTGCCTCACTTAGTAAACTAAGCTTGGCTGTTAGAACTCAATCTGTACGAGTGCCCACACAGATGATTGCTTTATATTGTTAAAGAACGTTGCGATTAAAGCGTTAAACTTTATCTCGCTAGGGCTGCGCATATTACGCTTTCCTATTTTTTTGTCAACACTTAATTTTGTTAAACTTAAAAGTTTTCAGAACTAAGTTTTACTCGACTCACTGAGTAGCTCGTGCCTCGCTATGCGTTGCGTTCTGCCGTCTCAGTGGGGTCGCATTATAGGGAGATCCGAAAACAGATCAACCCTTTTTTGAAGAAAACTTGAAATAAATGACTGTTCGTTGGATATTTGAACGATAGGTGCTAAAAACACAACATAACTATCAATTTATTAACAATAAACACGTAACTTAAGCTTTTAACCGTTATATCTACTTGAATAAGCTCTATTAAAACACTCGCAACTAAGATGATCATAATGATCACTAGCAATAATCTACCCGAATAGATCCCATATATAACAAAGTCAGGAAAATAAGACGCTGAAGCTAGCATACTGTTAATGTTACTACGGTGAATTGAAGTAGGTAAGAGTGATACCACAGTATTAATAAAATCACGGCTATTAATAGTGCCTACCTGAAGGTGGCTTTTGTTTATGTGTATTAGCAAAGCCTTAATATAAGTAGGAGTTACTGTTATTCTATTTTAGGCAAAATAAAGCCCCGCATTTGCGAGGCTACTATTTATGCTACACCGTATTGATCCCGGTAAGCTTTTACCGCGGCTAAATGCTCATCCATAGTTCCTTGGAGCTCTAGGTAACTAATTAAATCAGCCAATTTAACGATTGAAGTAACTTGAGTATTAAAGTCACGTTCTACTTCTTGTATAGCAGAAAGCTCTGCTTTACCTTTTTCTTGACGATCAAGTGCAATTAAAACACCACTTAAATCTGCGCCATTATCCGCAATAATTTCCATTGACTCGCGAATAGCTGTACCGGCGGTGATCACATCATCAACTAACATGATCTTACCTTTAAGCTCAGATCCAACTAAGCTACCACCTTCACCGTGTGCTTTTTTCTCTTTACGGTTAAAACAGTAAGGTACATCTTTATTATAATGATCAGCTAACGCAACTGCGGTTGTTGTTGCAATTGGAATACCTTTATAAGCAGGACCAAATAGTACATCATATTCAATTGCTGCATCTTCAAGTGCCGCTGCATAAAAGCGACCTAAGCGCGCTAAGTCACGACCTGTATTAAACAAGCCCGCATTAAAGAAGTAAGGGCTAGTACGGCCAGACTTTAAAGTAAACTCGCCAAACTTTAATACCTGCTTTTCTAAAGCAAACTCAATAAACTCTTTTTGATATTCTTTCATTGCCAGTTACCTATTTATGCTAGTGCTTGCTTTTGTACATCAATAATTTCACGAATTGAATGCTTAGCGAGTGTAAGTAGCTCATCAAGTTCGTCAAACGAGAAAGGTTCACCCTCAGCGGTTCCTTGTACCTCAATAATTTTACCGGTTTCAGTTAAAATTACATTCATGTCAGTTTCAGCGTCAGAATCTTCTAGGTATTCTAAATCGCTAATCGCTTGGCCTTTATATATACCAACAGAAATAGCAGCGATCATATGTTTAAGTGGGTTTGAGTTAATCATCCCTTTTGCACGCATATACGTTAGTGCATCAACAAGTGCAACGCACGCACCACTGATAGACGCTGTACGCGTACCACCATCAGCTTGGATTACATCACAATCAATAGTAATTGTGTTTTCACCGAGTGCTTTTAGATCGATTGCTGCACGTAAAGAGCGAGCAATCAGACGCTGAATTTCCATTGTACGACCGCCCTGCTTACCTCGCGTTGCTTCACGACTATTGCGTGTGTGTGTTGCGCGCGGTAACATGCCATATTCTGCGTTTACCCAACCTTTACCTTGGCCTTTCATAAAGCGTGGTACGCCAGCCTCAACTGTCGCAGTACAAAGTACCTTAGTGTTGCCAAACTCTACCAATACTGAACCTTCAGCATGCAAAGTGTAGTTACGTGTAAACGTAACCGGTCTAATTTGATTAGGTGTTCTTTCGCTTGGACGCATTGACGATCCCCTTAATTCTGAATTTGCCACATTATATGTTGATGTGAATACAGATGCCATGTTGATTTATATTAAAGTGTGTTTAAAAAACACTCAGCAGTGTTAAATTTTCTTTAGAGCTTGAGCAGTGTTACGGTATAATAACCGTAATATTGTATTTAAAAATGTAGGAAAACATCCATGATCCACAGTATGACAGCTTATGCGCGTCGCGAAATAAAAGGCGAATGGGGCACTGGCACGTGGGAAGTTCGCTCAGTGAACCAACGTTATCTTGAAACCTTTATTCGTGCACCAGAGCAATTTCGTGGCATGGAACCCGTTATCCGCGAGCGTCTACGTAAGCATTTACAGCGTGGTAAGGTTGAAGTTTTCTTAAAGTTTGTCGCAAACCCTGCACATGTTGGTGAATTATCAATTAATCAATCTCTTGCTGAGCAGTTAATTAATAGTGCTAAGTGGGTACAACAACAAAGCAATGGTGATATTAATCCTGTTGATATTTTACGTTGGCCTGGCGTTATGGAAGCGCAAGAAATTGATATGGATAGTGTAAATACGGCACTCATTACTGGCCTTGACCAAGTAATTGAAGACTTTAAATCTGCACGTGGTGATGAAGGTGCAAACCTTGAAGAAATGATAGCTACACGATTAACCGCCATTTTAGAGCAAGTTGATATTGTTGAAGCACACATGCCAGAAATTACTAAATGGCAACGTGAAAAGTTAGTACAAAAACTTGAAGATTTAACAACAAATATTGATGAGTCACGCCTTGAACAAGAGCTGATTTACCTTGCACAAAAGCAGGATGTAGCAGAAGAGCTTGATCGTTTAAAGTCGCACGTTAAAGAAACACGCAAAATTTTGAGTAAAGGTGGCGCTTGTGGTCGTCGTTTAGATTTTATGATGCAAGAGTTTAACCGTGAAGCAAATACCCTAGCTTCTAAATCAATCAACAGCGACATCACCAATGCTGCAGTTGAGCTAAAAGTATTGATAGAGCAAATGCGTGAGCAAATTCAGAATATTGAATAACAAACTATAACGTTAGAAAAGGCCATGATTATTCCTAATTACGGCCTTTTTTATTACCGGCTATAAAAGCGTACTTAAAGACGCTTTTAAGGTTTCAAACTTAATAGGCTTGGTAAGCACTTTATTAACACCTACTTTAAAACATGATGCCTTGTCATCGGTTGAAGCATTTGCGGTTAGTGCAAAAATAGGAATATCACTTAACAGCTCATGACGAATATGCTGCGTGGCGCTTAGTCCATCCATGGTCGGCATCATGATGTCCATTAAAATTAAATCAAAATGTTTGAGTTTCATAAACTCAATTGCTTCCACTCCATCATTAGCAATCGTGACTTTGTGATTTAGCTTTTGTAAAAACGCCTTAATAAGCACTTGATTGGTTTTATTATCTTCAGCAACCAGAACTGATAATACAGGCTGTTTTGATGAAAGATCGGGTTTAATTTCATCAATAATCGCTTCTTTAAATGGCAGTAAAATAGTAAACGTACTACCTAGCCCTAGCTGAGTTTCAACACTAATAGAGCCGTCCATAAGTTCGATTAGGTTTTTTGAAATACTGAGGCCTAATCCTACTCCTTCATTTTTTCTATTTATACCTTCGTTAACTTGTCGAAACGGCTGAAATATAAAACTCAGATCTTTCTTTGCAATACCTACTCCTGAATCTTCAATAGTAAATTTTAGGTTGTCATCTACAATATTTACACATAATGCAATATGCCCTGAGCGAGTGAACTTAAATGCGTTGCCAATGAGATTAAATAGTATCTGTCCCAGCCTAAATTCATCACCCATAATAAAGGTAGGGATATTGTCATTAATCGAAACTGAAAAAATAATATCTTCACTGTCTTCTATAATATGCAATTGCCCAACGATGTTCTCAATAAGCAGTTTTACATTTAGCGGTTTATTGGCGATTAATACAGTCCCTGATTCAATTTTTGAAAAATCTAATACGTCGGTAATTAATCCATAAAGAATATCAGCACTAGAGTTTGCATAATTCAACCATTGGCGTTGCTCTTGAGTTAAATCGGTATCTATTAATAACTCTATCATCCCCATAATCGCATTCATGGGGGTCCTTATTTCATGCGACATGATGGTTAAAAATTTTGTTTTTGTTTTACTGGCTTCCTCAGCTTTAAGCTTTTCATTTTCAAGTGCAGTCTCTCGCTCTTTTGAGACGGTGATATCTTTGGCAATACCTAAATAGCCAATGAAATTTCCGTTTTCGTCAAATTGCGACTTACCATTAAGCGATACCCACAAAGGTGTCGATGCCTTAACCTCAAACTCAAAACCATTAAAATCCTCATGCTCAGCTATTAAAGCAGCAAAAGCTTGCCATTTTAGTGTGTTTCTTTGCTCATTTTTAGTGCGCAAAGACTCTATGGTTTTATTAATAAATGTTTTCGCATAGGTATTATCTTCCCTTTCCAGATTGTTAACGCTGGTAAAAGTCATATCAGGCTCGGTTCGCCAAAACCACTCACTTGCTAATTCTTTAAATAAAGTAGAAAGCTGAGAAAATTTATCAAGTAGTAAAACAGATTGATGAGTTTGTTCATGTAACTTATTTAATTGGAGAAAAGCGTGGAATACTTGCTGAAGAAATAAAATTATTGAGTGTGAAGCTAAAACATTATGGTTAATTTTGTTACTCACATGAGTGAAAATAAATAAGCATTGTTCTTTACCCGTATCAATCCCGATTAACAGCGCTGTATTTTTATTCTGATTATTTGCCTCTGCTGATAAAGTAACTAATTGTTCTGGCAATGGATTGCAACTAAATGAGTAACCTTTTTTTAAAGCCTGAATAAATGCAGCACATGGTGGCCAAGTTTTCTCATAAAAATCGATGTTAGTTGTGCCTATAGTAAAAAAATGATGATGTGTTTTTTTTAAAACAATGCAGTCTTGGTATTGAAGTAATGGCTGCAGTAAAGCTGACATAGTAGCTAAAATATCAATTTCATCATCACACTGATGCAATAACGCTAACTGCTTCTGTAGTTCCGTAAGCGTAATTAATTCATTACGTTGCATACTCATTCCCTCAGCTAAAATGCATCGCGTTTTGCAAAATAATACCAAAACCGATGTTATGACTAATTAATATAGAACAAAATTTAATATAAATCATTGAGTTATTTTTATGGCAGGGTGGAATGATTTCTGCTTTATTAATATAAATAAATACATAAAGGCATAACCATGAAGATAGTATGTATTGGTGGTGGTCACGGATTAGCACAAGTGTTAAGTGCGATAAAACCCTTATGTAGTAACCTAACAGCAATTGTAGCAACTACCGATAATGGTGGTAGCACCGGTCGCATTAGAGCCGATCAAAATTGTATCGCTTTAGGTGACATAAGGCGCTGCTGTGTTCAACTTGCCGGTGAAGGTACACAAGCTCAGGCTATGTATGAACATAGGTTTACTCATGGTGATATGGCGGGTCATAGTTTAGGGAATTTAACACTATTGGGTTTAACCCAGCTAACACAGTCTCCCACTGAGGCTATTGCTGCTTTTAATCGTTTGCTTGGAAATAAAGAGACAGTTTTGCCTATGTCTGATCTACCTACAGATTTAGTAGCCGAGCTAAACAATGGTGAAAAAGTATTTGGTGAATGCGCGATTGATGCTCTAAATGAACTACCAAGTACAGTTTACTTATCGAAAGCGGTGCCGCCAGCACCTGGTACTATTGAAGCTATTTTAGATGCCGATTTAATAATTATTGGTCCAGGTAGCATCATTACTAGCGTGATGCCTGCTTTTTTAATTACAGAAATCACTGAAGCAATAAAAAAAACCTCTGCGTGTAGAGTATTTATTGAAAACACAGCGCAAGAAAGCAGCGTGATGCAACATACAAAAATTGCCGGCATTGACTGGTTACAAAAGAAGCTCGCCACTAAAGTATACGATTTAAGTATTTCTCCTTCTGCCATTATTGAAATTTTACAACAGGGAGAGAAGTGTAAGGAAACAGGCAAGCATTTACATAATATTAATGAACTAAAAAATGTATTTTCAGAGTTATTAAAAAGCTCTTTTAATACTGAAAAACACGCTTAATGATTTTGGGTAAGTTCTCTCATATGTTCGAAGGTTTTTTTACTTTGTGCATCAGCTAACTTTAAGAGGGTTACAACCTCAGTGTTTAAACCATTGACCTTAACTTGCTGCTCAATAAGCTGGCACGTTTGCGCTAATCTTGTTGCACCAAAACTATAACCGCTACTTTTTAAGCTATGAGCGCACAGTTCAATTTCTGCGGCATCGGTTGAGAAAAGCATTTGCGCCACTAACTTTTTAGACTCATCAACAAAAACGTTTATCAGTTCAATGGCTGTGCTATCACCAACATCATACTTTAGTTGTTCTATTACAGATGTATCTATCATAATTTTCTTTTGGAGCTCATTGTGAATAATCAGATTATATTGTTTGTAGACTCTTCAATGATTGGTGGTATTGAAACTCATATTATAGAGTTATACAAGCTGCTTAACAAAAACCAGCTTAGTTGCTCGGTTTTATTTTATAAGAATCATGGGAATAATGAATTTTATGAGTTACTTGATAAGCAAAGCATACCGTATGATTTTCTGCAAGGTACACTCATTAGTTTAATCAAGCGGTTTCGCAGTTACGATCGCAATACAGTTATTCACACCCATGGTTATAAAGCCGGTATTTTAGGGCGTTTGGTTTGTAAAATCACAAATAAGCATTGTGTTAGCACTTACCATGCAGGAGAGGCTGGTACAGGAAAAATGTGGCTGTATAACAAATTCGATTTATGGCTTAGTTGGTTATCAACTAACTTTGCAGTGTCTGAAAAAATTAGTAAAACAATTAAAAACGCCCAATTACTGGAAAACTTCATCGCAATAGCCGAACCTCCCAGCACTGATTTTGCACAACCGTTACTTAGAGTCGGGTTTGTTGGGCGCTTATCTTATGAAAAAGGCCCTGATATATTTTATGAGTTAGCTGAAAGTATGCAGACTAATAAACAGGTACAGTTTCACCTTTTTGGGGATGGCCCGATGCGTGATCGTATTCCACAATTAGACAACCTTCATTACCATGGTTTAACACCCCGAGATGATATTTGGCAACATTTAGATGCCCTACTTATTTGTTCAAGAGAAGAAGGCCTGCCTATGACGCTTCTAGAAAGTATGGCGCATTATAAAATTGTTATCAGCAGCCCTGTGGGCGCTATTCCTAGCATTATAAACAATGGAATTAATGGCTTTTTAATGAAATCAGCAAATACACTAGAGTGCCAACAATCGATAGAAGCATTACTTGCCTTGCCGGCAATACAAAAAAGTGAAATGGCACACTCAGCATACACTATGCTTGAAGAGCGTTTTTCAGGTAGAAAACAATTTAACTTGCTGCAAAGTGCTTATACAGCAAAAACATTATTATAAATTTTCTTCCCACCCTTTAATTTTTCGGTATAAGGTTGAAGGACTTACATCTAAAAGAGCGGCAGCTTTAGGAATATTAGTTGCGCATATTTTTATGACCCGCTCTATATATTCTTTTTCGGCGATCCATAAAGCCTTAACCTCACTTTCAACCTGCGGTAACTCTTCAAATTCTTGAACTGGTAACGATGCATGTTGCTCTTTAACCTGCCCCTCATTACCTGACTCTTTTTGCGGGCTTTGTGGCAATGCTGGTAGCATAGATACATCAATCCACTCTTGTGGGTTAAGCACTAAAATATTACGGATCACATTTTCTAGCTGCCTAACGTTACCAGGCCAATCGTATTGTGCTAAAAAGTGCTTCACATCGTCGGTTATCCCTTTGTAAGGGTGCTGCTCTTCCTTGGCTATTTTAATAAACAACGCTTGTGCTATTTCAATAATATCTCTGCCCCGCTCTCTAAGTGGTGGCAGCTCAAGAGGAATAACGTGCAGCCTGTAATATAAATCTTCTCTAAATCGACCGGCCTCAACCTCAGCAAGCGGGTTTCTGTTGGTAGCACAAACAAACCTCACATCAACTTTAACTTGTTTTTCGCTACCGACTTGTTGATAAGTACCTGTTTGAATAAAACGAAGTAATTTACTTTGTAAATTAATATCCATTTCACATAACTCATCTAAAAACAGTGTCCCCCCATCAGCCTGCCCTGCAGCACCCAAGCGGTTTGCAATTGCTCCAGTGAAGGCACCTTTTAAATGGCCAAATATTTCACTTTCAATCAAATCTTTGGGGATAGCAGCACAATTAAGTGCAACAAAGGGCTTGTCGGCACGATTAGAGGCTTGATGAACTGCTCGTGCACAAAGCTCTTTGCCAGTACCACTTTCACCGGTAATAAATACCGTGGCTTTACTCGCTGCAGCAGAGCTAATAACTTGATACACCGATTGCATTTGCTTGGAGCTACCAATCAAGTCAAAGTAACGACCGTTTTCATAAATATTTTTATACTTGGTAACCGCTTGTTTTAAATCTTTTATTTTGAGAGTGTTGTTAATGGTTATACGAAAACGTTCTGCCTCTACAGGCTTTTCTAAAAAATCACTAGCGCCTAACTTAATCGCTTGAATCGCCATTTCTTTGGTAGCATGCCCAGTTAATACAACAACTTGCGGAAAATTATCAGGTTCTAGCTGAGCAAGAATATCCAACCCGTTCATATCGGGTAACATCACATCGAGTACGATCAGATCGGGTTTTATTTTATTAATAATATCAAGAGCGGTTGCCCCATCATTTGCCACTAGTGTGTTTACACCTGTTGGTAAAAGATAAGACTGATACATCATAGCAAGCGACTGGGTGTCTTCTACAATCAGTATTGTTGGTGGCATAATCCCATTCCTTTTAGCGACTCGCTAAGAATTATTTAGAGAAAAAATATTAACTTATGGATATTAAGTTAACTATACATAGTTAATTAAATCAAATTCAATTAATGATTATTAATGAGGCATCATCCACTTCTTTAGAAAGCGCAACCTGAGAATTTTTCCATAACGAGTGTGCAAAATCCTCTGCTGAGGAGCTTTGCATAGGGATGATTTTTTTTAATTCGGTCATTTCGTCTTTATCGGTAAAGCGGTTATCCGTCCAACCATCAGTATAAAGTATAATATGTTCAACATTATCAAGCTTGGCTTCATATAAAGTATATTGATGATCATTAGACAGCCCAAGCAATGGTCCGGTACCATTTAGCTGAGATAGCTCACCATTTTTACTGATAATAACCGGTGCGGGATGACCAGCATTGAGCCAATACAACTTATTATTTTCTAAAAAACAAATCATTAAAGTGACTAAGCTTGATTTACATAATTGCTGTTTATAAAGCGCATTATTGAGCGCAACGAGCATTTCTTGATACGCTAACCCGGTCGCTAAAAAGCCACTTATAAAACCTTTTATAGCAAAGCTTTCTTTGAGCGCTTGTAAGCCATGGCCCATCATATCACCGAGTATAAAAGCAGTACCTTCATCATTAATTGGCATAAAAAAGTCACCGCCATTACCCACACTAATAGAGCCAAAAATATGCGCTGTTTTACCATGCCCTAAAAGCACTTTAGAAGGTGTTAATCCGAATGTACTTTGATAGGACAAGTATGCAAATCGATGAGTTACTCGATCTATGCTTTGTAATAACTTATTTTTTTTAACTGGTTTTATTAAGTAATCATCAACCCCTAATCGATTAATTTTACTGATCACTTCTTCGCTATCATCGCCAGTTAACATCACCACCGATAACTGAGATTTTAAATTCGATTTATTAAGCTTTTCCAGTAATGGCTCACACGTTCCTTGTTTAAGTTTATGATCAAGTAACAATATACTAGCATCAGAGGTTAAAATAGCTTGCCAGCCAGCCTCTATGTTTTCACAGGTGACGACATTAAATTTATCTTTTAGGTAGGCGCTCATTAATGCTAATTGAGTGACATCATCGTCTACATAAATAATACTCGGTCGTTTATCAATGTTAGTTAAGGGAAAAGAAAAATAGTTTTTTCCTGCTCGCGTGTCGTAGGTGGCATCCGCAAAGTAATGGCGAATAAGTTCAACCCCCATCCCTCCTTCTACCAGCTCAGCCGATGCTAATGTCCATGAAGAGTTGTTTTGTTTAAATAAATTATAAGGCTTAAGTTCATCTATAAAAGTTAATTGGTAAGTATCATGATTTATTTGGTTAATACGCAACATTATAAGCTGCTCATCGCCCTCATTATGGCGAATTAAGTTAGTTAGGTATTCGGTTGCGACTAAGCCTGCTGCATCCGCTTCATCTCGGGTCACCGATAAAGCGCCCAGTACATGCTTAAGTACTTGGCGTATTTCAGTTAAAGTCGGCCATAATAATTCAAAACGCCGCTCAAATAATATATCCATAAAAGTCTCAGTAATGTTTAAACAACCACTTTTGTTTATTTATTTTGCTGGTTAAAAAAGCGCACAACCTTGGCCATTTTGGAGAGTGTCGTTGGAAGAGCAGTAGCATGCGCTCCCCTAAAGGAGCAAAGCTATGTTGACTTACCAGTAACTTTATATTGCTATGACCCGCTTGCTTAAGTTCTGCCACGCCTTGACATAACGACTCTTCATTATTAATACCTAGCGCAATAGTAACCAAGGTCAGCTCGCTACATAAGCTTAAAGAATGCAATGGTACATTATTACGATTTAACTTTAATGCTGGCGACATATCCAGCAACACATAATCATATTCTTGCTTTAAACGCAGTACCGCTTCATTTAAAACATGTTTGTTTTTTGCTGAATCAATTGACTCTAAATTGTGAATTGTAAGTACTTCAATACCTTGATAAGGCATAACACTGAGCTGACAGGAAATATCATCAAAACGCCACAACTTAGTCAATGTTGGCAGCTGTTTGTCTAAACGAAACGAACTAATAGGGTTAAGGTCGATAACGAGTACTGACTTATTTTGACTTTTTAAACGTTGAGCAACACTAATACAGGCTGTGGATGAACCTTCGCCACCGTACAAAGAAATAAACGTCACGCACCGTGCTTCATCATCAATCAAGGTGTTACAGATGGTTTCTAGTTCATGATACTGCCCAGGTATCAAGTTCATAAGCTTATCACCAAAGCAATTATGGTTATAAAGTCGAGGAAGTTATCTTTAAATTGACTAATTAGGTCTTGACCTTTATCAGGGACATATAGCGTATCTCCAGCTCTAAGTACCGGAATATTGGCCGAGTTTGGAGACTTTATAAATTCCTCAAGATTAAACACACGAGATTGTTCTTTACAGCATGAATGGTTAACAACCACTATTTTGTCAATGAGAGCTGAACTTGACGGCCCTCCAGCTTCAGCAAGCACATCTAAAATAGACATCGTATCATCAAAGTTATATCGACCCGGCTTTTGCACTGCTCCCATAATACGAACAACTCTCTCTTTAGGGGTACGTAACCAATCTTTGTCTTTTTCTGGAATAAATATTGTGTCACCGGGTGACACATGAGGAAATAACGTTTCATCACCAGTTTCAAAATACATCGCTAAATCAAGTTTGCTCACTCGAGCGCGATTACCATTACGGTGCGTAACTCTAATATTACGAATATCCGCACTACCATTAGGACCATCTGCTGCTGCCAAAATATCAATAAAATGCATATTGTCATTGAACGCATAGCGCCCAGGGGAACCTACTTGCCCCATGATATAAATAGACTTGCTCGATTCTTGACGTATCCATTGCGATTTATTGTCTCCGGGGTCTACTGGTAACTCTTCAACAATAATAGTATCGCCAGCAATTAAACTCGGCAGCGCAATTTCACCGTTAGTAATGGTGTACTTTTCAAGATCAAATCGCTGGGTGACATCGCCATTTCGCAAAATTTTAATATCGTTCACGTTAGCCCCTTTAGTAGGGCCACCAGCATGCGCTAACAAATCAGTAAAGTCCATTTCATCACTCCACTCATAACGACCAGGAGATTGAATAGCGCCTATAATTTTAATCGCTCGTTTTGTCGGAATTTTTAACCAGCTTTTTTCGTTAACATCTGTTTTTTCAGGAACAAATATTACATCACCGGGGTTCAAATCGGGCACTTTAGCGGTGGTTAATCCCTCACTATAACCCTGTAAATCAAAAAGTATGCTCTCTCCGGCAGGGGTTAATATTTTTATTTGCCGTGTTTCTGCAAAGCGCGTTGGGCCCCCTGCATTTGCTAAAATATCTAAAAAGTTAGTACTGTCGGCAGCCTCATAGGCACCGGGCTTTTGTACCTCACCCATAATATAAACCGTGCGTGATGTGGTATTTACATCATCCACCATAATCGGCACATATATGGTTGATCCCGCTTTTAATAGTGGCATGTTGCTATCGGTAGGTTTATCTAAATATGCTTTTAAATCAAAAATAACAGGAGCTTTATCAACAATCACTCTAATTTTAGTTACATCCGCATAGCGAGTAACCCCTTCCGCACGCATCAGCGCATCTAGAAGCGTCATATTTTCTTTAAACGAAAAACTACCAGGGTTGTGCACTTCACCAAGCATAGTAATGGCACTGTTGTCGCTTGCATCCCCTGTAGCACTAAGCGTTTGTGCATCAAAATCAATTTGTACGTTACCAAGGAGTGGAGAAACAGGCACAAACACAGTATCTTCACTTTTAAGCTTTGGTAATAAATTTATGTCGCCTGAGTCTAAATATGCTTTGTAATTAAATTCAATTACTTCATCTTTGCGTCTTATTTGTAAACGATCGAGCTGTGCGCCAGGCCTTAAACCATTAGCCTTAGCTATCACCATCTGAATATTGCCATCATCAGGAATACTCACCTGTGAGGGCGTGATCACATACCCTAAAACATTAATAAATATATCTCTGCTTCTCAGCTCCACATAAAAGTCATCTATTGCAACAAACAACTCTGCAAGAATAGGTTTAAGTTCTGCCTCTATTTGCGCAACCGTTTTATTACTGACCTGAAACTGCCCCACCTCAGGTATATTAATTTGACCTTTTTTGTCGACCTCAAAAGTTGTTTCAAATTCAAGTTCCCCTGGCACATATAAAAACAGCTTATTACCTGCTTGTACTATGGATTCATCGGCTTGCGCTGCAAACGTAGAGTTCGTTATTAAAAAGAAAAAAACGAAGACAGTAAAAATAAATCTCATACATTACTCCTTTTTCTTTTCAATAATTTTAGTCCAATTCATTAGTGACTTTACTTGTTTGCTATTTTCACTTTGCGCGTTAGCATCTAATATAATAGCCTCAACTCGGCGGTCTGAATGGCGTTTTTGCTCACTTTGCTCCGACTCACTAAATGGTTTTAAACTGCCTTGGGTTAAAGTGGTAATGTTATAGGTAGGCACGCCATAAACACCCAGCCAATGCTTAACAGTTTCAGCGCGCTTTAAAGCCAGCTCATAATTACTATTTTTACTGCCTACAGAGTCAGTATGCCCGATAAGCAAAATACTAATACTTTCTAATTGTTTAATTAAATCGGCTGCTTGAGCAACTCGTACGGCATATTTAGGGGTTATTTCAAAGACATTAAATGCAAATTGGTTATCGCTATTTAATAACTCCGCTATTTGCTTTTTTACATTAACTAATGCGGGTTGTTCATCAATCGATGCAGCGCAATTAGTCAACTTTCTAACAGTATCAAAATGGTTAGCTAATTGATTAAGGCCATGATAATGAATTAATAAGTCATGTTCCGCGTCTTCCCACATTTGAGCTGCGATTAAACGACGAATACGATTCTCATAAATTTGGGCTTTTAATAACTGTGCCGGCATACAGGCATTAATATCCTGCGACTTTAATAATTCAAGCTTAAGTTCTAAGTGCTCAAACTCGCTCCTTACAATACTCTCAGGTTGATTAAATGTTTCATCTAGCTGCTGATCATCTAATGGATAGTTTTGGTATTTTTCGGCCAAGCCTCCCTGCCCTTCATCTGGCCAAGTAGCGCATCCGCCTAAAAACATGAAAATGAAAATTGCTATGCTCGCCTTCATAAAACTCTCCCTGATAACCTCTACACAGCGTCAATAAATGGAATGGTTTTATCCACTCTTAATAAGTTCATTAACTTAAACGGCTGCCCGGTGACATTAAGTAAAGATAGCTTATTACTTTGTTTTTCAATTCTTTTATATAGAAAAACAATAGCACCTATTCCCGAAGAGTCGATAAATTCGGTTTTAGAAAAGTCTAAAACAACAAAATTAGAGTCTTGCTCAACGAGCAGCTCAAACTGATCTTTTAGCTCATCGACAGCAAAGCCTGAAAAGTCATTAGGAATGGTAATAACGGTTTGATCGGTTTTGTTGGCTACATTTTTCATTTTAATCACCTATTAAAAGTATGAACTCAAATAGACAGTTACAAGAAGAATGCCAAACTTAAGGCATTGAAATATAAAAACTTTAATGGCTTACTAATTAATTTTTGAAATAGAAGTGCATAATGCAATTGCTTTTTGGGTGTACAATTGCATTATGCGAAGCGGGTTATTGGCCCTTACCAGTAAAAATAACAACCAATGTTTTAAAGAAAATAGTCAATTCCATATAACACCAGCTACGAGCTGATGAAGTGCTCAACATATAGGCGTAATCCCAACCAATTTTATTACGTGCATCGTCAATAGTTTCATCATAGCCATTCATTACTTGCGCTAACCCAGATATACCTGGCTTTATGCCATAAGTACGCTGACAAAAATAGGGAATATCTTTTTCAAGTTTTGAATAAAAAACAGGTCGTTCAGGGCGAGGGCCTATCAACGACATATCACCTATGAGTACGTTCCAAAGCTGAGGTAATTCATCTAACCGTGTCTTACGAATAAAGCGCCCTACTGGGGTAATACGCGGATCATCTTTACTTGCCCATACGGCTCCACTTTTAACCTCAGCATCAACCACCATAGAACGGAATTTTAATACGTTAAAAAGTGCCACAAAGTCATCATCACTTTGCCCTACTCTTAACTGTTTAAACAACACTGGTCCTTTAGAGCTGAACTTAATCACCAATGCAACCATGAGCATTACAGGAAACAGAACAATTAAGCCAGTAGCAGAGCCTAAAATATCAATACTGCGTTTTACTGCTCTGATTATTAAATTATTAGACTGCTTAGTTTGGTGAACGCGCTGCCAATGCTTACTATAATCACCGCGTTCAAATTTAATAATCCCCCAAAAAGCACACAAGTATGCCGCAACCAAATAGTTAATACTGTCGATCACCGGCCATTTAACTTTTATGCTCAAAAGCTGTTTTAATACACCCAGCCCATGTACAGCGGCTAATGTAATACAGGCTACTTTGGCTAAAAACACGTTAGAGAAAACCGCCAGAGAAATTAGTAATCCATAAATCAGTACCAGTATAATGGGCATAATGCCACGTAATACCTTGTGCGAAATATAATTAAAGCTTACCCAGCCTAGTTTTGGATTAAATAGCTCAGACAGCATTTTAATTTGTTGCCAATTGCCAGCGCCTAACCTTACCCTTCTTGCGTAATCATGGCTTTGTTCATCGCATTCACGTTCAACAATGTTGATCTCGTTATTTACTAGCGCTTTGCCACCTTTATTAAGTGCTTTCATCGACAAAATAAAATCATCGTTTATAGTGCTCGCATCTAATAACTGAACATATTCAGCGCGTATAGCAAACATGGCACCCGGTACGCCAATAACAGCGCCTAATGATGACTCCATACTTTTTACTTTATTTTGATACTGCCAATACTGTTGCTGCTCTTTGGTGGCTAAGTCATCTAATATGTACACCCCCGTGATCACATTGACCTGAGGGTCTTTAAAATCAGCATCGATTTTATTTAGTACATCAACGCTGAGTAATGCGCTGACATCGGTAAACAGCAATACATCGTAATTTGGCCTGGTTAGTTTTATTAACTCATTAACACCAAACGACTTGCCTTTATTGACCTTATTAAAATGCAAATGACACACTACATTTTGCTTTGCAAGATGCGATTGAGCAATCATCGCCTCGTCATAGGTTTTGTCTGTACAGCCATCAAGATAAACATGAATGGCATACTGCTCTGTGCTGTATAACATAGAGCCAAGGTTATAGAGCTTTTCACGAATATGTTCTTGCTCGTTGTAGGCGCACATTAAAATACCAAAGCGCGTGGTTGCCGGGGTAGCGTTTAATTCGATGTTCACTTCATCGTTACTAAAAAGCTTTAATAGCAATAAGTAACCAACATGATGGTACAACACCAACACAATCAAAATCGCCAATGTAATCAGTAAAAAAGTCATTGTAATCCCCTTATGAAGCTAAACCATTATAAAAATGGTCATAGGCTTCGCTCATTTTGTTTGCATCCGCAATTGAGAGAATATACTCTCGAATGCATTGCCCGTGCTTCATTTCCAATGCTTTTAATAGGGCAAGTTTTAAGCCAAAAGAATCATTAGGTTTTACTAAAATACCCTGCTTATCACTGACAACTTCACTAATGCCACCGACATCAGTTGCCACTATTACTTTGCCACATGCCATCGACTCTAAAATAGACAGAGGTAAGCCCTCTCGTTGCGAGTACAAGCACATCACATTAATGGCAGAATAAAATAATTCCATATGCTGCACATTTCCTAAGAAATGTACTCGCTCTACCACCCCTAGTGACACTGCAGCACTCATTAATGAAAAACGTAAACTGCCATTACCAGCAAATACGAGTTCAATCTCTTTGGGTAGCGCGGGCAGTAATTTAATTAAATCTAAATGCCCCTTACCTGGCTCTAAACGAGCAGAGCATCCAATGAGCTTTTTGTCATGGGGCAAGTTAAGCTTAATCCGTGCAGTAGCGTCATCTGTATCTATAAACTGTTGAAAATCAATGCCGTTAAGAATAGTACTATCAGCTTTAATAGCGGTTTCGTTGAAAAACTCATTAGCGACCACGTTTGCATCGGCCACCCAATGAATTTTAGTCAGCTTATTCAATACTTTTGTGATCACTCGCTGTTTAAAGTTTTTTAAATACCACGCATCATGAATTGTCGATACGTGTTTAATACTTGGATTAACTAAGCAGGTGAGGCTAGCGTAAAGCATTGGGCCAATGTGATGGCTATGAATCACTGTAATATTATGTTTTTTAATTATTTCACTAAGCTTTTTAATTACACTTAGTTCAAATTTAGGGGCTTTGTTTAAGCTTATAAGTTTTTGCTCAAAGGCTGACAGTGCTGGCCATTCATTTATTGCATCCCTTTCAGTTCCTTCCAAAGAAACAAGAATACTGGTGTTTGCAAATCGACTTTTTTGCATCAAAGTCACGGCCATTTTTTCCAGCCCACCTATTTTAAAGTGTTGAACTAAATGTAAAACGTTCATGTTAATTTCCCTCACTAAGGAAGTGCATTGATGGACTAACCCCAGCATGTAACGTGCTGTGACCAACAATGGGTAAAATGGTAACCACGTCTAGTGACGATAGTTTTTCAATGGTTTGAATATCTTTTAAATGACTGTCGAATAAGGTCGCAACAAACACACAGGTGACACTGGTAAATATGCCTAAAACAATACCCATAATAATTGCCACCACGAGTGAAGTATTAATTGGTTGAGTAGGACTATAAGCTCGCTCAATGGTTTTAACTTTGTCAGGGCCTTCATACTTAACCAGCTTGCCTGTCACTTTTGCCATTTCGTAACGCCCTAACATGTCTTTATATAATGACTGTTTAACATCGTAGTCACGCTCGAGCTTTCTAAGTTGTTTTTCTATATCACTGGTTACTAGTAAGCGCTCGCTCACTGCATTGACTTGTTTTTCTAACATGTCGTATTCTTGCTGATGCTGCAGAACATTATTTTTAGCTTCTTCTAGAGCGAGTATTTGTGACACCAACACATTACTTTCATTGTCATTTCCACTGGGTAAGGTATTAGCCATTTGCCAAAGCTGATCAATATTAGTGGCATCAAGGCCTTTACCACTTTCAATTAACGCTTGTTGCCGTGCTCTAATGCTGAGTAGTTCGCGCTTTTTTGAAACCACTTTGCTGTGTTTATCGGTATAGCGGGTTTTTAAAAAACTGAGCTCTGATTCTGCAGTAATTATTTTCTCTTCTATACGACCGAGAATCGGGTTTGCTTGACCCATTTTTGTAGTAAGTGCCTCAAGCTTGGCATTAGCGCCTGAGAGCACAATGGACTTTTGTTGTTGATCACTTAATAACTTATCGAAAGTTTGCCTATTACTGTGTAAAACAGCGGGTAAGGTATTACTGTTTTTTGCTTTAAAGCTTGCCAATGAAGCCTCAGAAATCTCCAACTCTTCTCTTAAACTTACCAGTTGCTGATAAAAAAATTGCTCAGAGGTATCCAGTGATGCTTTCGTTGGGGCTAATAAACTTTCTATAAATTTCTCTACCACTTTTTCAAGCACCGCCTTCATTTGGGTTTGGTCATGCCAAATAAAGTTAACCCGAACTAGCTCGTCTCCCACCAATGATAAGGAAAGCGCCTGTGAAAGCTCTTGATGTATTTTTTCTATTTTGGCGGGGGATGCATCCTTTGGTACTAAATTGGTTTCTTTTGCCACGGCAATCAGAACTTTGCGGCTAATCACTAAGGTACGCAAAGCTGCCATCCTATTTGATAAATCAAACGAGAACGACAAATCATCTAAATAGGGATTAAGCAGCGCCGATTCTTCTATAAGAATAGTGGCGTGGTTTGTATATTGTTTTTGTGACGTTGCCGCGAGTACAATCACTACTACGGGTACAATCAGCAACGGCAAAACAAATAACTTTGCCCTGGTGTAAACAGCGTACAAAGCTAAATAAAGTAATCTTTTTATTTGCTCTCTAACTAACATATTCGCTACCCATTGATTTGCATATTGCTATGCGAAACTTTGCGGCTATTTGCAAAATAAAAATTTACAGCGTAAATAGCCTTCTTTAATGGAGTAGTTGCACAGGGCGCGCCAATATTATAGTTATGGTTTAATCGGAGGGATTTAATATTTGTAGATCGTTGATCACAGTGAGAGCTTTTACCGGCCAGCTATGCTCTTTCGCTATGTTTTTTTGGACTGCATGCAATAAACTTAATTTTGCTTGACTGAGTGACAACGCCTGATCAATTTTTTCAATAAAGTTATTCTGTGACTGAGCGATAAAAATTTGCGAGTGATAATGATTCACTGCCGCGAAATCGGTTGCGACTATCGGTTTGCCTACCGCTAAATATTCTTTTAATTTAAGCGGGTCGCAAGCCCTAATTTGCTCATTATCGACAAATGGTAAAATAGATACATCCCAATGAGCCGAGAAAGATACCAACCGTTTATGCTCAACCGCACTAATATGCGTTACATTTTTAAACTGCAACAACCCTGAAATGGGAGTGGTAATATCGCCAACTAATACCAATTGATATTGCGGCCTAGCAGTGGCCAACGCCATTAATAAAGGGATATCTAGCCAGGCATTGATACTGCCATAAAAGCCAATAATGGGGGCTTTAATAGCGCTGATTTCTGCGGCTTTGTCGACATTACTCGTAAATAAATCAAAGCTCACGCCATGTGTTAGTAACTTAGTTTTTTCAGCAGGCATTTTAGTTTTTAATAACTCGCTGATCACATAAATAAGATCTGCGTTTTTAATCAGCTGCTGCTCAAAAGGCGCAATCAGCATAGGATCAACCCCAGCCAGCGCACTAAAATCGTCACCACAATAATAAATTAGCGAGTCGGTGGCTCTTTTATCAAACAGATAGCATGCCGTTGGCACACTTAACCAATATACAATAGGTTCACTGGTTTTATGAGCACCAATATGACGAGAGAAAACCCAACGGTTATAACAGCGCACTAAGCCATTATCATGCCATGGTAAAATAGGCAGTTTATATACCGTCATATTTTTAGGCGTGGCTATTTTACTATTATTAGAGGGTTGAAATAGCTGCTTAAATTTATTAAAAATACGTTTTATGTCGTGCAGCTTTACGCTAGGTTTACGCATTCCCACAGAATTAACCCAATTCACTTGCTGTCTTTTTGCAAGCTCTGAAAATAAATGCTGAGTACTACTAGGGTGGCTCCCCCAATCTTCTGCAAAAACAATAAATTTCATTCGCTCACTCCACTATGTTTTTGACTACTTTAGCCGGATTACCTGCGGCAATAGTAAAATCGGGAATATCTTTGGTTACCACACTGCCCGCCCCTATAATGGCTCCTTTACCTATGGTTACTCCAGCAAGTACCGTAACACCGGTCCCAATCCATGCTCCACGCTTAATAATAATATCGCCAATTTGACTCTCGTCATCACTTTGGCCGTTCGCACGACGTTCACAATCAATTGGGTGACCAGGAAAGCCTGCTAAAAAAACACGTCCCGCAAGTCTTACATCATCTTCAAGTACAATTTTTCGTCCTACCGAAAACGCATTTTGCCAGCCAATATCAACATTATTACCAATACTTAGTAGAGGCTCACGCTCATTACTTACACGGCCACACAAAGTGCTGATCCCCGAGATCCTGACATCGTTTTTACATTCAACCCTTAATTTACCAATTACCTGAGGCATACCCGAATATAAATATAAACGTTTTTTACTGCCTTGAATTTGGCTTTTAAATAATGGGGTGTAATAAAATATTCTCAGCAGTTCATGAACAAACTGCTTTATAAAATGGTGCAGATGATAAAGCCCACTATGTAGTAGAGGAATAACGGGTAGCTGTGGATTACGCAGCGACTTTGCAAATTTAAACAAACGTTTTGCCGAGGGACTGTTACTATTTTTTAGCCAATACTTTAGTTGGGTCACCATAAGACGAATCCTTATTACTATCGATAGTCAGCTTTTCTAGGGCAATGGTCAGCGACAAAATGATGTACAAAGGCCACGTAAAAGCTTGAGTTAAAAACGTACCTGCAACCATAAAACCAATTAAACCGGCTTTTAGCGCATTAGCATTCACTGTCACTTCAGAATTAAAGTTAAGCTTATTAATGCAAAATACTCGAGACAAGCTGCGATAAATACTGGCGATAACCAGTAAAAAAATACATATACCAACAAAGCCTGTTTCACCAAGCACCTGAAACCATGTACTATGCACTGCATGATTCTTGCCATCCCAGTGCGGGCTATAAAAGTAATAGTTTACGAAGAAGTTATTTACCCCAACTCCTGTTAGCGGGTTAGCAAGCGCCATGTTTATTGCAGCTTGCCAAGCATATATTCGACCCATAGCAGACTCATCAACTCCACTTTCAGCAGCACCACCACTTTGCCTATCTGAAATCCCCGCAAAGACCATCATGGCAAGCATGGCAACTGCCCCACATGCAGCCACAACCACTGGATTTTTTACCTTTTGATATAAAAAGAAACTTAAAATAGCAGCAATACCTAATAGGCCGCCTCGGCTTTGCGTAGCTATTACTCCTGAAATAGCCAAAATTAAACCAACGCCTGCAAATAATCGTCGATATGGATTGTTGTATGTATTAAATAATTCAGCAGCTAAAAAAGACACAGGAAACATCAGCACTAAAGATAAATCATTAGGATCGCCCAGTTGTGAACGATACTCTCGAGAAATAGTGACTCGGGTGCCCTCAACTAGCCCCACACCATTAATTTTGTTATTCAGTGCCACCAGCGCAATGGCCACACCAGAAATCATAATTCCTAGTCTTACGTAACTAAAGTGAGAAAATCGCGTTAACCACCAGCTGATCACAAACACCATAATAAAAACTTTAACCAACACTCCAGACCAATACTCAATAGCAACGCCACGGTTTGAAGCCGAAAACACACACACGGTAAGCCACACAAACCAAATGACAAAAATAAGATGAGCTGAGCTCCAATGCGGTTTTAATGTTTTGGAAATAAATAAATGCCAGAAAATGGCCAGTAAAGAGGCTAGCGCTAAGAGTTTAGGGATTTTAAGCGGCATTAAAAATACAAATGCCTCATGAATCCTAAAATAACTAAATAAAATAAATAAGATAATAAACACAGTACTAATACGCACGGCTAATACGCCAGCAAATGGCAGTAACAATAAAGCAAAAGCAGCTATGGGCCCAAATAACGAATATAAGCTTAAAATAAGCGCCGTTATCACTAAGCCATTTATTAATAAGTAATGCTCTTTATACCAGTTAACCATGCGCCTTCCTTGCTAAAAGCCGTTGCAATATTCCCGTGATGTGGTGTTTATACTTTTTAAATAACACCGCAAACAAACATATCAACACAGCAACCTGTCCTACAATGTAGTAAGACACTTGAGTCACACTTAACGAAAACACAAGAATAAAGCACAGCCAGCTAGGGAGCAGACTGTGTACTTTAAATGCTAAATGCTCTAGCTTTTGACTAATAACTACAAACAGTAGCGTTTTTAAAGTTTGCGCCAATGCTAGCGATACAACAGCACCTAATATTCCCCATTTTGGCACTAAAAAACTTAATGCAATTAATACGCTCGTAGCACTCACTGCATTAATAATAGTCACAAACAAGCCGTTATAGTGAACATAACAACCAATATTAAGTAAATCGCTATGGTGTCTCAGCACAACAATGAGTATTAAACTGGGTAATAACCAGGCATTAAGTAAATAATTTTGTGGTAAAACGAGGGTGAATAAGTGCGGCGCTAAAAGTAGCATTATGCAGCAAAGGGTAATCGCAATCTCAAGGCTTAATTCACATAAAAACACATAGTGGTTGCGGCTTGAGGTTAACTCGTCAAAACGGCGTGAAAACCACCACATTCTGATTGGTTCAAATGTAAACGAGGTCATGACTGCAAATTGCAGAGCGACATAATATTGAGCGAGCTTTTCTTTGCCCACACTGGCTACAATATACCAGTTTTCTGCGCCATTATTAGCGTACACAAAGAGTGAAGAGACAATAATGCTTAACAAAAACAGCGTATTTTTAGGCGTAATATTCCATGCGATACATTTAAAACTAATATTAATCGTGCGTGCTATTTGCCACAGTGACAGTATCAGTACAATAAAACTCGCTATCACACCAGATAGCATAACGCCAGTTACACCATAGCCTAGATATAGCAAGATGATGGTCAGTAGAGTTTGTCCGACCCCTTGTAAAACAGCTAAATAGCAGAACTGCTTAGCCATTTCGTAATACCTAAAAAAACAAAATACAATCGACAACACCGACGAAAATGCCAAGTTAACAGCTAATAATTGCAAATCTATTTGATTAACAGAGATAGGTAATAAATTCAGCAAAAGGTCAGCAAACAATACAACAGCAATTACAAATGCAGTGCTTAACACACTACATAAAATCAACGCATCCCTAAATAAAGCTTGCTTAAAAACAACGCTTTTCATTTGCTGTTTAAAAAGGAGCTCAGGTAAGCCTAGGCACAACAACAAAGACATTACGGCTGAAATAGAGACTAAAAAATTAAGTTCACCAAACTGTGCAGGGCTTAAAAGACGAGTCGATATAGGGAGTAAAGCAAAGCCAAGCCCTTTGAGCAATAATGTTGATAGTCCAAAATAGGCTATTTGCTTAAGTCCGTTCATCTTCATTCCTTATGAGTTTTGCACCCAAGATGACAACTTTTTAGCTTGTGAGCTGGCATTAAATTTATTTGCTACCAATCGTTTAGCATTGATACCTTTGGCATATCGTTCATAGGGATTAAGCTCACAGAATTGAGTTAAGATAGTCTCTAAACCAATAATGCTTGAAGGCTCACATTTAAAACCAACAGAATCATTTACAATTTCTTTTGCCCCCATAAGCTTGGTCGTTAGCACAGGAATACCACTGGCCATAGCTTCTTTAAGAACTACTGGCCCAGTGTCTCTGTCACCATTACTAGATACACAAAATGGCGCAACCAGTGCTGAGTAGTTACTGGTATTTTTTGATAACCAAAGAGGCGTACGACGCCCTAAAAATCGAACATCTTTATCAAGCCCAAGCTCTTCACACAAAAACTTTAAATCATTCATTAATGGGCCTTCGCCCACGATGTCTAGACATATGGCGTATTTTTTACTTAATTTTTTTATAGCGGGTAATAGAAATTGCAGTCCTTTCTTTTCAACTAAGCGCCCAATGAATAACAATTTAACAGACTCATGAAGTCGATTTGGAGTGCTGCTAAATAAACTTAAATCAACACCACAATGCAATAGCTCAACTTTTCCAACTTTGTAATTACTTAGTTTTTGAGCCATGTCTTTACACACAGCAACCGAGAAATCACATAACGAAAGCTTGAGTTTGAGATCGGTATCGTTTACATATACATCATGACCATGACCGATTGAAGAGACACTAATACCCGCAATTTTGCTAGCAACAATCGAGTATGCCAACGGTGCATGCATAAAGTGACAATGTATATGAGAGATACCGTGCCGCTTAATTATTTCTGCAATGTTTAACCCATACCCTAGAAGCGACATGGCTGAGATTGAGGTAAAGCGAAAAGCAATTTTAGCAGCGTTAAGAGCTACTAGCGGCTTAGACATTGCAAATTTAGCAGCAGCACTAAAAGACTTTTTAATGATAATTACATTTACACTGCTATCGAGATTTGCACTGGTATTTAAATTCTCAAAGGTAATAACACTTACTTTATGACCTGCTTTAACAAGTGCATTTATTTCTGTCACCACAAAGGTTTCTGACGGGATATGGAAGCTTGGTACAACAATGCCTATATGTTTCATGCTAAATACTCCAAAAGATTCTAATGGTTATTTCGCAAGAACCATGCCCAGTTAAAAAGCACTAAAAATGGTTAGATTAAAGTCAATTTGCGAACATATATTGCAAAATGCAAAGCATTAGACAAAAAACACTCCACAAAGCTATAAAAATACTTGGCGCTTAACTTGCGTAGCACTTATCTAGTTAATTAATAGAAGCCAGGGTGCAGCTCATGAATATAGAAATAAGCGTTATTATCCCAAACTACAATTGCAAACAGTATTTAGCAAAGGCACTGAGTAGTGTTATTGCTCAAAAAAATGTCAATCTAGAAATTATCGTTGTAGACGATGGCTCAACCGATGGCAGTGTTGAATGGTTGAGAAAAGCGCAGAACACATTTCCACAGCTGGTTATTTTAGAACAAGAAAATACCGGTGTAGTTAATGTACGCAACCGCGCTATTGCAGCTTCTAAAGGGGACTACATTGCATTCTTAGATGCCGACGACTATTGGAGTGATGATAAACTGTATGAGCAATTAGGTTATATGAAAGAAAACTCCGAATGTGTTTTAAGCTTTACTAACTATATGCATGTAAATGAAGACTATGAGCCTATTGTGGATTGCTTTTCTTTTTGGCCTGAATTTTCAAAATTTGTTGATAAGAAAAATATGGGCTACCAAAATTTAAAGTCGCCAATGGACTTGCTTATTTTTGCTAATGTAATAGGAACCTCTTCAGTTATGGTTAAACGCTCAGCCATTAATTATATCGGCCGATTTGATAACGTATTAAACAGCGCAAGTGATTGGGATTGCTGGTTAAAACTTGCAAGAATTGGTGATGTAGCTTTTTCACCGCGCATAGCCATGGATTACTTAATGAGAGCGGGCTCTATTACTGCGAATCGTAAAAATAGGCTCAACGCGATGAAAGAAATTGTTTCACGCTGCAAAAGAGATGCTGGAATGATTGCACAAATAAAAGCACAGGCACGTATATTAGAATGCTACGGTGAGTATTATCGAGAAATAGGCGCAAAATTTAAAGCGTTATCGACTACAACTGCCGCGTTTACGTTATTCCCGCATAAACGTAATTTACGCCATTTATTACATGATTTAAAAAACACATTTACTACTGCATCATAAATACTTCGCCAATACACAGCAAATAGCGTTTAAGCTATTTGTTTTGTATTGGCCTAAAGTAAATACTTCACCTAACTTTTTAAATTTAATGTATAACTTAATATTTTATGATCGCTGCCTTTAAACTCACTCACTTCCAGAGAAGATAAATTAAACTCTTGATT
This sequence comes from Pseudoalteromonas sp. QJM3NY_12, assembly GCF_056173165.1. The sequence goes on from NZ_CM149661.1 coordinate 3,095,260, forward strand.
GAAAATACAATGGTCAATTGGCAAGCCTGTCATTAAAGTGTGTTTTATTGCAGTAGGTGCAAAGCTGGTATATGCATTTGCAGCTGCATAACAACTTTGCGCATTAAACCAATTAAAATAGCTCGACCAGGGAACAATATTTAAATCTCCCGCAATAAACCAAGGATCTATCTCTTTTGTACTCGCCTCGTTCATTGCTGATAATAACCGATTACGATTATGCCAATGAGTAGCAGTTCTTGGTGAAGGTGGATGGGCAATAAAAGCGGTAATAGGATGTTTATCTAATAACAGCTTAAGCTTAATATAACCTAATCGGTCGCCATCTAATTTAACTTGCTGTCTGTGTATAATCGGTAAACGCGAAATAACCACAATGCCGTAGGGGATCCCTTCGACTTCGCGATAACCAAACAAACTAGCTTTATTTAAAAACGGTTTGAGCAAATGCCGGTTTAAATCGCTAAACTCCTGAAAAACAAGCACATCCCATTGCTGGTTTTGTAAGTTCTTTAGATGCATGTCTACATAGGGATTATTGTAATTTAGATTAATTTGCTTAACTGTTATCGCAGCCTTCGAGGGAATGACTTCTAATGAATGCAGCGGTAAAAGTGAACTTAAATTGATAATACAAATAATCGCAATCACTCCCCCTAGCCATAGTTTTTTTAGCGCAAGCAGTAACAGTGCAAAAAACAACGCAGCAGCTAACAAAGGAAACCGAAAGGATATTAATAAATCAGCGTAATAAAATTGCCACGGATTAAATGCGGCAACAATTAGCATCAAGGCAATTACTGCGATAACAGCAATGCTATAACCTCTTTTTGAATTACACCGCCTACTCGAAATAACCTTGAACATGAACGCCCCTTTTAACAATAAAAAAAGAATATACCTGAGTATATTCTTTATCTTAACTTTGAGTTTTATCAATTAAGCCGATAAAACTTAACCAGAACTCGACATAACCTGATGTTATCTAATCTCAAACATTTGGTTTTGTGTTTGAGCATCAAACTGCCAAGTAAAAGCAAGTGGTTGGGTGCTGGTATCGTAAAACCAAATTTCCGCTACTAGCTCAATATCTTGTCTGCTCATCGCAAGGGTAGTTGTGAGTGCACCTTGCGTTAAAGGGGCTCTAAATAAGCAATTATTGTAATCTGCTCGCTCTGCATTCGATTTTTTCTGACAAATATTCAGATACGCTCTTTCATCACCTCTAGAAAGCGCTACATCAATAGCTAAATTAAATTTTGTTGATAAGTTAAAGTCATTATTGATAACTAAGTTTGCCATTCCTTGGGGCTCAGCTGTTACTGGATCAGCAACTGGTGGAGCTACATTAGTCGGGGCAGGTGCTGCACTTTCATCGCCTCCGCCCCCGCAGGCTGTTAACAGTGATAATGAGCATAAGATAACGGTTAATTTATTCATTACTGTTCTCCTTTAACAACCACACTCGGTGCGTTGTAACTGTTAAACCACTGCGGCGCTTGCTGACCTGACGACTGTGCAAAATTAGCAAAACGATCATAAGCGTTGGTGATGTCTACCCCTTCAAGTGGATGTAGCCACTGCATACCGACTTCAATTGCCCATGGAAGGCCATTTTCAGTTTGAAAAAATAACTCAGAGGCTTGCTGAGTGGCATCATCTGCACCATTAACAGCGAATAAACTACTATCGAAAGCCTCTGTTGGCGCTTGGTTTTTTAGATGAACCTCCCAGCTTCTTGCATTTTTACCAACTAAAAAGTCACCATGATAAAATCCTTCGCTACCAAAAATGAACGGATCGAGAAGTGTACCAGGTGCATTCGCTAGCGCTTTAGCTGCTTTTAATGGAATAGTCATACTAAACGTTACTTTACTGTTTACGTCACAATTGCTTTCGGTTCTAAAGTAATCACAGCCGGCTTGCTTCGTAATATGTTGCCAAGTGTCCTGCATGAAAATCAAAATTGCCTGCTCACGGTTTGCTTCTAATGGCGAGTCTAGTTGCGGCTCTCCATTGATAGTGTAAATGATATTTTGCTCATCAATTTCACTGCTTAAAATAGCATTGGTTGTGCTATTAGTAGTTTCTGTAAGCCTTACAGCAAAACCATTGTGATAAGTTGCGCCCACTCCAACAAGTTGACCATCAATTTTATAGCCAACCACATTGCTTCCTTCAATCAGCTGCGTAGTACGATAATTTACAACGACATCATTAAAGTCGTAATCGCCTGAGAACGGCCATTTATCTTCATAGGCAAGCGTAACCCAATCGTTTTCACCAGGATAAACAGCGCTAGCAAATGTGGTTATTGGATAATCTTCCACTTCGCCACCTAGCACCCCACCCGTGGCAGTAATTAATGATGCCTCGGAGCCATCAGTAACTCGAAAGCGAGCCCATGTTTGCCCTGCTTTAACATTGCTCGGTACGCTAACTAAAATACTATTATCACCTTTGTTAAGCGGATACTTAGTTACCATGCGCTCAGATTCACTAAAGCCACCATTTTGATCCCAGTCAAACCAAGCATATAAAAAGCTATCAGCTGACGCGTTAACAATAATTTGGCTATCTTGCCCTGCAGCAATCGCGGTTACAAAACTAACCCCGTCATCGGAGTCATCAATGGGATTCTTGATTAAATCATCATTCGTATTGATGTTTTCACCATCGACCGTTTCACCCAAGTAAATAAGATTACTACCAGTACTATTAGGATCAAATAAGTGTCGAGCACCACTTTGCTCAAGACTCGTGTTATATGGACGAGGAGCATCACCAAAATCGATAGAACTATCGGTAACTGCAACTTCTGCAATAGCGCATCGCGCACCATCATTTTGACTAGATTTAGGTCCTGAGGTAAATACGTTTGCTGTTGGTGTGTAGTCAACTACGGGGCTAATACTTAAATCAACTTTATGTATTTTTCCGCTTTTGTTATTACTAAAGTAAAACTGACCGTCAATGTCAAAGTAAGCGGCACCAAATGCGCCCGTATCATCACCAATATCGAGCTGAGTTATAAATTTAGAAGTATTATTAGCAACGTTAATTTCATGCAAATCACCATTTGATTCAACTGCATAAAGTAAATTACTTTGTGGATGAAAGGCAAAATCATAAATCCCTAAATTCCAGTTAGCACTATTAGGTAAAAGCTGCGCAGTAATCTCAGCGGTTAAATCTAAGTTTAAATCAATTTCGTAAAGCCCATACCGAGGAGTATAAACATAATATGAAGCGCGCTGATTTGCTGCATCGCCTGTTACCTGAATGTCACCTACATAAAAATTAGTATCTGGCAGCCCTGTGATATTTAAGCGAGCCATTTGGTAGTTACTGTCTATTTGCACCACACTTTTTGGTGCTTGGCGACTAAAGCCATACAAATACTGATCTTTATAATTAAAGCCAATGGCATTTACGCTTTCATTGTTTGCCTCAGTAGCAAACGTTAAAGTCGCGGCTAACACCGTAGGCTTAGCCGATACTAAATCTATACCGTATAACTGTGCTTTAGCATCTTGCATTAAAAAAGCCTGGCTTGGACAATTCTCAAATGGCTGACTAAGAACGGTGCAAGGCCACAATACACAGCAAACTTTTCCGAGATGGGTTAATTTCATACGTAAGCCCTCTATAGTTACATAGTTGAACTAATGCAGACTTTATTCCAAACTTTAACCTATTGAATTTAAATAATAATAAAAAATTACATCACTTAGATATGCAAGTTGCAACACATGTATTTGCATTATGCGAGAGCCAAAAGTATCTTCACTAGCTTTCTGTACCTGTGCTCGTAGACACTGGCTATTTGCTTTAAACATGCAGCAGTTGAGTAAGCTTCATTAAATAAAGTACAATAGAGGAATTAAGGCTGGCCTTTTTAATGGCTGTGCTTGTTCATTTTAGGTAAAAAATCATGGCACACTCTCGCGGAAACTTATTCATTTTATCGGCACCTTCTGGGGCAGGTAAATCTAGCTTAATAAATGCACTACTTAAAAAGCATGCTGATATGAAAGTATCGGTATCGCACACCACTCGCGCACCGCGCCCTGGTGAAAATAATGCAGAACATTACCACTTTGTATCAGTTGATGAGTTTAAAGCGCTGATTGCCAAAGATGATTTTTTTGAATGGGCACAAGTATTTGATAACTATTATGGTACTTCTAAGCAAGCGATTGAAGAGCAACTCGCCGCAGGCATTGATGTATTTTTAGATATTGACTGGCAAGGCGCTCGCCAAGTTCGAGAAATAATGGACGACGTAAAAACTATCTTTATTCTTCCGCCATCAAAACAAGAGCTAGAACAACGTTTAAATAATCGCGGCCAAGACTCTGCTGAAATTATTGCAGGTCGAATGGCGCAAGCTCAATCAGAAACCTCTCATTACAACGAATACGACTATGTTGTAGTGAATGATGATTTTGATACTGCTTTACGCGATTTAGAAACCATAGTAATTGCACAGCGATTAAGGCTAAAAGCACAAACAACACGTCATCAAACTTTAATTAATGAGCTGCTCAAGTAATCTAAATTACGATTAATTTTCGGTTCATGCCTTAAAATAGATAAAAATTAACCACTGGCTATTGGCGAAACTTGCTGCGTGCAGTAAACTACGCCTTTGCTTTTAAATTATTTTGGAGTGCTAAGATGGCTCGCGTAACAGTTGAAGATGCAGTAGATGCAATTGGTAATCGTTTTGACTTAATTTTAGTTGCGGCCCGTCGTGCCCGCCAAATTGCTGTTGGTGGTAAAGATCCACTAGTAGATCCTGAGAACGATAAGCCGACAGTTGTTGCTTTACGTGAAATCGAACTTGGTTTAGTTGATAATTCTTCAATGGATGTTATTGACCGTGAAGAACAACAACATCAAGAAGCGGCAGAACTAGCTGCTGTTGCTGCCATTGTTGGTGGCAACCAATAATCAACCGCCCGGTCTGATTTAGCTAACGGCATAGTTTTTCAACTATAGCCGTTGGCAATCCTTTGTTTTCATCGTATATTCGTAACTTATCCTAACTTATTTGCTTCACGAGAACATTGGAGTGTGAATGTATCTTTTTGAAGGTCTTAAAAAGAAAATCTCAAAATACTTGCCAGCAGACGATGTTGAGCTAGTTCAAAAAGCCTACGTGGTAGCCCGAGAGGCTCATGAGGGTCAAACTCGTTCAAGTGGCGAGCCTTACATTACTCACCCCGTTGAAGTCACTCAAATATTAGCAAGCATGCATCTTGACCATGAAACGCTCATGGCAGCACTCATGCATGATGTGATTGAAGATACCGATTTTAGCCAACAAGATTTAGCTGAAATATTTGGTGAAACGGTGGCAGAACTCGTAGAGGGTGTGAGCAAGCTTGATAAATTGAGCTTCAAAGATAAAAAAGAGTTCCAAGCTGAAAACTATCGAAAAATGATTATGGCAATGACCCAAGATATTCGGGTTATTTTAATCAAGCTAGCTGATAGAACACACAACATGCGCACATTAGGCGCACTTCGTCCTGATAAACGCCGCCGTATTGCTCGTGAAACCCTTGAGATTTATGCACCAATTGCTAATCGCTTAGGTATTCATGATATAAAAAATGAGCTAGAAGATTTAGGTTTTCAAGCACTGTACCCTATGCGTCATCGTGCACTTAAATCGGAAGTGGCTAAAGCGCGTGGTAATCGCAAAGAAGTTATTTCAAATATTCAAACTGAAATTGAAGCTCGCCTTGAAGAATCTGGCATAAAAGCGACCGTATCAGGCCGTGAAAAGCATCTATACAGTATTTATAAAAAAATGCTCAACAAAGAGCTGCTGTTTAACGAAGTCATGGATATTTACGCATTTCGTATTGCAGTAGACTCTATGGATACCTGTTATCGCGTACTTGGTGTAGCTCATAACTTATATAAGCCAATTGAAACCCGCTTTAAAGACTATATTGCTGTACCAAAAACTAATGGTTACCAATCATTACATACTTCTTTAGTTGGCCCGCATGGTATTCCTGTAGAAATTCAAATTCGTACTTTAGATATGGATCACATGGCTGATAAAGGGGTCGCAGCTCACTGGATGTATAAAAAGTCGGGTGACAATGCGGGTCATACTGCACAACAGCGCGCACGCCAATGGATGCAAAGCTTATTGGAATTACAACAAAGCGCAGGTTCCTCGTTTGAATTTGTAGAGAATGTAAAAACAGAGCTATTCCCAGAAGAAATTTATGTCTTTACCCCAGATGGTCGGATTATTGAACTTCCTATGGGTGCAACAGCGGTTGATTTTGCTTATGCAGTTCATACTGATGTAGGTAATACTTGTGTCGGTGCACGTGTGAACCGCAAGCCTTATCCTTTAAGTAAAGCCATTGATACAGGGCAAACAATAGAAATTATTACCAGTTCAGGCGCTCACCCTAACGCAACATGGCTTAACTTTATTGTTACTGGCAAAGCACGCTTAGGCGTACGCAACTACCTTAAAAGTCAACAGCATGAAGAAGCGTTATTACTTGGTCGTCGCTTACTTGACTCAGCGCTAGGGGAAAACAAATTTGATAACCTGCCAGCTGAAAATATTACCCGAGTGCTTGAAGAGCATGAGCTTTCCTCTACCTTAGAACTGCTAGTAGAGATTGGCTCAGGTAACTTAATGAGTATGCTGATTGCTAAACGCTTATTACAAAACGACAATGATGATTTAAACGATATCGCAAAGCGTGCCAAGGCAACCATTATTGGTACCGAAGGCATGTTGGTTAATTATTCTAAATGTTGTCGTCCTGTACCTGGAGACGCTATTACTGCCCATGTTAGCCAAGGTAAAGGTTTAACCGTTCATCGCCAAGAGTGTAAAAATATTCGTGGTTGGGAAAATGATCGTTCGAAATACCTAGTCGTAAAGTGGGATGATAATCCAGAAAAAGAATATATAGCGACTTTAAGAGTAGAAATCATTAACCACCAAGGTGCGCTGGCTAAATTAACCAATGTGGTCGCCACTACGCAGGCCAATATTGTAGAAATAGCTACCGATGAAAAAGAAAGTAATTTATACGTGATAGACTTAGGGATCACAGTTAAAAACCGTATTCATGTCGCCAATATTATGCGCCGCATACGTGTTATGCCCGATGTACAAAAAGTCTATCGTAAAAAATAAAATAGGAACATCATGAATAAAGCATTTATATCAACGGATAAAGCACCTGCAGCAATTGGTACATATAGCCAAGCAGTAAAAGTGGGGACAGCTGTTTATTTATCAGGGCAAATACCACTTGTCCCAGAAACAATGGACGTTATTTCTGAAGACTTTAGTGAGCAAACACATCAAGTATTTAAAAATATCAGTGCGGTTTGTGAGGAAGCTGGCGGTTCTATTCAAGACCTAGTAAAAGTTAATATTTACCTTACTGATCTTTCAAACTTTGCCATTGTGAACGAAGTTATGAGCCAATATTTTAAACAGCCTTACCCTGCGCGTGCAGCTATTGGCGTTCGTGCACTCCCTAAAGGTGTACAAGTAGAAATTGACGGCATTATGGAACTTCCTTCAACAAACTAACCTCTATAAGCTATGAGCGCCGCTCATAGCTTTTATCCCATTCTATAGCTACACTTTGATGAATTCTTGACTCAAAACTAAAATTCTAGCACTCTGTAATCACGTTATTTTATTAAACCTTACTTTTGTAGTAGAAAAGGATAACTTGTGTTTAAGCTTGCTCATAATGGCAATGTATTGCTCGATACGAGTAAATCTGCACCCACCAGTGCTGCTTTTATCATTGAAGCAATTGAACAATCGCCTTACAGCGAGTGTGAAATCGATCATGACGCCATAAATAACTATTTCAACAGTGAAACACCTGAACGAATCTTAGTCGTTGCAACACGCCACGATGCAACCTTAATCGTTGAAATCAGCGATGATAAAATGCTAGCCACTGGCACGCTCACTCTCGCCAAAGGTGGCGCAACACTCAGTTTTGATGAAGCTAAAAAAGAATTAGTGAAAGCGCATGTTGCTAGAGGTTATAAACAAGCATTTTTAGAGCAGCTTTTACAAAAGCAATTTGAGCTTCCACCTGGCTCTGTAGTTAGCGGGCCACTTGCTAAAGGACGTTTACCTACTGACGGCCAAGATAGTAAATTTAAAGCCATGGTTAAAACCTTAAAAGACCGCCTTAAAGCACCCAAATTAAAAGAAGACGGTAGTGTTGATATGCGTGATTTTGGTAAATTAGCAAGTGTTAAACCGGGTGAATTACTAATCCAGCAGCAACCTGCTACTCCTGGTCAAGAAGGGTTTACCGTGATAGGTGATGTTTTACCAGCCAAACCAGGGCAAGTTCATGCCCTAATTGCAGGTGAGGGTACTGAAATATCAAAAAATAACCCGATGGAATTACTTTCAACTATTGCCGGCGTGCCTGTTGAAATAAATAACGGAATGCGTGTTGACGATATTTTCACTGTTAACGATGTGTCTGTAAAAACAGGCCATATCGACTTTGAAGGTAGTGTAATAGTTAGTAAAAATGTAGAGCCAGGAATGAGGATAAATGCAACAGGTGACATTACCGTTTTTGGTACAGTCGAATCTGGAGAATTAACCGCCGGTGGCGATATACTTGTAAAACAAGGGGTGATTGGCCATCAAAAGCCTGAAGATAAATCACTGTCTTGCAGAATAATTTGCGCAGGTGATGTGCATGCCTCACACTCTCAATATTGCTACATTGAAGCTAACAGCATATTGCTTGACCGCCAAGCCAGCCACAGCTCAATGAAAGCAAAAAATATAATTCAAATTGGTCAATCAGAACTACCTAAAGGAAAGTTATTTGGAGGTGAAATTTTAGATGCCACTAAACTAATTGCCGGAGAAATTGGTAACGAATCAGGGGCTAAAATGGCAATTAATTTAGCCGCTTCAGCCACTCAAATGACCAAAGATATTGATAAATATTTTAGTGAATTAACAACTGCAAATGAACAGGTTGATAGCTTACAAGCTGCATTAGAAAAAGCAGATTTAATTAAAGATGCTGATAAAAAAAGCGAGCTCATGAATAAGATTGGATCAACTCAGATACATCATAGTCAACAAGCTGAACAACTAGAAAAGCAGATAGCGAGTTTAGAGCAAAAACTAAATACCATGCTCGATGAAGCCATTTTAACCGTAAATACCGTTTTACATTCTGGAGTGGAAATCCATATATTCAACAAGTTACTTAAAACAACTCGCAACTTTCCACCAAGTAATGTTAAGTTAGAAAACAATAAAATAGAAATTGAGTTTAAAACTTAATTATAAGGGGCTGTTAGTAACAGCCCCTTATTCTTTATAGTAAGCCGTCTACACTGTCATAGGTTTGCGCTGGCCACACACCTACCTGCACTTGCCCTATGTGTTGTTTTTGTAATAACAGCATAGCCAAGCGAGACTGACCAATACCACCACCAATTGTTTGAGGAAATTTACTTTCTAACAATGCTTTATGCCAATCAAACTCTAAACGGTCTTCGTCACCGGTAATTCCCAATTGAGCTTGCAAAACTTCAGGGCTCACTCGAATTCCCATAGATGATATTTCGAAAGCATCTTCAAGAATTGGATTCCATACTAAAATATCGCCATTTAATCCCATATACTGATCACATGTTGGTGTTGACCAATCGTCGTAATCTGGCGCTCTCACATCATGAATTTTACCATCACTTAATGCTCCGCCAATACCAATTAAAAACACAGCACCATATTCTTGAGCAATCGCTTTCTCACGCTGCTCAGCGCTAAAGTCAGGGTACATTTTACGCAGTTCTTCACTGTGTACAAAAGTAATTTTAGCTGGCAAAAATGCTCTTAAGCCAAAGCTTGCACTAACATATTGTTCAGTGGCTTTAATAGCTTGGTAAATTGTTTCAACCGTTTGCTTGAGAGTAGATAAAGAACGCTGCGTACTTTCACAAATAACTTGCTCCCAATCCCATTGATCAACATAAACAGAATGGATTGGGCTTAGTGAATCTTCATCAGGTCGCAACGCTTTCATTTGCGTATAAATTCCCTCACCTTGTGAAAAGCCATATTCACCCAAGGTTTTACGCTTCCACTTAGCAAGAGAATGCACCACTTCGTAACGGCTATCTGCAATCGCTTTAATATTCACAGCCACGGCGTTCTCGTGCCCACTTAAGTTATCCTGTGTACCGTCGCCTACTTTAGCTAAAATAGGCGCTTGAACTTCAATTAAGCCCAGTTTTTGTTCTAATTGCTGCGAAAAGAACTGCTTAACTTTACTTATTTGCTGCTGCTGCTGCACATAATGTGAACTCATAATAATTGGCCTCATTCCCAGTTATTGTATTTACTACTTAGCGCACAATTGCGCTTCAATGAGGTTATCGTAACAATTAAACTATTTAATTCAATATTCCATAATAAAAATAGCTTTACGATATTAAAACCATTAAAAAAATGGTATAAAAAAAACTAATACCATAATTAAAGACGGTTAAATCTATGGAAAATTATCAAATCGATAATCTTGATAAACAGATTCTGCATGCATTAATGGATAATGCGCGTACACCTTATGCTGAATTAGCAAAACGCTTTAGTGTAAGCGCAGGAACAATTCATGTGCGAATCGAAAAAATGAAACATGCAGGGATCATCACAGGTACTCAACTAACCATTAATACAAAGCAATTAGGTTACGATGTGTGTTGTTTTATTGGTATTAATTTGAACAACGCGCGCGATTATCCGCAAACACTTATAAAATTAGAATCATTAGAGGAAGTGGTCGAAGCATATTACACCACTGGTAATTACAGTATTTTTATTAAAGTAATGACCCGCTCTATCGATCATCTACAAGATGTACTAATCAATAAAATACAGGCAATAGAAGCCATTCAATCAACCGAAACCCTGATCTCATTACAAAACCCGATTAGTCGAACAGTGGTGCCTTAAGGTGAAAAATCTCGTATAATTTGCCGAAAAAGAGGACTCCAATGCAGCAAACTCGTTACCAAAGAATCGAAAGTGTACTTTCACGTCGTCAAACCGACCTTACCGTGTGTTTAGAAGACGTACACAAACACCATAACTTATCAGCAATTGTTAGAACGGCTGATGCCGTTGGTTGTCATCATGTGCATGCCGTGTGGCCAGAAAAACAAAAGTGGCTAACCAATAATACCTCTGGTGGTAGTAAAAACTGGTTAGACACACATCTTCACAGAAACATAGATGATGCCGTTGCAAGTATGCGTGCTCATAATCCTGATGTACAAATTTTAGCTACGCATTTAAGTGAAGATGCTGTCGACTTCAGAGAAATTGATTACACTAAACCGACTGCAATTATTGTCGGTCAAGAAAAAACGGGGATCTCTCCACAAGCCTTAGAGTATGCAGATCAAAACATCATTATTCCAATGCAAGGCATGGTGCAGTCGTTAAATGTATCCGTTGCAGCAGCCCTAATTTTATTTGAGGCGCAGCGTCAACGTGATCTAGCTGGTTTATACAATAGAAATATGCTGAGTGAAGAAATTAAGCACCCAATGTACTTTGAAGGCTGCCACCCAATTATTGCAAGGCAATGCAAACAAAAAAACCTACCTTACCCTGCTCTTGATGAAAACGGCGAAATTGTTGCTGATGAACAGTTTTGGCAGGCGTTAAAACATACTTGATGCATATACAGTGTATCAGTACACTTAACTTACTAAATAATAATAATTGAGCCTACATTGTCTAAACCTAGCTTAAGCCAATACCCAATCACAGAACTTAAAGGCGTTGGTCCTAAAATGGCTGAACGGCTCTTAAAGCTAGGTATTAGTACAGTACAGGACATGCTATTTCATTTGCCGCTTAGGTATGAAGACAGAACTCGTATTTATACAATTAGTGAGTTGACCCCTCATAGCCACGTAACTGTTCAAGCAACCATTGAAACCAGTCAAATAACCTTTGGAAAGCGGCGCATGCTGGTTTGCCAAATAAATGATGGTACAGGTAGGTTAACACTACGATTTTTTAATTTTACCGCAGCACAAAAAAATGCATTTAGCACAGGCAAAATAATTCGTTGCTTTGGCGAAATACGTCGCGGACGTATTGGCTTTGAAATGAGTCATCCTGAATACAGTATTAGCGACACTTTTGAACAACAACCAACATCATCAACACTTACGCCAGTCTATTCAACAACCGAGGGGTTAAAGCAGCTCTCTATTAGGGCGTTGAGTGAACAGGCAATAGAATTACTTCAAAAGTATGCAGTAGAAGAGCTACTTCCCCAACAATGGCAACCATCGCAACTACCGTTAAGTGATGCGTTATTATTACTGCATCGCCCTCCTAATGATGTTGATATAAGTGCGCTTGAACAAGGGACTCACCCAGCTCAGCAGCGGCTCGTATTTGAAGAATTACTGGCACAAAATCTCAGTTTATTAAAAGTAAGAGAACAGGGACAACAAGTTAAAGCCGTTGCACTTGAGCCCACTAATTCATTAGAAACACAATTTTTAGCACAATTACCCTTTGCGCCAACCAATGCACAAAGCCGTGTGGTATCAGAAATTAAAGCAGATATGCAACACGCTTACCCTATGATGCGACTTGTCCAAGGGGACGTTGGCTCTGGTAAAACACTAGTCGCAGCACTGAGCGCGTTAACTGCGATAGCAAAAGGCTACCAGGTCGCATTAATGGCGCCAACAGAGATATTGTCAGAGCAACACGGAATCAACTTTTCTAGCTGGTTTGAAAGCCTTGGAATAACGGTTGCTTGGTTAGGTGGTAAAACAAAAGGTAAAGAGCGCGTAAGTACACTTGCAATGATCGCCTCAGGTGAAGCGCAAATGATTATCGGTACCCATGCGTTATTTCAAGATGAAGTAAAATTTAACAATCTTGTACTTATCATTATTGATGAGCAACACCGCTTTGGGGTTCATCAACGTTTATCACTGCGTGAAAAAGGCCGCTTTGCTGATTGTTACCCACATCAACTAGTAATGACAGCAACACCAATACCACGTACGCTCGCAATGACCGCCTATGCAGACTTAGAAACCTCGGTGATTGACGAATTACCACCTGGGCGGACTCCTATCACTACAGTTGCGATTCCTGATACTCGTCGAGATGACATTATTAGTCGCGTAAAACTTGCCTGTAACGAACAAGGTCGACAGGTTTACTGGGTATGTACACTAATAGACGAGTCTGAAGTACTACAATGCCAAGCAGCGGAAGACAGTGCATTACAGCTAAAAGAAGCATTACCTGAGCTTGCTATTGGCTTAGTCCATGGGCGAATGAAAGCTACGGAAAAGCAAGCCATTATGAGCGACTTTAAAGCGGGTAAAATTCATGTACTTGTGGCAACAACCGTGATCGAAGTTGGGGTTGATGTGCCTAATGCGAGTTTGATTATTATCGAAAACCCTGAGCGCCTAGGTTTAGCACAGCTTCACCAACTACGTGGCCGCGTAGGCCGTGGAGCTACGGCATCTCACTGCGTGCTTTTATACCATGCACCACTTTCACATACCGCACAGAAACGGTTAGGAGTACTGCGCGATAGTAACGACGGATTTGTTATCGCAGAACGTGATTTAGAAATACGCGGCCCAGGTGAAGTCCTTGGAACAAAACAAACCGGCTTAGCAGAATTTAAAATTGCAGACTTAACAAGAGATAAGCAGACCTTAAATCAAGTTAGACCCATAGCACAACAGATGTTGAAGCAATATCCTCAGTATGTAGACCCTCTCATTCAACGCTGGTTAGGCAACAAGTCAAATTACGCACAAGCTTAGTTACTTATTCGCATAAAGCCACATATTAATTTTCCCAACTAGTTATTCCCTATACCACAACTATTTCCCTACACCTTGCGCCTGTTTTTTCACTTTCCTGCAGACGTAAAAAAGCCCGACTCTTTCGAATCGGGCTTTCTCTTATTTGGAGCCTGGTAATGACCTACTTTCACATAACAAATGCTACACTATCATCGGCGCTGTTTCGTTTCACTACTGAGTTCGGCATGGGGTCAGGTGGGTCCAAAACGCTATTGTCACCAAGCAAATTTGGTTGTCAGTCCGTATCGCTACGCACTAACTAAAATTTGGAATTCTGATAATAAAAGTTTTCAGTAATCTACTTTAGTCTATTAACTTCTTCGCTTGTTTCACTATCACATAAAACGCGTTTGGCGTTGTATGGTTAAGCCTCACGGGTAATTAGTACAAGTTAGCTTAATGGCTCACACCACTTCCACATCTTGCCTATCAACGTTGTAGTCTTCAACGGCCCTTCAGAGACTTTAAAAGTCTAGTGAGAACTCATCTCGAGGCCTGCTTCGCGCTTAGATGCTTTCAGCGCTTATCAGTTCCGAACGTAGCTACCGGGCAATGCCATTGGCATGACAACCCGAACACCAGCGGTTCGTTCACTCCGGTCCTCTCGTACTAGGAGCAACCCCTCTCAATTCTCAAACGCCCACGGCAGATAGGGACCGAACTGTCTCACGACGTTCTAAACCCAGCTCGCGTACCACTTTAAATGGCGAACAGCCATACCCTTGGGACCGACTTCAGCCCCAGGATGTGATGAGCCGACATCGAGGTGCCAAACACCGCCGTCGATATGAACTCTTGGGCGGTATCAGCCTGTTATCCCCGGAGTACCTTTTATCCGTTGAGCGATGGCCCTTCCATTCAGAACCACCGGATCACTATGACCTACTTTCGTACCTGCTCGACGTGTCTGTCTCGCAGTTAAGCTGGCTTCTACCATTACACTAACCGTACGATGTCCGACCGTACTTAGCCAACCTTCGTGCTCCTCCGTTACTCTTTGGGAGGAGACCGCCCCAGTCAAACTACCCACCAGGCACTGTCCGTAACCCCGATTCAGGGGCCAACGTTAGAACATCAAAACTACAAGGGTGGTATTTCAAGGACGACTCCACAAAAACTAGCGTCTCTGCTTCAAAGTCTCCCACCTATCCTACACATGTAGGTTCAATGTTCAGTGCCAAGCTGTAGTAAAGGTTCACGGGGTCTTTCCGTCTAGCCGCGGGTACACAGCATCTTCACTGCGATTTCAATTTCACTGAGTCTCGGGTGGAGACAGCGTGGCCATGGTTACACCATTCGTGCAGGTCGGAACTTACCCGACAAGGAATTTCGCTACCTTAGGACCGTTATAGTTACGGCCGCCGTTTACCGGGGCTTCGATCAAGAGCTTCTCCGAAGATAACCCCATCAATTAACCTTCCGGCACCGGGCAGGTGTCACACCGTATACGTCATCTTGCGATTTTGCACAGTGCTGTGTTTTTAATAAACAGTCCCAGCCACCTGGTCACTGCGGCTCCAATCAGCTTAGAGAGCAAGTCTCATCACCAATCGGAGCGTACCTTCTCCCGAAGTTACGGTACGATTTTGCCTAGTTCCTTCACCCGAGTTCTCTCAAGCGCCTTAGTATTCTCTACCTGACCACCTGTGTCGGTTTGGGGTACGATTCGGTATAATCTGAAGCTTAGAGGCTTTTCCTGGAAGTATGGCATCAGCAACTTCATCACCGTGGTGACTCGTCTCGTGTCTCAGCCTAACAGCAACCCGGATTTACCTAAGTCACTAGCCTACACACTTTCACATGGACTACCATCGCCATGCTTGCTTAGCCTGCTCCGTCCCCCCATCGCAATTATACCAAGTACGGAAATATTAATCCGTTTCCCATCGACTACGCCTTTCGGCCTCGCCTTAGGGGTCGACTTACCCTACCCTGATTAACATGGGATAGGAACCCTTGGTCTTCCGGCGTGCGGGTTTTTCACCCGCATTATCGTTACTCATGTCAGCATTCGCACTTCTGATACGTCCAGCATACCTCCCGGTACACCTTCAACCGCTTACAGAACGCTCCCCTACCACTCAGAATAAATTCTGAATCCGCAGCTTCGGTGCATAGTTTAGCCCCGTTACATCTTCCGCGCAGACCGACTCGACCAGTGAGCTATTACGCTTTCTTTAAAGGATGGCTGCTTCTAAGCCAACCTCCTGGCTGTCTGGGCCTTTCCACATCGTTTCCCACTTAACTATGACTTTGGGACCTTAGCTGGCGGTCTGGGTTGTTTCCCTCTTCACGACGGACGTTAGCACCCGCCGTGTGTCTCCCGGATATTACTTTACGGTATTCGGAGTTTGCAAAGGGTTGGTAAGTCGGGATGACCCCCTAGCCTTAACAGTGCTCTACCCCCGTAAGTATTCGTCCGAGGCTCTACCTAAATAGATTTCGGGGAGAACCAGCTATCTCCCGGTTTGATTAGCCTTTCACTCCTAACCACAGGTCATCCCCTAACTTTTCAACGTTAGTGGGTTCGGTCCTCCAATTGATGTTACTCAATCTTCAACCTGCCCATGGCTAGATCACCGGGTTTCGGGTCTATACCTTGCAACTATTCGCCCAGTTAAGACTCGGTTTCCCTACGGCTACCCTAATCGGTTAACCTCGCTACAAAATATAAGTCGCTGACCCATTATACAAAAGGTACGCAGTCACCCTCGAGGGGCTCCTACTGCTTGTACGTACACGGTTTCAGGTTCTATTTCACTCCCCTCACAGGGGTTCTTTTCGCCTTTCCCTCACGGTACTGGTTCACTATCGGTCAGTTGGGAGTATTTAGCCTTAGATGATGGTCCACCTATATTCAGTCAAAGTTTCACGTGCTCCGACCTACTCGATTTCACTTAAAATGCGTTTTCATGTACGGGACTATCACCCTGTATCGTGGCACTTTCCAGAGCCTTCCATTAACACATAATAAGCTTAAGGGCTGTTCCGATTTCGCTCGCCGCTACTATCGGAATCTCGGTTGATTTCTTTTCCTACGGGTACTTAGATGTTTCAGTTCTCCGCGTTCGCCTCGTTAACCTATGTATTCAGTTAACGATACCTGCAAGCAGGTGGGTTTCCCCATTCGGAAATCCTAGTCTCAAGTGCTTTTTACTAGCTTGACTAGGCTTATCGCAAGTTAATACGTCCTTCATCGCCTCCAACTGCCAAGGCATCCACCGTGTACGCTTAGTCACTTAACCATACAACCCAAACGGGTCTTTTTTTTGTGACAGTTTAACTTCGCCAGAAGTTAATATTGAATACTAAAGTAGATACCAATCAACAAACGTAAAACGTTTATTAAATGGCACTGAATGATACTGCTATCATTCTTTTTTACTTTTGAAAACTCTGTACAAATAACAATGTTATTCATACGAATTTTATTATCAGCTTTTCCAAATTTTTAAAGAGCAGAGAATCAAAAACTTCTCAAAATTAAACACACTCTATTCTCAGGTGATTGTGCTACCCGATAAAAGAATATTTATTTTTAAGAAGTAAAGTGGTGGAGCTAAGCAGGATCGAACTGCTGACCTCCTGCGTGCAAGGCAGGCGCTCTCCCAGCTGAGCTATAGCCCCACATATGCTGGTCTTACTGTTTGTATACCGACTTCTTTTTAAGACAAGGCGTAAGTTTAGGCCGTTTAGTTCACTAAACAACGAAGCTTACAACGAAGTATTAAGAAGAAGTGGTGGGTCTGAGTAGATTTGAACTACCGACCTCACCCTTATCAGGGGTGCGCTCTAACCAGCTGAGCTACAGACCCAAACAATAAGTGTTGTTCTCTTTACAATTAACAATCATCTGTGTGGACACTACGAACAAATAAGTTCTAAATCGTATAAGGAGGTGATCCAGCCCCAGGTTCCCCTAGGGCTACCTTGTTACGACTTCACCCCAGTCATGAATCACTCCGTGGTAAACGTCCTCCCGAGGGTTAGACTATCTACTTCTGGAGCAACCCACTCCCATGGTGTGACGGGCGGTG
Organism: Pseudoalteromonas sp. QJM3NY_12; assembly: GCF_056173165.1. The sequence continues at coordinate 3,113,226 of NZ_CM149661.1, forward strand.
TGTACAAGGCCCGGGAACGTATTCACCGCGTCATTCTGATACGCGATTACTAGCGATTCCGACTTCATGGAGTCGAGTTGCAGACTCCAATCCGGACTACGACGCACTTTAAGTGATTCGCTTACTCTCGCGAGTTCGCAGCACTCTGTATGCGCCATTGTAGCACGTGTGTAGCCCTACACGTAAGGGCCATGATGACTTGACGTCGTCCCCACCTTCCTCCGGTTTATCACCGGCAGTCTCCTTAGAGTTCTCAGCATTACCTGCTAGCAACTAAGGATAGGGGTTGCGCTCGTTGCGGGACTTAACCCAACATCTCACAACACGAGCTGACGACAGCCATGCAGCACCTGTATCAGAGTTCCCGAAGGCACCAAACCATCTCTGGTAAGTTCTCTGTATGTCAAGTGTAGGTAAGGTTCTTCGCGTTGCATCGAATTAAACCACATGCTCCACCGCTTGTGCGGGCCCCCGTCAATTCATTTGAGTTTTAACCTTGCGGCCGTACTCCCCAGGCGGTCTACTTAATGCGTTAGCTTTGAAAAACAGAACCGAGGCTCCGAGCTTCTAGTAGACATCGTTTACGGCGTGGACTACCAGGGTATCTAATCCTGTTTGCTCCCCACGCTTTCGTACATGAGCGTCAGTGTTGACCCAGGTGGCTGCCTTCGCCATCGGTATTCCTTCAGATCTCTACGCATTTCACCGCTACACCTGAAATTCTACCACCCTCTATCACACTCTAGTTTGCCAGTTCGAAATGCAGTTCCCAGGTTGAGCCCGGGGCTTTCACATCTCGCTTAACAAACCGCCTGCGTACGCTTTACGCCCAGTAATTCCGATTAACGCTCGCACCCTCCGTATTACCGCGGCTGCTGGCACGGAGTTAGCCGGTGCTTCTTCTGTCAGTAACGTCACAGCTAGCAGGTATTAACTACTAACCTTTCCTCCTGACTGAAAGTGCTTTACAACCCGAAGGCCTTCTTCACACACGCGGCATGGCTGCATCAGGCTTGCGCCCATTGTGCAATATTCCCCACTGCTGCCTCCCGTAGGAGTCTGGGCCGTGTCTCAGTCCCAGTGTGGCTGATCATCCTCTCAAACCAGCTAGGGATCGTCGCCTTGGTGAGCCATTACCTCACCAACTAGCTAATCCCACTTGGGCCAATCTAAAGGCGAGAGCCGAAGCCCCCTTTGGTCCGTAGACATTATGCGGTATTAGCAGTCGTTTCCAACTGTTGTCCCCCACCTCAAGGCATGTTCCCAAGCATTACTCACCCGTCCGCCGCTCGTCATCTTCTAGCAAGCTAGAAATGTTACCGCTCGACTTGCATGTGTTAGGCCTGCCGCCAGCGTTCAATCTGAGCCATGATCAAACTCTTCAATTAAAAAGTTTTTTGTCTTTCGACAGCTCAATGAATTCTGAATTTATTTAATATCTTTCGATATTGAATTGACTGTGCTGCAATTCCTACCTAAGTAGTTATTGCTGTTGGTCACTCAGTTTAAATTGAGACTCTAAATTTGTTTGCCTCACTACCTAAGTAGCTTGGCTGTTAGAACTCAATCTGTACGAGTGCCCACACAGATGATTGCTTTATATTGTTAAAGAACGTTGCGACGTTGTCGCTAGGGATGCGTATAATACATCCTTTATTTTTCGAGTCAACACTTAATTTTAAACTTTCTTACGATGATTTAAACTCAAGTTTTATTTAACTCTCTGAGTAGTTTGTGCCTCGCTATGCGTTGGCGTTCCCCTTCTCAGTGGGGTCGCATTATAGGGAGATCCGAAAACAGATCAACCTTTTTTTTAGATCTTTTTACTGTTTGCTCAACTTTCAAGCAAATACTATTGAAATGGTATGGAAAGAGCTTACTTTAGGTCGTTTTTTGCACTCTTATTAACTATTTACTATAAATTTCATTGCTATGTTCAATTAAGACGTTAAGATAGCAAGTTCACAATGTTAAATTAATGTTTATTTCCTGTTTATTGGTAGATCAAAATGAAATTACCCGATCAAAAATCTTTTATCTTTGCAGTTATTCTTGCTGTTGTTGGTTTTGTTATCGTTAAGTTTGCACTTGCAAGCCTAGCATTAGACCCTGCACTACTATTTGGTGTTGGTTTATTAATTGGTGGACTTGTCATTGCTGCAATGTCATCAGTAAGTGCAGAAGAAGCCGAAGTAAAAACAAAAACACTTTATGTTGGCAATCTTCCTTATCGCGCAAATGAAGGCGTTGTACGTGCTTTGTTCGAAGAGCAAGGCAAGGTATTTAATGTTCGTTTATTGAAAGATAAGAATACTGGCAAACGTCGCGGCTTTGGTTTTGTTGAAATGGCTCAAGCTGATGCGGATAACGCAATTGCTAAGTTAAATGATAGTGAGTTCCAACAACGTACTTTAAAAGTACGTGAAGCAAAACAAAAACAAGAAGATGATTCTAACTCTTATCGCTCAGAGTCGGATCAAACAGTGTAACTTGCTTAACGGCTAGTTTATCACTACATATATCAGCCGTTGCATAATACCGCAGCGGCTTTTTTATGCCTGCTTGATTATCGCTTAAATTTAGTAAAGATCTAACTCGCTTAGCAATAGCCGCACCAGAATCTAACAACTCTATATGTGCTTTAAAGTAATCACTAATTGGTTTAGCAAGAATAGGAAAGTGAGTGCAGCCTAATACCAGCACATCGATATCTTTATTAATATTTAATCGGTTTAACTCAGCGTGCAGCTTTTCTATATCTAGGTGTTGGGTAAAAAAGAATGTTTCTGCCAGGGTGACCAATTCAACACTACTATATAAGCTTGTAGTTATAAGTGAGGCATGCTCTTTAATCAGTCTATTCGTATATGAACTTGCTACTGTAGCAGGGGTTGCCAATAATCCAATATGCTTTGATTGTGTTATTTGTGCTGCGGGCTTAACTGCGGGTACAACCCCTACAATTGGAATATCTGTTATTTTTCGTACCGCACTTAATGCAGATGTTGAGGCGGTATTGCAGGCTATAACAATTAAGTCGACATTGAGCGACTCATTTTTGATAAATTGGATTAGTCCACATAAGCGACTAATTATAGTCTGCTGCGACAGTGCACCATAAGGCAATAATGCATTATCCATGAAGTAACTATATTGAGCGTGAGGAATGCTTTGCTGAATATGCTCAAGTACTGTAGTTCCACCTATACCTGAATCAAATACCATGATGTGCGCTGACAAACTACCATTCCTACTCTTTACTTAGAACGGCAGTTTGCCATGAGGCTTTTATAAAAGAAAGTAGTTTTACTCAGCGTCTAGTTTTGCAGTAGCTGTGTTTAATTTATCTAAGTTTTCAAACATGGTGTTAGTGTAATCAACCAGTTTATCTATTTCTTGTTGATCTTGATTTAGCCATTGAATGATACCTGATAGCTGGCTTTCTAATCCTAGTGCTTGCGCTTTAGAGTAAGCCGATTTTAGATCATCATTAAAAGGCGCGACAGTTTCGGCAATGGCCTTTTCTGAGGTTGGCTTAATTTGTTCATACTCTTTAATAGCTGCCACAGTTTTGCTTTGACGTAAGTCCATTGAAAATGCCACCAGCTGTTCATTTCCTAAGCTGAGTTCTTGGGCTTGTTCAAATGCTTTATCTAAGTCACCACTGAAAAAGGTTTTACTTACATCTTGTAACTCTGCCATTAAATCATTTATAGCTTGCTGTTCGTCTTCATTAAGCTCTCCATTTACTGACATAGAAAATGACAACTCACGAGACTCAGAAAATTGCGTACTAAATGCTTGTGAGCTTTCAGTTTGCTGATAGCGACTAGATGACTGGGATTGGTAAGCGTCTGCAAAACTAATACTCACCTCATCACCTTCTGCGGTGGTAAAAGTGTAATCAGCGCTGTTACTAAGGTTCACATACTGCGATTGACTAACCGTTACGCTTGCTGGCTGAGGATTAAATAAGTTCTGCTCAAATTTATCAAGGCCATTAAAGATGCCCTCTTTTGATTTATCAATACCCTCTTCAAGCTCTTGATTAAATACGCCCATACCTTTTAATTCATCGACAGCTTCATCAACACCTGTTTGCACGCCTTTACGTGCCTGATTAAGTATATCTTGTAGCTTGTCATCATCGGCACCATTGGCTTTGGCTTTTTTTACTGAGCTGGTCACAAAGTCTAAAACATTTTTGACTACTTCATTAAAATCAAACAATGGTTTGTCTTTTTTCGCTTCAGCAACCGGCAAGCCTAATTCTTTTGCCATTTTGTCACCCAATACGGCAGCAGCCAATTCTTTTCCGCGTTGCTGATAGCTAGTTGGTGGGGAGTCTATTTTAGGCTGTGGCATTGCTTGCTTAGTATTGTATTTATTGGCATTGCTGTTTGGAACAAAACTAAAGTTACCTATTTTCATGAGAAGACTCCTATTTAGACATACTCTTATATCGGCCAAGTAAGCCTATACTGTAGTAAAATGCTTAAAAAAAGCTCACTATATTTGATCAAAACTAGACAAATACGCTTCGCTCCCTACAATAGCGCCGATAAACAGATCTCAACGATAAGGTTATACCGTTAATGGCAGTTATAAATATAGATACCACGCAGTACGATGCACAATTAAATGAAAAAGAGCAGCGTATTACAGAGCAGTTTCAACGTTTCGGTGTAAAACAGTTAGAAGTATTTAGCTCTGAGCCTATTAACTACCGTCAACGTGCAGAATTTAGAGTATGGCACGATGGTGACGATCTGTTTCACATTATGTTTGATCAACAAACGAAAGATAAAATACGTGTTGATACCTTTGACCCTGCAGCTCCTTTAGTAGGTGAAGTTATGCAGGTAATGATTGATAACTTAAAAGGCTGCGAAGTACTGCGTCGTAAATTATTTCAAATAGATTATTTATCGACCCTCAGCGGTGAAATTTTAGTGAGCTTGCTTTATCACAAGCCACTTGATGAAAACTGGTTAACTGAGATTAATGCCTTAAAGGAAAAGCTAAGTAGCCAGTACAAAATTGACTTTATTGGCCGTGCACGTAAGCAAAAAGAAAAATTAGGCGATGACTTTGTTACTGAGCGTTTAATGGTAAATGGCCAAGAGCTAATCTATCAACAGGTAGAAAATAGCTTTACTCAGCCTAATGCGAAGGTGAATATTAAAATGTTAGAGTGGGCACAAGAGCTATGTAAACCACTAAACAATGATTTACTAGAGCTGTATTGTGGTAACGGAAACTTTTCAATTGCACTTGCGGGCTCATTTAATAAAGTGCTGGCAACAGAAATATCAAAATCGTCTGTGCATTCAGCGCAATATAATATTGCTCAAAACAAAGTAACTAACTTAGATATTATTCGCATGTCGAGCGAAGAGTTTACTCAGGCAATGAAAGGCGAGCGTACTTTCTCTCGCTTAGATGGTATTGACCTTAGTAGTTACAACTGCCAAACCATTCTAGTCGACCCACCTCGTGCTGGCATGGATACCCTAACGTGTGATTTAGTGGCTAACTATGAGAATATTATTTATATATCATGCAACCCAGATACGTTGGAGCGTGATCTTGATCACTTATGCCAAACCCATGAGGTTAAGCGCTTTGCAATATTTGATCAGTTCCCTTACACACACCATATTGAATCTGGTGTATTTTTACAGAAAAAATAAAATCCAATACTATAATGCCAGCGCCTTGATAAGTGCTGGTATTTGCTCTTCACTAAATACTTCAACTTGATTCTTTACCAATAGCTTAGCGGTCAGCCCCATGCCTTTTACTTTCACCCCACTATGGCTTCCATCATAAATTGTATTACGGCCACACGAAGGGCTAGACTCTTTTAGTAAAGCAAAGCGAATATTATGCTTATTACAAAGGGCTAATGCTTTATTAGCGCCAGCTTCAAATGCACTTGTTACATCCTCGGCAGTATTTGTAATAACTCGATTTTGCTTTATCTCAGCGGGCGCTCTAGGCACGAGTAAGCCACCAGCAATCTCAGGACAAAATACGATTAATCTATTTTGCTTTTGCCACAAATTAAGTTGAGGGTGCAATATTGTTTGGCCTTTACCATCATAACGAACTGGCAAACCTAACAAACAACTTGAGATTAAAATTTTTTCCATAATGAATTTTCTTCTCCAAATAAAAAAGCTCCTTTCGGAGCTTTTTTATTTCACTAAACTACTTATTTATTTGCTAAGTAGTTAATAAGTGCGCTTACATCTTCTGGCGATGAAATACCTGACTCGCCACCTAAGTTAAGCTTATATTTACCATTAACAATAAATGTTGGAACGCCACGCAGTGCCCCTTTTCCTTTAAAGTAATCTTGGTCGCGCTTCATTTTAGAGCTCAGTGTACGTACCGAGAAGCTTTCAAATAATTTATCAAATTTGTCGCCATCTACACCTTGCGCTAAAAATACATCTTTTACATCTGCAAGCTCATTAAAACGAGCACGCTTTGCGTGAATGTGGTCAAACATCGCTGAAATAATTTTATCTTTTTGCGGTAGTACTTCAGCAGTAGCTAGTGCTTGGCTAATCATAGTTTGATGTTCTGGGTCACGAACGCCCACGAAATCCACATGGCTTTTCTTAAACTTTACGTTTTTGTCTAGCTTAGGTTTGATCTCAGCAAGCAGTGGCTCCATGTTATTACATGCAGGGCAGTAAAAAGAGAAAAACTCTTTTACTTCTGGCTTTCTGGTTGCACGATCAGAGACGACATCATAATGTACGCCCTCTTCGTAAGTGGCAGCAAAACTGGTTGCAGCTAAAGGGAGTAATACAGCAAGCAACCCTGCTTTAACTAATTTGATCATTATTATGGTGCTCCAAAAATTATAGTTTTAGTAAAAAGCTAATTAACTCATCAAGTTCTTGTTGGCTCTTGATTGTATTAATATTGATTTTATATTTGTCATTTACGATAAATGTAGGTACGCCAGTTAATGCGCCAAGCTCAGAATATTTATTCTGCTTATCTTGCATGGCACGTTCAGCTGCTATGATAGGCAAACTAGCAATATCATTATCAAATGTGCTGTTATCAATTGCGTTAAGCTCTAATAACTTCTTAACGTCTTTAATTTCTGTTAATGGTGCACGCTGAATATGGATGCTTTTAAAAATTTGCGCTGTTACTGCTTCGGCTTGACCATGTTTTTTTGCAATTAAGTAAGCAAAGCTCAGGTTACTTTGTGCTTGTGGTGAAACGCCCCCTAAAAAGTTAACATGATTTTTTACAAACTCAGCCCCTTCAGGTAAGTTTTCTGCAATCCCTTTTGCTACCGGCTCAAACTTAAAACAGTGCGGGCAATAGAAAGAGAAGAATTCGGTTACGTTTGGCGTTTTACTCTTTTCAACGTCAATCACAGTATATTGATTACCTGCTTCAAAGTTGGCAGCTAGTGCTGCGAAAGGTAAACATAGGATCAGTAAACTTAGTTTTAATTTTTTAAGCATGAATATCTCGTTATACTTCTTTTTTAAATAAAAATATTATGGCAATAATTTTAACGGGGCTTCTTGCAAAGCTGCAAGCTGTTCTTTAAGCGCTAAAATTTGTTGCTCCCAGTATTTGTCATCTGCAAACCATGAAAAGTTCCGTACAAAAGCTGGATCGCTCCAACGTTTTGCAACCCAACCCATGTAATGAATCATACGCATGGCGCGAAGCGGTTCGATCAGCTTCAGTTGTGAGTGATCAAAATCACAAAACTCTTCATACGCATTCACTAAAGTGTCTAACTGTAACAGCTGTGTTTGTCGATCGCCACTGAGCATCATCCATAAATCTTGAATTGCAGGTCCTTGGCGGCTATCGTCTAAATCAACAAACATCAGCGCATCCCCAGCCCATAAAATATTACCAGCATGGCAGTCTCCGTGTAAGCGAATACTGTCTACATTTTTATATTGCAGCTGCGCTTGGGCAATAACTAAATCTAAAATAGTGTAAAAGGAAGTTTCTAGTCCCATAGGAACTAAATTACTTTTTTGTAAATGAACTTTAGCTGTATGCAGGTATTCATCACAGCTAACGATTGGTCTTTGGGTAAAGGGCTGCGTTTTCGCTACTTGGTGCATGCGACCAATTAAACGCCCTAGTACGTCAAGCTGATCTAAATTATCGACTTCAAATAAACGCCCGCCTACACTTGGGAATAAAGTAAATAAATACCCTTGGTGTTCAAATAAACTTTGCCCATTATGCTTTATTGGCGCAACCACCGGTACTTCTGCGGCTGCCAGTTCAAAAGCAAAATCATGTTCCTCTTGAATTTGTGCTTTGCTCCAGCGCTCAGGCCGATAAAACTTAACAACGTAACGTTTTCCACCCTCAGCTACAAATTGATACACTCGATTTTCGTAGCTATTTAGCGCTAGCAACCCTGACTCAGCGTAAATATCAACGCTTTCGATGGCATCCAAAATAAGATCTGGGGTTAAGTCAATAAAGCTAAATTTACTCATATACTTCTTATATAAAAGAAAAGCGGGAATATCCCGCTTTTTTGTTAATATCAGTGTTCGTCTTTTAATACAGACTCTTTATCGCGCTTTAAAAAAGTTACTTTGCTGCGATATTTGGTTATCGGGTTCGTTTATTGGCGACAGTACAAAGTTAAACTCGGTCATTGGCGCTTTTAAATCATAAGGGTCCATTACTAATGATAACGGCACATTATGCGATTCACCAGCGTTCACCGTAAAGGTGGTATCACCTATGTATTTATAGTTATCTAACCCTTTAACATCAATAGAGAATGTTTGCTCGTACTGTGCCTTATTAATCACTTTTAAGGTGTAGGTGTTTTCAACTAAGCCATTAAAATCGACACGATACAACTGATTGCGATCACGGATAATATCAAAGTCCATAGGTTTACGCATAGCTATATTGGCTACCAACGCACCGGTAAGTAAGACTAAAATAATGCTGTAACCAATTAGCTTAGGACGCAGCGGATGAGTTTTATTCTCTGGGGTTTCTAAGTTACGCTCAGTGGTATAAGAGATAAGCCCTCGAGGATAATTCATTTTGTCCATTACGCCGTCACAGGCGTCAATACACGCGCCACAGTTTATACACTCGTATTGCAGACCATTACGAATATCAATCCCAGTTGGGCAAACTTGCACACACAAGTTACAGTCAATACAATCACCTAACCCCAGCTCTTTTGGGTCTTGTTTACGCGAACGTGGCCCGCGGTTTTCACCACGCGCTTCATCGTAGCTTACAGTAAAGGTGTCTTTATCAAACATTGCTGACTGAAAGCGTGAGTATGGGCATATATGTAAACACATAATTTCGCGCATCCAACCCGCATTACCATAAGTACAAATAGTAAATACAATAATACTAACTAAGGCATAACCGCCCACATTAAATGTAACAAATTCTGGGAGTAGTTCGCGAATAGGCGTAAAGTAACCAACAAAGGTTAACGCTGTATATAGAGAAAATAGCACCCAACTAGTGTGCTTTGCGGTTTTTCGCCAGAATTTATCAAAATCCATTGGCCGCTGATCTAACTTTTTACGTTGATTAGCACTGCCCTCAAATTTTTCTTCAAACCAAATAAAAATGAAGGTCCATACTGTTTGCGGACAGGTATAGCCACACCATACTCGGCCATAAAAAGTAGTCACTAAAAATAGAGCAAACGCCGCAAGCATAAAAATAAATGCAAGAATAGTGAAGTCTTGTGGCCACAGGGTTAAACCAAAAATATTAAACTTTTGCTCCATTAGCTCAAACAACACAGCTTGCTGACCATTAAAGTTGATCCAAGGCAATAACATAAACGCTAGCATGCCTAAAAAGCCGATACGTTGTCTTAGTAATTGATGAAGCCCTGTAACCGCACGTACATAAATGCGATTGCGGGGGTTAAATCTATCTTCTTGACGGCTCAGATCAGGTTTTTGGATCTTAACCTCTGTTGGTATGTTTTTTACTTTAATTTGCTTATCCATTGAAGTTCCTCAACGCCGCTAGGAAATAAAAATTCAGCAATCTTTTTGTACTTTTCGCCTAAGTGTAACAACTTGCATGCTAAACATAATACGCTTTAAGTCGCACTTGTGTACTTTCAGATATTTCAGAAATATCTAACTACGGCCTCTTATTATACGCATATTAGCTAAAATTACTGACTAGATTGCTAATAATTTATTCAATTTGTGACTTGCTTTTAAGGTGTATTTTATTACACTTGCCGGCTACTAAAGTGTTGTTTGGATCAAGGTTTGTATATTTATGAAGAAATTTTTTATACTAGTGGTTGTGATCCTAGCATTTTTTACCGTTGATCATCCTTTGGTAAAAGAGCCGCGCGAACGGTTGCTCGGTGATGGTATCGGTTTGTTAAGCAGCTCAACTAAAGTAGATCGCTTTCCTGTAGCAACCATGACGAGAAATAAAGTGAATCAACAATTAGCACTTTCTCGTTCTGAGCAAGACTATGTTGCTAAAACATTTACTACGGATGAATCAGTCAAGTTATTTGAACTACGCTATTGTCGCCAAGGTGATCTAAACCTCTATTTTTACGAAGAACGATTACTTACTGTATGTCGTATTATCAAAGAGTCATTAGCGCAAGCGAGAGTAAAGTAATGGATTTTTCTGGATTAAATAAAAAAGCAAGTAACTCATTTCATAAACATCGCACCATGCTTAAGCAATTGGCACAGGGTAAAACGTTAAAATGCGAACATTGTAATGGCGTATTAACCCTTAACTTAGCCACCAGCGAACCCGGTAAAGGAGTAATACAGTGCAAACAAGGTTGCACTGATATTGAATTAGAAATTGGCGGTTAGGTGTTAAGAACAACGTTTAAGCGCTAGAAAACTTACTCCTCCCACCCTTCATCAGTATACAAGCCACTGTTAAGCGCTACAATTTCGATAAGTTCAGCAAAACCTAATGCAAAGTCGCCCATTAACTCGTACTGCTGCTCACATAAGTGTAATTCATCAATATTATTTTGCTGTGCAATTTGCGTAATGATTGGTTTATCGAGAGCAAAAAAACTGAGCGTAGCCTGTGCGCTTTCAAGCGCTTGCTTGTATTGAATATCTAGTTGCTCACTTGCTAGTAACTTGTGGGTATACGCTTGGCTTGCGGTTAAAAAACCCGCTGACCATTGCTGGCAAAAGTCATATTCAAACTCAGCGGGTAACTTATAACCCAACTCAAATACTTGCTCACTCACCTGATGGTGTAATGCCATAAACAAAAATAACATGTCTTCATCAAGGTCGTTTGCTGTATCAGGGAGAATGTTTTCTAACCATTGGTGAACTTCTAGCGGCTCAGGTGAACATATAACGCCAAATAAATAACCTTGGCTTTGCGTAAGGCTCATTGCGCCTGATTGGGTATTTAAAAACTCGCTGAGCAGCTTGGCATGCTGCTCAGTAAACTGAGGTATTTGCATTAAAACTCTTTATATAAAATATTAAAATTTAAGTGGGTAACGACCTTGGTTATCTGGTCTGCCTAAAAACTTCACCGCGTCATGAACTTCTTTGGGTAAAGTTAGATCAGGTTTAACATATCCCGCAACTTTAAAGTCAAAATTAGCCTTTAGTGTAGCATCTGCCTCAAGCCCTAATCTATTGTCTGGCTCGATGAGTATAGCAACATCGCCCGACTTACAACTTAATTTGCCACTGAGATCACCAATATTGAACCAACCAGTTAAACCTTGTACGTCAATATCAGGGCTGGCTATTTCACCTTGGAGTGATTGACAATATGGCGCTCCAGAAACGTATTCATCAAGCTCTAAGATTACACGTCCTTTAGCAGTAACTGGTAACGGTAAATCAATTCGCTGCATTGCTCGCTCAACCGTTGAACGCACTACGGTATCAGTTATTTTAAGTTCATCATTTGCTAGTGAATAACTAATATCTGCATAGCCCGATATGTCACTGCGTTCGCGAGGATTACCAAAGCGTAAGTTAGTATTCACTTGAGCTTTAAATAAGGCCCAGCCAGATATATCCCAGCGTACATTATTTAATTGCTCACCTTCAAAGCGCAGCTGCATAACTTGTCCCTGCCACAACGTGCCAGCAGTTTGTCCTATTTCTAGCTGCGGTGGAAAATACGGTTTAGCTAAATTTACAGCAACCGCAGCCGGTAATTTAATAACGCTAAAAACAATAAAGCTCATTAAAAAAACGATGGATAATATTATTATTTTTTTCATTAACTACTTCTCTAATACTAAACGGCTTACGCGTACATAACCGGATTTATCATCTTGGCTTAAATCTAGATTTTCTACGCTTAAACCATGCTGATTAACGAGCTCATCAATCCATTGGATTAATAGATTAAACTCTACTGAGTCGAGCGTTAAACGAAGTGAGTTATCATTAGGCTGCATTTTACTAATATTAATGCTGTAACGGCCGCGCGTATTATTAACTATTTGGCTGAGATTTTGATTACTCACAGCTTGCGTTTTACCCGCGGCTTTGAGCTTAACAATACTCTCGTCTACCCAGGCTAACAATTCTTGCTGTTTTATTTGTGATTGCTGTGCCCGCTCTATCGCAGTATTTAAAGGCCTAAAAACCCCCATCACCAAAACAAAAATGATAAATACAACGCCTGCAACCATAATTAGTTGTTGCTCTTGCTCTTTTAATGAACGCCAATATTGCATTAACTGCTGCTTCATTGTGCACCTCGCAGTCTGATTTCGCCGACGATAAAATCGCCATCATTATTTAACGAGCCCTGCTCAACAGTAACCCCTTGCTGCTCTAGAATGGCTTTAACCTTACCAAAAGTTTGAAAGTCTTTACCACGCGCTCGAATGCGCAATTCATTACGGCGTTTGTCAAAGCGTAATGTTTGTGGCGTAAACTCACTCACTTGCGAAAACACGCTAACCAATTTACTGGTTAAATCTAAAAAGCCAGTATCGCTAACACCTTGTACTTTATTCAATGCACCCTGTATTTGATTTTTAATTAAATGAGGGCGTACTCGTGTGCCGGGAAAGGCTTTTTGATATCGCTCTACTACTTGCGATTTAGCTACTTCTAGCTGCGAATTAAGCTGATGTAATTCAACCGCTTTAATAGTCACACTTGATACCAAGGCAACCACACTAATAATGGCAGCACTTTTCCAGTAACCCCACCATAACGCAGTTTTCTTTTTAAGGGTGTAAGGTCCTTGACGCAAATTAAACTTAAGTTTATCAAGTTGTTTAGCAAATAATGCTAACGGTAACTCATAGTCACTTGTTTGCGGATATAAGTTAAGTGCTTCAGGAAACTGATCAGCGGGGCTGTAATGCTTGATATCAGGATTGCCTAATGCTACTAAATACTCTTTTAGCCAACTGCTTTCAACCGCGCTAATGTGCCAGTCACCTTGTTTAAAGAGCCACTGCTTATTAAGTTCGATGGCAGTAACACATGACTCTTCAGCGCTTGGCAATAGTAATGCATCCGGTACTATTTGATACGGAGTGAGTTGATGTTTTTCAAATACTTCTAACCAGTGCTCAAACCAATCACGGTTGGTTAGCGCAATCTTAATTGCATGCTGCTCATCAACCATAGTTGGCTCCCCAAGCGCGATATAAACGTCGTCTATATCACAGGCAAGATCTTCTTCGAGCATATAGGGCAATGCTTGCTCTAATTTACGGCTCCACTTTGTTGGCAGTGTCACCGTTTTTAATTGCACTTGGTCACATGGTAAAAGTACCACAAGTTCTCGGGTTAATGCTTTTTCAGTTAGTTCACTTAACTGATTGGCATTTTGTAGCTCGCCACTGGCTATTATTTCTTGTTCTTGTAGTGAGTATATTAACCAGTTAAGTAAATCTTGCTCGGTTTGACCCGTGCGGATCAACAGTATCTCTGTCACTGTACGCCTCCAAATTTTCGCGCCAGTATCGTTACCTCGCCATTGCTGGCATACAGTAATGTGGTCATCGAAAAACGCAAATCAACAAATTTTGCCTGCGTTTGTAATTTAAAATATTCACTTTTTAAACTAAAAAGCTTTTCTACTGCTTTGATATTTTTGCCGCCTTGTTGTTTAACAGACTCAAAAAACTCTTCAATATTATCAAAGCCATTTTCAGGTCGCGCTGCAATTACCGCTTGAGCACCCGAAACACTCAGTTCGTCTATTAGGCCACTGAACAATAAAGCTTGCTCTTCAGTGACTGTATTAACATTAATTGAAAGTAACGTACTACCAGGGATCACACAGACAAAAGGCAGCACCTTTTCCATCACTAAAGGGTTAAAGCCTTTAATTAAACGCAGTTCAGATACCGAAGCAAATAGGCTATTTGCTGTTATATACGGAAACTGACGCGATAAATATTCGCCCTCTTCAGCTCCTGAGCGATACGTAATACTGTTTTTATCTAACCAGTCAAAAACACTATCAGCCATACCTTCTTCAGATTCATCACTGGGTAAGTCTTCTATATTTTCTAATATGGCAAACAACGCTTTATGCGCAGGGTTCGTTTTATTAGTACTATTTGGGTCGGGCTCAGCGCCAAGCGCATTTAAGTTTAAACAGGCTTGTAAATCAGTTAACTGACCGCTTAACGTGCCGTTATCAACTGGGTACTTAACATCACCTTGCTTTGCCCACGGCTGCGCTAAGGTGGTTTTTTCTGAATCGTCTTTTTTACTTTGAATTAAGCCTTTAATAGCTAATTCTTCAGCGCCATAAGCATACCATTTAGCCTGTTGCTGACTTTGCAAGTTAGTACTTCTTTGTACCTGTACCATTAAGTTCGCACTCATTTCTACGGCTAAAATAGCAGCCAGCGCGACAATAAATAACACAATAACTAACGCCGCGCCGCGTGATGTTTTTTGATTCATCAAGGCGTTCCTCGGCCATTTGGTTGCGATTGGTTAGTACCATCATTAACCGGTTTTGGTAGCTCTTTACCGAGTCCTGGCACTAAAAAAACGCGCCTAATTGGTTCTGCGTTCATTTGCTTTAATGTTACAGCTACCGCTTTAGGTAACGCCTTAATTTGCCAGTTTTCTTGCCACTCTGCGTTACCATCTAAAAACTCAAATTTAAGCTCTTCTACGTCAGCTAAAACAACTTGGCTACGAGGCTCCATATTATCAAGTTGATCAACATAAATGCGATATACTCGTTCTAAGTTGTCATCAATTACTCGATAACCAACAGCTTGCAGCTCTGAGCGAGGAAGTAAATTAATGGGATTCATCCAACCATCACGCACAAAGGCAATGCCATCAAGCTGGCTTTCTAAAATGTAGCGCCCTGCAAGTAAGTAACTCTCTTGAAAATCCCCAGCTTCATTACGCACTTGGCGTTTAGTCATTTGGCTAAAGTCTTGATCCATTAGCCTGAAGGCTGTTTGTAACCCATTTAGCTCAGCAATTTTTTCATCTGATGCTTCTTTGGCACGCGTGGTGGTATCAAGTATTTGGTGGGTGGCCATAATAACAAACGCCAACACTCCTAGTGCCACCATCACTTCTAATAATGTAAAACCGCGCTGCTTCACTTATGGCTTACCTTTATTTAGGTAAGTACTTAACTCATAAATTGAATTTTCATACTTATCATCTGTAAACACATTAATAGTGACCTTTACAAAGCTCTTATCCGCAGTGGGCACAACATCTTGGCGCCAAAACCATTCAATCCCCGCCATCATCTCAGTACCGCGGGTACCATTTTTACCTTGCCATTTTTCGCCTTTCGTTCGTTGTTCTACCAATACATTCTCAGCTACCCATGAGCCATACGTTTGCTCTTCAATGCTAGATAAGTGATGAATATGCTCACCAGTTGCTTGCATTGCAGCAATACCCGCCATAGCACAAATACTTAGCGCAACTAAGACTTCTAATAAGGTAAAACCTTGGTATTTTTTCATTATTGGGGCTCTCGACGAAAATCAACTGGCGCAGCAAATTTACCTTCAATAAAATATACCGGCTCCGCCTGATCTTTTAACTCAAGCATGAGCTGAAATGCACTTACATCAGCAGAGGATAAAAGAAGTACTTGAGGAACTTTTAATTTTTTAAGTTCTAATAAGCTATCTTCATTATCGCCACTCATTAACTCACGCCAGTTAGACTGCTCTAATAAGTTATCTTGTGCCCAAGGTAGGTCTTCTAAATTAAGTGTTACTTTAAATTGCTGGTCAAACTCAATTGGTTTAAATAACTCTTCCCGCTTAAAGCTGGTCCACTTTTCGCCATCAAACACTAAAAATTCAAGCGTATTTTGATCAACTAATAAACCTAACTCTACCTGGTTAAGTACGGCAAATTCCGATGCGGCATTAATGGTGGTATGCAGCCTACTTGCTTGCTTATCTAGCTCTTCCTCTGCGCCGCCATCTAAGCTGTATACCACCATTTTGGTGGCAAAGGCGATGATCACCAATACCACTAAAATCTCTATTAAACTAAAACCATATTGCTTTGCACCTAGGTGCTTAAGGTTTACCCGCATGGTAAACCCCTATTAACTAAGTTTAAGCGTATGATAAAGTTAATGCCCATTACTGCTTATCTTCATCCCAGTTACCAATATCATCATCGGTAGCCGGTTCGCCATCGGGTCCCATAGAAAAAATGTCAAACTTACCAATCTCTCCTGGACTAATTAGTTGGTAATTTTTACCCCACGGATCTTCTGGTAATTTGCTAATAAAACCACCATCTGGGAAGCGTTTTGGAATAGGCTCAATACTAGTTTTAGTCACTAATGCCTCTAAACCTTGCTCTGTACTTGGGTAGCTTTTATTTTTAAGCTTGTACAAACTCATAGCATCTTCTAACTGCTGAATATCTAAATGCGCTTTATCAATAGCCGCTTCTTCTTGCTGACCCATAATATTAGGTGCCACAATCGACATGATCATCCCTATGATAACCAGTACCACCATCACTTCTAATAAAGAAAAACCTGATTGTTTATTCACGTTATTACCTCGTTATTCTAAAAACACTAAACAAAAATGATTTAAATAAATCATTAATATAAAAATAATTAAAGGCCAACAGCCTTATTCATTGCCATAATAGGCTGCAGAATCGCCATTACTATAAACAGTACAATGACTGCCATAGAGGCAATCATTGCGGGTTCTAATAACTTTAATGACACATTGACCATACTTTCAAACTCGCGATCTTGATTGTTAGCGGCTCGCTCTAACATTTGCTCAAGTTCACCAGATTTTTCACCACTGGCTATCATATGCAGCATCATTGGTGGAAACAACTTAGTTTGCTGCAGTGAAGCACGTAGGCTTGCCCCTTCACTTACTCTTTCTGCGGCATCAGCCACAGCTTGTTTGATTTTTTCGTTAACTAATACCCCACCAGAAATACGCATTCCTTCTAGTAGCGGTACTGAACTTGACGATAAAATACTTAAAGTACGAGCAAAGCGCGCTGTGTTAATCCCTCTGGCAACCTTACCTATGCCGGGCATATGTAATACTTTTGCATCCCACCAAAACCGTACCTTAGGTTTTTTAAGCGCATACTTGATTCCAACCGCGGTCGCGGTGATCACTAGTAAACTTATAAACCAGTAATTTTGTACAAAATGACTACCTGCCATAACCCACTCGGTGGTCCAAGGTAAAACTTGTTTAGTTTTTTCGAAAGTCTTTAATATTTTAGGTACCACAGTACCCAGTAATACCGAAACAATACCAATGGCAAACACCACCAAAATAATTGGATACACCATAGCCTGCGTAATTTGACTGCGCATGTGTTGGCGCTGCTCAGTATAATCAGCTAGTCTGTTGAGCACTTGATCTAAGTGACCTGACTTTTCACCTGCCGCCACCATAGCGCGGTACAAATCGTCAAAAACATGCGGAAATTCACTCATACCATCAGCAAGGGTATAACCTTCCACTACTTTCGATCGCACCGACATCAACATACGTTTTAGCCGTGGTTTTTCACACTGCTCAGCAACCGCCATTACCGCCCCCTCTACAGGTAGGGCAGACTGAATTAGGGTTGCAAGCTGACGAGTGATCAAAGCGAGATCGGCAGTTGATATGGTTGGTTTAAATAAAGAGCCGAGTAAAGGTACTTTTTGACCTTTAACTTGTTTGTCATCTTGCGCAGCAGGCACAACCTCAAGCGGTGTAAGCTTTTGATCGCGCAGAAGCTGGCGAACTTGCTTAGCTGTATCGGCTTCTAAAATACCTTTTTTTTCTTTTCCCCGGCCATCTAATGCGCGGTATTCAAACGCTGCCATAGTTAGCCTTCCTCACGCGTTACGCGCAGTACTTCTTCAAGCGTTGTTTTACCTGCAAGCACACGGCTGCAGCCATCTTGACGAATACTAGGGCTATGCTTACGAATGTATTTCTCTACGCTTTGCTCACCTTTACCGCTGTGGATCATTTCACGAATGGTTTCGTCGACAACTAATAACTCATGAATACCAGTACGACCTCGGTAGCCGTTAAAGTTACACTCTTCACATCCTACTGCGCGGTAAATCGTCGGAGCATTGTCAAACGGTACGCCGAGTAATTCACATTCACGCTCATCTGCAACGTGACCTTCTTTACAGCTATTACATAAAGTACGTACCAAGCGCTGGGATAATACCCCTAGTAATGAAGACGATAATAAAAACGGCTCAACGCCCATATCTTCCATACGAGTGATTGCGCCTGAGGCGGTATTAGTATGTAACGTAGACATAACTAAGTGGCCAGTAAGTGATGCTTGTACACCAATTTGGGCTGTTTCTAAATCTCGTATTTCACCGACCATAACTACATCAGGATCTTGACGTAAAATAGCGCGCAGACCACGGGCAAAAGTCATATCAACCTTGGTATTAACCTGTGTTTGGCCAATGCCTGGAATTTCGTACTCAATTGGATCTTCAACCGTTAAAATATTGCGATCCCGCGAGTTAATTTGGCTCATACCTGCATATAGCGTGGTACTTTTACCAGAGCCTGTAGGGCCTGTTACTAAGATTATACCATGCGGCTTGCTAATTAAGTCGGCAAACAGCTCTCGGTTTCGAGCTGTCATACCTAAGTCTTCTAGGTTTAAACGTGCATTGTTTTTATCAAGCAAACGCAGTACCACTCGCTCACCAAAGCTCGATGGCATAGTCGACACACGCACATCTACAGCGCGCCCAGCGATACGTAAACTAATACGGCCATCTTGCGGTATGCGTTTTTCTGCAATATCGAGTTTGGCCATTACTTTAATACGCGATACCAACAAAGAGGCTAGTTTACGATTAGGCTTTAGAACTTCTTTGAGTACGCCATCCACCCGAAAACGAATAACCAGCTCTTGCTCAAACGTTTCAATGTGGATATCAGAGGCGCCTTCTTTAATTGCCTCACTGAGCATGGCATTAATCAGCTTTATAATAGGTGCATCGTCGTCACCGGCAAGCAAGTCTTCTGTTTGAGGGAGCTCATCAGCTAGTGAGAATAAATCAACCTCATTACCAATATCTTCCATCATTTGCTGAGTTTCTGAGCTATCACGTTGATACGATGCTTCTAGTAATAGCTCAAACTTATCATCTTCTAGTTGCTCAAGTGTAAAGCCATGTCCTGCAATACGACGCACTTCTAATAATACATCAACATCAAGCTCACCACGGTAATACACAATTTGGTTATCTTTATGCTTACTGAGTAACGCGCCAACACGTCTGGCATAAGAAAACGGCAAACGTTTTGCAGGCAGTTCAATTAAGTCATCTTGAGCAAGCTGTTCATCATTACTATGAGTAATTGGATGAACAACATCTTGATTAATATCTTCTATCGCATTAGTCATCATTACGCTCTTGTGCATTTTGTTTGCGTAAATGCTCTTCATACGTTGGTGGTAACAACAATTCGTCATTCCACTCAGGTAAAATAGGTGTGTCTGACATTGGCATTAAATTAATACCATCTTCACGTTTTTTAAATTGTTCACCGCGAATAAAGTTATATTTATTAAAGCTAAGTTTATTCATACTAACGCCATCGCGAATAATGGTCGGTCTTATAAATACAATAAGATTACGCTTACGCTTTGTTGTATTAGTTGACTTAAATAAGTGCCCTAAAATAGGGATGTCGCCTAGTAATGGCACTTTTGACACGCTTTCTTGTACATCTTCATCTATCAAGCCGCCTAATACCACCATGCCGCCATCATCTGCCATTACGGTTGTTTTAATTGCGCGCTTATTGACTGAAATATCAACTGCCGTTGCACCACTTACACTAGAAACTTCTTGCTCAATGGTTAATTGCACTGCAGAACCATCGTTAATTTGTGGTGTCACTTTAAGTTTTATACCCACTTCTTGGCGCTCAACCGTCTGGAATGGGTTAGTATTATTACTACCTGTTTGCGAGCCAGTAATAATTGGCACTTCTTGGCCAACTAAAATAGACGCTTCTTCGTTATCCATAGTGGTAATAGAGGGAGTCGCTAGAATATTAGAATTAGTATCGGTTGAAACCGCTTGTACGATTGCGCCCCAATCGTTTTTAATCACTCCCATGGCTAAACCATTAATACCACCAAGTAATGATGCAAGCGGGCCGTAGTCACCCTCTGAAGTTTCATCATATTCAGTTGGAGTACCCGTCTCTGTTCCAATAATTGTTTTAGTTATTGTTGTGTCACGAGCTTGCTCAGCAGCTACAGCTAAAGCACCGACAGGCACAGTGGTACCATTATTAAATTGCAGCATGCCGCCTTCTTCTGAAATCCATTGCAGACCAAAGTTAACGCCATCGCCTTCCATTACTTCAATTATAATGGCTTCCACTAGTACTTGTGCGCGGCGAATATCTAAGCGCGCAATAACAGACTCTAGTGAACGCATTGTATCTGGCTGAGCGGTAATAACTAATGAATTAGAATCTGGATGAGCTTCAATGCTAGTGTCATTCTTATTACTACTGCGAGTTTTGGTTGCCCCACCTTTTGAGTCCTCTGCCAGCGATTTGCTCACACCTTGGAGTACTTTTACTAAATCTTCGGCCTTTGCGTAATTGAGGTAAAACACTTTGGTATTACCTTGGCTTTCCAGCTCTCCATCTAAACGTTTAATGAGCTCAATGGCACGTGTGCGTGCTTGGCCTTCACCACTGACAATCACACTATTAGTACGACCATCAGCTACAACTTTAGGAATTAAAAACTCAGGTACGCTACCCTTGCCACTATCTTTATAAATATTTTCAACTACTGAGACAACATCATCAGCCGTTGCAAACTTGAGCTTAACGATATCGACTCGCTTATCACCCGCTTGATCAACAGAGCGAATAATTTCTACTAAGCGGTTAACCGAGGCTGCATGACCAGTTAGCATCATTACGTTGGCCGCGTTAAAGTTAGCAACGTGACCACCGTCTTTTTGATCGCTAAATTGGCGAACTAAAGGGCCTAACTCTTGTACGCTTACATTTTTAACTCGCACAACCCGTGTAATCATCATATCGCCAAGCGCTTGGCTATCAGCAGTAATTAATGGCACGTTTGATTTTTTAGCATCTGAGCTTTTTTCTATTTTTATTATGTTGTTGTCCATTTCAACGGCTGAATAACCGTAAACTTCTAAAACATTTAAAAAGAACTGATAGTAAAGCGCCTCATCCATTAATTCATAACTACGTACATTTACTTTGCCACGCACGTTAGGATCAATAATGATGGTTTTATTAAGGTTTTTGCCAACAATATTAATAAACTCATTAATATCTGTGCCCTTAAAGTTAGCAGCATATTCAACAGCAGCAACCGACATAGAAAGACTTGCCGCTAAAAAAAGTGCTGCATACTTAGCTAACCCTTTTTTAATTTTTTTGAGGTGTAGCACCTGAACCATTATGTTAAAACTCCAAAGCTAAGTTATTGCAGACTAAATAGTACATCTATTTGCTCACCATCACGCTCTATTGTGATAGTTGCATCTGTACTGTTTCGCAGCTCATTCATTGCTGCCATTGCCTGTTTTAAATCTGTTAATTGATAACCGTTAATTGCCACGGCTAAATCGTTATTTTGTAATCCCATTTGTTTAAATAGTTCGGGCTCTTTACCTGGACTCAAACGATAACCTATAAGTTCCCCATCATTCATCGCTTGAGAAACACGTATATAATCAAATAGCTTACCAGGTTCTTCTAAAAGCTCTTCGCGAGTTTCTATTAATGCTTCTTTCACCTCAAGGTTGGCAGTGGCATCAATTTGTTCATCGCTTTGTGCTGAAGGCGCTAAAGGTCCCATTTCAGACTCATCTCGTGCAGCGAGTACTGGCATTGATACTGTTTTAGTAAAGTCGAGTCCATCAAGCATTAAGGTTTCAAAGCGGCCACTTACATCTAAAATCACACGATCTGGGAGTATTTGCGATACTTTTGCACGTGTACCTTGCACCACATCCTCCACTAAATAACTCGTCTGGCGACCTTGTGACTCAATAATAGCCATTCCCGCCTTATCATCATTACTCACAGCAACAATACCGGTTAAGTTAATACTAAGACGCGTTTCAGGGGCATTATTGATAACTTTAGTTTGCGAAGCAGTATTGGTATTTTTTGTTACATTTACTTTACCAAATAAAAATTGCTCAATGATCGAATCTATAGACTGGTTATTACCGCCCATTGCTTGGCTAGAGTGGCTAATAGGAACAAGCGGCGATGTTATTGGCTGCGGCCATAATAACCACATCAATTTTGATAATAAAAATGCAATATAAACAACAACTAAAACCATAACCATTGCACTTAATCTCGCGTGCGGTAAACGGCTTAATAAATGTTTAAATTGTTGAACGTGCTGTTCCATAGGTAGTATTCTTATTTTAATTTATAACGAAATCACTCAGCCATAGTACCTTTTCATTTTTCATTCAACAAGCACGCTAATATTAAACTTTGTAAACAGATTGATTTATTTATCGTATCAGCTATCAAGCAATAGCTACATGCGGTAACGGTTTCGTGATAATTTACCTAGTAGTAAATTTACTAGGGATGTTTTATGACAAAGAAAACTAAACTCAATGACAGCTCAGAAAGCGCTGACGCACTTAAAGTGAGGTTGGACAAATGGTTATGGGCGGCTCGATTTTATAAAACGCGTGCAATAGCACGAGAAATGGTACAAGGCGGCAAAGTACATTATAATGGCCAGCGCAGTAAGGCTAGTAAAATTGTAGAAATTGGCGCAATTATAAAGCTAGCCCAAGGCGTTGACGAAAAAACTATCACAGTATTAAATATACTTGAAAAGCGCCAAAGCGCCCCCATTGCACAGTCCATGTATCAAGAATCTGATGCTAGTATTGCTAAGCGTGAAGAAAATAGTATTGCACGCAAAAATAACAGTTTCTTTGCCCCACATCCGGATAAAAAACCAGATAAGAAGCAAAGACGCGAACTTTTAAAAATGAAATCAAGTTAGGTATAGTCGCTCATGCAACAAGATTTACTTCACCGCTATTTATTTGACAACCTCGATGTTCGTGGCGAACTCGTACAAATAGACAACGCTTACAATGAAATGATTGCGAAACACAATTATCCAGAGCCCGTTAAAGCATTATTAGGTGAGCTGCTTGTTGCAACCTGTTTATTAACAGCAACGTTAAAGTTTGAAGGCGAAATTGCGGTTCAACTACAAGGTGATGGACCCGTAAAATATGCGGTGATCAATGGTGATGATCAACAAAATATGCGTGGCATTGCGCGATTACAACGTGAAGTAACTGGCTCAACGGTAAAAGAGCTCATTGGCCAAGGCTACATGGTTATCACGATTACTCCAACTCAAGGTGAGCGTTACCAAGGTATAGTACCTTTAGAGCATGATACATTAAGTGAATGTATAGAAAGCTATTTTGAGCAGTCTGAGCAATTAAAAACACGCCTTTGGTTTGCAACCGATACTAAAGAGGGCAGCGCCAAGGCATGTGGGCTATTCTTACAAGTACTACCTGTAGATAAGCAAAAATCGATTGAAGATTTTACTCACTTAGAAGCACTCAGTAATACTATTAAAGATGAAGAACTACTAGAGCTTGATGCCAGTACTATTTTAACGCGCCTTTATCATGAAGATAACCCACGCGTATTTGACCCTCAACCAATTCAATTTAAATGTGGTTGTAATCGCGAAAAAACGATGACTGCTTTAGTTAATGTTGGTCAACAAGCGCTTATGGATGATGTCGAAAAAAATGGTGAGATTAAAATGAGCTGCCATTACTGTTTAAAAGATTATGTGTTTAACGAACAAGATATAAAAAATATATTTAACTAATCTAGATTTTTTAAAGCACACTATAAAATAGCCATAATTTTTTATGGCTTTTTTATGTCCAAAAAATGACACCGGTATCACAAGCTGAGCATTTTTCATGACACCGGTATCATTGAAATTATTCATGTTTTTCCCTTAATTTATATGTTTTTACGGTGTTTATAAGCTCGAATATCCTTAATCCATCTGTTACTATATTTGCAGCTTAAAGGTTACTAAGACCCAGAGCTATCCCGTTCAATCTCACACAATTTAGGTATAAACATGACTTCAAGCGCTACCCGTTTTGTCGATCTAACTGCAGCTGAACTTGTCGAACACGCTATCAGCCGTGGCGAAGGGACTTTAGCCGCCAATGGTGCTTTTGTAGCTAACACTGGTCGTCGTACCGGTCGTTCTCCAAAAGATCGTTTTATTGTTCAAGAATCAAGTACTGAAAATGAAATCCAATGGGGTAATGTAAATCGCCCATTCGATGCAGATAAGTTTGACGCCTTATGGGCACGTGTAGAAGCACATGTGCAAAGTAACGACCACTTTATCTCTCACCTTGAAGTAGGCGCTGATCCAGAGCACTACCTTCCAGTGGTTGTAACAACAGAAACTGCTTGGCACCATATCTTCGCTAAAAACATGTTCATCGAACCACAATCATACAACAAAGCCGACTTTCCTCAGTGGCAAGTAATGAACGTACCTTCGTTTGTATGTGATCCAGAGCGCGATGGTACCAATAGCGATGGCACAGTTATTATTAACTTTGCACAACGTAAAGTGTTACTCGCTGGCATGCGCTACGCGGGTGAAATGAAAAAATCGATGTTCTCTGTGCAAAACTTCCTACTACCAGCGAAAGGTGTATTACCAATGCACTGTTCTGCTAACGTAGGTGAAGCAGGCGATACCGCATTATTCTTTGGTTTATCTGGTACAGGTAAAACAACATTATCAGCAGATCCGACTCGCTTCTTAATCGGTGATGACGAGCACGGCTGGGCACCAGGTAGTGTATTTAATATCGAAGGTGGTTGTTACGCTAAATGTATCGACCTTTCTCAGAAAAACGAACCTGTTATCTGGGACGCTATTCGATTCGGTACAATTTTAGAGAATGTGGTACTTGATGAAAACCGTGTTCCTGATTTCAACGATACCAGCCTAACTCAAAATAGCCGTGCAGCTTACCCACTAGAGCACGTTGAAAAACGTAAAGTTGAAA
Source organism: Pseudoalteromonas sp. QJM3NY_12 (assembly GCF_056173165.1). The sequence goes on from NZ_CM149661.1 coordinate 3,138,849, forward strand.
ACCGCGCAGGTGAGCCTAAGGCTGTTGTTTTCCTAACATGTGATGTGAGTGGTGTACTACCGCCGGTATCTGTACTAACAGAAGAAGCTGCAGCATTTCACTTCCTAAGTGGCTACACAGCAAAAGTAGGCTCTACAGAAATTGGTTCTACTAGCGATATTGAATCAACATTCTCAACCTGTTTTGGTGCACCTTTCTTCCCACGTCCTGCAGGTGTATACGCAGAGCTTCTAATGAAGCGTGTACGTGAATTCGGCGCTAAAGTTTACCTAGTTAACACTGGATGGACAGGTGGTCCTTACGGTATTGGTAAGCGTTTTGATATTCCAACAACACGAGCTGTTGTGGATGCAATCGTATCTGGAAAATTAGCCGGTGTAGAAACCCAACACATTGACGTGCTAAACCTAGACGTACCAGTTGCAGTGCCGGGCGTAGATAGCAAGCTTCTTAACCCAATCAATACCTGGGAAGACAAAGCTAAATACGCAGAGTATGCGGCTAAGCTAGCATCTGATTTCACAGAAAATTTTGCTAAATACGACGTATCTGACGAAATTAAAAACGCAGGCCCTAAAGTTTAATAATCACCTTTAGCCTGATAATTAAAACGCCAACCTTGAGTTGGCGTTTTTGATCCTACCTATTTTACTTCAGCAACGTAGTTATTTTAATAATTGCTGATAAGCCACCTATTAGCTAAAACGTTTCCCTATGTTTTGTGCATTTCTTAATAAAGGCTCACCGAAAGCCTATTAAGCTTTAAAGTAGCAGTTACTAGTTTGTATATCTCAAATTAAATGCTATTAAACTATGTTACATTAGTACAGCTACGGGTTGTCATCAGCAATGAAACAATCTGTAGGGTGAATCTGTCCAATACCTCACTCTTTACCCTGTTAGAGCACATAAAACAACACTAGCTATTACTGGTAAACTCCTACGAACACAAGAAGGCTCAAGTCATTCGAGTCTTGCTTGCTTTTGGAGTGAGTGTGCTACCACGCAGTAGAATATCGTAGTGCCTAGAGCGCTAGAGAGCCACATTGAAAGGTACATTTAATGTTTTTAATGGGATGTGCGTTGGCTCTGAGGTTAACGCAGTGCAACTGATAGCTGACGGCTAATACTTTCACTTTTCTTCAGACGTAAAAAAGCCCGACTCTTTCGAATCGGGCTTTCTACTATTTGGAGCCTGGTAATGACCTACTTTCACATAACAAATGCTACACTATCATCGGCGCTGTTTCGTTTCACTACTGAGTTCGGCATGGGGTCAGGTGGGTCCAAAACGCTATTGTCACCAAGCAAATTTGGTGTAAGTTCGATTTAATCGAGCTTACTAAAATTTGGAATTTCTGATAATAAAATGTCTTCAGTAATCTACTTTAGTCTATTAACTTCTTCGCTTGTTTCACTATCACATAAAACGCGTTTGGCGTTGTATGGTTAAGCCTCACGGGTAATTAGTACAAGTTAGCTTAATGGCTCACACCACTTCCACATCTTGCCTATCAACGTTGTAGTCTTCAACGGCCCTTCAGAGACTTTAAAAGTCTAGTGAGAACTCATCTCGAGGCCTGCTTCGCGCTTAGATGCTTTCAGCGCTTATCAGTTCCGAACGTAGCTACCGGGCAATGCCATTGGCATGACAACCCGAACACCAGCGGTTCGTTCACTCCGGTCCTCTCGTACTAGGAGCAACCCCTCTCAATTCTCAAACGCCCACGGCAGATAGGGACCGAACTGTCTCACGACGTTCTAAACCCAGCTCGCGTACCACTTTAAATGGCGAACAGCCATACCCTTGGGACCGACTTCAGCCCCAGGATGTGATGAGCCGACATCGAGGTGCCAAACACCGCCGTCGATATGAACTCTTGGGCGGTATCAGCCTGTTATCCCCGGAGTACCTTTTATCCGTTGAGCGATGGCCCTTCCATTCAGAACCACCGGATCACTATGACCTACTTTCGTACCTGCTCGACGTGTCTGTCTCGCAGTTAAGCTGGCTTCTACCATTACACTAACCGTACGATGTCCGACCGTACTTAGCCAACCTTCGTGCTCCTCCGTTACTCTTTGGGAGGAGACCGCCCCAGTCAAACTACCCACCAGGCACTGTCCGTAACCCCGATTCAGGGGCCAACGTTAGAACATCAAAACTACAAGGGTGGTATTTCAAGGACGACTCCACAAAAACTAGCGTCTCTGCTTCAAAGTCTCCCACCTATCCTACACATGTAGGTTCAATGTTCAGTGCCAAGCTGTAGTAAAGGTTCACGGGGTCTTTCCGTCTAGCCGCGGGTACACAGCATCTTCACTGCGATTTCAATTTCACTGAGTCTCGGGTGGAGACAGCGTGGCCATGGTTACACCATTCGTGCAGGTCGGAACTTACCCGACAAGGAATTTCGCTACCTTAGGACCGTTATAGTTACGGCCGCCGTTTACCGGGGCTTCGATCAAGAGCTTCTCCGAAGATAACCCCATCAATTAACCTTCCGGCACCGGGCAGGTGTCACACCGTATACGTCATCTTGCGATTTTGCACAGTGCTGTGTTTTTAATAAACAGTCCCAGCCACCTGGTCACTGCGGCTCCAATCAGCTTAGAGAGCAAGTCTCATCACCAATCGGAGCGTACCTTCTCCCGAAGTTACGGTACGATTTTGCCTAGTTCCTTCACCCGAGTTCTCTCAAGCGCCTTAGTATTCTCTACCTGACCACCTGTGTCGGTTTGGGGTACGATTCGGTATAATCTGAAGCTTAGAGGCTTTTCCTGGAAGTATGGCATCAGCAACTTCATCACCGTGGTGACTCGTCTCGTGTCTCAGCCTAACAGCAACCCGGATTTACCTAAGTCGCTAGCCTACACACTTTCACATGGACTACCATCGCCATGCTTGCTTAGCCTGCTCCGTCCCCCCATCGCAATTATACCAAGTACGGAAATATTAATCCGTTTCCCATCGACTACGCCTTTCGGCCTCGCCTTAGGGGTCGACTTACCCTACCCTGATTAACATGGGATAGGAACCCTTGGTCTTCCGGCGTGCGGGTTTTTCACCCGCATTATCGTTACTCATGTCAGCATTCGCACTTCTGATACGTCCAGCATACCTCCCGGTACACCTTCAACCGCTTACAGAACGCTCCCCTACCACTCAGAATAAATTCTGAATCCGCAGCTTCGGTGCATAGTTTAGCCCCGTTACATCTTCCGCGCAGACCGACTCGACCAGTGAGCTATTACGCTTTCTTTAAAGGATGGCTGCTTCTAAGCCAACCTCCTGGCTGTCTGGGCCTTTCCACATCGTTTCCCACTTAACTATGACTTTGGGACCTTAGCTGGCGGTCTGGGTTGTTTCCCTCTTCACGACGGACGTTAGCACCCGCCGTGTGTCTCCCGGATATTACTTTACGGTATTCGGAGTTTGCAAAGGGTTGGTAAGTCGGGATGACCCCCTAGCCTTAACAGTGCTCTACCCCCGTAAGTATTCGTCCGAGGCTCTACCTAAATAGATTTCGGGGAGAACCAGCTATCTCCCGGTTTGATTAGCCTTTCACTCCTAACCACAGGTCATCCCCTAACTTTTCAACGTTAGTGGGTTCGGTCCTCCAATTGATGTTACTCAATCTTCAACCTGCCCATGGCTAGATCACCGGGTTTCGGGTCTATACCTTGCAACTATTCGCCCAGTTAAGACTCGGTTTCCCTACGGCTACCCTAATCGGTTAACCTCGCTACAAAATATAAGTCGCTGACCCATTATACAAAAGGTACGCAGTCACCCTCGAGGGGCTCCTACTGCTTGTACGTACACGGTTTCAGGTTCTATTTCACTCCCCTCACAGGGGTTCTTTTCGCCTTTCCCTCACGGTACTGGTTCACTATCGGTCAGTTGGGAGTATTTAGCCTTAGATGATGGTCCACCTATATTCAGTCAAAGTTTCACGTGCTCCGACCTACTCGATTTCACTTAAAATGCATTTTCATGTACGGGACTATCACCCTGTATCGTGGCACTTTCCAGAGCCTTCCATTAACACATAATAAGCTTAAGGGCTGTTCCGATTTCGCTCGCCGCTACTATCGGAATCTCGGTTGATTTCTTTTCCTACGGGTACTTAGATGTTTCAGTTCTCCGCGTTCGCCTCGTTAACCTATGTATTCAGTTAACGATACCTGCAAGCAGGTGGGTTTCCCCATTCGGAAATCCTAGTCTCAAGTGCTTTTTACTAGCTTGACTAGGCTTATCGCAAGTTAATACGTCCTTCATCGCCTCCAACTGCCAAGGCATCCACCGTGTACGCTTAGTCACTTAACCATACAACCCAAACGGGTCTTTGTTTTGTGACAGTTTAACTTCGCCAGAAGTTAATATTGAATACTAAAGTAGATACCAATCAACAAACGTAAAACGTTTATTAAATGGCACTGAATGATACTGCTATCATTCTTTTTTACTTTTGAAAACTCTGTACAAATAACAATGTTATTCATACGAATTTTATTATCAGCTTTTCCAAATTTTTAAAGAGCATATTAATTAGTAAGCCAGAGGCTTAACTAACTAACAATCATCTGTGTGGACACTACGAACAAATAAGTTCTAAATCGTATAAGGAGGTGATCCAGCCCCAGGTTCCCCTAGGGCTACCTTGTTACGACTTCACCCCAGTCATGAATCACTCCGTGGTAAACGTCCTCCCGAGGGTTAGACTATCTACTTCTGGAGCAACCCACTCCCATGGTGTGACGGGCGGTGTGTACAAGGCCCGGGAACGTATTCACCGCGTCATTCTGATACGCGATTACTAGCGATTCCGACTTCATGGAGTCGAGTTGCAGACTCCAATCCGGACTACGACGCACTTTAAGTGATTCGCTTACTCTCGCGAGTTCGCAGCACTCTGTATGCGCCATTGTAGCACGTGTGTAGCCCTACACGTAAGGGCCATGATGACTTGACGTCGTCCCCACCTTCCTCCGGTTTATCACCGGCAGTCTCCTTAGAGTTCTCAGCATTACCTGCTAGCAACTAAGGATAGGGGTTGCGCTCGTTGCGGGACTTAACCCAACATCTCACAACACGAGCTGACGACAGCCATGCAGCACCTGTATCAGAGTTCCCGAAGGCACCGAACCATCTCTGGTAAGTTCTCTGTATGTCAAGTGTAGGTAAGGTTCTTCGCGTTGCATCGAATTAAACCACATGCTCCACCGCTTGTGCGGGCCCCCGTCAATTCATTTGAGTTTTAACCTTGCGGCCGTACTCCCCAGGCGGTCTACTTAATGCGTTAGCTTTGAAAAACAGAACCGAGGTTCCGAGCTTCTAGTAGACATCGTTTACGGCGTGGACTACCAGGGTATCTAATCCTGTTTGCTCCCCACGCTTTCGTACATGAGCGTCAGTGTTGACCCAGGTGGCTGCCTTCGCCATCGGTATTCCTTCAGATCTCTACGCATTTCACCGCTACACCTGAAATTCTACCACCCTCTATCACACTCTAGTTTGCCAGTTCGAAATGCAGTTCCCAGGTTGAGCCCGGGGCTTTCACATCTCGCTTAACAAACCGCCTGCGTACGCTTTACGCCCAGTAATTCCGATTAACGCTCGCACCCTCCGTATTACCGCGGCTGCTGGCACGGAGTTAGCCGGTGCTTCTTCTGTCAGTAACGTCACAGCTAGCAGGTATTAACTACTAACCTTTCCTCCTGACTGAAAGTGCTTTACAACCCGAAGGCCTTCTTCACACACGCGGCATGGCTGCATCAGGCTTGCGCCCATTGTGCAATATTCCCCACTGCTGCCTCCCGTAGGAGTCTGGGCCGTGTCTCAGTCCCAGTGTGGCTGATCATCCTCTCAAACCAGCTAGGGATCGTCGCCTTGGTGAGCCATTACCTCACCAACTAGCTAATCCCACTTGGGCCAATCTAAAGGCGAGAGCCGAAGCCCCCTTTGGTCCGTAGACATTATGCGGTATTAGCAGTCGTTTCCAACTGTTGTCCCCCACCTCAAGGCATGTTCCCAAGCATTACTCACCCGTCCGCCGCTCGTCATCTTCTAGCAAGCTAGAAATGTTACCGCTCGACTTGCATGTGTTAGGCCTGCCGCCAGCGTTCAATCTGAGCCATGATCAAACTCTTCAATTAAAAAGTTTTATGTCTTTCGACAGCTCAATGAATTCTGAATTTATTTAATATCTTTCGATATTGAATTGACTGTGCTGCAATAAATAAATTTATTGCTGTTGGTCACTCAGTTTCAATTGAGACTCTAAATTTGTTTGCCTCACTTAGTAAACTAAGCTTGGCTGTTAGAACTCAATCTGTACGAGTGCCCACACAGATGATTGCTTTATATTGTTAAAGAACGTTGCGATTAAAGCGTTAAACTTTATCTCGCTAGGGCTGCGCATATTACGCTTTCCTATTTTTTTGTCAACACTTAATTTTGTTAAACTTGAAAGTTTTCAAAACTAAGTTTTACTCGACTCACTGAGTAGCTCGTGCCTCGCTATGCGTTGCGTTCTGCCGTCTCAGTGGGGTCGCATTATAGGGAGATCCGAAAACAGATCAACCCTTTTTTGCAGAAAACTTGAAATAAATGACTGTTCGCTGGATATTTAGACTAAACGCTTAAAAAGACAACTAAAGCTAATCATATTTCGCCTTTAAAGCTGTAAAAACTTATTTTTTGGAAAAATCTTTTCATAGTTATTGTAGCGATTACTAAGAAAACAAATTGTTTAGCTTTATATGGCCATTTAGATTAGTGGCGAATAAGTACATCAGGCAAGGACTCTACTATATAAAGTTAATGAGCTATTGGAGGGTATCAACTATTTCGAACTTTTTTATATTAATAACTATAAACTGTAAAAGTCGTTACATGGTCATATATTTATTAATCTAAATAGCTTTACTTATAAATAGAAAGATAGCAGTCCTAAACGCTCGCATTATGATTCGTCGATTCTAGTTAGGCTATTTTATTAGATGAAAGGAATGAGAATAAATTTGCTATTAATAATAGAGCTAAAAGCTTTATTCATTTTGTGTGAATTTTAGATATTAAAAAGCCGAGCATAAGCTCGGCTTTTTGGTGTCTCTTTAAGACTTACTCTGCAGACTGCGCGTCTTCTTGAACTTCTTCGCTCGCCGCTGGGCGACCAACTAGTTCAATATAAGCCATTGGTGCATTATCACCAGCACGGAAGCCACACTTAAGAATACGAGTGTAACCACCTGGACGATCCGCATTACGAGGACCGATTTCACTGAATAACTTACCAACTACTTCATTATCACGCGTGCGAGCAAACGCTAAACGGCGATTTGCTACACTGTCAGTCTTAGCCAGTGTGATTAAAGGTTCAATTACACGGCGTAACTCTTTCGCTTTAGGCAAAGTAGTTTTGATGATTTCATGTTTCACCAAAGAACCTGCCATATTGCTGAACATCGCTTTACGATGGCTACTGTTACGGTTTAATTGACGACCACTCTTACGATGGCGCATGACCCTATCCTTCTAACTAAACTAATATAGTGATTTAGATTATTCAGCTAGGCTTGCAGGCGGCCAATTTTCTAGGCGCATGCCTAGAGAAAGACCACGTGAAGCTAGCACGTCTTTTATTTCAGTTAGAGACTTCTTACCTAGATTAGGCGTTTTAAGAAGCTCAACTTCAGTGCGCTGAACTAAATCACCGATATATTGAATTTGCTCGGCTTTCAAACAGTTTGCTGAACGTACTGTTAATTCAAGATCATCAACTGGACGAAGTAGAATAGGATCGAATTCTGGCTTCTCTTCTTTCTCTTCTGGCTCAGTTACATCACGTAAATCTACGAATGCATCTAATTGCTCAGCTAAGATAGTAGACGCACGGCGGATCGCTTCTTCAGGATCTAAGGTGCCGTTTGTTTCCATATCAATGATTAACTTGTCTAAATCTGTACGTTGCTCAACACGGGCTGATTCAACCGAGTACGCAATACGTTCAACTGGGCTGAATGATGCATCAAGCAGCAATCGACCAATTGGACGCTCATCGTCATCAGAGGATAAACGACTAGATGCCGGCACATAACCACGACCACGCTCAACACGAATACGCATGCTGATCTCGCTGTTATTTGTTGTTAAATTACAAATAACATGATCTGGGTTAGCAATTGTTACATCGCCATCGTGCTGAATATCTGCCGCAGTCACAGGGCCTACACCAGATTTAGTCAGGGTCAGAAAAACTTCATCTTTGCCTTCTAACGTTACCGCTAGACCTTTAAGGTTTAGTAGTATTTCAATGATGTCTTCTTGTACGCCTTCTTTCGCGCTGTACTCATGCAATACACCGTCGATTTCAACTTCAGTTACTGCACATCCAGGCATAGATGATAACAGTATACGGCGTAAGGCATTACCCAAAGTGTGACCAAAGCCACGCTCGAGTGGTTCTAAAACTACTTTAGAACGCGTTGGGTTGATAGCGTCGATATCGACTAACCTTGGTTTTAGAAATTCTGTAACAGAACCCTGCATTTTATCCTCTCTTAACTCTTAACTTTACTTAGAGTAAAGTTCGACGATTAGTTGTTCATTAATGTCCGCAGACAGATCTGAACGCTCAGGTAGGCGCTTGAAGCTACCTTCCAATTTCTTACCGTCAACTTCAACCCAAGTCGGCTTTTCACGTTGCTCAGCCAACTCTAGAGCAGCGATGATACGTGCTTGTGTTTTAGACTTCTCACGAATTACAACAGTATCTTCTGGAGTAATTACGTATGAAGGAATATTCACAACACGACCATTAACTAGAATCGCTTTGTGGCTTACTAACTGACGTGCTTCAGCGCGTGTGCTAGCAAAACCCATGCGATATACAACATTGTCTAAACGTTGCTCTAAAAGCTGTAACAAGTTTTCACCTGTGTTGCCTTTAAGGCGAGCAGCTTCTTTGTAGTAGTTACGGAATTGCTTTTCTAATACACCGTAAATACGACGTACTTTTTGCTTTTCACGTAATTGTAAACCGTAATCAGATAAGCGTCCTTTACGAGCGCCGTGCTGACCAGGTGCAGTCTCAAGTTTACACTTAGAGTCGATAGCTCTTACGCCGCTCTTAAGGAACAGGTCAGTACCTTCACGACGACTCAGCTTGAGCTTAGGGCCCAAATATCTTGCCATGTTATTTCTCCTAACCTATTGTTAAACGCGACGTTTCTTCGGTGGACGACAACCATTATGTGGTATTGGCGTCACGTCAGTAATGTTGGTGATACGGTAACCAGCAGCATTCAAAGCACGTACAGCAGATTCACGACCTGGACCTGGACCTTTAATGAAAACTTCTAGATTTTTTAAACCGTATTCTTGAGCAGCAGTACCTGCACGCTCTGCAGCAACCTGAGCAGCGAATGGAGTAGATTTACGTGAACCACGGAAACCTGAACCACCGGCAGTAGCCCATGATAGTGCATTACCTTGACGGTCGGTAATCGTTACAATAGTGTTGTTGAAAGACGCATGAACATGAGCCATACCATCAGCAACTTGCTTTTTAACCTTTTTACGACGAATTGGTGTCTTAGCCATTTTACTATCCCCTTATCGCTTAATAGGCTTACGAGGACCCTTACGGGTACGCGCGTTAGTCTTTGTTCTTTGACCACGAAGTGGTAAAGAGCGACGGTGACGTAGGCCACGGAAACAACCAAGGTCCATAAGGCGCTTGATATTCAAAGTAACTTCACGACGAAGGTCACCTTCTACAGTGTACTTGCCAACTGCTTCACGCAATACGTCAAGTGTTTCGTCTGAAAGTTCACCGATTTTTGTGGTCTCGGCGATACCAGTCGCTTCTAAGATAGCCTTAGAGCGAGTCTTACCTATGCCATAAATAGCTGTTAAACCAATAACTGCATGTTTATGATCAGGGACGTTAATGCCAGCGATACGGGCCACTAACACATCTCCTATATTTGAATTTGGTAATCATCTGTTTGAAAAGCCCGTAAGGATACTCAAACGAAGACCAAATCACAACTAAAAACACAGGCCGAGAAACCTCAGCCTGCACGACTGTTTACTTAGCCTTGCCTTTGCTTATGCTTAGGCTCACTGCAAATTACGCGTACTACACCAGCACGTTTAATAACTTTACAGTTACGGCATATTTTCTTAACGGAAGCACGTACTTTCATTGCTCAACTCCGTAAACTGACCTTATCGACCGTAGCCTTTAAGGTTCGCTTTTTTCAGCACAGAATCATACTGATGTGACATCAGATGCGTCTGTACTTGTGCCATAAAGTCCATGATTACAACAACGATAATCAAAATTGATGTACCGCCGAAATAGAATGGCGTTTGCCATGCCATAGTCATGAATTCGGGCACCAGACAGATAAAGGTTATATACAAAGCACCTGCCAATGTCAGGCGTGTCATCACTTTATCAATGTATTTAGATGTCTGCTCACCTGGACGAATACCTGGGATAAATGCGCCAGATTTTTTCAGGTTGTCTGCTGTTTCACGCGGGTTAAAAACCAACGCTGTGTAGAAAAAGCAGAAGAAGATGATAGCCGCAGCTAAAACCATTGCATACAAAGGCTGACCTGGAGTCAACGTTGTAGCAATTGCTTGTAGCACATCAGCAACCGGACCTTCACCCTGGCCGAACCAGCTTGCAATTGTACCAGGGAACAGAATTATACTGCTAGCGAAGATTGGTGGAATAACACCCGCCATATTTACTTTCAGAGGTAAATGCGTGCTTTGAGCAGCAAATACTTGACGACCTTGTTGACGTTTGGCGTAGTTAACAACGATACGTCGTTGTCCACGTTCAAAGAATACAACAAGATAAGTAACAGCGAATACTATAACCGCAACCATCAACAGTACAAAAACATTCAAATCACCTTGGCGCGCCATTTCGGCTGTCGAACCAATAGCAGACGGCAGGTTAGCTACAATACCAACAAATATTAGAACTGAGATACCGTTACCGATACCACGTTCTGTTATCTGTTCGCCCAACCACATAAGGAACATAGTACCGGTTACTAAACTCACCACTGCGGTGAAATAGAATCCCATACCTGGGTTAACAACTAACCCGTTCATCATGCCCGGTAAGCTTGTGGCAATACCGATTGATTGGATAGTAGCAAGCACAAGCGTGCCGTAGCGTGTGTACTGGCTTATCTTTTTACGCCCTTGCTCACCTTCTTTCTTAAGCTCTATAAACGGCGGATACATATGCGTTAATAGTTGCGTAATAATCGAAGCCGAGATATACGGCATGATACCCAGTGCTAACACTGAAGCTCGCTCAAGCGCACCACCGCTAAACATGTTGAACATCTCAACAATGGTGCCCTTTTGTTGCTCGAAGAAATCGGCAAGTACAGCGGCGTCAATCCCAGGGATCGGCACAAATGAACCTAGACGGTAAATTATGATAGCACCCAATACGAAGAGTAATCGGCGCTTCAATTCCGAAAGTCCACCTTGTGCACTTTGTGTATCTTGACCTGGTTTAGCCATTAGTACTTCCTTAGTCTTCTACCTTGCCTCCGGCAGCTTCGATAGCTTCGCGTGCACCTTTAGAAGCCTTAAGGCCTTTAACGGTAACAGCGCGTGAAACTTCGCCAGATTTAACAACTTTAACGAACTGAACGTTCTTTTTAACTAGACCAGCTGCTTGTAACGCGCTTAGGTCTACCACATCGCCTTCAACTTTAGCGATTTCGTATAGGTTAATTTCTGCAGATACTAAAGATTTGCGAGAAGTGAAACCGAACTTAGGTAGACGACGTTGCATAGGCATTTGACCGCCCTCAAAACCAACGCGTACTTTACCGCCAGAACGTGATTTTTGACCTTTGTGACCACGGCCACCAGTCTTACCAAGACCAGAACCGATACCACGACCAACACGTTTTGGAGCAGTTTTTGAACCTGCAGCAGGTGAAAGTGTATTCAAATGCATCGAATTACCCCTCTACCTTAACCATGTAATAAACCTGGTTGATCATACCACGCACACATGCTGTGTCTTCTAACTCAACAGTGTGATTGATACGACGTAAACCAAGACCGCGTAATGTAGCTTTATGCTTCGGTAAACGACCGATAGAGCTTTTTACTTGTGTTACTTTTACAGTTTTATTAGCCATGGTTTACCCCAAAATCTCATCTACTCGAAGACCACGTTTTGCAGCGATCGACTGAGGAGAATTCATGTTCTCAAGAGCTGAGATCGTTGCACGTACAACGTTGATCGGGTTAGTAGAACCGTAACATTTAGAAAGTACGTTCTGCACACCAGTCACTTCAAGTACTGCACGCATAGCACCACCTGCAATGATACCAGTACCTTCAGATGCTGGTTTCATAAACACTTGTGAGCCAGCATGACGTCCTTTAACAGGATGCTGTAATGTGTTGCCATTTAGGTCTACGTTGATCATGTTACGACGTGCTTTTTCCATTGCTTTTTGAATAGCAGCTGGAACTTCACGTGCTTTACCATAACCGAAACCTACTTTACCTGCGCCATCACCAACTACAGTTAGTGCAGTAAAGCTAAAGATACGACCACCTTTAACTACTTTAGACACACGGTTCACCGCGATTAGCTTTTCAGCTAAATCAGGCTGTTGTTGCTTTGCTTCTACGTTAGCCATTGTCTACTCCTAGAATTGCAAACCGGCTTCACGCGCAGCATCAGCTAGCGCCTTCACACGGCCGTGATATTTAAAGCCACTGCGATCAAAAGCAATCTTTTCGATGCCTTTGTCAGCCGCACGTTCAGCAACCGCTTTACCAACTGCTTGTGCAGCTGCAACGTTGCCTGTGCCTTTAACTGTTTCGCTAATAGCTTTCTCAACAGTAGAAGCAGCAGCCAGTACATTACCCTCAGCGTTTACAACTTGAGCGTAAATGTGACGTGGCGTGCGGTGGATAACAAGACGCGTTGTGCCTTGTTCAATATAATTTCTACGAGTGCGTTTAGCACGACGTAGACGAGCTGTTTTTTTATCCATCGTCTTACCTTACTTCTTCTTAGCCTCTTTACGGCGTACATTCTCATCTGAATAACGAACACCTTTACCTTTATAAGGCTCAGGTTTACGGTATGCACGAATGTTAGCAGCTGTTTGACCAACTAACTGCTTGTCTACGCCCTTAACTAGAACTTCTGTTTGGCTTGGAGTTTCAATCGTAATTCCTTCAGGAACTGCGAAATTAACTGGGTGCGAGAAACCAAGAGTTAAGTCTAAAACTTTGCCCTTAGCTGCAGCACGGTAACCAACACCTACTAACTGAAGTTTCTTCTCGTAACCTTCATGCGTACCAACAACCATGTTGTTGATTAGAGCGCGAGCAGTACCTGCTTGTGCCCATGCATTGGCTACGCCTTCACGAGGTAAAGTTGTAATAACGTTGTCGTTAACTTGTACTTCAACAGCATTGTTGATAGTACGAGTAAGTTCACCGTTTTTGCCTTTAACTGTGATTTCCTGGCCTTTTAATGTAACTTCTACACCGGCAGGAACGTTTATTGGTGCCTTTGCTATGCGAGACATAGTTCCCCTCCGATTAAGCTACAAAACCAATGATTTCACCACCAACGCCTGCACTACGTGCTGCGCGGTCTGTCATTAGGCCTTTAGAAGTTGATACGATAGCGATACCTAAACCACCCATTACCTTCGGTAATTCGTCACGTCTCTTATAGATACGTAGACCAGGGCGACTTACACGCTGGATATTTTCAATAACAGCTTTGCCTTCGAAGTACTTTAACTCGATAGAAAGCTCAGGTTTAACATCACCACTTACTGCGAAGTCTGCGATGTAACCTTCATTTTTTAATACATTAGCTACTGCTACTTTCAGTTTCGAATTAGGCATCGTTACAGATACTTTCTTCGCTGACTGACCGTTACGGATTCGTGTAAATAAATCCGCGATAGGATCTTGCAAGCTCATAGTCTTACTCCCATGATTCTATTACCAGCTAGCCTTTTTAAGGCCAGGAATTTCACCGCGCATAGCTGCTTCGCGAACTTTAATACGGCTCATGCCGAATTTGCGAAGGAAACCATGTGGGCGGCCCGTAATGTTACAACGATTACGTTGACGTGCAGGGCTAGAATCACGAGGTAAAGCTTGTAGCTTAAGTACCGCGTCCCAACGATCATCTTCAGATGTATTAACATCACTGATGATAGCTTTTAGTGCTGCACGCTTTTCAGCGTACTGAGCAACTAGTTTAGTGCGCTTTGCTTCGCGCGCTTTCATAGAATTCTTTGCCATAACCCTACCCTTATTTCTTGAATGGGAAGTTAAACGCTTCTAACAACGCACGGCCTTCCTCATCTGATTTCGCAGATGTAGTGATTGTGATATCCATACCGCGTACACGGTCTACTTTATCATAATCAATTTCTGGGAAGATGATTTGTTCACGTACGCCCATGCTGTAGTTACCACGTCCATCAAAAGACTTAGCACTTACACCACGGAAGTCACGGATACGTGGGATAGCGATTGAAACCAAACGCTCAAAAAAGTCCCACATACGCTCGCCGCGTAGGGTTACTTTACAACCAATCGGGTAACCTTCACGCACTTTGAAGCCAGCAACAGATTTGCGTGCTTTAGTGATTAAAGGTTTCTGACCAGAGATAGCTTCTAGATCCGCAACAGCGTTATCTAAAATCTTCTTGTCAGCTAAGGCTTCGCCCACACCCATGTTTAATGTGATCTTTTCGATCTGAGGGACTTGCATGACAGAGCTGAAACCAAACTTCTCTTGAAGTTCAGCAACTACTTTGTCTTTATATACTTCATGCAGTTTCGCCATCATTCTACTCCAACTATTAGATAGTTTTACCAGTAGATTTAAAGATACGTAATTTCTTACCATCTTCAATCTTGAAACCTACACGATCTGCTTTGCTCGTTTCCGAGTTGTAGATCGCAACGTTTGATACGTCGATAGACGCTTCTTTCTCAACAATACCGCCAGCTTGGTTCAACTGTGGAACCGGCTTTTGATGTTTCTTGATTAAGTTAATGCCTTCGACAAATACTCGACCAGACTCGGTTACAACTGAAAGCACTTTGCCGCGCTTACCTTTGTCTTTACCTGCTAGTACGATTACTTCGTCATCACGACGGATTTTTGCTGCCATGATAGACTCCTTACAGTACTTCTGGGGCTAGTGAAACGATTTTCATGAACTTTTCATTACGAAGTTCGCGAGTCACAGGGCCGAAAATACGAGTACCAATAGGCTGCAAGTTATCATTTAAGATAACAGCCGCATTGCTGTCGAAACGGATCAATGAACCGTCTGGACGACGAACGCCTTTTTTGGTACGCACAACTACCGCGTTTTTAACATCACCTTTCTTCACTTTACCGCGAGGAATCGCTTCTTTTACAGAAACTTTAATGATATCGCCAATCGCTGCATAGCGACGGTGTGAACCACCAAGGACTTTTATACACTGCACTTTGCGAGCGCCGCTGTTATCAGCAACTTCCAGCTGAGTTTGCATTTGGATCATGTTAATGACCTCCGGTGTAGTAATTACAACTTGTCTTAAATTTGTTTAAAATCAAGACATTTCGATTGAATTCCACTCAAAAAACATACTAGATGTCTCTTAAGGGCGGGCAATTGTATCAGCATTGAGAGGGGAGTGGTAGGTTATTTTTTAATTAATTTAATGCGGACGCTAAATTAGAAACTGGTTTTTTATGCTATTTATCTAAATTACAGGTGGTTATAAAACAAACAAGGCATCTCAGCGATGCCTTGTTTTATATCAGTAATTAAAATTAGCCAAACAAACCTTTTAATTTGTCTTTAATTTTATCTTTAGCTTTTTCTTTTGCTTCATCTTTAACCGCACTGCCTATATCTAATTTTATGCCAACATCATGAAATGGGCCTTTTATTCTCAGAGGAATTTTAAAGCCAGTGCTATCATCGGTAGTACCCTGACCTTCAATAGAATCAACTAAACCTGTTACTAGGCGGTAATTAACCAGAGTTTGCGGTAAATCAACATCTCCTTCACCTGAAATACGTATTAAAGGGCTGATCAACGATAAATCAGTATTTTTGCCTACGCCATTGGTAAAGTTAAAACTACCAGAAAGTGCAGAGAAATCTGTTTTCTCAGATTCCTCAAATCCTGTATCTAATCCCTCAGACACGGCATTAAAGTTGCCTTTAACTAGCTCTTTACCCTTACGCACCATTTCCGCTACGTTTGCTCCCTTAACTGCACCATCCGCGAATTTGAACCCCAGCTCACCATTGAGCGCGTTAATAAACGTTTTTTGGCTTTGCCCTACTGTAGTTAAATTCCAGTTTAAAGAGCCTTTACCCATTAATTTATCAAAACCGGCAGCATCAGTAAGTAAGGGCTGTGCCTCTATTTTATCTAAGTCGAAGTTGGTCGCTATTTTATAAGGGGTATTTTGGGCATTGATAGTAACCCCCCCTGTACCTGTTCCTTCATAAGCGGCAAAGCTATCTAAGCTTAATTTAGCAATGCTATTTTTAAGTGCTACAGTGAACTGGTTAGCGCCGAGTTTAATGTCGTTAGCTTTTAAACCGCTTGAACGAACAATCATATTTGCATCTAATGCACTTAAGCCACTTAAATCAATTTTAGTATCATCCCACACTATTGGCTCTGCAGGCTTAGAGTCGTCTTTTGCTGGGACTTCTTTTTTAGCTACGGTTTCAGGTAAGTAAGGATTTAAATCAAGCATGCCTAAGTCAATATCAGCATTAACCGCTAAACGACTGCCTAGATTCACCTTACTTTTACCTTTAATCTCGAGTGCATCGAGCGTTGCAACTAATTCAGTTAGGTTAAACTCTTCACCGAGCAGGTGCATTTGGGCATTGATACTAAAGGCATTAAACGCATTGTCTTTAGCGTTTAAGTCAACCCCTTGCCAGTTAGCAATATTTTTAACTGAATCACCGTTAAGTGCTAATAATCCATTAATATCTTGGCCTTGTTTGGCTATGCTGCCATCAAACGTTAAATCTACTAAACGTGAGTTAAGTTTTTGCTTTACATTAAATGTGGCGCCTTCAATCGCTTTTGCTGGAGTATCAAGTTTTACATCAAGCTCAAATCGCTCTTGCATATAAGTAATAGCACCGGTTACTTCGAGCTGTTTGCGCAGTGAAGGCAGTAATATAGCCAGTTCTAAATCGCTAATTTGTTGTTTAGCACCCGTTTGACCATCTAAATATGTAAACGACCCGCCATAAATAGCGACTTCACCTAATTGAATATCAAAGTTTTCAGGTAGTTTGACTGCCTCACCCGATTGAGTTTGCTGCTCTGGCTGTTTAGCCACTGCATCAAATAACTGCCAGTTAGCTTTACCGCTTTTATCGGTTTCTAGCAAAATATCAGGTTCATTAATGACAAACTTTTCTAGCTTTAACTCGCCACCGAGTAATGAAAGCCAGGGAATATGAACGGCAAGTTGCTGCATACTTGCCATATCAGCGCGAGAGCCACTGGGCATATTGGCAAAATGCACATCATTAAGCTCCAGCTTTAATGCAGGAAATACACTGAGGGTTTTATCTCCCTTTATCGTTAATGTGCGCCCAGTTGTTTTTTCTACCTGCTCAGACACTTTATTAAAAATAGTATCAGTAGGAATTAAAAATGGTGCAGCAACAATTAACGCTATACATAGCAATAATATGACACCAATAATTTTAAATAAGGTCTTCATGATCATCCTTTCAAACGTGCAAATAATGCTCTTATCATAGCGAGAGTTAGCGCGAAAAGCATTGTTAAACAAATAAAAATGTATTAACCATAGCTATCCTCTTTCTAAATTAGGTTTTGAAGACTCACTTTAATAAACTTAAAGATTCACGCTTCTGATTACATTCCTTTAATTGTTCGGTATGATGCGCGCCCCTGTTGTATTTAGCCTAAATAAGCTAAAATAAAGCGACTAAAAAGTATATCTAACCGGAGAGTCTACAAGGCATGAAGAAACTGCTAATTTCACCGTCAAAAATGGCATTAGGCGAGCAAGAAAGTCAAATTTACCAAAACATTCTGAAGCAATCTTCAGAGCTAAGCCTAAACCTGATGGCTGTGAAAGTGGAAAACCATCCAGAAGACTTTTTAGGTTGGTGTTACGAGCTATTAAGCGCAAGCCGCGACCGCATTAATTATGACTTACTCGAAACCCCACAATTACCATTATTAAAAAAGCTGCATGACCAACTTATTTCAGCCATTAGCTTTTTACAATTAAAAACATTACGGGTAGCGCCTTGGCCAGTAGTGAGTATGTTTGTAGAGCAACATAAAGAACTGGTGGCACTTGATGAGCAGTTACGTTTAACTACTTATATTGCAGGCCTACGTGAAAAATCGTTAAAAGATATGATCCCTGAAGACTTACTCGCTTTTAGCGGTAAGCATATGGCATCACTCGATCCGAGTACTTATAATTTTGATGTAGAATGGTTTGCCTCTACCAAAAGCGCCAAAGGTTTTCACCAGATGCTGGCTGACCTGCCAGGTGCCTTCGACGACGCGCTTAGCAACATTCCACTTGAGGGTGATGTAGCCCAAACTGATTATCAGCAATTTGTAGTTGCTTACTTGAGTGCATTTAATGGTAGTGATGAAAAACCAACACTGGCACCTGCCACCCGCTTATTAGCAATGCGCCGCCCTGATGTATTTACACCAATAAGCAATAGCCGCTTAGATGCACTTTGCTCAGCTTTAGGTATCACCAAATTAAATAACCGCGACTTTGAGCGTTATTGGCAAGATGTAGTACAAAGTATTCACGCTATGTCATGGTTTAAAATGGCCAACGCTGGTAATGAACTAGAAACCCAATTAGTAGATATTAAAGCGCTTATACCTTGCTTTTTTTACTATGCAGATACTAACACTGCTGATAACTCTAACTACATTAAGCTACTTAATAAACCTACACGTAGCACTTCTAGCAGCAGTAAAGCGCCACGCCGAGGTAAAGAATCTGCTGAGATTTTAGTGGACCGCGCTCTTGCTGCTGATGATATCCCAGAACATATTCGTGCTAAACGTGACTCCATTATTAGCGAAGTACAGAAAGGTCGTGGCGTAAACGAAACAATTACCCTAATGCATACCATATTTGGTTAATTAATCAACAAGCAAACCCAAATGGCCTAGCAGCGCTTTGATGGTGCAGCTAGGCTACTTTTTGCACCAGCAAAGTGAACCTTTAAAATAATCACTTTTGTATACCTACCTCATATTATTTTCAATACATTGTTTTAAATAATAAAAATAATTTATAAACAAATAAGTTTAATTTGGCACACACAGTGCAAATACCCCATTAGTAACATAATAAAATGCCGCCAAACAAAAGGTTGTAGTCATTCATAATAAAAAGCCTTGGCGTGCAAAATCATACAATGGGAAATAAGACATGCTAAAACTACAAAAAACAATATTGATCAGTGCATTGGCATTAACAGGAATGACATCAACTACTGCATGTGCTGAAGTAACAGCAAATGCAGCAGCCACTTCTAACTACTTATGGCGCGGACAAGAGCAAACTGGGGGCGATGCAGCTGTATCTGGCGGTATTGATTACGCTAATGAATCTGGCTTTTATGCGGGTACTTGGGCGTCAAATGCGTCTTGGGCCGATGAAATGACCTACGAGCTAGACATATACGCAGGTTTTGGCGGCGCAATCAATGAAAGCGTGAGTTATGACGTAGGTTATATTTATTACGCGTACCCAGATGCGGCATCAGGTGCCGATGCAGATTTTTCTGAAGTTTACGGTAGCATTAGTGTGCAAGGTTTTACATTTGGTGCAGCCGTACTTGCAACTTCTGCTGCCAATGGTGACGGTACTGATTTTGGTGATTCATTGTATTTAAATGCCGATTACAGCTTCGCTGTTGGTAGCAATGGCACAGAAATGGCGCTACATATAGGTCATTACTCAGGCGATTTCATCGGTGATGACAATATCATTGATTATGGTGTATCGGTGTCTAAAGACGGTTTTACTTTTGGTCTATCAGATAACGACATGGACGGCTCTGATGTAAAAGCCTATGTAGCCTACGCTGTAGACTTTAACCTATAAAAAATGTGTTACTTGCTGCAACACTAAGGGCCGCAAGGCCCTTTCTCGTTTCATTGAGATCTTACTGCTACTCAAATTTGTTTTTGCTAAAATTTTTTTACTGCCAGTTTATTTTTATGATTGAATAAGCTTAATAACACTTGCTTAGAAATGAGCCTATCGGTATAAAAACCAAACACTCTAAAAATAAGAAGCGAACAGCCATGCAAGATCACAAAAGCCAACCATTAACCGATTTTATAGAATACCCGCCAGAGGAAATGCTCGAGCGAGCGAATGAGTTTTTACAAACTAGCCAACGCCGCCATAGTATTCGCAGCTTTAGTAACCGCCAGGTGCCAAAAGAAATAATCGAAACCTGTATAAAAGCGGCAGGTACAGCACCTAGTGGCGCAAACCACCAGCCTTGGCATTTTGTGGCCATTAATAGCGCAGATGTTAAAAAGCAAATTCGTGAAGCAGCCGAGAAATTAGAACGCTCATTTTATGAAGGTCGCGCAGGCGAAGAATGGCTTGATGCATTAAAACCATTAGGCACCGATGCTAATAAACCCTATTTAGAGCACGCACCATGGTTGATTGCAGTGTTTAGTCAAAAAAAGGGAGGTGTAAATACGGACGATAAAAACACAAATTACTATGTGCATGAATCAGTAGGGCTGGCCACTGGCTTTTTAATTCAAGCACTACACCGAGCAGGCCTTGCAACCTTGACCCACACGCCAAAACCAATGAGCTTTTTAACCGATATTTGTGGTCGCGACAAAGATAACGAGCGCCCTTACATGCTATTAATTGCAGGCTACCCCGATGAGCATGCAACGGTACCACTGCATGCACTTGATAAAAAGTCGCTGGATGAAATAGCCACTTTTATTTAACCTGAACTCTGGTTATTCAGTTATTGGTTGATAATCCACTGCTATTTTATCGCCAGCTTTAAGGCCCGTAATAATATGTTGCTGATTATCAATCTGCTCACCTAAGCGCACAAAACGACGCTCAATTTTGTCAGCGTTAATGACATACATCATACTGAGCTGTCCAAAGTCATGTATCCAATTAGGGTTAACAAGCACACCTTGGGTGTTTTCAAACGGTAAATGCAATTGTGCATATAACCCAGGGATCATTCCTGACTGTGGCTCAATTTCTAGCCGGATCAGTAAGCTACGTGCAGCGTTATCAACGACTGGTACAATTTCACTGATATTTGCAACCGTTGTTAGGTTGAGCGAAGGTAAACTCACGTTTAAACGATCGCCTAACTTAAGCTTTACTGCTTGTTGCTCTCGTACATTAAAAGCAAGTTGAAGTTGCTTTGGATTATAAAGCGTTAACAACGGTATACCAGGTGTGGCTGTATCGCCAGGTTCAGCTAAACGTTCAACAACGACACCAGATATAGGGGCTTTAATTTGCGTGTAGTTAAGTGATACCTGCGCCTGAGTTTGCTGCTGCTTTGCTCCAGCTAAATTGGCAGTTAAGTTATCAAATTTTGCTTTAGCATCATCAAGCTCACTCACGGGTACTAACCCTTTTGCCTGTAACTCAGTTACTCTAGTAAGTTGCTTTTTAGCTTGGTTTAATGAGGCTTGCACCGCATTAATATTTGCCTCACTTTGTGCCAGCATCGCTTTAAAGTCATCTTGCTTTAGGGTGATTAATAAGTCACCTTTGCTAACCTTATCACCGGCGCGCACTTTAAATTGCTTTACTTGTGCCATTACATTTGACGAAATTTGGGTGTTTTGTTTCGCAATTACACTCCCTGGTACATACTCTGTTAGCGAAATAGTTTGCAGCTCAACAGTGACCACCTCACCTTGATATTGAGTAACTGAAATCTCTTTTAACCCTGCAGGCTGTTTATCACTAAAGCTACCGGCCATGTATAGCACTGCTACAATAACCACAACCAATGCACTGATTGCGCCTAAAACTTTTGATTTACCCTGCATGTGCTTCTTCCTCTGGGTTTGTAAACACTAAATAATAAACAAGCGGTACAACAAATAACGAAAACACGGTAGACGCCACGATGCCAAAAATAATTGCTATGGCTAATCCGCTAAATACTGGGTCAAGTGTGATCACTAAGTTACCTAATAAAGTAGTTCCGGCGGTTAATAATACTGGGCGCATTCGTACCGACCCTGCAGCAATAAGTGCCTCTTTTATTGCCACCCCCTGAGCGCGTGCTTGGTTAATAAATTCGACTAAAATAAGTGAATTACGTACTACAATACCTGCTAAGGCAATCATGCCTATCATCGCAGTAGCGGTAAATAATACCGGCTCAGGAGCCCCTGCTATGGTGCGTTCACCAAATTGATTGAGTAACCAAAATCCAGGCATAATACCAATCACTGTTAATGGAATGGCCGACATAATAATCAGCGACAAACTAACAGATTGAGTTTGAATGCGTAAAATAATAAATATAGCACTGAGCGCAAAGGCAAAAGCAATGCCCATATCCCTGAACACATCAATGGTGATACGCCACTCACCTTCACCACTAAAGTTAACATCAGTTCCTTGCGGTAATTGCCATGGCGCGGTTCCGCCATTATTAAAAAAGTGCCGTGTTAACCACACGCTTTTTTCAAACCCATGATCACTTGCGTTTAAATCGGCATTTACATCCGTAATAATCTCTGCAGGCGTGCGTCCATTTAGTTCCGCCATCACATAAATAACGTCACGCTGATCTTTACGCATTAGTGTGTCGGCCACGTTTAATGGTTTAAACTCTCCCAGCTCTGAAAGCGATACTAAAGGCCTTGGTGCACTTGTTATACCTAACTCATTACTGGTTTTAGCTAAGTCCCTATCCCCTCTTACTTGCAGCGCAAGTAATTGTGAAAGCTGATTACGTTCGCTATAAGGCAATTGTAATTGTATAGAGACTGGCTGAGTTTCATCGCTTACGTACAACACTCCAACCTGTTGCCCCTGCGAAGCAATACTGAGTGTTTGTGCAATATTTTGGGTAGTAATAGCACTGAGCGCAGCTTTGGATTTATCTGTAATAAAGCGCTGTAATGGCGCAGGAGCAACCAAAGAGGTATCAACCTCAACAACATGAGGCTCTTGGCGTAAACGTGCTGCAACATGTTGAGCAGCCTGCCTATGGGTATGCTTATCAACAAAGGCATCACGATACACTTCAGCGACTAAAGTGCTCACCACCGGTGGCCCAGGTGGTACCTCAACCACTTTAATAACAATGCCATTTTTTGCTAAAGGAGCAAGTTGTTCGCGTAACCGCATAACCACCCCATGTGATTGATGATCTCGTGCTGATTTATCCACCAGCAATACTCTGAGCTCTGCTAAGTTAGCAGCTTCACGGCGATAATAACCACGCACCATGCCATTAAAATCCATGCTGGAGGGCTGCCCAATATATGCGGCTATTTCACTTACTTCATTTAACTGCCACGTGAGGGTTTGAATTTGCTTAGTAAAAGCAGCTGTGCTCTCTAGATTAGTACCCTCTGGCATATCTATAAGTACTTGCAGCTCATTTTTGTTATCAAAGGGCAGGAGTTTTAATGGTACCAAGCGCATCACGGGTAAAATGGCACTAATAATAAACAATCCTAACGTTATCCATAGCACCCATTTAGCTCTCCCTTTAGAGGCAAGTAGTGGACTAAGTAATCTTTGGTATAAACCCGCTTTAGGCTCAAGCTCAGGTTGTTCTAGGGTGTTCGGTTTAAGCAATTTCATTGCCAACCATGGGGTGACAAAAAAGGCTACCAAAGTAGATACCATCACACTAATGGGCACGTTGAACGCCATAGGTGCCATGTATGGCCCCATCATGCCGGTAATAAACGCCAGTGGAATAAACGCCACCATTATAGTGAGTGTCGACATAAGCAAGGCATTTCGAATTTCGCTCATTGCGCCAACAACATGCTGTTTTTTATCGCCTTTGTTATTTATAAAGCGACTAATATTATCAATACCCGTGATTGGGTCGTCTACCAGTAAGCCTAATGATAAAATAAGCGCAAATAAGGTCACCCGGTTAATGGTGTAACCAAATGCAAAATCTAATGAGAGTGTAATGCCATAACAAATAGGAACCGCCAGCCCAACCACCACGGCAGGACGCCAACCTAAAAACACGCCAACAAATATCACCACAGTAAACACTGCAAACACTAAACTTGATGTGAGGTTATTTACTTTTTCATTCGCAGTTTGGCCATAATCTCTGAGTACTGTATAGCTAACTTCTGGTGGTAATAAGGTATTTGCAAGTTCATTCATCATGGTATGAACATCATTAGCGACAGCAACCGCATTAGTCCCTGTTTGCTTGGCTACGCTTAAAGTAACCATGGGCAACTGCTGCTGATCAGTAGATTGCGCTAACCATTGGTAATGCTCAGTTTCACCAGGGCCATCGCTTACTGTTGCAATGTCCATCAAGTAAACACTTTTACCATTAACCACATTAACAACTAATTGCTCTACCGCTGATTGTGTTCTTAGTACATCACCTGCCTGAATAGCAATTTGCTGCTGATTATCAACCACATTTCCCACTTGGGTGAGTTGGTTTGATACATTTAATGCGTAAAAAACATCGTTTACCGTGGTTTGATGGGCAGCCAGTGCGCTGGCATTTAAATTGATGGTAAGAGTACGTGTACGCCCCGAAATTACTTTAACTTCACTGGTATGCTCAATGCGTTGTAAACTATTAGCAATTTCGTTAGCAAAACGGGTTAGTTCATAATCACCATAGAGTTGCGGGTCTTTACTGTAGAGGCCTAACATCACAATAGGTACGTCATCTACTTCTATTGGGCGAATTTGCCAACTTTTGATCACCGATGCCATTGTATGCTGATAACTATTTAGTTTTGCGTAGGTATCTAAAATAGCTTGTTCGCGGTTGTGCCCTACTTCAAAACGCAGCGTAACCACTGTACTGTTAGTTTGTGTGGTTGAGTAAATATGCTCAACTCCCACCAACTGGGCCAGTAACTTTTCGAGCGGTTGAGTTACTAACCTAGCGACTTCAGGCGCCTCAACGTTAGGTGCAGATACATAAATATCGAGCATGGGCACAGTAATTTGTGGCTCTTCTTCTCGAGGTGTCTGATTTAGTGCAAGTACCCCAAGTAACAAAGACATCACAAAAATAACAATCGGAATGCGACCACTTAAACTACTTTTTACCGCATTGTCTATTAAGCTCATTGCACTTAGCCCTTACAAAATAACCCATACAAGGTACCAAGCAAAACGACCGCATTTTCATCAATGACACGATAATAAATTGTTTGGCTCTCGCGGCGCGTAGCCACAATATTTGCTTTACGCAGCGCTGCTAAATGCTGAGATAACGCAGACTGCGCTAATGGCACGGCTTCATTAAGCTGAGATACGCTCATTTCTGAATCTTGCAAAGAACATAAAATCATTAAGCGATTTTTATTGGCTAAAATTTTTAATAGCTGCTCAGCTTGTTCTACATTGCCGGCCATGGCAGTAAAGTCAATATTCATACTATGCTCTTATTCTAAAATAGAGCCTGAGTATAAGACGTTAGGTTAGAAAAGTCTAATATTAGATTTTACTAATATAGATATATCTAATATAGTAGCTGTACTGAATTAAATAACTGGCCTACTATAATGAAACTAAACAATGCACTCAGACTAATCGCTGGCATAATGATTATTGTGTCGCTTTTATTGCAAACTTATCACGATCCTAAGTGGATTTACTTTACAGCTTTTATCGCAGTAAATTTAATTCAATCAGCTTTTACTAGCTGGTGCCCAATGATCACTTTATTACGCAAACTTGGCTTTAAGGAATAAACACCATGCTTACACCCATTCCCGATTTACTAAAAATAATTACTCCTAATCAGCGCCGTATTGATGCCGAACAAGCAAAGAAAGAACTTGAGCAAAATAAAGGCTTACTGATTGATGTGCGTGAACCCGCTGAACATGCCACCAAAGCAGCTACTGGCGCAATTAACATTCCACGCGGGTTACTTGAAATGAAACTTATGGAAATAGAAAAAGACGCAGCCCGTCCTATTTATTTACATTGCGCTAGTGGCGCGCGTGCAACATTAAGTGCTGAGGCACTGACTCGAGTAGGTTACAGAAATGTGACAGTTATCACCTGTGATGCAACGAAAGTGTTGAATACATTCTAATTTTTTTAACAAAAAAGTAACCTTAATGTGGTACGATTTGCTTTTTATACTTTATAGGTACAAAGCAATGACGCTTACACGAAGAACTTTTTTAAAAGCCTCGGCAGCAGGATTTGGGGTCGCAGTCTTATCGTTAGGGTTAACGGGTTGTCGGTTTGATGATGAAGATGATAATTTTATTGACGTTAGTTTTAACCATGGCGTTGCTAGTGGCGACCCACTAGCAGATAGCTTAATTTTATGGACTCGTGTTACACCAAAAGATCCAGCAACCAGCCGTATTAAAGTGCAATGGCAAGCTGCGACAGATGAAAATTTCACCTCTATTAGTCACGATGGTGAAGCCTATATAAGTGCAGCCACAGACTTTACTCTCAAAATTGACTTACAAGGCCTTGATCCCAACACAACGTATTACTACCGCTTTAAATCAAATGGTAAAACCTCTCCTATTGGCTCAGGTAAAACATTACCAACAGGCAATATTGATCAAGTAAAGCTGGCAGTTGTGTCGTGCGCTAATTACCCTGCTGGCTTTTTTCATGTTTATGGTGAAATAGCAAAGCAACCTGACTTAGATGCGGTACTCCATTTAGGCGATTACATATACGAATATGGAAATAATGGCTACGCTACTGAAGACGCAACTAGCTTAGGTCGCTTACTACCTGAAGATAACAGCAATGAAATTATTAGCTTAACTGACTATCGTAAACGCTATGCCCACTACCGCACCGATGGCAATTTACAAGCAGCTCACAGCAATTGCGCCTTTATAACAGTATGGGACGACCATGAGGTTACTAATGATACTTGGCGTGAAGGTGCAGAAAACCATAATGACGGTGAAGGTGAATTTAGCGCGCGTAAACTACATGCCCTACAAGCCTACTTTGAATGGATGCCTATACGTAATGTAGCCGATAAAGAACGTATTTATCGCCGTTTTGAATTTGGTAATTTAGTGTCGCTATACATGCTAGATACCCGTGTGCTCGCTCGTGATGAACAACTCAACTATGCTGATTTTGATTTAACTAGCGCACAAGGGCAAAGCGATTTTGTTAGTGCTGTTAGTTCGCCCACACGCGCATTACTGGGTAGTGAACAACTAACCTGGCTCACCGATGGTATGACAACCTCAAACTCAAAATGGCAAGTACTTGGCCAACAAGTGTTAATGACCAAGATGCACCTGCCGTTTGAAGTACTACAGCTTTTAGTGAGCCTACAAGTAAGCCAAGCAAATGGTGCTGACACTGGCGCCCTGCTTGCTCAAGCATCAGCATTATTTGCTGAGCTGGCACAAATTAAAGGCCGTATTCTAGCTGGTGATCCAACAGTAACTGATGCAGAGCGTGCGCGTGTTGATACCACCGCACCTTACAATTTAGATGCCTGGGACGGCTACGCCTATGAGCGTGAGGTACTGCTTGGTACAGCTATTGCTGCACAAAAAAACTTAGTGGTGTTAGCCGGCGATACTCACAATGGTTGGGCTGGGCAATTAAAAACTGATGCGAGCAATCCAATAGCCGCATCACAAAATGCGGGAGTTGAGTTTGCCACCTCTTCAGTGTCTTCGCCAGGTCTTGAAAAATACTTAGCACTAAATACACAGGGCCCTGAAGTTACAGTTCAAATGGAGCAAGTTCTTGCTTTACTTGTAAACGACTTGGCTTATAGCAATTTGGCTGACCGAGGTTATCTAACAGTTACCTTCACTCAAGAACAAGCAAGCGCTAAGTGGAATTATGTAAGCAGCATAAAAACAACCTCTTACGAAATGCAAACCGAGCGCAGCAAAGAATTACGTATGCTAGCAGGTCAGCCTGAAATACAAGGGTAAATTACTCTAAACACGAGAAAACCAATCTAAGGCTCATAACTTCCTTAGATTGGTTTAATAAAAATAACCTATTTTCAAAGAGAGCTGTTGGTTACTTTTTCTCATCCAATAAAGTAACTAACATTTGCTCGATATTTTTTACACTGTAGGTCAATGAGCGAATCAGTTCGACTTGGCTTGGTGGCTCGTCTTGTTTTGCTTGAACGGGTTGTTCTGCAGTGAGGTTATCTTTTTGCGTTAAAATGGCTTCACGAAATTCACTGGCACCAACTACCCCAAGTAACGATACCAACGCACCATGTCCCGACTGTCCTGCTGTTTCAAAACTTAAACGGTATAAGCCAAACATGCGCATTAGCGGCCCCTGACTCAACCCGACATCAGTGATTTTTTCTAGTGGAATCGATTTTTCTTCTTTAAATAAAATACCGCGTTTAACCACTAGCT
The DNA here is from genome assembly GCF_056173165.1 of Pseudoalteromonas sp. QJM3NY_12. The sequence continues at coordinate 3,167,563 of NZ_CM149661.1, forward strand.
TGCGCTCTAGTAAATCGGCCGACATAGCGGCTAATACTCTACTTGCGACTAGCCACACTAAAAGTAATACAACGGGTAAAAGTATAATAGTTACAACTGGAAAAAGGCTAAATATTGCAGCTAAGCACATCCAGTACTGTTTTACCTTGTTATCAAAAGTGGCACTTTTTAAAGTTATATTAGACATAGTTTTATTACTTTTAAATTATAGTATTTTTAAGTTACATTAATTACAAGTTGTACACAATTCAACCACCTTGATAGTTACAATCCAATAACCACTTTAATTGCCAGCGCAATAAATACCGCACCTAACAGCCTATCTAACCAAATATTTTGTTTAGTAAAACCAAAGCGCTTTTTAGACACCTCAGTGAGTAAGGCTACCAATAAATACCAGCCTGTATCTATCACAAAAACCGTTAAGCACATAATAACGCCAATATTTAAAGTAAGGTTCTCTGGGTCGATAAATTGTGAAAATAACGCCAAAAAGAAAATTGCTAGTTTGGGGTTTAAAAATGCAATGGCAAAGCCATCTTGTAACGCCTTAGAGCTGCTCATGTCGCTTTGCTGAATGTTTAGCTCGCTGTCGTTGGGGTTTGAAAATAGTATTTTCAAACCTAAATATGCTAAATAGGCTGCCCCTAAATACACTAAAAATTGGTACACAGTAGGAAATTGCAACATCAATGCACCTAATCCCAACAGTGAAGCTGCGGCATATAAGCCCACTCCAAAACCATGGCTTAATGCTGCCAGCATGCCATTTTTCATGCCACCGCTTAAGCTATGCTTTAATACCACAGCTAAACTGGGCCCGGGCGACATTGCCCCCATCATGCACACCAGTGCTAAGCTCAACCATAATGATAACGCCATTAGTAACCCTCATATTTCTTCATTTTCAATAAGTAATGCATAACCATGCACTTGCCCATAAAAGCCTGTCAATGGCACTGCGTTTATTACTTTCCAGCCATCTTGGTTTAATTCCAGTATGCGATCATTTAGTGCGACTATATCAACCCCACCCAAAAAACGGGCCTTTCTGAATTCGATTACTTTTTGCATTATAAATACCTGCTTTATAGGCTGTATTCAAAATCATAATGATGAATACCTTGCTCTATGCGTATCGCCATACTGCCTGTTAATCCTGCGAGCTCATCAGTGCCTGAGTCGGGCACCACTTTTAAAATTAAGCTGTCTTGGCCTTTGTCCATCAGCCCAAAATGCTGCAGTACAAAACTGCCTTTCTTGCTCTCAAGCTCGCCTATCACTTGCTCTATTGCAACATAACCAGCGCTGCCTTGGGTGGGAGTCATGGCGCTAAGCATTTCGCCTTGGCTAGTTGCCGTTAAGCTGCCAGTAAATTGTTTATCAATCGACATCCGACCTAAATTAATGCCTTGCTGTCCATGTGCATACCCTTCTATAGGCGCTAATGTAACGGTAAACTCGCCGGTTATCTGTTTAGTTGTCATAATTTTTCCCTATTGATGATTTTTAATACTATTGATTTTTAATCTATTGATGCCATATCTATACCTTAATCATCAATAAGAATCTACTATGCCTACAGACAAGCCTGCTTCAGATAAAGCCGCTTTTAGCGCTTTATTCCCCATATTTAATTTTATTAAGCCCTATAAGTGGGTAGTTTTAGGGGCTCTAGTTGCATTACTTGCCACCGCAGGGGTTAACTTATCGCTAGGCCAAGGCGTTAAGTTTGTGATTGACCATGGCTTTATTGCCGGCTCGCAAGCGCAGTTACAACAAGCTGTTTTGGTATTAATTGGCCTGATCAGTTTATTGGCAGTGGGTACATTCAGCCGATTTTATTTAATGTCGTGGATTGGCGAGCGAGTCAGTAATGACATTCGAAAAGCTGTATTCAATCGTATTGTTACTTTACACCCGAGTTACTTTGAAGAAAATCGCAGCGGCGAGCTGATGTCGCGACTCACCACCGACACTACCTTATTACAATCTATTATCGGCTCATCATTTTCTATGGCGCTGCGAAGCGCGCTAATGTTAGTCGGTGGCTTAATTATGCTGCTTGTTACTAATTTAAAGCTTACCTTGGTCGTTGTGGCCTGCGTCCCTTTAGTACTGGTGCCTATGTTGGTTTTTGGAAAAAAAGTACGCAAACTAGCAAGCTCCAGCCAAGATGCGATTGCAGATATCAGCACCTACGCGGGTGAGATCATTCAAAATATAAAAGTGGTACAGAGTTATAGCCATGAACAGCAAGAGCAATCTGCTTTTGCTAATGAAACTGAAAAGGCCTTTAACGTTGCCAAAAGCCGCATTAAACAACGTTCGTTTTTAATTGCAGCAGTTATTTTTCTTACCTTTAGCGCTATTAGTGCCATGCTCTGGGTAGGCGGTAGTGATGTGCTCGCAGGCACTATGACGGGCGGTGAACTTGGCGCATTTGTATTTTATGCCATTATGGTGGCCATGTCGGTTGCCACCGTTGCAGAGGTTTACGGTGAATTACAACGCGCCGCAGGAGCTGCAGCAAGATTGCTCGAGTTGCTTGCGGTTGAAAGTAAAATACAAAATCCCGAAATCCCACAAGATGATCAGTTGCATACAACTACCAGCAACAGTGCAATTTCACTTGAAGGTATTAGCTTTAATTACCCTTCTCGCCCAGATGTAAGCGCATTAAATAATATCAGCTTAAATATTGAAACAGGTAAAACTGTGGCTATTGTTGGCCCTTCAGGTGCCGGTAAAACCACCTTGTTTGAACTGTTACAGCGTTTTTATGACCCTGCTAGCGGAGCGATTAAGTTTCATAATATAAATATTAAACAGTTGTCGTTAAACACCTTACGCAACAAAATGGGGATGGTGGCACAAAACCCGATTTTATTTAGCTCTGATGTTATGCATAATATTCGCTATGGCAACCCAAGCGCCAGTGACGAGCAAGTTTATGCAGCCGCTAAACATGCCCATGCTGATGAATTTATAAAACAGTTACCACAAGGCTATAACAGCTTCTTAGGTGAACAAGGTGTAAGGCTATCGGGTGGGCAAAAGCAGCGTATTGTTCTTGCTCGCGCCATTTTAAAAGACCCAGAAATACTGCTACTTGATGAGGCTACCAGCGCGCTTGATGCGCAAAGCGAGCATCATGTTCAGGCCGCACTTGAACACTTAATGCAAAATAGAACAACGCTGATTATTGCCCATAGACTGGCCACGGTAAAACATGCCGATATGATTGTGGTAATGGAGAATGGCGAAATAAAAGCTACAGGCACTCATCAGCAATTAATGGCAAGTAACCCTTTGTATCAAAAACTATGTGAATTACAGTTTAATTTAGATTGATTGCATTTTAGTTGCTACTTCTTTTTAAGCCATTTATTCATTGCGGTATCGTAAGCCTCAGTTAGCTTAGTTTTATCGCACTTTACACCAGCTATGTAACTTTCGGGCAAGTCATTTTTTGGCATAACCCCTGCACCAACGGATACCTTTCTAAAACAGCTATCACCTCGTCGATAAGTGGTAAATTGCATATTTTGCTGCTCTATTTTTAATAGTGGCTTTACCTTGCCTGCATGCTCTTTTGAAACTGTAATACGCTTTTTCTGAAGGTCACTCTTTGCAGTATCAGAATAGCCAGTTTGTTGCTGTAAAATACTGTTGAGTCCTTTGTTTAAATCGATCTTTTTATAAGGCTTTAAAATTACAGGCTGAGTATTTTTCGTGATGGTATTTAGCGGCTTAGTCGTTTTCTCTGTTTTTTTATAATTAATATTTAGTGGTTTTGATTGGGTTGCATTAATAAGCTCAATAGATTTAATCTCTGTATTTTTATTTGTATGAGCGCGTTGTTGAGGGACTTGTTGTGTTGCTTTAATTTTAGCTGGCACACTTACCATATAAGCTTTAATTGGGGTTGATTGCGGTGGTTTTATGTCAGGTGCTTTTAATGTGGCAACAAAAAGCAAAACTAATCCGTGTAAACATATTGATAAAATAATTGCCGTGCGCCACGCTGCCATAAATATGTCCTTATCGAAGAACTATTTGTGACAGCTAACGCAGGCAAAAGTGCCATTAAAATATACAAAACCACGCATTTGCGCGGTTTTAGCTATTAACCTTGTGTATTAGGCACTATTTGAATTTCGACGCGGCGGTTTTGCGCGCGACCATTCGCGGTATCGTTAGTGGCAATTGGGCGTGATTCACCAAAGCCGCTCGTACTTACTCGTGCAGCCATAATTTGTTGGTTTACCAAGTAATTTTTTACACTTTGTGCTCGCTGCTCTGAAAGAGTCATGTTGTAACTATCTTTGCCCGTGCTGTCGGTGTGGCCTTCAACACTTAAGTAGGTTTTTTCGTATTTATTCATTACACTTGCTATCGCATTTAGAGTGTCATGAAAGCCCGATGAAATATAAGATTGATCAGTCGCAAACGTAATATTAGAGGGCATCACTAAGCGTAAGTTATCACCTTCACGTACCACTTCAACTCCCGAACCTGCTAGTTCATCACGAAAAGCAGCTTCTTGTTTATCCATGTAATCACCTACAGCTGCCCCCGCTAGCGCACCAATAGCTGCACCAATAAAAATACGTTTATCTTTGTGGTTACCTGTCGCCTTACCTAAAATCCCTCCTGCTGCGGCACCAATAGCGGCGCCTTTACCCGTGTTATTCATTTCACAGCCAGAAAGTAATACGGCTACGACAGTGACACTTAAAAGTGATTTGGTTAACATCATGGTAATTTCCTATTCATTTAGAATTTATTATTGCAATTATGCAAACATTTGTATGAACCAAAAATGAAGAGTAACGTAAAACACGTATTATTACTTACTTCATACGGACTAATGATAGCGTTTCATAAAAATGTCATACTTATTTGTGACACTTTAATGATTTATCAAAAAGGCGATGGCCACTATGTTAATTGCGATTTTTAGGCAGTTTTTTTTGCTTGGCTGCATGAGTTTTGGCGGCCCTGCCGCCCATTTAGGTTACTTTAAACATCACTTTGTTGATTCGCTGCGCTGGTTAAGTATCAGTCGCTATTCACAGCTAATAAGCCTCAGCCAAGCTCTGCCTGGCCCTGGCTCTAGTCAGGTTAGCTTTGCAATTGGAGTAGAGCGTGCAGGTGTACTCGGTGGCATCACCGCATTTATTGGTTTTACCTTGCCTTCTTTTTTAATAATGACACTGCTTGCTATTAGTGCTCACCAATTTGACGCCGTTTATCTTGCTGTGATCACCGGATTGAAGCTCTTTGCTGTAGTGATTGTTGCCGATGCGACCCTTAGTATGGCCAAAAGCTTTTGCAGCAACCTAATCCTTAAGCTAATTGCAGTTATAAGCACCCTAGCTCTAGTTCTACTGCCGATGTTAGGTACACAAATTATTATTTTACTTATTGCAGCCGCAGTCGGCGCTATCTGGCCACTCTTAAAATTAAGTGATTTATCACAGCAAACTAGCAGTGTTCAGGGGAAAGTTAACTGGGTTGCACTTAGTTTATTTGCGCTACTGCTTGGAGTTAGCTTTATTCCAATAGAGCAAGAATTTGCGTTATTTGCGCCTTTTTACCAAGCTGGTGCTATGGTATTTGGTGGCGGGCATGTTGTGTTGCCAGTACTTCAAGCGGGTGTGCCAACGTTAAGTGATGATCAATTTTTAACGGCTTACGCCAGTGCTCAGGCTATACCTGGGCCTATGTTTACAATAGCCACCTACTTAGGCGCGCAGCTAAATACCGAGCAGCCAATAATGGGCGCAATTATAGCTACATTATTGATATTTACCCCAGGGTTTTTACTTATGTTGGCATTTCAGAAAAGCTGGATTAATTTAGCCAGTAAGCCCCGCTTTGCCAGCTCAATTGCCGCGCTTAATGCCGCCGTGGTTGGCTTTTTAGCTGCAGCATTGTATTCGCCCATTTGGACTTCAGCTATAAATAGTGTGTGGCATATTGCATTAGTGATTGCTGCATTTGCGTGGCTACGTATGAAAAAGCCACCTATTTGGTGGCTATTATTATTGTTTATTGGTGTTGGCCTTGGACAGCATTATTGGGCACTTTAATACTAGGTTTGCCCGCCATATTCACCCCGTCAGCTGGGCTTAACTGTCCACTAACACTTTGATAAGCGCGCAGTCCAAATACCGGTAATACTGCCAGTAGATGATCCATAATTTCAGCTTGTAAGTGCTCGTACGATATCCAACGTTTGTCTTCACTAAAGCAGTAAAACTCAATCGGTAAGCCATGATTAAGCGGTTGCAGTTCACGCACCATAAGTGTGAGCGAGGTATTGATTTTACTGTGTTGTTTTAAGTAACCCTCTGCATAGCGACGAAATAACCCTAAGTTCGACACCGGATCGGGAAGTGTGCCTAGTCGAATATATTCTTGCAGTGGTATTGCCGCTTCTATTTGCGCTTTAAAATCATCATCAACTAAAAAGATGCTGTTCATATCAATATTTAAAGAACGTTTAATACGTCGCCCACCAGATTCTTGCATACCGCGCCAGTTTTTAAATGAACCGGCCACCAGCATGTAAGTTGGTATAGTCGTTATGGTGTTGTCCCAGTTACGCACTTTTACAGTATTTAGTCCTAAATCAATCACTTCGCCATCGGCGCCATAGTTATCTACTTGGATCCAGTCCCCATAGGTCACTAAGCGGTTAGCAGCAATTTGAATGCTGGCGACAAAGCCTAATATGGTGTCTTTAAATACTAATAGCGTTACCGCTGCAATCGCACCAAAGCCCGATAAAATATAGGTAGGCGATTTTTCGAGCACAATACTAACTATTAATATTGAACACACAATAAAGGTGATCAGCTTAACCACTTGAATTAAGCCTTGAATAGGCACTTCTCGGGCAAAATCTAATTGGTTATAAATAGCGCCAGCAATACTCACTATACTGCTAATAATAAAACCTATATAAATAATTAATAATGCTTGGCCAATGGTTTTAAGGATCTCTTGAGCAATTGCATTAACGGGGTAAACGCTATCAAATGTGGCTAAAAAAAGCACACAACATAACAAGCAAGCAATTCGCTTATTGAGCTTGGTCAGCATAGGTGACAATGAACCAATACGCTCAGGCGAGAGTTTAGTCACCACCTTTTGAATACCCGGTAACATTAAGCGACGGGTAAATAAGTAAACAAATAATAAAGAAAGGATGCCAATGGATGAGGCCGTGATTGCACTGAGAAAAAAAGCATCGGGGACTTTTTCAAACCAAGGAGTAATTAGCTCCTGTAGGTGTGTTTTGGTCATGGTATTTCAATTTCCTTACTGGGAGTTAATTCAGTACTAGCTTGCTGAATATGAATAGCGCTTAATTGCTTATCTTTTTTTGTCCATAAATTATTTAAATATTGCTGAAACTCGGCTCTAAATGCGTGATCTGTTTGGTAACTGCCAATCATCTGTGTATTTATTGGCATCACCTCAATGGTAATATTAATAGACTCTAGTTCGCCTTTTAAAATATTACGACACACATGATCTGACTTACCGCTATACACTAAACTAGTGTTAAGCATAGCGTCAAATTGCTCGTTTAAAACTTCTAAGGCAAAAGCAGTTCCACCAGCCTTAGGCTTTAATAAATGCTGAAAAGGACTTTGTTGATGCTTATGCTTTTGCGCTGTAAAACGCGTACCTTCTACAAAGTTCACTATGGTTGTAGGATGATGACGAAAATTACGGCAACTACGCTTAGTACGCTCGACATCTAGGCCTTTTAAATTGGGGTTTTTTGCCAATTGCGCTTTGCTCACCCGTTTCATAAAGGGCATACCCATTGCCCAGGCACCAGTGCCTATAAATGGCACATACTTAAGCTCATCTTTTAAAAAAAACTTAGGAGCTGGCAATGCATCCAACGAGCTTAATACCGCAATATCAAGCCAGCTAATATGATTACTGATTAGCAAATACCAACTATTGGCATTCACCTCCCCACTAATGTTGACTTTAATGTCATTACAGCCTAGCCACAGCCCTAAGCGGTTACCTTTACACCACCCCTTGTACGCACCGTGTAATAATTTACTTACTACGGGTATGGGCAAAACCAATTTAACTAACCCTAGGATAAGTACTAATGCGCCAAATATTATTAAATTAGCGAATAAAACACAGCCAACAATTAAGCCATTTAACCAATTAGGTAACCATTTTTTTAGCATAACTGTTAGCTCATTTGTTATTTTTGTTTGAAATTAACGAGCGTCTGGTTCTTTTCTTCCCACACGCGATTTAATTCAGTTTGAAAACGTACTCTAAAGTCAGGATCATTAGTGTAATCACCAATTAAGTCGTCACTAACGCCTTTTACTTCAACATATACATCAATGTGTTTTACTTTACCGGCTGCAAAATCCATAAAAGTAGGAATGCCCTCAGGGTAATGAATAGTGACATTTACCACCTTAGAAATTTGCTCACCCATAGCTTGCATTACAAACGCCACACCACCCGCTTTCGGTTTTAGTAAATGAGGAAACGGGCTATTTTGGCGCGCATGCTTTTGCGCTGTAAAACGCGTACCTTCAACAAAGTTAACCACACTAACCGGCATTTCTTTAAATTTTTCACACGCTTTACGAGTCGTTTCTAAATCTTTACCACGCAATTTAGGATTCTTTTTTAATTGGCTTTTACTGGTGCGGGTCATAAAAGGAAAGTCGAGCGCCCACCAACATAAACCTAAAACAGGTACGTAAATAAGCTCTTTTTTCAAAAAGAAGTTTAAAAAAGGTATTTTGCGGTTAAACACTCGCTGTAATACTAAAATATCCACCCAGCTTTGGTGGTTCGCGATAACTAGGTACCAATCTTTCAATTTTAGCTCTTCTAGACCGGTTACATTTAGCTTTGTTGGCGTTAATAACGTTTGATTTAGCGTGTTAAACGTCACCCAAATAGAGGCACATTGCTTGGCCGTCCAGCTCATTAATTTTTGAAGTCCCTTAATTGGGATTAGCTTAACGATGCCACAAATAAAAATAGGTACAAACCAAAAAAGAGTGTTTATTGTGTAAAAGAAAATACTAAATACACTGCGAATAACTGACATTACTTCTATTCCTTTAAACATCGCGCAGCCACAAATGACCGCGCTTAACTATGCAACTAAATTAATCTTCAAAATAGGTGTAGCCTTCAAGCCCTGCATTAAGCTCGGCTAAGTAACCTTCTTTACAGTGCTCTGATACATCAAGTTTATTAATCTGAGTGGCAAAGTTATCAGCTAATAACTCGCTATCATAATCAACAAATTTTAATACATCCTTAACGCTGTCACCTTTAATGGCATTGGTTAATACATATCCTTGCTCATTAAGCTCAACATGAACTGAATCGGTATCACCAAATAGGTTATGTAAGTCACCTAAAATCTCTTGGTATGCCCCTACCATAAACATCGCAATATGATACTGCTGACCTTGTGTATATTCAGGAATAGGTAAACTGGTTTCAATTCCTGCACCTTCAACGTACTCACGTATTTGCCCGTCAGAATCACAAGTAATGTCTTGGATAATAGCGCGCTGAGTAAGCGGCTGCGTTAGGTTTTCGATGGGCATAACCGGAAATAACTGCTGAATGCCCCACACATCGGGTAACGACTGAAATAATGAAAAATTCACAAACAGTTTATCGGCTAGTTTTTCGTTTAAATCATCCAGCACTTCGCGGTGAGCTCGTGCATTAGAGCTTAATGAAGCACGAACGCGATGTAAAATAGTAAAGTAAAGCTGCTCTATTTTCGCCCACTCTAGCATGCTTACTAAACCATGTACGTATTGATCGTGTGCTTCACTAAATAAGTGCATTGCATCATGATAAATCTCTAATGCCATACGCGGGTTCAAACGTTGTAAACACTGCCACATTTCATCCAATACTAAGGCACTGTTTTTAACAGGTGGTTCTGGGTTTAAATGATTTGGTGCTTTTTCAACATCAATCACATCGGTAATAAGCACCGCATGATGTGCAGTAAGAGCACGGCCAGATTCGGTAATAATTGCAGGGTGAGCTAAGTTATGTTGGTCGCACACCTCGGCAAATGCATTTACTACATTACGCGCATATTCTTCAACTGTGTAATTCATTGAGCAAGCACTACGTGAGCCTGAACCTTCGTAGTCAACGCCAAGCCCGCCACCCACATCAACAGTATTGAGCGGTACACCGTATTGAGTTAATTCAGCAAAATGGCGAGCACATTCGCGCAAAGCACGATGAATATCGCGAATATTGGCAATTTGAGAACCAATATGAAAATGTACCATTTGCATTAAATGCAACTTGTTATGTTGCTTGAGCACTTCCACTGCACTGAGTACTTGTCCTGCAGTTAAGCCAAACTTACCTTTTTCACCACCGGTATTTTGCCATTTACCTTTACCAACCGAATTTAGGCGAATGCGAATACCAATAGCAGGCTCAATACCTAAATTATCAATTTCTTCCAGCAGTGTGGTTAGCTCAGAGAGTTTTTCAACCACAATTTTAACGCTGTGCCCCATTGCTTGACCAATACAGGCTAAACGTAAAAACTCACTGTCTTTGTAGCCGTTACATACAATAGTAATAGGCTCTTTTGCCACACCTAAAATTGCCATTAGTTCAGGTTTAGAACCGGCTTCAAGCCCCACTAAACCACTTGGGTGTGCCAATAGTTTACTGACTACAGAGCGCTGTTGATTTACTTTTATAGGGTAAACACAGGTGTATTTACCATTATATGCACGGTTGCTACGCGCTTGAGTAAACGCATTGGTGAGCGTATCTACACGGTTTTTTAAAATATCGGTAAAGCGCACCAATACAGGTAAGGTTAATCCTTGCTGTTTAAATTGCTCAGTAAGCTGGCTTAAAGAAATGGCAGGTTTTGTTTGGTCGCCATCCGGATAGGCTATCAATTCACCTTGTGCGTTAATATCAAAATAACCATCGCTCCAATGAGCAACATTGTATGTAGCACGTGCTGTTTCTAAACCCCAAGTCATGGCAACTCTTCTTTATTAAATTAGGTGTAAAGGGGCATTTTAATACGTCACTATCTGCTAAGCTAACAAAAATTGAACTTTCCCCTCTTTATAGCTAACTTTATTCGCTAAAGAGCGTAAAATTTGATTGAGCAATAGCGCAAGCACTGGCAGAATTGCCTCCTTTTTTCATACTCAACCAAAAGTGTAACAACAACTATGGCAAATTTAGATCAAAGTAAGTGGTTTACTGAAATTAGCGACCGCGATGGCAGCGCATTTTCATTACGTATTAACAAAAAGTTAGATGAAAAACAGTCTCCTTTTCAAAAAGTAGAAATGTTTGAAACCACAGACTTTGGTAATTTAATGATCATTGATGGTTGCACTATGGTGAGTAGCCGTGAAAACTTTTTTTATCATGAAATGATCAGCCACCCAGCATTACTAGCACACCCAAACCCTAAAAATGTGGTTATTATTGGCGGCGGCGATTGCGGTACATTACGTGAAGTGCTTAAGCACCCAAGTGTAGAAACTGTGACACAAATCGATATTGACGAAGTAGTTACCCAAATGTCGTTAAAGTACTTCCCAGAGTTATGTGAATCAAATAACGATCCACGTGCCACTGTGATGTTTGACGATGGCATTAAATATATGCGTGAAGCAGCTGGTGAGTCTATTGATGTAGTGATTGTTGATGGAACTGATCCGGTAGGCCCTGGTGAGGGTTTATTTAACCATGCGTTTTATACTAGCTGTTTAAACGCACTTCGCCCTGGTGGAATACTCGTACAACAAAGTGAATCGCCACTTATGCATATGCCACTACTGGTTGAAATGCGCGAAGCTATGCTAAGTGTTGGTTTTAACGACTTGCAAACCCTGCCATTCCCACAACCTATTTATCCAAGTGGGTTGTGGTCGGTGACGCTAGCTCGCAAATCTGAAGCATTTAACGGTTTTAGAGAAGACGGCGCAGCCATAATTGCTGAGCATAGTGAATACTACAATGGCGGTATTCATCACGGTGCACTCGCAACACCTAATTACATGAAACGCGCTTTTAACAAAAAATAAAAAGCCATTAATACAAAGTAGGGCTCGCAAGAGCCCTTATATGTTTCTCTTTTTTCTACTAACTAAAACCGAAACTGAGCATTTAATGCTATTTGCTGCTGCGATATCCTCGATTCTTTATTCATAGCTACTCGGTTATCTGCTTGGCTATGAAGCGCTGACCCCTCAACACCTATTTGCCATTGTGGTGTAAGCTGATAACGCCAAGTTGCTGTTAGTCCCTCGCCATAACTTGCATTAGGGTCAAACATCCAATCGTCTTTGTCTGTCACCTCAAAATAATCGTAACGTACTGAGAAACGGTGGCGTTTTATTTTATGACTCAATAATGCAAAATGACTGTAAAATCGAGTATCAACACCGCGTTTTTGACCCATAGCCGTACCACCCGACATTATTTGGATAATTAATCGTGTTTTCGGTGTAAATTTATTTAGCCATGCGACACTTAAAAATCGAGTATCCCAGGCATATTGACCCGTATTATAATTAAGAGCGCCAGGGTCACCATTGTTATCATAGTAGTACACTCGCAACTGAGACTTTTTTAAATAATCCCAATGTCCACCAACGTAATAACCAAATCGCCCATCGACCTCTTCAAACGGTAAAACTTGGTTTGCTTGAAATTGTAACTGTGGAGTATTTAAAGACGCTACAGGCGCAAAAGCGAGAGCCTCATTAAATGTTGTTTGGCGATCATGCAAAGCAAAGCCTCGCCAAGCGAGTAATGTCCCCGCAGGATCGTTACCTTTAAATGTCGCACCAACCAAACTAAAACTATGGGCACTATTAAAATTACGGGCTGGGCGTTTAATTGTTGCTTCAACACCTAGCGTTCGCAGCTCTTCACCTACCCAAGAGTTAATTGCCGAATTGGTATAATTATATGCAGATAACCAGCCCATATCAGGATTTTCTAATGACAATTGTGGATAAAAGCCACCCACTTTAATATGCCATTTATAATCACTGCGAACTAAAGGTTTATATTGCAGATAAGCCTGACTAACCCCCAAGGTACTTTTTGGATCTTGATATAAATTAACTACAGCATGGGCAGACCAGCTGGAACTTATATCTGCAATTAAATTAATAATTCCCTGAGATAAAACCACACCTTGATTAGCCGCATCATGGCGATATAAACCAATTCCACCCTCTTGCCAGCTTAGTTGTGAATCAGCTTGCACAGCCCTTACTTGCAGCAAACCTTTAACTTGTGCGTTGGCTGAAAAAACACTCAACAAGCAAATAACAACGGCTAAGCGCAATAGACTATTCATAATCGTCAAACTCATCAACTTCAACCCTAATAGGCAAAATTAGTTTTTGTTTTAACTGATAACTTAATTTATTGTTAGTTATAACAACTTCTTGCGACTCTATGTTGCTAATATCTCTAAAGCCTTCATGCCAAACATTTAGTTTATAGGCTCCATTTGGGATATCGAACGATGCTACTCCTTGCTCATTGGTGATTGCATAATATGGGCTATCCACAACAACAATGTAACCCAACATCCAATCATGAATATTACAACCAAGCTCCACAACTCCTGTTTGTTCAAATGTAATTGGATCTTGTGGTTGTTCTCGATAAAGCTTTAATTCAAATGTTTTGCTTTTAGAAAATGAATACACGTGATGCATTATCGAGTCAGCGTTAGGAAATTCAACTTGGCTGTTTTTTTCAACGACTAAGATATGTGGCGTAAATTGGCGATTCTTTTGTGTCATAGTGAAAAGTGATTTATTTATATTAACGCCAGAGGCTTGCTCTGGAGCTAGCCAAACAACAACATTTTCTTGAACTTTTTGGTTGTTATTATAAACAGTAACCGTTGCTGCACTGCTCTTAAAAACAATGATACAACCTAAAATAGCGAGTAAAATTTTCAGCATATTTTCTTCTTGTTAAATTCTTTTTATTTATTATAGAACTAAATTACATAAAGTTTTGCAGATTAATTAACACACTCTTTTTTAGCTAATTAATTGAATACGTATGCAGCTATCTCGTAATAGTGTGTTCATCACTTTATGCTCATAACCTACGGTTTGACATCAAGGACACACAATGAGATTACCTTTACTACTAGTTGCTTTACTTGCAAGCAGTGCTTTTGCAAAAGAGGCCACGCTGAAATCACCTGATCAAAAAATTAAAATTACCATTTCTGATCAATCATCATCCCCTCATTACTCTATTAGCTTTAATGGTAAGCCTGTTATCGAGCAGTCACGCTTAGGTTTTAGATTTAAAAGCCAAGCATCATTTGATGACGGCTTTGTTATTAGTGAAGTAACTCGCTCACAAACCGATAGCCAATGGCAGCAACCTTGGGGAGAGCGTCAAACCGTTGTTGATAAGCACAATGAAATTGCTGTTACCTTTAATAAACCGGCTCCCAACGCTGGCACATACACTGTGCGATTTAAAGCTTTTGATAGCGGTGTAGGGTTTCGCTATGAAGTCCCTAAACAAGTCGGTTTTGAAAAAACTGAAATTACTAAAGAACTGACCGAATTTGCGATTGCCGCAAAAGATAAAGCCACCGCATGGTGGATACCGGCTCGCGGTTGGAACCGTTATGAATATGTCTATAACACCACAAACTTGCAAGATGCTGCACTCGCTCATACCCCTTTTACCTTTAAAAATGGTAACGGTGTACATGTCAGCATTCATGAAGCAGCTCTGGTGGATTATGCAGGCATGGTGCTTAACCAGCGTCGCCCAGGTACGTTTAGTGCCGATTTAACACCGTGGTCTGATGGCATTGCGGTTAAGAAGCGCGGCGCATTCAATACTCCTTGGCGCACCATTCAAATAGGTAAGCGAGCGATAGACTTAGTTAATTCAGATATTATTTTAAACCTGAATGAGCCAAATAAACTCGGTGATGTGTCGTGGGTTAAACCAGGTAAATATGTAGGTATTTGGTGGGGAATGCACATCAATGAAACCACTTGGGGCAGTGGAGAAAAACACGGTGCCACCACAAAAAATACTAAATACTATATGGACTTTGCCGCTGAGTATGGCTTTGACGGCGTATTAGTTGAAGGTTGGAACACAGGTTGGGATGGCGACTGGTTTTATAATGGCGATGTATTTAGCTTTACTCAGCCTTATGACGATTTCGATATTGTAGCGCTTACACAGTACGGTAAAGAAAAAGGGGTACAGTTAATTGGTCACCATGAAACCTCTGGCAATGTCAGCAATTATCGCGACCAAATGGAAGATGCTTTTGCGCTTTATGAAAAATCGAATGTAAGCCAAATAAAAACCGGTTATGTGGCCGATGGTGGCAATATAAAACGCATAGATGAAAACGGCATTGCCCGCTTTGAATGGCATGACGGCCAATTTATGGTAAATGAATACTTACATAACATTAAACTTGCCGCTAAATACAAGCTAAGCATCAACACGCATGAACCAATAAAAGACACGGGTCTGCGCCGCACTTACCCTAACTGGATTGCCCGTGAAGGTGCGCGTGGTCAAGAGTTTAACGCATGGGGCACACCGCCCAATCCACCAGAACACATTCCCATGCTTGCCTTTACGCGTATGCTGGCAGGACCAATGGACTTTACCCCTGGTATTTTTGATATGAGCTTTAATGGCTTAGGGGACGAGACAAATCGCCCACAAACCACACTAGCAAAGCAATTAGCATTGTATGTGGTGATGTATAGCCCAATTCAAATGGCGGCGGATTTACCACGGAATTATTTAGCTAAACCCGATGCTTTTCAATTTATTCAAGACGTACCAACCGATTGGCAGCAAAGTATTGCGCTTGATGGTGATGTAGGCGACTTTATTGTATTTGCACGCAAAGAGCGCAAGCGCGATAACTATTCAGGGAACGATTGGTACTTAGGTGCAGTTACCGATGAAAATGCCCGCACCATTGAGGTTAAACTCGACTTTTTAGATAAAGATAAACAGTTTGAAGCGCAAATCTACCAAGACGGTAAAAACGCTGAGTGGAAGAACAATCCTTATGATTTAAGTATTGAAAAACGCACTGTTACCGCAAATGATAAACTCACATTAAAATTGGCCACCAGTGGCGGTACAGCCATTCGTTTTAAAGCCCTCTAGTAGTTAATCTGAACGCTAGATAATAAATTAACGCTATCTGCAACCATGCAGATAGCGTTATTAGCTTGGATTAGTAACCTTTATTGGTAGGTATATTTGCGCACTTAAACCACCTTCAGGGCGATTAGAGAGCACCACCTTGCCGCCATGCATATCGATAATACGCTTAATAATTGCAAGGCCTAGGCCGCTACCTTCACTACCGCGAGCTGCATCACCTTGTTTAAACGGCTCAAACACAGACTCCAACTCGCTTTCAGGAATACCCGGACCACTATCGTTGACCGCAATAACCACATATTTTTTATTGGAATTAAAATAACTGAGTACTTCAATATCACCCTCTGAGTAGCGTAGTGCATTTTCTATCATATTGGTCACTACTCGCTTAATCGCGACACTACTTATGGGAATTTTTCCAATATTAGGATTCGGTTTAAACGTGATCGCACGTTGATGCTTAAGCTCACTTTGTACGACTTCACCAAGGAGCGCATTAATATCTTCGCAGGTTTGTTCTTCACGTTTATGATGGCGTAAATATTCGATAAATTGATCGATAATGCCATTCATATCTTCAATATCGTAAATAATGCCTTCACGTAAATAATCATCTTCATCAACCATCATTTCTGTGGCTAAACGAATACGCGTAAGCGGTGTTCGTAAATCATGAGAAACACCGGCCATAAGTAATCGACGGTCGTTTTCAAGGGCAGCAATACCTCGCGACATTTGATTAAAGGCGCGCGTTACCTCAATAACCTCACTCGACCCTTGCTCTTGTAACTTGGTACTAAAGTCGCCTACCCCTACTTTTATCGCAGCTTGTTGTAATGCTTTTAGTGGTCGGTTCAAATGCCTGGCAAATAACCAACCTCCTAGTACACTTAAAAAGCCGATACTAGAAAGATAAAAGGTTAAAAACTCAAGGTTACTTTCTTTAAATCCGGTGAGCGGCACTTTGACCCAATAACCCGGCGCCTGCGGGGCTTCTACCCAATAAATAAGCGGATCAGTTTGACTAATGCGCACCCGAGAAAAGCCATTTAATTGCTCAGACATACTACGCGATAGCCCAGAATACTCACGACTTTGGCCTAAACCATGACGCATAGCTTCACGCTGAGTCATTACTTCAATGCCGGTTATTTCAAAAAACTTCTCAGAGACTTCATCGGTGACTTCAACGCCATCTTCCCAATCAATAAACACGGTTTTAATTTGCTTAGCCAGCATTAAATTAACTTGTTCAATGGTGGGTTTAACTACATATAAACTTACCGTGACGTAGGAAACTATTTGGTTAATAAGCAGCAAAGCGGCAACCAAAAATACGGTTTGTCCAAACGCACTACGCGGAAACATTCCCATAATGATTACTTTTCACCGTCAGGAACAAATACATAACCTAAACCCCATACCGTTTGAATATAGCGTGGGTTAGCGGCATCGACTTCGATCATTCTACGAAGACGTGATACTTGAACATCAATACTGCGCTCAAGCGCACTGTAGTCTCGCCCTCTAGCTAAGTTCATTAATTTATCACGACTTAATGGCTCACGCGGGTGAGAAACTAACGCTTTTAACACCGCAAATTCACCACTGGTGAGTGACACCGTGTTATCGCCTTCACTCATTTCGCGGGTGGCTAAATTCAGGGTGAATTTACCAAACGCAATTAAGTTCTCCTCAGCTGAAGGCGCTCCTGGCACTTCTTTTGATTGACGACGTAAAATGGCTTTTATGCGCGCTAATAGCTCGCGAGGATTAAACGGTTTCGGAATATAATCGTCAGCGCCGAGTTCTAGGCCAATAATGCGGTCTACTTCATCGCCTTTGGCGGTCAGCATAACGATAGGAATTTGGTTTTCTTTTTGGCGTAAACGTCTACAAATAGAAAGCCCATCTTCGCCGGGCAGCATTAGATCAAGCACCATTAGGTGAAAGTTTTCACGCTCAATTAGTCTATCCATTTGCTCTGAATCCGCAGCTGTTCTCACAATAAACCCTTGCTCTACCAAGTAGCGTTCCAGCAAACTGCGCAAACGTTTATCGTCATCAACCACCAATACTTTTACTGTCTCTTGTCCCATAATTTATTGCTTTTTTTATAATTTATTAATCCTTAATATAAATGAAAAACTTAATAATAAAAAACTAATTGATTGCTTAGATTGTTACTGAACATTTCAAATTCATTGATAGCTATTTTATCTCGACAAGCTGCCTTTATTTTAATACCTTGCCACTCATGAAGATTAAACAAGAACTCAGCGTGAAAACAAACTTAATTACTCGCGAAGGTTATTTACAATTGCAGCAAGAACATGATCATCTTTGGAATGAAAAACGTCCAGAAGTGACTAAAATTGTGAGTTGGGCTGCCAGCCTAGGTGATCGCTCTGAAAACGCAGACTATCAGTACAACAAACGTTTACTGCGCCAAATTGACCGTCGTGTTCGCTATTTACGAAAACGCATCCCCGATTTAAAAATTGTTGACTACTCACCCGTACAAGACGGCAAAGTTTTTTTTGGAGCGTGGGTAGAAATAGAAAACGAGGCCGGTGAGTGTAAAAATTTTAGAATTGTCGGCCCCGATGAAATTTATGATCGCAACGACTATATTTCTATCGATTCACCAATGGCGCGAGCGCTATTAAAAAAACAAGTAGACGATGATTTTGAAGTAATAACTCCTCAAGGCGCTAAACAGTGGTTCGTAAATAACATTACCTATCAAAAATGACAGCGCTTAGTTTTGATTCAGATCATATTAACTTTTTATTGTTTATATTATCTGAGTAAGCTATAACTAAAGTTACTCAAGTAATGTTGTATTAACTTGAGAGTAGTTAATTAAGGTCATCATTATGTCAAACATAACAGCGCGCATATTACAAAATGCCCTCGTGTTTGCACTCTTCATGAGTGTGAGTTTGACATTGCATGGTGCTCCTAAAAATAACAAACTTGATGCTGGTTTTGCTCCAGCTGAATTTATTGTTTGTGACTCCCCTGACCAAGCAAACCTCGACACCGATTTAGATTCTCATGTTGGTGTTATTGCGCTTAGAGAAATCCAACCACTTCCTTTAGCGTTTTTCTTTCATTATGAAAGTCGATTTTTAGCCACTGCCTACAGTCATGCAAACCCGCGAGCGCCACCCGTTATTTAATTTAATAACTTGCTTTTAAACATTATTAAATTTGTATAACTATTTATTTAGGTGGATATTATGTCTAACTTTAAAGAACTCCGTACCCAAGATATTTCTCATGGCACTATTGCTGATACTTTTACTAATGAGGCTGTGATTGATTTAACCTCTCCAGCAACACGTATAGTAACTAGCTTTACTCAAACAAGTCCTATGCGCGCAGCGTTTGATACAACCATTGAACAAGCATCAAAACAACTAAATACTCAGCCTTCTGATTTTATTTTAGTAACTGATGAGCATCAAAAGCTAATTGGTATTGTCGCAAGTGCAGATTTACAAAGCTCAAAAATCATGATTTTATCGCAGCGTTTAGGCTTGCCTCGTAGTGAAATTAGCTTACGCTATTTAATGACACCGCTGAGTAACTTAATGGGTGTAAGTATGAAAAGCTTAAGCTACTCATGTATCGGTGATGCACTGCAAACTATGGAACATCATGGTGCTATGTTTATATTAGTTACTGCGGCTAATAATGAAATAAGTGGTTTAATTTCAGCACGCGATATAGCACGTAAGCTGCAAATTCCTGTTCATATTAGCCCAATAGCGCACACATTTAGTGAAGTACTCGAAAGTGTAGAGCACCCTCACTAAATCCGCTTTTTATTGCCCCAGCAATGGCATCTTAAAGCAAGTAAAATAGCTTGCTTTAAGAGCTTTTTATTACCCTCCCCTGTGATATTATTCAAGACATTGACGCATCAGTTAACTTTTTAGCTGGTCTTATTTTTTGTATTAAAAGGTTTTTGCATGAGCGATATCTCTGCACGTTTAGCAACGGAGCTAAATGCACAGCAGCAACAAGTGGTTGCAGCAACAAAGTTACTTGATGAAGGCGCAACAGTCCCCTTTATTGCCCGTTACAGAAAAGAAGTGACCGGTGGATTAGATGACACCCAACTACGCCTTCTAGAACAACGTTTATCTTATTTGCGTGAACTTGAAGAGCGTCGTGGCTTTATCCTGTCGACGATAGAATCACAAAATAAGCTTAGTGCTGAATTAGCGGCTGATATTAAAGCTGCACAAAGTAAAACCGAACTAGAAGACTTATATTTGCCTTATAAAGCAAAGCGCCGCACTAAAGGTCAAATAGCTATTGAAGCTGGTTTAGAACCACTAGCTGATGCGTTATTTAACGATCCAATGCTTGACCCAGACGCTGAGGCTGCAAAATTTATTAATGCCGAAAAAGCGATTGTCGATACTAAAGCAGCGCTTGATGGTGCTAAGTTTATTTTGATGGAGCGCTTTGCTGAAGACGCTAAATTACTCGCTAAATTTAGAAGTCATATTAGTCAAAATGGAGCGATTGAAAGTAAACTTATTGATGGCCAAGAACAAGCGGGGGCTAAATACCGAGACTACTTTGAACATCAAGAACCATTAAAAAAAGTCCCCTCGCATCGAGCATTAGCCATGCTAAGAGCACGTAACGAAGGTATTTTACAGTTAACTATTAATCCTGAGCCTAACGCTGAAAACCCAGCGCAATTGTGTGCACAGATGATCAGCGATCATTACCGCCTAGATATTAAAAACAAACCTGCCAGCGCTTGGTTATTAACTGTAGTGCAATGGGCGTGGAAAATTAAGCTTGGATTACATCTAGAAAATGAATTTTTAGCCGCAATGCGTGAAAAAGCCGAAACCGGTGCCATTGATGTATTTGCTAAAAACTTAAAAGACTTATTAATGGCAGCCCCTGCTGGCCCTCGCACTACGTTAGGCTTAGATCCTGGTTTACGTACCGGTTGTAAAATTGCCGTGGTTGATAGCACAGGTAAGCTGCTTGCTACCCAAACGATTTTCCCACATGCACCACAAAATCATTGGGATAAATCATTACGCACGCTCGAGCAATTATGTCGCCAGCATAAAGTTGAGCTCATTGCGATTGGTAACGGTACCGCTTCTCGCGAATCAGATAAGCTAGTTGGCGAGCTTATCAAAGCCAATACTGAGCTTAAACTAAATAAAATCATGGTCAGTGAGGCCGGCGCTTCGGTTTACTCTGCTTCTGAATTCGCTGCTAATGAATTTCCAGATTTAGATGTATCTTTACGTGGTGCCGTGTCTATTGCACGTCGCCTTCAAGATCCATTGGCTGAGCTGGTTAAAATAGAGCCTAAGTCTATTGGTGTAGGCCAATATCAACATGATGTATCACAAAGCCAACTAGGACAAAGCCTAATCTCAGTGGTAGAAGACTGTGTAAACAGTGTGGGTGTTGATTTAAATATGGCTTCTGTACCTTTGCTTGCACGTGTTTCTGGTTTAAACAAAACCTTAGCGCAAAATATTGTAAGCTACCGTGATACAAATGGGTCATTTACAAAACGTAGTCAGTTGAAAAAAGTAGAGCGTTTAGGGCCAAAAGCATTTGAACAAGCAGCCGGCTTTTTACGCATTAACAATGGCAGCGATCCACTAGACAACTCATCAGTTCACCCTGAAGCATACCCTATCGTTAAGCGTATTTGTGAGCACAATCAGGTAGACGTAAATAACCTCATTGGTAACAAAGAGTTTTTAAATAAGCTCGCTGCAAATGACTATATTGACGATAAATTTGGTCTGCCTACCGTGACCGATATTATTAGCGAGCTTGATAAGCCAGGTCGCGATCCGCGCCCTGAATTTAAAACTGCTGAGTTTAAAGCAGGCGTTGAAAAAATTAGTGATTTAAAACCAGGCATGATTTTAGAAGGCGTGGTATCGAACGTAGCTAATTTTGGCGCATTTGTGGATGTTGGCGTACATCAAGATGGACTAGTGCATATTTCGGCTATTACTAATAAGTTTATTTCAGACCCACGAGAAGTGGTTAAAGCTGGTGACATCGTTAAAGTGAAAGTGGTTGAAGTTGACGCTGCACGTAAACGCATTAGCTTTACCATGCGCCTAGATGACGAGGTAGACACTAGCAATAAAGCTGCCCCTGCGGCGGTGCAAAAGCCACGTGGCAACAATGCAAATCAATCGCGAGCGCCCAAACCTAAGCGCGACACAGGCAATGCAATGATGGGCAATGCGTTTGCTGATGCCTTTGCCAATGCAAAAGTGAAAAGATAGCGCGTAAACACAAACACCACAAAGCCTACTTTGTGGTGTTTGCTATTCTACTATTTAAATTTTCTTTAAAAATAATAACGAAATGCTGCAGTTGCGATGTCTGCGTATTCATCTGTATAACTGTAAGAAGCAGCAAACGTTACTTCATCAGTAACTGCGTAATTTATACCCGCTTTTAACAGGAAGTTATTTTCACTTTCAGCATCATGCAAACGTACATAACCTGTTCCTACACCATGTAAACGCTCATAACCAACGCCTGCATTTACTTCAAATTGTTCGGTCAATAAATGTCGAATTTGTACATTTACTTTATAGGAGTCAGCTGTTTCTGATCTTTCATTGTTTGCTTTTGAAACATCAAAAACATTACTATCAGATTCAAGTCTATGTATAAGTGTTTCCTCCGTCTTAATTTTACTTTTCCCATATTTTAGGGAATAGTCAACAGCAGTTTCTCTTGAAAAATGTTGAATGTATCCAAAGCCAATATTATAACGAGTTAAACTCATATCCGTTGTTTCATGATAAAAATCTGTCATATTAGACGGATAAGTGCCATCTGGTAGAAGAGAAAATGATGTAAATGTAGTAGTGCTAGAATAATCAACACGACTTTGAGAATACGAGCCTGTAACGTACCAATTTTCAGAAAGTTGTTTGCTAAGATTAATAACGTACCCGTCGTAGCCAGAATAACTTGGACTGTCAGGGTCCGTTTTATCATTACTTTTAATGTCAGTTTTTGTATAGCCAACTTCAACATAATCGTAACGTAAAAGTGATGTTTGATTAGCTCCGGCGGTGATTGAGAAGAGTGATAAGGTCCCTGCTAATACTGCATATTTCATTTAATTGTCTTCCTTAATAAAAATCGCAGGGACAATAACAATTTGAAATATTCTTAACAACATAAAATACAATATAGTGTGAACAAACGTGAAGTTATTTTAATTGAGAGTCTTATTTAATGGGCAAAAGAAATTTATTGCTTATATTAAATAGTAGCCGAAAAGCCTGCTTGCCCATAAGGAGATGTAGCCATTTGGTAGAATTGAGCAATGCGCCCAGCACGCGCTTCTACTTCAACATCACGCGATTGCTCTTCACTTTTAGCAGTTTTTACTTCTGAACTTTCACTGTTAGAAAACGACGCACTGACTCTGCTTTTATCTTCGCTGTTGTCTTCGTCATCTGCTGAAGCTAACTCAGCTTGTGCTGCGGCTATCTTTTGAGTGGCATCTGCCGCAATTGCTCTGTCGGCACCTGAAGGCTCAGCCGGCGCGAGTGCTGCAGCACGTACCGTTTGCATTTTTTCAATAGTTGCTTGGGGGTCGCCATTGATAACCCCAACATCTATCGGTACTTCACCACCTACCGCATAGTTAGTACCATCGGGCCCTCTTTGGTATTCGTAGCTCGGAGAGCCCGCATATTGTCCACCCACAGCGGCATGCGCTTGCTCATGTGTTCGTACTTCAGTGTCGCGCGCTTTAAGTTCTTTAATTTGCTGTAATTCTTGCTCAAGTTGCAGTTCTTCTTGCTCACTAACTTCTTCTGCAGATTGTTGTTTTTCTTGCTCGGCATCATCTTGATCGCTATCTGCATTGCCTTCGCGTTGCGCAATCGTTTTATCGTCTGCAATTTTGCCACTCGCATTGTAGGTTGAGCTGTCGCTATTTCCTGGCAGTTTGGCTTTTTCTGCATCACTTTGAGCTTTGTTTTCGGTGCTACCGGCGGTGTTTGCAGCAGCTGGGGGAATGACTTCACGTAGCTGGTTGTCACGCCGAGCAGTCTCTGTATAAACATTTGCGGTGTTTATATTGATAGACGGAAATGGCGTGACAATATTCATGAGAAATTACACTTTAATATCAACTAAAGTGCCTAATACGTCATCTGCAGTTTGGATAGATTGCGTGTTTGCCTTAGCATTAAACTCTTCAACTTTTAAGTTTACTAACGCATCATCAATTCGTGCAGGTTGAGATACTGGCGCGGTGACTGCTTCTTCAGGACGAGCGGCTGTTAATTGACGTTGCTGCGCTAGTTGAGAGTCGTCTTGCTGCTCTATGCTGGCACGATTAATCTCAGCGCTGGCTTTTTCAATTTCTTGGCTGGCTCTATTAAACCCTTCAACACCACTATTGAATACAGATCCTATTGGCATAATAATAAACCTCCAGCAAATAAATATTGTTTAATTATCGCTCAAAAATCACGCAAAATAAAGCTTTAAACCGCAGTAATCATGGCTTTGCTTCAAAGCATTGATTTAACGGCAGATAAAAATTCACTTTTATGAGAAATAAAAGGCGCATGTGATGCTTTGTCTATCACTTCGTACTCAAAGTCACCATTAAGTACCACCATTTTCTCAATGGCCCGATAAGGAACGAGAGAGTCTAAGCGTCCAAAAATGCCGCGAATAGTCACTGGACATTGAGCAAATAATTCGCGTAAATCTTCATTTTGCAGTATGTCTAGCCCTGCACTTAAAGCCTCGTTATTCGGAGGCGCTGACTGACTCAATAACTGCTTTAACTGTTTTACATCATCGCGAGCCGACTCACTGCCCATTGCCTGAATTGCCAAAAAGCGCTCTATCGTTTTTGAACGCTCTTGCAACAACTGCTCTTTGAACTGTTTTAATACTTTAGGCTTAATGCCAGCCCATGGCAATTGCTCTGCAAAAAAGGGCGTTGAGGCAACTAAAATGACTTTTGATACTTTTTCTGGCCAATGTTTGGCAATATAAATAGCAAACAACCCACCTAAAGACCACCCCATTAGTACCGATTGTGGCTTTAACTGCTCACTCACCTGCTTTGCAGCATCGTGTAATGTATATGGGCTTAAAGAGGCGTTATTATCACCATAACCGGGTAAATCCAAACAACGCACTTTACCTGAATATAAAAACTCTAATTCTGGTTTTATTAACTGCCACACACCTCGGCTCATTCCCCAACCATGTAACAACACACATTCATTTTGCATATTTGCCTAACCTTAACCAAACTTGAGTTCTATGATAGCGCTTTAAAAGGAGTTTGTAATGAGGATCATCAGCGAATGAAACTCAGCCTAAGTGATTGGCTATTCCCCTCTTACTGTGTGTTATGTCAAAGTCAAATTCATAGCTCAATGGGACTGTGTCAATTTTGTTTAGATGACTTGCCATTGCTAGATTTGGCCGAGCATGACAATTTATTTTACCGCCCTGATATTGTAGAAATGTTTCCTAACTGCAACTTTGAAAAGCTGTTTGCCTGTGCTTTTTACCAGCCCCCTTTTGATTTATGGTTAAAGCAACTTAAATTTAATAATCAAATCCATTATAAAAAAGCACTACAGCAAGTCATAAAAAAACAACTTAGGGTTTTTATGACTAAACACCCTGCCGCTGTTGATGCATTTATAATTTTACCTTTACATAAAGCGCGCTTTTTAACGCGTGGGTTTAATCAAGTCACCCAAGTATGGCAGCCCTGTTTAGGGTCAAATAAAGTATTAAATAATGCGTTACTTCGCCATAAACACACCTCGGCACAATCACAATTAAGCAAAGCTAAAAGAGTTAAAAATTTACAGCAGGCTTTTTCATGCAAAATTAATTTAGAGGGAAAAACGGTAGTAATTATCGATGATATTATGACTACAGGAGCAACTCTTAATGCAGCCACCTTATCGTTAAAAGAAGCCGGCGCTAAACACGTATGGGCATTTACCACGTGCTTAACGCCACTTTAGGGCGTGTTAGTTTCCACTCACGCGAAAGGTGTGACCAAAAAATAAAGCATTACTTAATAATCGGCTGGTACCATACCAGTACCCTCTAAATACAGGGTTATCTGTCATCGCAATAACACTACCTCGACCATAAGAGTGTGCCATTAACGCTGCCCCACCAGCCACTTGCTCTACATTTATTGCATCAGTAAAACCAGCAAGTAGCGGCTGCTGTGTATAGGTAAGTATATTTACAAATGGTGCTTCAGAGGCTTCAAGTAGCCAAGTACTATTTTTAAATACGGGTAGTGTGTCACGCTTAAATGAAAACATTAGTGGGTGAGTTGTATCTACCTTGGTATTAAATATCGCACCTGCAATACGCTGACGACCTGCTAGGTGGTCTTTGTCTGCATACTTTAAACCTTGAGTATCAAATGCACTAGCCACATCTCTACGCGATAAGTAGCTTGCTTTTAATAGCTGTTGATCAGCTAAAAACTTAGCTCCGCCTTTGTGCCCCCAAATAACACCACCTTTCCTTACCCAGCTTTTTATAGCAACTTTATCGGAATCAGATAAAGTAGAATAATTACCATGTGGCAACACAATATGGCTGTAATTACTGAGCTCTAAAGACGCTAAACGCTCCATTTCAACAATGGTTGGCGCTACACCCACAAAACGGTCTAGGTAGTACCACACTTCACCCGCTTCATATTGGCTCACGCCTTTACCACCAACCAATAACACCTTAGGTGCAGAAACCACAGCCATAGAGCGAGACCCTAAATCAGCACCTTTACTAGTTAAACCGGTAGTAATTGGTTTAACTTCAATCCCAAACTGGCTTTGTGCTTGGTTTAACTTTGTCACCCAGTTGGTGTCAGTTTGAAGTCCTGCTGGAATAATAATACTACCTGCGTCAAAGTTTACTTCTGCATTGGTTGATACTGCTGTTAATGGTTTTAATGCAACACGAGCTTTAATGCCTTGCTGTAACAGACTATTGAGCATTTTGGGAGCTTGCATGTCATTCCATGCAAATCCATAGGCGTAATTTTTAGTCAATGACGCTAACTCTGGCTGCTTTGGTTTTTGCCAAGCTGTTTTTTCTACCTCTAATCCCCAGCGGCTGTTTACTTTAGCAAATGATAAATTAAACGCATGCGCTAATGTCCAACCCGACACATCGTAAAAGGTGTTATCGGCAAAGTTTTGTTGCTCACTAAAAATAGCTTTAACTAATCGATATTGTGGTTGCGCAAGCGGCACAAAATAACTATTAGCGGTAAAGTTTTTACCTTCAGCTTTTAGCCCTTCTTTCACTGGGTAGGCATTAATTTGATGTTGTTTAAGTATGCTTAAAAAATCGTTAGTACGGGTATGATCTTCATCTGCTTGAACAATATAGCCTTGATAGTCTTCATCTTTGGCAAGCTCAACTGCTTTGTTATAAAAGTTAGCTTGGTACTCTAGCAAAGCTTGGCGGTTATCAATCGCCGCTTTAAACGTTGATAAGCTCGTTAACAGTTGGTTTTTAATCGTAAACGCAAAAGTTAGCGGGCCATTGATCGTTTCTTGAATATGGCCACGAGAACTTGCTTGTTCAAATAAAATACCCACACCACCATTTACATCGGGGTAGGTAGAGCCTTTACCATAATAAAAGTCATCAAAGCTTTCTTCGGTGAAGTATAACGCGTTGTTTTCATCTAATGTTTTAGCGTGATAATTTGCAATCGCTTTGGTTAGACTTACATTTTCTTCAGGGGTAATTGGGTGTTTACGACTTGGGATACCCGGTTGAAAAAAGTAGCTACTATTTGGCCCCATTTCATGAAAGTCAGTTAAAATATTAGGCTTCCAATAATGAAACTTAGCAATCCTTGCGCGCGACTCTGGGTGCTGTAACAGCAACCAATCACGGTTTAAATCAAACCAATAATGGTTTGTTCGGCTGCTTGGCCAGCTCTCTACATGCTCTCGGGTTTGCGGATCTGACGATAAGTTCATTCCACGATTACTATTAGCCCAATTTGCGAAACGTGCTAAGCCGTCTGGGTTAAGCGACGGGTCGAGTAAAATAACCGCGTTGTTAAGTAGCTCATTTATTTCATTCCCTTGCGCTGCCGCTAGATAATAAGCGACTAGTAAAGCTGCATTACTACCTGATGATTCGTTCCCATGAACACTGTAACCCATCCATACAACACTTGGCTGCTCCGCTGTTTTATTGTTTGAATTATTTAGGCGAGCTAAGTGCGCTTGGCGAGTTTTTTCTATATTTTTTAATTTGTTAGCTGCAGTAATCGTTAGCATAACTAACGGGCGCTGCTCATGAGTACGGCCTATTACTTCAAAATTAATTCGATCGCTTTTTTGAGCTAAAATTTCCATGTAGCGAACAAGTTGGTCATGTCTCACATGCCACTCACCCACTTGATAACCCAGCACCTCTTGTGGTGTTGGTATGGTAGAATCGAATTCAACCTGTTGCTCAAAATAATAAGACAGGGGCTTTGCCATACTTGAAAAACTGGCTAGCACCACCATTATTGTTAATATGAAGCGCATATAAATCACTCTAAAAATGTTTGTTAATTGCACGCTACCATTGCTTAAAATAGATGCCAACTTTTTACGCTCAACACTAGCCGCAACACGATGAGCGGAGTATGATATGCAGTATCCGAGTAATTTAGTCAAGTATAGACGGTATTATGATTTCTATTTCCGAAACAGCGCAAGCGCATTTTGCTAAGCTATTAGCAGATCAATCTCAACAAACGAATATTCGTGTGTTTGTTGTTAACCCTGGTACATCACAAGCTGAGTGTGGTGTTTCTTATTGTCCAGAAGACGCGGTAGAAGAGAGCGATATTCGCCTAAATTTTAACGGCTTTGATGCGGTTGTTGATGCTGAAAGCGCGCCTTTTTTAGCCGAAGCTGAAATTGATTTTGTTACCGACAAAATGGGCACGCAGCTAACTCTTAAAGCACCTAATGCTAAAGCACGTAAACTAGGTGAAGATGCCAGCTTGAATGAGCGTGTGCAGCACATGCTAGAAACTGAAGTAAACCCACAACTTGCCAACCATGGCGGCCAAGTTAGCTTAGTAGAGATCACTGCAGCTGGTGTTGCTGTACTCCAGTTTGGTGGTGGTTGTAATGGGTGTTCTATGATCGATGTCACACTAAAAGAAGGCATTGAAAAAGAAATGATTGCTAAATTTGATGAGATCACAGGTGTGTCTGACATTACCGATCATGAAGCTGGCGAGCATTCTTACTACTAAGCATTAATCTATTATGCTAAAGCCACTTATTTACCGCTTAGGGAGTGACCCTAAGTTGAGTTTAAAGCGCTTTTTTCGCGGGCTAGCACTGTTTGTGCTAGCCGTGATATTTATCGCTGTGGGCTATTACAGCCATTACAGTTTACAAATTCTTGGCTTGGTTATTTTAGCCCCCGCTTTATTTTTTGCTTTTTGGGGCTATGCGGGTATTTTTGCTAACCGCTTTTCTCAAGTATTAAAAAATATCCCTTCCAAAAATAACGACCCCGATCTGTGGAAGTAACGGTTTATATCAACTCGCTTACTTAAGTAATTGATTGTTAGCTTTTAGTTGTTGATATTTAACGATAAGCGTAACGCCTCGCATAAGCATAAAACAACTCATAGCTAACCATAAACCATTGTTTTGCCAGTCCTGAAATAGCCAAAACACCCCAAAAAAGCCTACCATCGCTGAAAGCAACATACTGTTTCGCATCGCTTTAGCGCGAGTCAGACCAACAAAAATACCATCAAACAAAAAACAGCTCATAGCTAAAATAGGCAATGCAATTACCCAAGGTAAGTAGTGAATGGCCTCGTCAATAACCTCTGGTACATTCGTTAATAGCTTAATAATACTACTGCCAAATACTATAAAAAACACACTATATAAAATGCCAAATAACATACCCCAAAATACACTTATTTTTACCCATAGCCTTATCTTCTCAACACTTTGTTGACCCTTCGCTTGACCGACTTTGGCCTCGCTTGCATAGGCAATTCCATCAAGTGCAAAGCTAACTAACATTAAAAAATTGAGTAGGACGGCATTGGCAGCCAGTGTGGTTTCACCTAGGCGAGCAGCATAAAAGGTCATAAAGCTAAAGCATAACTGCAGCACTAAAGAACGAATAAAAATATCGCGGTTTAAGCTCAGAAGTCCTGCCATTTTTTCCACACTAAACCAATTTGCTACAGCCAAACTCATACCATGCTTTTTAGCAAGTTGAGCCACTAGCAATAAAGTAAACACAAGTGCAATATAGTCAGCGATAAGTGATGCCCACGCAGCCCCAGCAACCGCCCAATCAAGGTATACTACAAAATAAATATCGAGCACAATATTAGTAATGTTAGTGACTAAAAGTAAATAAAATGGCCCTCGTCCATAATGCACGCCCAACATCCAGCCTAGTAAAACTAAATTACATAGCGCTGCAGGGGCGCTAAAAATACGAATACTAAAATAGCGATAGGCTTCATTGAGCACATCACTATTGGCAGCAGATAAATAGGCAATAGCGTGTTTTATAAGGGGGGATAATAAAATCAGAATTAAAGCTGCGCTACTGGCCAATAACAAACTGCGTTTGAGTAAGGCTGCCAGCTGAGTTAAATCATTTTGACCATAAGCCTGCGCCACCAGCCCAGTGGTACTCATTCTTAAAAATCCAGCGAGCCAAAATAAAATAGAGATCACAGTTGAACCCAAAGCAATACCGGCTAAATAATGCGTGCTCCCCAAATGACCAATCACAGCCGTATCAACAATTCCTAACAACGGGACGGTAATATTTGATAATATCATCGGACCGGCTAACAACAACAAGCTTTTATGGTGTGCTTTATTATGTATAAGAAATTGTTTCATTTAGTACTATTATTCCTGATTTGTGGTTCTTTGCGCGCGCAAGCAGCTGTTATTCTACAGTATCATCACGTCAGTGAAACCCTTCCCGCTGTCACCAGCGTGAGTGCCAATACTTTTACTAAACACTTAAATTATTTAAAAGAGCATAACTTTAACGTTATTCCATTAAATGAGCTGATTAGTGCATTACAACAAGGTAAGGCTTTAGAGAACAAAACAATCGCGATTACCTTTGATGATGGTTACAACAATAATTACGACCAAGCTGCCCCTATCCTAGAGAAGTTTGGCTATCCGTACACTATTTTTGTAAACCCAAAACTCATTGATGAACAGGCGGGTTACGTTATGGGGTGGGATAAGCTCAGAGAACTTGCTAAAAAAGGAGCGCTTATTGCTAATCATAGTGCCGAGCATAACTACCTACATAAAAAGCGCAAGAATGAAACGCCTAGCCAATGGCGCGAACGCACTAAAAAAGACATTATTAGTTCTCAACAGCGCATCAAAGAGGAAATAGGTCACGATTACAAATACCTTGCCTATCCATACGGAGAGTTTAACAATCAACTGCAAGCACTCGTCACTGAATTAGGTTTTATTGGTATTGGCCAACACTCAGGAGCCGTTAATCAACACTCTAACTTTAGCCGCTTACCGCGCTTCCCTGCCTCTGGTTTTTATAGCAAGCTAGAGACGTTAATTACCAAGATAAATTCGACTGCCTTTACTATTAATAAGCTAACCTATGAAGATAGTGTAACTTCACAAAATCCACCATCACTCACTATAAAACTTAAGACAGACGACTTTCATAAGAGTCAATTTGCCTGTTATGTATCAAGCGTTGGTCAAGCTAATTTAGATTGGTTAGACGATAATACAGTTGAGGTAACATCGCCAAAGCAGCTTAATAAAGGCCGCTCACGCTTTAATTGTACTGCTCCGTCAATAAAACAAGCTGGCAGTTATTATTGGTTTTCGCAGCCTTGGGTGATCAACTAAGTTTTACTTTTTTATAACTTGATTTAATAACCGCTGGGTCATTTTCTCCAGCGGTACCACTTCATTTGCTGCCCCCATATCAATAGCAGCTTTAGGCATACCCCATACCACTGACGAAAACTCATCTTGCGCAAGCGTGTATGCTCCTTGTTGCTTTAATGCGAGTAATCCCTTTGCACCATCACTTCCCATACCGGTTAATAGTGTGGCAACAATATGTTTTGCACCAATTTCCAGTAATGAGTCAAATAAAACATCCACCGCGGGTTTATGTCTATTAACAGCTTCTCCATCATCAAGCTGACAATACAAAGCACTACCTTGTTTATTAATTCGTAAATGAAGCCCACCTGGGGCTATATAAGCGCAACCTGCTAGCAATTTATCACCTTGCTGGGCTTCTTTTACGTTAATAGTACAAGTACGCTGCATCCGCTCTGCAAATGAGGTGCTGAATACGGGAGGAATATGCTGAGTAATTACAATTGGAGGGCAATTTTTGGGCATACGTATAAGCACTTCTTTTATCGCCTCGGTTCCCCCTGTTGACGCACCAATCGCTATCACTTTATTTACTAAAAATTCGGCATTAGTGGGGATAGGCTCTGCTACAGTACTATTTTTTTTGTGGCCTCGAACCCGCGCACTGGCCGCTACTCTTACTTTTTGCTGAACAATATCAGCATATTGGCTCATTTGTTGTTTAACATTAACTACTGGCTTTGCAATAAAATCAACCGCCCCCAGTTCAAGCGCTTCAAGGGTGATAGGTGAGCCTTTTTGAGTAAGAGTGGAAATCATTACTACGGGCATAGGCCTTAAGCGCATTAAGTTTTTTAAAAAGCTAATGCCGTCCATTTTTGGCATTTCAACATCCAGTGTTAGTACATCCGGATTATGCTTTTTGATCATCTCTCTGGCTTCGTATGGGTCTTGTGCACAGCCCACTACCACAATGTCTTTTGCCTGTTGCAGTATCTCTGTCAGTAATTGCCTGATCAGTGCCGAGTCATCAATTATTAATACTCTAATCATAGCCATCCTTAAAACAGTTCTATATCCGTGGCTTTAGTTTGCTGTTCAAGATTATGTAAGTAACGCACTTCACGTTTTTCAATAGTGTTATTATGTAAATTTCTTAGCTTTTTAACCTGTACTTTTCCATTATGAGGATTAAAAAATATTTTGCGCGGCCAAGGTCCGCCCATATCATGCGCCACTAAGTTTAGCGCTTCTTCTGCTATATATGCATTGGCAAAACTGATATTGCCAATACCAATATCTGTCATTGCGCTAATTATTTTGCCTCCCCCAAACAGTTTTACTTTTAAGTTTGCCCGAGAAGCGCCATTTTTAAGCACTTCATTAATTAAATATTCCATAGCCCAGTTACCATAACGACAATTTAAACTATGCGCTTGGTCAATTCGTTCACCTTTTTGAATAGGTAGCATAAAGTGATTGATCCCGCCTATGCCTAGCTTATCGTCGTAAACACAAGCAGCAATGCACGATCCGAGCACGGTAGTGATCAGCTCATCGTTTTTAGAAACATAAAATTCACCTGGCAATACCTTAGCGACCACTTGATCTCGCGTGGCATCCCAATAGCGTTTAATATGCTCAAATCCCGCTAATACTGGCTTAAATTGTGTTTGCATGGGCTACTTTTTGATACATGGTTTTCCCTAAGTTTTTAAATAAGACATGCTCTTTTCCCATGGTTTCTGAATGCCCTAAAAATAAATAACCTTGGTTATTTAAAATATCGGCATAACGGTTAAAAAGCTGATCCTTTGTCTCTTTATCAAAGTAAATCACTACATTTCTGCACAAGATCAAATCAAATGGACCCTTCATAGGCCAATCTTGGAGTAAGTTTAAACGCTTAAATGAAATACATTGCTGTAGCTTGGGTTTCACTTTATAACTTTGACCGTCTTTGCTAGTTAAAAACCAGCGCTTGAGCAGTGCATCATCCAATCCATTCACATTTGCCGCAGTATAAATACCGCTCTGAGCTTTAGCTAATACATTAGAATCAAGATCAGTTGCTAAAATTTTCACATCCCAATCACTTGGAAAAGCCCCTTGTAACGTCATAGCTAAACTGTAGGGCTCTTCACCGGTAGAGCAGCCAGCAGACCAAATGCGAACGCGCTTAGTCTGTTTATTTGTTTTTAACAGCGTTGGTATAAACTGCTCTTTTATAAACTCAAAGTGATGAATTTCACGAAAAAAAGAGGTTAGATTGGTAGTAATGGCATTAATAAATGCATCAAACTCCTGATCCTTATGATTTTTTAAGTAATCTAGGTAACTAGAAAAGTTTGTTAATTTACGCTCACGAATTCGCCTTGCTAATCGTGAGTAAACCATTTCACGCTTATGCTCTCCAAGCACAATACCACAAGCGTTATACACTAAATGAGCCACTTCCTTAAAATCGCTATCCGTTAATAAAAACTCTTTCATTATGCACTCTCAAATAAATATAAAGATAGATTCAAACTAACCTCATTGTTTGAACCATCTAAAATAGGGTTAAAACTCCTCCCACTCTTCAGCTGAGTCTACAAAGTTTTCACCTTTGCTTTTGTTATTAACAAAGCTATTTTCTTGCTTATGCGTTATTTCAGGGGTGCGAATGGTGGGCGATACCACCGCCATATCTTGCTGCCCTAGTGAAAAGAAGTGCAGTAAACGGCGCATTTCATTAGCCTGCTCTGCCATAGATTCACCTGCAGCCGATGCCTCTTCAACCAATGCCGCATTTTGCTGAGTCATTTCATCCATTTGCGATACAGCTTTATTTACTTGCTCAATCCCTGCACTTTGCTCTTCAGAGGCCTGAGTTATATCAGCTATCATTTGTGTCACACGTTTCACCGACACCACAATCTCCTGTAACGTCACACCTGATTCATTTACAAGAGCGCTACCATCAGCAACTTTGCCAACACTATCTCTAATTAACTCTTTAATTTCTTTAGCTGCACCAGCTGAGCGCTGAGCTAAGTTACGCACTTCACCCGCAACAACCGCAAAACCTCGGCCTTGCTCACCTGCTCTTGCAGCTTCTACAGCAGCATTGAGAGCTAGTAGGTTTGTTTGGAATGCTATTTCGTCTATTACACCTATGATGTCAGCAATTTTTTTACTCGATTCATTAATTGCAGACATACTGGTTACGGCCTTATTCACAACCTCGCCACCTTGAACTGCTTTATCACAGGTTTCTTCAGCTAAGTCATTAGCCACCTTGGCATTATCAGCATTTTGACGAACCGTACTGGTCATCTCTTCCATACTAGAAGCCGTCTCCTCTAATGATGATGCTTGCTCCTCTGTGCGCTGACTTAGATCAGCATTACCTTGTGAAATCTCTTCTGCTCCACTGGCCACCAAAGTGGCTGATGTGTTAATTCGATTAATAACCTCAGTTAGCTTATCTGCTGTCGCATTTGCATCTGTTTTCAGTTTTTCAAACGAGCCGTGATACTGTTTTTCGATCCGTTTAGATAAATCACCAGTAGCCATGGCATCAAGCATATTGCCTGTATCAGTTACCGCTTCGTCAACCACTTTAACTAAACTATTAAGACCTTGAGCTAAACGTAGGAAAAAGCCATCCTTTCCTTGCTCAACCACACGGCTATTTAACTCTCCTTTACTTGCGGCACTGACCAGCTGAGCAACCTCTTTTTCTATGGCTACTTCTGCTGTTCTGTCTTCCCATTCAACTACAGTTCCAATTCGCTCATCGTCTGGCGTAATAATTGGGTTAGCAACTAAGCCAAAGGTTCTGCCTCCCACTTTAATTTCAGTGTTGTAGGTATCCGTTAACTTAGCCAACATATTTTGCTGATGGGCTGGATTTTTATGAAATATATCAATATTTTGATTCAGTAGATTTTTGCTATCAAAGTTAGGTAAATCAATGCGTATATCATTTTGAGCATTGCTCATCATATTTTTCACCGCGTCATTCATATAAACAATCACATTCGATGCATCTGCAATCATAGTGTTTGTTGCTACAGTGTCTAACGCTCGGCGAACACGTAAGTTCTCCTGTGCTCTGGCACGCTCTGCATCGGCCTTAAATACTTCATCAGTAATATCTTGCCACTCAACAATTGTTCCCAAGCGCTCTCCTTCTTCGTTAAACCATGGCGAAGCAATTAAATCAAAAATAAGACCAGCTAATTTAAGTGTCGCTTTATGGGGCGCATCTAATTTTTTTAATAGCTCGCGCTGATGCGCTGGATGTTGATGAAAATCATCAACACATGTGCCGATTAAGTCACTTACAGCAAAGTTAGGTAATACCGATTGCAAATCTCTTTCGCGTGCTTTTAGCATTTGCTTAACTTGTTCGTTGACAAAAATAATGTTTAAGTCATTATCAGCAATCATCACATTCGCTTGGCATACTTTTAGGGCGCTGGCTAAGTCGGCAGTTTTTTTAGAGGTTTTTTCTAGTTCTTTTTGTTCGCTAATGTCCGTTGCGTATTTTATGATTTTTATTAATTTTCCGTCCATATCATAAATGGGATTGTAAGAAGCATTAATCCAAATTTCACGGCCTTGTTTATCAAATCGTAAATACTCACCTCGGTCGTATTCACCTCTACCCAGTTTGGCCCAAAAAGTTTGATAATCCGCACTATTTGCATACTCAGGTGCAACAAATAAACGATGGTGCTTACCCTGTATTTCATCAAGTTGGTAGCCAAACGTGGCTAAAAAGTTCTTGTTGGCATTAATCACTGTGCCATCTAAGTCAAACTCGATTACCGCTTGCGACTTATTTATTGCTGCAACTTGTCCGGCCGCTTCGGCTGCCTTTAATTTTTGCAAAGTGATCTCAGTAGCAAACTTAATCACTTTAATTACTTGCCCCTGAGAGTCTATAACAGGGTTATACGTGGCTTGTATCCATACTTCTTTACCATTTTTTCCAAACCGCTTAAATTCATCTGAAATAAATTCACCCGCGCTCAATCGCTGCCAAAACTGATGGTACTCATCGCTTTTCGCTTCGCTAGGACTAACAAATAAAGAGTGGTGCTGACCTTGAACCTCAGCAAGTGAGTAATCCATTACACGAAGAAAATTAACATTGGCAGTAATTATTCTTCCATTAGGCTCAAATTCAATTATTGCTAATGATTTATGCAATGCATTTATGATCAAATCATTGCTTGATTTAGACTGTTTTGAATTACTAAACCATCCCATGCTTATCACCACCTTTAAGTTATTTACTTTATTTAGTTACTGTTACCGCTAAATATCCATGGTTGCTGGCAAATCAATTAGGGCGACCATTTTTTCGCCTACATTGACTAACCCTGCTACATATTCACTCTCATTAGTTTGGGTTAAACTCGGCACAGCTTTAGCATCTTGCTCTGCAATGCTATAAACATCAGCCACTGCATCTACCGTAATACCCATTACTTTACTTTCTTGCTCAAACTCTACTTTTACAATAATCACTACTGTTAATGGCCCATAGGCGATAGTGGGTAAGCCAAACCTTAAGCGTAAATCAATAATGGGCACTATAGTGCCGCGTAAATTAATAACGCCTTTTACATAATCTGGGGCATTTGGCAGTGCGGTTATGTCTTCCCAGCTGCGGATTTCTTGCACCGTTAATATATCTACTCCGTATTCTTCTTCAGCCATAATAAAGGTAAGAAACTGCTTAATCCCTTCTTTGCGCTGCAGCTCAATATTGCTATTTAATGCTATTGATTCAGAGAACATGAATCCTCCAGAGTAGCTGATGGTTCAATACTCAATGCTTGGCTGCCAGGCTTTTTTAACCCTGAAAGCTTAATCAAACCGCTAATATCTAAAATTAACGAAACGCGACCATCACCTAAAATAGTTGCCCCAGAAACTCCGTCCACTTTGTGGTAATTAGCCTCCAAGCTTTTTATAACCACCTGTTGTTGTGAAAGTAAATCGTCAACGAGCACCCCTACTTTTTGATTATCGTTTTCCACCACAACCAATAAGGTCTTATCTAATGATTCAATCGCATCTTGATGGTTAAAAATCTCGTATAAACGCAGAATAGGAATGTATTCATCACGTAATCTGAGGACATCTAGGTCTTTCCCAACACGGCTTACTTTTGCAATATCAATTTGCAGCGATTCTACAATCGAGATCAGTGGAATAATGTAAGTATGCTTGGCTACTTTAACCAATTGCCCATCTAAAATAGCCAAAGTAAGCGGCAGCCGAATAGTAAAGGTAGAACCAATTCCAGCAGCGGATGTCACTTCTACCGAGCCATTTAATGATTGGATATTGCGTTTCACCACGTCCATACCCACACCCCGGCCAGATAAGTCACTTACTTCATCAGCAGTAGAAAACCCTGGCATGAATATAAGTTCGTTAATTTCATCATCTGTTAACTCGCTATCGCTAGCAATAAGTTCGTTGGCAATCGCTTTTTCTTTAATCTTTTGGGTGTTAAGGCCTTGGCCATCGTCCATAATTTCAATGACGATATTTCCTCCCTGATGAAAAGCATTTAATGTAACCTTACCCACAGGATCTTTACCTGCTGCAATACGCTTTTCAACAGTTTCAATACCATGATCCAGTGAGTTTCTTACTAAATGCACCATAGGATCAGATATTTTTTCCATCACAGTTTTATCTAACTCGGTTTGCTCTCCGATCAGCTTTAGCTCCACCTCTTTATTGAGCTTTTGAGCAATATCACGCACCAAACGTGGAAAGCGACTAAACACAAAATTAATTGGCAGCATACGAATACGCATCACGTTTTCTTGTAAGTCTCGAGTATTATGCGCTAGTTGTGCTAATCCCTCTTGAAGCGAGGTTACTGCAGTAGCTGTCATTTCCTGTTCGCTAAGCTGATTTAACATTGCTTGGGTAATAACTAACTCGCCCACCATATTAATTAATGAGTCAACCTTATCGATACCAACTCGAATAGAGGTTGATTCTGGTGCAGCTTTTGCGCTGGGCGCATTGGCAACTGCCTTTGCTTTATTTGCTTTGGGTTGCTCAGCAATTTTGGGAGCTTCCTCCACAACAACCGATTCGTTAATTACTTCTTCTGATCCGGCTTTAGCATCATTAAATAAGCCACCGCATAGCTCAATTTTAATATCTGCATCATCT
Organism: Pseudoalteromonas sp. QJM3NY_12; assembly: GCF_056173165.1. Next base: position 3,206,970 of record NZ_CM149661.1, read on the forward strand.
TCAACCCATTCAAAAATCTCTTTAATGGCTTGCTCATCTCGCTCAGTGTTTAAGAAAAACCGCCAATATAAAAAGCACTCATCGCTGGATAATTCTTTAATATCAGGTATGGCATCGGTGAATACCTGTACTTCTAACTCACCAAGCTCGGCTAATTCGCTGATCATAAACAAAGGTTCATTACCGGTTTTAAATAGATGAAAATGTGGCTTAAAATCAATCTGGTAAGTATTAACTATAACCTGTTCATGATGTGTTTCTTCACCTTGCTCTTCACCAGCTGGCATACCTAGTAATTTCTCGAACTGCTCTCGTAAAGTATCTGCTTGGGCTAAATCTGGTTCTTCCTGTACCTTTAGCGAACTTAGCAAAGCCCTTAAGCAATCCACTGATTTAAGTAATAAATTAATGTGCTCGCTAGTTATATTGCGCTCACCTTCACGAATTTGATCCAGTAATGTTTCTAATACATGGGTAAAATTTGCAATTGAGTTGAACCCAAAAGTAGCACTGCCCCCTTTTATTGAATGAGCAGCTCTAAATATAGTATTAATGGTTTCTAAGTCTTCTTCGCCTGGCACTAAGTTGAGTAATTCAGTCTCCATTATATCGAGGCCTTCAAAACTCTCTTCAAAGAACACTTCAAAAAACTGGCTTAAATCAATACTCACAGTGCACTCCTAAGTTAACGGATTACTTTTTTTAGCACGGCTAATAGCTGATCTGGATTAAAAGGTTTTACAATCCACCCTGTTGCCCCTGCAGCTTTACCTTCTACTTTTTTATCCATCCCCGACTCCGTAGTTAACATAAGCAGCGGTGTAAACTTGTAATCTGGTAGCCCTCTTAGCTCTCTAATAAGCGTTATCCCATCCATAATTGGCATGTTTACATCAGAAATAACTGCATCAAAACCTTGTTGCTTGGCAATGGCTAATGCCTCGCTGCCATCTTTGGCTTCGGTAACATCAAACCCTGCTGTTTTTAACGTAAAGCTCACCATTTGGCGCATTGATGCAGAATCATCGACAGCTAAAATTCTTTTCATATAAACCTCTAGTTAGTACTTTCTGAAGCTAAATATTCACTTAAACCGAGTTGTTCAATGACATTTTTTAATGCGTCACTGCTGCCAACCCAGGCAATTTTTTGATTGATAGTAAGAAGGTGTTTTTGTAGGGCACAAAGAAGTTGAACCGAGGCGGTATCAGCAGACATAACATCGCTAATATCTAGACAAATATCTCGGCTGTTATTAAGTTCGCTTAATAAATCTTGATGTAAAACGTCAACTTGAACAATTGAAAGTTCATTTGGTAGTTTAAGCATTTTTAAGCTTTTCCTTATCAACTCGATCCATACCAAAAGCTTAGACCGAGATAAAGAAAACGCCATAAAAACAACCAAAAAATAACCAATTAATTAAAATTAGCTGTTAAAAAACGTAAAAAGGGGCACAAAGCCCCTCTAAAATCGTTAAGTCATTAAAAGCTAGTTTTTGTAAAAATCTGCAATTTCAATAAATTCTGCCGTTAATTTTGTAGTATTAACCAAAGGCACATCTCCTTGTTTAAATTCAGGCTTAAAAATAGCTCTTAGTGCGCCACTGCCATCAACAAGTGCAACCGATGCACTATGATCCACCGCGTAGTCAGATTCATCACTATCACTAATTGCATAAATTAATCCCAACTCACGTACAAATGGAAATAGGTCTTTATGCTCCCCAGATACAGCTAAAAAGTCAGGGTTAAAATAATCTATGTACTCTTTACGCCTTTGAGCAATATCTCGTTTAGGATCAACAGATATAAACCACACCTGCAGGGGATAATTAGCTTGTAAGTTTTTATAGACATTGTTGAGCTTAGCAAGCGTCATTGGACAAATATCAGGGCAGCTTGTGTAGCCTAGAAAAACTAAGTTCCATTGACCCAAAAACTGCTGTTTGGTTACTAACTCCCCCTGTTGATCATTCAACGAAAAATCAGATAACGGTTTTGCTGTTTCGTACACTAATGCATCAAGATCCTGTAAACTTTTTTTATCACCACATGCCGATAAAAAAAGCACCGAAAAAACAATTAACCCACACCATAACTGCTTCATATAACTAGCCATTTATCTATAAATAAGATAACAAAGAGTATCATTAAATGAACAATCGAAAAACGAAATAAATCCATTGCGGTGTCTTCTTTAGCGGCAAATTTTAAGTTAATTGCTTTGTATATAAATACCACATTGAGGATACATGCCCCGCTTAAATAAATAAGCCCCGACATACCTATCAAATAAGGGAGTACGCACACAATGGCTAATAGCACTGAGTATGCGAGCACACAGGTTTTACAAAATTCGATTCCATGGGTCACAGGTAACATAGGGATTTTAGCGCGTTCGTAATCACTTTTACGCGCGATTGCTAACGCCCAAAAATGCGGAGGAGTCCATGTGAATATAATCATAACCAACAACCAAGGAGCGGCTGCCATTTGATTGGTTTCAGACACCCAACCAAGTAAAGGAGGCATGGCGCCAGCCAAACCACCAATCACTATATTTTGTGGCGTGGCGCGTTTTAAAAACGACGTATAAATAAATGCGTAACCTACAAGTGCAAATAAAGTAAGTATGGCAGTGAGTGTATTTGCCCACAACATCAACATAATAAACCCTGCCACGCCAATAACAGCAGCAAAACTCAATGCGTGTAATTTACTTAAGCGCCCTTTGGCGACTGGGCGGTGGCGTGTACGTGCCATTTTACTATCAATTTCACTATCAACCACATGATTGATAACGGCAGCTGCCGCAGAGAGTAAACCAATCCCTAATAAACTTATGAACTGAACCCCAATGCCTCTACCAACGTCAGGGGCGAGAGCCAAGCCCACCCATGCCGTTAACACCAACATAGCCACCACTTTAAATTTACTGATTGCTAAATAATCTTGGATTAAATGATAACTTTTAGTCAATAACGATGGGCTATAAACGGGCTGCATTGCTTTTTTGTTAATTGTAAGTGCCATAACGATTCCCCTTTAGGTACGGACTTTTAGGTAATAACATAACCTAACCATAGTTAATAACAGTATGGCAGCCATTAAGTTATGCGCCAGCGCAACACTGATCGGAAAGTGAAAATATACTACAGCTAACCCCAACGCTATCTGGCAAAATAACGCTACCAACACACTCACTGTGCAGCTTTTGATTTTTTGTGAATAGGCATGGCTGTATATTCGCCACATAACGAGTGCCAACACAATACAAGTGACCAATGCCCACATACGATGCAGTAAATGAATAGACATACGCGCTTGTTGTGATAACACGCCAAACTCATAATTACTGTGCTCTAACGGTAACTGAAAAACACTACTGAGCGAAAACGGCTGAGCATAGCTACATAGTGGCAAACCATTACAATGTGGCGCGGCATAATTAGCCGCTAGCCAGCCACCTAGAGCGATTTGTAAAATAAGTACCGTGAGCGCCACCAAGCTTAGTTTAAAGTGAGGTTTTGCACCTGCGTCCCCACCCGTAATAGGCTGACTGGTCAGCCTTAAGTACAACAACGTTAATAACGCCAAAATGCTAAACCCTCCGAGTAAATGCCCCATCACAATTAACGGCTGCAGGTTCATAGTCACCGTCCACATACCTAGCGCGGCCTGAAAAATAACAAGCAAAAGCAGTAGCATCGGTAATTTTACAGGCGTAGTTGGATACTGGCGTTTTACAAAAGCCAAAATAAACAACACTAAAATTAATACTCCGAGCGTGCCAGCAAAATAGCGATGAATCATTTCTTTCCATGCTTTTGCTGTTTCAAATATCATATCGGGGTAGCTTTGAATCGCATGCGCAATCTCAGCTTCATGTTTTGGTACGGTTAAAAAGCCATAACAACCAGGCCAATCGGGACAACCAAGCCCTGCGTCACTTAACCGCGTATATGCGCCTAGAGCCACCACAACTAATGCGAATAAACTCGTTGCTAATACCAAATTTTTATAGTTTTTATACATAGCAGCCTCTACTTAGCTTGAACGAGAGTAATTAAGTAATTTTTTTAGATCTTTCAATAATCCCTTTTGTATCAAACGGTTTTCTTGTGGTTGAGGATTAAATGGATATTCCAGCACAATCAGTCCCATATGGTCGATTAAATATAAACTCGCGGGTTTTAATTGCTGTTGTTCAGCAATCATATGCCAATGCGGCTTCGCAGCTTTGGGTTTCCCCATTATCGCCATATCTACTTTGTGTTGATTTTTGCCAAGGGCAACATATAAATTATCTAAAGCAGCGAGCTGCTCCGAGCAAGGCTCTTCGCATTGTGCTGAATAATTTAAAGCAATGGTCCATTGCTTTGGATTATGCTGCTGCCAATTGTCTAGCTTAATTTCACGCTCTAAAAATTCACCATGGTTAGTAATTGCTGTAGGTAGCCAATCTAGTTTTAACGCGCTGTAAGCCAGCACTAAAGGGATAGCGCAGCATACAACAAAGAGCAACAGGGGTTTATTTTTCATTATCTATCCTCTTCTTGCTTGCAAAAATAGCAACTACCACACAGGCAATCGCAATCAAAAACCACTGCACTGAGTAGGCATAATGTTTTTCTGGACTCATCACAACAGCTTCATAATGGGGGGCCGCAATCTCATCTTCACCGCCTTGGCGATAGGCCATAAAATCCACTAAAGTTCGCTGGGATTGGCTACTGAGTGATTGCAGATCAATGATTTGAATTCGTTTAGCTAAATCTGACTGAGTATTGCTATTAGCTAAGGTAAAGCCACTTAAATTATCTTCTTTAATTTGTGCCGTTAACGTAAATTTACCACTAGGTATTGTCACGTTTGGTAGGATTTCTCTTGAACTGCCAGCTTTTACCCAGCCTAAATTAACTAATAAAAAGCGCGAATCATCAGCTAATTTTAATAATGCCAGTAAGTCGTAACCAACCTGACCATTATAAATTTGGTTATCGAGCAGCCAATAATTATTGGTATCAAAATAACCACTCAACGAAACTAATACCCCGGTTTTATTCCACTCTTTTGGCAGTTGTTGCAACTGTACCCAGCTCATAACTCCTTGCTGTTGAATATTTTCAATGGCATTAAGCTGTTGTTGCTTTTGATCTGCGCGCTGTAATTGCCAAAACCCTAAACGCACACAAACTAATACCACAATAACAACCAGGCAAACTGTGATTATTGAGCTAAGCTTTTGTTTGTTAAATACAACTAACTGCATAAGGGTAAATCCAGTGATTATTAAAATTATTATTGTTCTACTGTTATTATTTATATTGTTTAATTTATTTCGTGCTTTATTTATTATGGTCTCGGGAAAAACCAATGGACGCCCCATGTCTCACTTTTTAGGGCGTCGAGTGTTATTTTCTGTTGTGGTATTAGTGATGGTAATTGTCGCACTAAAGCTCGGTTTAATTACGGCAAATCAATCACCTTTGCCCACTACAGTACATATACAAAAACAAACAAACATAGCCAAACAACATCAACAAAATGCCAGTACCACGCCGCAGCTTGAAACGCGAAGTGCTTATTTTTTGTAAAGTGGCCTTTTAAAATCCGTAGGAAAACGATTAATAAAATAATGGTACCTAAGGTGACATGCATACCGTGAAAACCGGTTAGCAAAAAGAAGGTATTACCGTAAATTCCCGCATCAAGGGTTAAATTAAGGTCATTATAAGCATAAATATATTCTTCTACTTGGAGCCCTAAAAAGCATACTCCCAGCAAAATAGTTACGCCTAAAAACACCTTAAGTGGAGTACGTTTGTTATTTTCCATCGCTACATGAGCAAAATGCAGAGTTACCGACGAAGCTAATAAAATAAGGGTATTTATCAGTGGTAACCCTTGCCAGCCCATTGCTTGCGTAGAGGTGCCCCCAGGGGTATTTAACAATGGCCACACAGCCTCAAAAGTAGGCCATAACACTTCGTTAGTCATGGCGTTGTTATCGGCGCCTCCAAGCCAAGGCACAGAAAACATGCGGGCATAAAAAAGGGCCCCAAAAAAGGCCATAAAAAACATGACTTCTGAAAAAATAAACCAGCTCATACCTTGTCTAAATGAGCGATCCATTTGGGCAGAATATAAACCTTGATGCGACTCTTCAATCACATTTTTAAACCAGCTAAACAGCATATAAAGCAATACGGCAATACCCACATACAGTAAGTAAACACCACTGCCTCCCTCTTTACCCATATCCATAACTGTTAAGGCTGCCCCTACCGCAATAAAAAATAGCGCCACCGCGCCAACTATTGGCCATGGGCTTTGATCAGGTACGTAATAATGTTCATATTTTTGATTCATTTCATTTGCTCCTAGTTTTTCACTAGTTTTATAAGCTAGTTATTACTGGCTACTAACTTCTCGCTAATATCAAATACGGTATAAGACAGAGTTAACTCCTCCACATCACTAGGTAACTCAGTATCAACATAAAAAAGTAATTTAAACTCTAACTCCTCGCCAGCCTTCAAAGGTTGCTGGTCAAAGCAAAAACACGCTATTTTGTGTAAATACTTAGCCGCTTTACCCGGCGCTACCGAGGGTATCGCTTGCATCACTTTGTCTTCATTACTGTTGTTTTTAGCGCTAAACATAACCTCACGCATAGCCCCTGGTTTTACATCTACACTGTATTCTTTAGATTTAACCTCAAAAGGCGCACCACTTTGGGCATGCGTGGTAAAACTAACGCTGACTTCCCTATTCTCATTAACCAAGGTACTTTGCTGTGCTTGCTCTAACGAGGGCTTACCATTAAGCCCGGTTATATCGCAAAACACGTCATATAAAGGCACCATGGCAAATGCAAAAGCAAACATTGCAATGCAAATAATCACCAGCTTTTTTAATAACGGCAAGTGAGTCATTATTTAATGTCCGGCGGCGTTGAGAACGTATGATATGGCGCAGGTGAATCAACGTCCCATTCAAGCCCTTCTGCCCCATCCCAAACTTTTGCAGGCACTTTATCGCCCCCTTTTGCACATTTATACACAACAACAACGAACAGTAATTGCGATAAACCAAAGGCAAACCCACCTATACTAATAATGGCGTTAAAGTCAGCAAACTGCAGTGCATAATCTGGAATTCGACGTGGCATACCGGCTAACCCCACAAAATGCATTGGGAAAAACAGCACATTTACACTTACCAAGGACAACCAAAAATGCCATTTTGCTAAGGTAATATTGAACATATTTCCGGTCCATTTTGGCAGCCAATAATAAGCCCCCGCCATAATAGAAAATACCGCGCCCGTCACCAGCACATAATGGAAGTGTGCAACTACAAAGTAGGTGTCGTGGTATTGAAAATCAGCAGGTGTGATCGCCAACATCAATCCCGAAAAGCCACCTAAAGTAAACAGCACAATAAATGCGATACTAAACAGCATGGGCACTTCAAAGCTAATAGAGCCACGCCACATAGTTGCTACCCAGTTAAATACTTTTACGCCGGTAGGTACCGATATCAACATAGTCGCGTACATAAAAAACAACTCACCCGCCACGGGCATACCTGTGGTAAACATGTGATGCGCCCACACAATAAAGCTCAACAAGGCAATCGAGGAAGTGGCGTACACCATAGAAGCATAACCAAATAGTTTTTTACGTGAAAAAGTAGGCACAATCGTAGAGATAATGCCAAAGGCAGGCAAAATCATAATATAAACTTCAGGATGACCAAAAAACCAAAAAATATGCTGGAACATTACCGGATCACCACCACCAGCGGCATCAAAGAAGCTGGTCGCAAAGTATTTATCGGTGAGTACCATAGTAACTGCACCAGCAAGTACCGGCATTACTGCAATAAGTAAAAAAGCCGTGATCAGCCATGTCCACACAAATAACGGCAGTTTCATCCACGTCATACCCGGAGCACGCATATTCACTATGGTGACCACCACATTAATGGCACCCATAATCGAACTGATACCCATTATATGTACCGCAAATACAAACATTGCTGTGTTGTCGTTACTATAAGTGGTGGAAAGCGGAGCGTAAAAGGTCCACCCAAATGCAGGACCGCCACCAGGCATAAACAATGACGCTAACAAAATCAAAAACGCAAATGGTAAAATCCAGAAGCTCCAGTTGTTCATTCTCGGTAATGCCATATCTGGCGCACCAATCATTAACGGAATCATCCAGTTTGCCAATCCAGTAAATGCAGGCATTACTGCACCAAACACCATGATTAAACCGTGCACTGTGGTCATTTGATTAAAAAAGTGAGGATCAACCAATTGTAAACCCGGCTGAAATAACTCAGCCCGAATAACCATGGCCATTGCTCCACCAATCAAAAACATGGTGAGAGAAAAAATTAAATATAAGCTTCCGATATCTTTATGGTTGGTTGTAAATAACCAGCGCTTAAAGCCTGTTGCAGGTTGATGGCCATGATGAGCCTCATTGGAATTAGGTTGTTCTGCAATGCTACTCATTATTTAGCCTCCCCATCAGCATCCAGTGCCGCTTGTATTTCGCTTGGTTGAATTACCTCTCCGGTGTCATTACCCCATGCGTTACGCTTATAAGTAATAACGGCTGCTATCTGCTTAATAGATAATTGCTTTGCGAAAGACTGCATCGCTGTACCTGGTTTACCATGAAGCAAGATATCGATATGACCTTTGATATCACCTATAACTATTGGGCTGCCTTTAAGTGCTGGAAAGACACCCGGCAAACCTAAACCTGTAGGTTGATGACACGCTGCACAGCTCGCCATATAAACTTGCTCACCAAGAGCCATCAGCTCCTCTTTTGGTACCACTTGATCTAATAACGCAGCGTCTGCTTCAGCCGCTTTTTGTTTAGCTTGTTTAGCTTCTGCCAACCACGTTTTGAAGTCTTCTTCTGTTTTTGCTTCTACCACAACAGGCATGAAGCCATGATCTTTACCACACAGCTCTGCACACTGCCCGCGGTAAGTACCTACTTCATTAATATTGGTCCATGTTTCGTTAATAAACCCAGGGTTTGCATCTTTTTTAACTGCAAAATCAGGTACCCACCATGAGTGAATTACATCATCTGAAGTCATTAAAAAACGTACTTTTTGATTAATCGGTAGCACCAGCGGCTTATCTACTTCGAGTAAATAATTCGGGTTTTTATCGGCAAGATTCGTTATCTCATTTTGAGGAGTCGCTAACATTGAATAAAACTCAACGTCCTCCCCCATATACTCGTAATGCCACTTCCACTGTGATCCAGTAATTTTTATAGTGATATCAGCTTTGCTGGCATCCTCCATGGCGATTAACGTTTTAGTCGCAGGAATGGCCATAACAATTAAGATGATAAAAGGAATGGCAGTCCAGAGTATTTCTACTTTGGTACTTTCATGAAACTGGGCAGGGACAGCCCCTTTAGACTTGCGATGATGGATGAGTGCCCAAAACATAATGGCAAACACGATCACCCCAATCACACAACATATTAAAAATATGGTCATGTGCAGTTGATATACATTATTACTTATATCAGTTACGCCTTTACGCATATTATATTGGCTATTAGCAAGCACATTTTGCGAAAAAACTAACAATATAAGCCACAAGGAAGAACTCAGCTTACCCATGTGACGGCTCCTTTGATGCTATTGCTGACGCAAAGCGAAGAGGCATACGGCTTAAACGCCCATTCGTTATTTTTATTTTTTATAAGGGTGCTGGAGTTACTAAATGTGTGTGCTCAAAACGATTAGGCTGTGAGTTATTTTTATTCCAGCTCTTTAATAACTAGTTAAAAAATAAACAATAAGCAAGGTGAGCATGAAAAATAAACAAGAGGTTACTTAAAAAAGTGCAGCAAAAAAATAGTAACTAATGAGGTAATTAATCCCAGAGTCAGAGTTGGTAAGGGGTAGCTTGAATAACAGCGGAAAAAATATAAAATTTTATGATTTAAAAATAACTAGGGTCTGTTGACCTTTGCGGATTAAAATTTGTTCAAACTAGGGGCGGTTTAATCGCGGCGCGAGGTTTGTAACCTAGTGGGCTAAGTCAAAACCGAGCAACAAAGAGTAAATCGCCCCTAGGCAGAATCCTTCGGGCAGCGCCTGTTTGGCATTGATGCTGCGTTATCGCCTATTTATGGGGAATAACCACACCACATAGGCTCTGTCTTGCCTAAATACCAAACAGACTGCTGCAAATTCAACCTTGAAAGGTCAACAGACCCTAAAATAAATTTGTTTATAAAATATTTAGCGATTTTTAAAAATAACAAAAAGCGATTCACAAGCAATATCGTACAAAAATAATGCATGTAAAAACAGCGCCTAATCAATATTAAGCGCTAGGTTATGCTTAACTATCACATCCAATCAGCGTTACGAATAACACCCACCGCTAAACCTTCAATATTGAAAGATTCATTTTCCAAATCAACTTCAATGGCTGAAAACTCGTCATTTTCAGCATGCAGTAATACTTTTCTGCCGGCTTTTTCTAGACGTTTAACCGTAACATCATCATCCACTCGAGCAACAACAACCTGACCATTTTCAGCTACTTGAGTTTTATGTACAGCGAGTAAGTCGCCATCCATAATGCCAATATCTTTCATACTCATGCCGTTAACGCGCAGTAAAAAATCAGCCGCAGGTTTAAACATTAAAGGGTCAATTTTACAGTGGCTTTCTACATGCTGTTGCGCCAATATTGGCTCACCCGCAGCAACTCGACCAATTAAAGGTAAGCCCAGTTGCTCTGGCTCTTCTTCTTCAACAAGCTGAATGCCCCGACTCGCGCCCGGCTTCATTTTAATCACACCTTTTTTAGCCAGTGCTTTTAAATGTTCTTCTGCAGCATTCGCACTTTTAAAACCCAGTGTTTGTGCAATTTCGGCACGTGTAGGAGGCATACCAGTATCTTTAATAAACACTTTGATAAGTTCGAGTATTTGCGCTTGGCGTTTCGTTAATGGTCGCATACAACTGGTTTTCCATACAGTACAATTAACTGTGAGTATATACAGTTATTTTAAAATCGCAAATATAAATTAAGTTAGCTCCACTGATAATAATTAGCTTATCGCACTAAGAATATAACCCGCTCTTAACTACTTAAAATTATTTTTGCACTGATTAGGGTCTGTTGACCTTTCAAGATTGAATTTGCAGCAGTCTGTTTGGTATTTAGGCAAGGCTGCGCCTATGTGATGTGGTTATTCCCCATAAATAGGCGGTAACGTAGCATCAATGCAAACAGGCGCTGCCCTTCGAGTTCTGCCTAGGGGCGATTTACTCTTTGTTGCTCGGTTTTGACTTAGCCCACTAGGTTACAAACTTCGCGCCGCGATTAAACCGCCCCTAGTATGAACAAATTTTAATCCGCAAAGGTCAACAGACCCTAAAGCAACCCATCAATAGTAAAAATAAAAAATGTATCTTAAAATTTACAACAATAGTTAATTTTAATAGGTGTCAATGTTAATTAATTGAAATAAAAATATTAGCGTGTACACTTTATGTGGACAAAACAAACCAAAAAGGACTATGAAATGAAAAAATACTCACCTTTATTTATTGGGCTCCTATTCAGCGGCTATACACAAGCTCAAGTTCCGCTTTTTGAAGTGCAATATATTAATGAGTCACAAAGCGTGGCCACACAAACAAGTAATCAATTACAGTTTGGCCAGCCTCTTTTTGAGCTCACAAATAGCACAAATACCTTTCTTTTACCTGTTAAAGGTAACGACATTGAATTTATAAAAAGTTCAACAAGTTTGTCAGCAACGGGAAGCTTAATTTGGATTGGTAAAAGTTTAGAAGATGACGAAATAACACTTATTAAATCTGCAAAAGGCATTTCGGGTACTGTAAAAGTAGGTGAACAGATATATAAATTACAACCAAATCAGCACTCTGGTCATAATTTCATTGAATTAGATCCCCAAAAGCAGCCAGCCGAGCATGCTCCCGACTATAAACAGTCTAATCACCTGGAGTTTATGAGTGAACAAATTTTAACAGCTCAAAACACTCAATCGGTAATGGCTAACGAAACGCAAAGTAATATTAGTTTATTAGTTTTATATACCCCAGCAGCAGCTCAAAAATCAGGGGATATAAATAGCTTAATTGATCTTGCGGTTGTTGAAACCAACCAAGGTTATCAAAACTCAGGCGTCAACGCAGTTGTTAGCGTAGCCCACATGAGCCAAATTAATTATACTGAAGCTGCAAACTCAGGTACTGATTTAAATCGTTTAGCAGCTAAGAATGATGGTTATATGGATGAAGCACATACATTACGCGATCAATTCGGTGCAGATGTTGTTATATTAGTAAATGATGTCAATGGTTACTGTGGCCAGGCCAAAGCCATTGGCGCTAATGCTCAAAGCGCTTTTGCTATGGTCGATTATGATTGTGCGACAGGCTACTATTCCTTTGGTCATGAGATTGGGCACTTACAAGGCGCTCGCCATAATCCAGAAAACGATCCTTCAACAACTCCTTATTCATTTGGACATGGTTACCAACAACCTCAATCGCAATGGCGTTCAGTGATGGCATATAATTGTCCAGGTAATTGTACACGTATTAATTACTGGTCGAACCCTAATAAATCATACAATGGAGATGTAATGGGGACTTCGGCAGAACATAACAATGCCAGAGTGTTAAACTTAACTAACCCTATTATTGCAAACTTTAGATCTTCAACCCCCCCAATTCCTGGTGACAATGTACTCCAAAATAATCAAGCAATTATGGTTAATGGCGCAAAGAATAGCGAAAAATTATTTACATTTGCAGTACCAAGTGAAGCAACACAAGTTACTTTTAGAACATCAGGTGGTAGTGGTGATGCTGATATATATGTAAAATTTAACGAAACGGCATCCACAAATAATTTTGATTGTCGCCCATATAGAAATGGCAATAATGAGAGCTGCAGTGATACTCGCAGTGGAAATTACTCTGTCATGCTCAAAGGCTTTGATGCTTATAATAATGTAGAACTGGTCGCTAGTTACCAATAATAAGCAAGCTACATAAGCAGGCGTCGTAGTATGGCGACCTGCTTAAATTAAGCTAAAAAAATTTTATTTGCTATCACTCACGACAAGATTTAAATTTCACCTTAATATGAGCTCAATTTTATATTTTTAAACATTCTTTTAGGAGCGAGTATGAGCATTTGGCATCAACCAATTACATTAGAGTTTTGTAAACAATTAGATCAAGGGATCACTGGCCAAGGCACGCTCATGAAGACCATGGGAATTGAAATCAGTGAAATTGGAGATGACTACTTAGTCGCCACTATGCCGGCAATTCCAGAGCATCATAACCCTATGGGTATAGTGCATGGTGGTGCCAATGTGGTCCTTGCTGAAACCGTAGCAAGTTATGCCGCTAACTTTGTAGTTGATTTCAGTCGATTTTATTGTGTTGGGCAAGAGATCAGCGCCAGCCACTTAAAAGCGTCACGCAACGGCACATTAACGGCTACCGCAAAAGCTTATCATATAGGTAAACGCAGCTCGGTTTGGGATATTAAAATAACCAATAGCCGCAATGAGCTTTGCTGCGTATCAAGAATGACCGCAGCCGTAGTCGAACGAAAAGGTTAAATTACTTTTCCAGAGGGTAAATAGTAACTTCTATGCCTGCGCCAATTGCAGATATGCGTAACAAGGTATCTGCATGTAGGGCCTGATTAAAACATTTTGGCGACGTACCCGACTCAAACCCCATATCAAAGGTTCTACGAGAACAACTTAACCATTGCTTTAATGCATTGCGTGAACACGACTCAATTAGCTCACATAAATGATTAATTGCTTTATCGGGTGTGGTTATTTCACCAGCTACTTCGATGCGTGCCAGTTGGCGGTATTCGTCTTTATCATAATGTAAAATGGTTGCGACCTTTTTTAAATCAGCAACTAATACGCTAATATCTTGCTTTGACTCAAGCTCGAGATCTACATTTAAAAATTGAATTTCCGACATTGTTTCGTATTTATCCTCTAATGGTTACCTTGCAAACTTTAACGCAGTTTTATCGTTATACCAAATCAACACCCTATAAATAGACACTTTATCAGTTAATACTCTTATTTTAGGGTGTTATTGCGACTTACTATTAGCACTATTGTGCTGAAACTCAATTTGAATGCACTAGTGCGACATTTTGTCGCACCCACCCTGCCTACCATTCGCGTAAAATGTTTATTAAAAGTAATAAGATAAACACCTATGAAAAAAATATTTAAACCAGTACGTAAACTTCATAAATGGTTGGGCTACTTATTAGGTTTACAAATTTTAGCTTGGTTGCTTGGCGGTTTAATTATGAGCGCTATTCCGCTTGAAAAAGTACATGGTAAGCACCTAGCAACACGCACCCTAACCAATCCCTTTAAAAGCCATGATTACATCGCATCAATTGATGATATCGTATCCCAAGTAACCAACCCGACTAAAATAATCTTTACGCATTTTTTATCCACCCCACTTATAACTGTAACCAGTGCCGGTAGCCAACAAAGTTTTAATGGCATTACTGGGCAACCATTTAAAGCACCTAATAGACAGCAAATTATTGCTAATGCACACGCACACTTACTTATTAATGCTCAACGAGTAAGCGCTGCTTTATTAGCTACAGGCCCACGAGAAAGCGGTTATAAAACAAATATATGGCAAGTGAAATTTAACGATACATTTAACACCACCCTCTATTTGTCATCAGACACAGGTAAAGTGATTACTGTTCGCAGTGATATTTGGCGAGTGTTTGACTTCTTTTGGATGCTACATATTATGGATTACGATGAGCGCGAGGATTTTAACAACCCGTTACTCATTAGTTTTGCTGCCAGCAGTGTGTTTTTTAGTTTTACTGGTTTTATTTTATTACTGCAAAACATCCGATTAAGAACAAGAAAACGTAAGCTATCCTGAGTTTTTAAGCAGGTTGTACAGAAAACTGATTTACCATTTAGGTTATTCTCTTTAAAATCGCGGCTCCTGTAGTTCACTAAAGTGATAGGATATGCCGCATTTTATTTTTGCGTTATTGCTTTGCGTTATCAGCTTTACTATTAATGCTGAGCAATTTACTCGTTTTTCCAGTGCTAAAAAACACTTAATTAAAACCTTACCAACCAATGCAAAAAGTATCTATTGTGGTTGCGACATAAAACGTAAAGGCAAAAAGTTAGTACCCGATGCAACCCATTGTGGTTATGTGCCACGCAACACATTTACCCGCTCAGGTAACGTGAACCAACGCGCTCTGCGAATAGAATGGGAACATATTGTACCCGCTTGGGAGTTCGGTCATCAGTTACAATGCTGGCAAGATGGTGGACGTAAAAATTGCCGTAAAGTAAGTGCAAAGTTTCGCATGATGGAAGCTGATATTAACAATTTAGCTCCCGCAATCGGTGAAATTAACGCTGATCGTTCAAACTATCGCTTTGGCATGTTAGCCCAAAATGCTAATCAATATGGTCGCTGTGAGGTTAAGGTTAATTTTAAACAACGCGTTATTGAACCGCCGGTTTATGCACGTAAACGTATTGCTGATGCATACGCTTACATGCAAAAAACTTATGGTTTAAAAATATCAAATAAACAACAAAAGCTGTTTAATGCGTGGCAACAACAAGCTTATGCCGCAAACACCGACAGTAAAAAGCTGTAACTTATGTTTATAATGCTTGGTGTGGTCCAAATATTTCGTAATGAATATTCGAGCTCTGTACACCTAAGTCAAGTAGTTGGCCTTTTACATAAGCCATAAATGAAGCTGGTCCACACAAATAAAATGCCCCTTCGCTAATAGGCAGTGATGCCTCAAGCACAGATAAATCCATAAGACCTGTGTAATCACATCCCTCACCACCTTGATTAAACCAGGTTAAGGTTTTTAGTTGTGGATACATAGCCGTTTGCTGCGCTAGGTAGTCTTTAAATGAATACTCATGGCTATTTTCACACCCGTGTAAGTAACTAATCGCTTGATTAGCATTGTCGCTCAATAGCGTCTGTAGCATAGCCATCATTGGAGTTTGGCCAACACCTGCAGAAATAAGCACAACGGGGCTTGCTGCATCTTTCAAAAAGAAATCACCTGCTGGTGGGTATAGCTCTACTCGTGCACCCTGCTCTAGTGAGTGTAAATAGTTAGACACCACGCCAGGCTGTGGTTGGCACTCTTTTTTAACGCTAATGCGATAGTTTTTAGCATTGCTCTTTTGCGAAATAGAATACTGGCGGATCTCTTCATATTCTGCCCCCTCAGGCTTAACTTTAATGCCAAGATATTGTCCTGGCTTGTGGGAAATAACAGCTTTGCCGTCTAAAGGTGTGAGGATAAAGCTGGTTACAAATTCAGACTCAACATGTTTATGAGTAATTTCAAACTTCCGTGTACCTACCCAGCCACCCTGATTATTTTTACTGTGTGCATACAACGCTGCTTCTTCGGTAATACAAATATCAGCCAGTAGGTTATAAGCTTCTCGCCATGCGTATTCAACATCAGCTGTAAACTGATCAGGAATAAGCTCTTTAAGTGTGCCGATCAAATGCGCCCCTACAATAGGGTAATGTTCGGGTAAAATATTCAAGCTGGTATGCTTATGGTTAATTCTTGCTAATGCCTCTTTTAACACGGCTAAATTATCAATATTTTGCGCATACGCAGCCAAGGCGTTAAATAATGCAAATTGCTGACGACCCGTTTCTTGGTTAGTCATATTAAAAATATGTTTAAGTTCCGGGTTATGGCTAAACATGCGCTTATAAAAATGATCGGTGACGGCTGTGCCCGCTTCTGCAAGTAATGGAGCTGTACTTTTTACAATCTCAATAGTTTTTTCAGATAACATTTTGGTTTCCTATGGGTGAACTAACCACGACGCCCATCAACACGACGCCGCGTTAATATAGGAGTGCAGTGAATTAAAAATAATAAAAAGGCCAGTAACCAAAGCACAGCACTGATCTGCCAAGCTAGGTGTGGCCCAATAAAAGACGGGAGAAAAGCACGAATAATTGCGGCACTAAACACCAATGCAAATGCAAGATTCATAAAACCAGGAATACTAAGTGAGCGACCGGTATGTCCTAGTGATACCCGTGTCATCATGGCTAAAATCATCATGCCGATACCACCAATAGTGATAAAATGCAGCGCGTCTTTAAACAGTATTGCACTGCTATAAAAACTGATTGCCACTAACATTAAACCTATACCTAAAGCTAAATACGCAAAGTGTAACGACCATAATAATGGGACTTTTAGGACTTGCTTGTTCCACCAGCAAACACCGCGAACTAAATGCAAAAACGCTGCACTCATCACAACTAGTGCCGGGTTAATTACAGTGAAATATAATTTACTAATAAAAAATAATGCTATCGCCAATACCGATAAGTATAAAATAGCTTTATCTATGTTTGGTGTGCGTACCTGCTTAGATAAGCCCAACCCTTTGGCGGTAAAAAAGGGTAATACACGCCCAGCTACAACCCCCACCAAGAAGCTTATAACCAGTACTGCGGTATCAACCATCGCCAGCGCTAACTGCGTTTGGTTTTTTAGCACTAGTATTAAATACAACGTGTTGAGCGTACATAAAAATGAAAGAATAAATAAAAACAAGTAGTTGCGTTTACTGCTCGCTTTTATCAACATGCTGGCTAACACTATAATTACCGAGAGCCACCAAACAACTTGTAAAATCAGTACCGCATAAACATTAAACTGAGCAATGCTAGGCACAACTACAAAAAAACTAAGCCGTGCACTAAGCCATATTAAGCTAAGCCACATCAATGGTTTACCGTTAATACTTGCAACACCGGTCCATGTTTGTGCTGCAGTAAGTAAAAAGCCAGCCACAACCACGCCCGCAAAACCAAATAACATTTCATGTGCATGCCACAAATTAGCAGGCATAACTAAATACCACTGTGCATCGCCACTTAAAATAAGTAACCAATAACCCACAGACAAACACGCTAGTGATCCACCAGCTAAAAAAAAGGGTCTAAATGCCAACATCCATAATGACCATTGTGATACCTGATGAAATGCGACCTGCGCTGGCATAGGTTCGGCTAAGTTTATGGGCTTCATTAGCGCACCTCCTGCCCCAGTCCATGCTGCGCCACACAGCGCAGTACGTAACTCACTTTGATAATAGCCGCGAGAACAATCGTGCTAATATGTGCAAAAATTTGTACCAGTATAGAAAAGTAGCCTGCATAGGGATAACTTATTAGCAGCGTAATCAACACCCCAAATACGCTAATACATAGCATCTTATTTGCATGAGATAGCACACGGTAATACAGAGAATTAGACTTCACTGAATAATTAACCTGTCCTAAAAAAATACTGCTCATAACAACTCCAATAACTGCTTTCGTTATTTTGTTATTACACAGACCATGCCAATTAAATAAAACTCTTAAATTCAACGCGTTATTTAATTTCACTTTACAAAAAGAGTCTTTATGACCTACTATAAAAACCAATTAAATACACTAACAGGTCATTTTGACATGAACCAACAACTCAATCTGACTCAAGTTGCCTTGGAGCTTGCACAAAGCACCTTACATGCCCACAGTTTTGAGCAGCTCTTAGCCACAGTTGAACGTGTTATTCCAAGTGATGCTAGCGCCTTGTTAATTCGCCAAGGCGAGCAATTAAAGCCTTTAGCGATTAAAGGTTTAATGCCTGATAGCTTAGGCAGGCGCTTTAACATTGCAGAGCATCCTCGCCTTGATGCTATTTGTAATCACCGCTTGGCACTGCAATTTGCACATGACAGCCCGCTCCCAGACCCATATGACGGCTTACTACTAGCTAAAACGGGTGATATTCCAGTGCATGCCTGCTTAGGGTTACCGCTTTATGATAAAGATTCGCTGCTTGGTATTTTGACCTTTGATAGCCTAAACGCTGATGCGTTTGACGGCATTACCTCTGATACGCTTAATACCTTACAAACCTTGTGTAGCGCACACTTTAAAACAGCCCTAGAGCTTGCCCATTACAAACAACATGCCCAGCACTCAAGTGAATTAGTACAAGCGTTAAACCGTGAGGCGCTCAAGCGTGATGGTGGTGAAATTATTGGCCAAAGCCCAGTAATACAAACCCTTAAAAACGAAATAAAGCTGGTTGCAGCCTCTAATTTTAGTGTATTAATTTTAGGTGATACTGGGGTCGGCAAAGAGTTGGTGGCGCGTAATATTCACTTGCATTCAGCACGCAAAGATCAGCCATTGATCCATTTAAATTGTGCATCACTGCCTGAAAACCTCGCCGAAAGTGAATTTTTTGGCCATGCAAAAGGCGCCTTTACGGGGGCACAAAATGCTCGCCAAGGTAAGTTTCAATTAGCCGATGGCGGTACCTTATTTTTGGATGAAATAGGCGAGCTACCACTGGCAATGCAAAGTAAATTATTACGGGTACTGCAAAGTGGCGAAGTACAAACCGTTGGTGAAGACGAACTTAAATATGTTGATGTTAGAGTGATTGCAGCCACTAACCGTGATTTGAAACACGAAGTAGAACAGGGGCGATTTCGCGCCGACTTATATCATCGCCTAAGTGTGTACCCGTTAAGCGTGGCGCCGTTAAAAGCCCGTGATGAAGATGTTATTTTATTAGCCGGTTATTTTTTGGAAAAAACAGCTCGTAAGCTTGCGATTAAACAGCTAAAACTCAGCATTGAAACGCAATTACTGCTAAAAAAATATGACTGGCCTGGCAATGTAAGAGAGCTGGAACATGTTATTAATCGCGCCGCATTAAAAGCTAAACAGCATCAATGGCAGCAACCAATTATTACTATTGAGCCAGAGCATTGCGAGCTAAATTTAAGCGCTATTAACACCTTAGATCTTGAACACTCAAACCAGCTTGCAACCACACCTTTAACAAACAACATTTCGTTAAAACAAGCCACCGATACTTACACTCAGCAGCTTATTATACAGCAACTTAAACAACATAATTATAACTGGGCAAGCACAGCGCGAAGTTTACAGGTCGACCGCGCTAACTTAACGCGGCTAGCCAAGCGCTTGGGTATTTCTATAAAAAAGTCGTTGTAGCTTTTTTAACTTAATTTACGCTGCTTAAAATAGGTTTTTAATAACTGACTAAACGCTTGCACTTTCGCAGTACGATGCACTAAATGGTGCGTCACTAACCATAAGTCAGTAGGCCAACTTAGTTCGTTAGGTAATACAGGCACTAAATCAGAGTATTGCGCTGCAACATCATGTTGTAATCCGCCAATCCCTAGCCCCTTAACGATGGCGCGAGTAGCCTCTGAGGTTTCTGATACTCTAAGTTTAACTTGCGACGAGGGAATATTTTCATCAACCCACGCAAAATAAGGCACTTTGCCATTATAACCCGCGACTCCTGATACAAAATTATGCACCGAGAGTTGTGCTAACGTTTGTGGCAAGCCATAACGATTTATGTAATGTTTTGAAGCATAAAATCCTGACGAGAGTGCCGCTAAATGCTGAGCAATATAATCACCTTCATCCGGCCTGGGCCCTGCTCTTACAGCGATATGTGCTTGGCCATGGTCTAAGCGCAAACGCTTTTGATCCATAATCACTTGTAATTGCACTTGCGGATGCAAGGTCTGAAACTGCTCACATACCTCACTTAATACATCTATAAAACCACTCACAGTGGTAAGTAACAAGCTACCTTGTAAGGTACTATCTGCTGCAATTATGTCACTGTGTAAGCGTTCTAGCTCACCATTAATTGCTTGTGCTGTGGTAAATAACTTAGCGCCAATCTCTGTGACTTTGTAGCCACGAGCATGTCGGTGGAATAATCGCGCATCTAAGCTTTTCTCTAAGTTATTTATTCGCCTGAGCACCGTACTGTGATGAATATCTAGTGCTTCGGCAGCTGCAGTTAAAGTGCCTAAACGCGCCACCTCATAAGCAACCTTAAGATCTTGCCAATCATCAAATTGAATTGCCATAGTAACCACTTTTTAAATTGTGCATATACGCACACAAGTTTTGCGTTTATTTGGCTTTTCTGCAAGCAATTATTTGTTAAAGTCACTGCTGTACACAATCAACATTAGGATCAGCTCATGACTACACCAAAAATTATTGCCCTAGCAGGTAGCTTACGTAAAGACAGCTTTAATCAAAAACTTATTAATGAAGCAGCTCGTTTTGCACTAGAAAGTGGCGCTGAAGTGGAAGTGATCAAACTCGCAGACTTAGCCATACCTATGTTTGATGAAGATTTAGAAGCACAAGGCACACCGGCCGGCGTACAACAATTAAAAGACAAGCTGCGCACAGCAGATGGTATTTTACTGGCCAGCCCAGAATATAATGGTTCTATCACCGCAGTGTTAAAAAATGCCATTGATTGGGCGTCGCGCACCGAACAAGGTGCAGAGCCTGCATTTGCAAATAAAGTAACCGCTTTATATGCAGCATCACCGGGTGGACTTGGCGGCTTACGTGGGTTGAATCACGTGCGTGATATTTTATCTGGCATTGGCAGCTTAGTATTAGCTAACCAACTGGCAGTACCGGCTATTCATACTTTATTAGACGAAAATGGCCGTATTAACGACCCCGCTACCGCTGAAAAAGTGGCCGGCCTTGCACAGCAGTTAGTTAGCGTAGCAAGTAAGCTAAAATAAGCAGCGGCTATAACTTTATTGCTGCAAGCTTTGCAGCAATAAAGTCTTCATGGGTAACATACAACAAGTTTGCAACACGACGAATAACGTACTCTTCTTGAGGATCAAGTTCACCATCCGCGTACGCCAAGCGCCAAAGTAGCTCAACTATATCAATACGTTGCTGTGCACTGCATTGATTATTAATTTGCTTAGAAAATTGAAAATAATCAATGGCATCATCTAAACTTGAGCTTGCTTGTTCGGTTAACTCATCTACTGCTTCATCAGTTAAATCAAAATATTTTTTTAATGTCAGACTTAGCGTATGTTGTTCATCTGCCTGTAAATCATTATCCGCTCGCATTACTTCAATTAATAACGCGGCAACCGCTGTTTTTAAATCATGTTGTTCAATATCATAATCTTGCTGATCAATACTCGAAAAAAGCTGTTTAATTTGCTTGAACATCACATTTCCCCTTTTTGGGTGTTAGACTTATATAATAACGGGTGTAATAGATATGCTGATCACACTACCCAATATCAAGATGGAGTTAAAGGTTTATGAGTAGAAAAGCTAATCATTATCTATATGGAAGTATTAGCTGGGTGTTTTTAGCAGCATGTTTGAATGTGTCGGCAGAACAAACTGAAATGCAGCGGCTATATGACTTTGATGAAAAGGTGCATTACAAACAAACTCAAATAGACACTAACAACTATCATCTAGAGATCCAATCTGATGACTACCCACATTTTAAAAACCAAAGTGTGTTTTTATTGCGCCACGCTAACCGCTTATGTCGCGATAACCCTTTTATGTTAAAAGTAACCGAAGGGGTGCAAGAGTATGAACGTTTTCCAACTAAACCACGCGCTTATCAGCCACCACTGAGTGTATTTGTGCAGTGTGAAATGCCTGCAGAAAAAACCTCAAAGAAATAACACCTCGTTATGCTTCCATAAAACCACTGAGCGTTAAAACAGCCAGTGGTTTTAATATAAAAAAAGATTAGTTAACACCATATCCCCATGGTGCAGCCGGTGGTGTGATAGGCTTAGTTAAATCAAAATCAACGCGGAATTCGCGACCTTGGCGAATGAGTCGGTAAGTGAACTTTTCAGGGTAAATATACATTTGCCATGTATTGCCAACCGATTGTGGTATGCCTTGGCTAACAAATAACTCTTTTGAATACTGATCAGCAGGGAATGACTGCATGTTAGCAAACCCCGCATCAAGCGTATGGCCACCATACATAGTTGATACATCATCACTGCCATCTTTATGGCGGTGATCGTGCTTTAGACTCAATCCACTGCCTGTTTTAGTAATGATCCACGTACGTGAGGCATCATCACCCACATGAAACGGCACTTGTAGCTCACGTTCATTACACTTACGCACATGCATAACTAACTTTTTATCGGCAAATGAACTCGGTCCTGTGGCATTATCAACCGTTACTTTACCCTCAAAAGCTTTACCGCAATGTGCTGCTATGTTGTCAAAAAAGCCATCATGGCTTGGAATTGAGACTAAAGGCGCTGGGCGAGCTAATGCAGCGGTTGATGCAAGCATTAGTGCTGCAGCTGTTAATAATTTCATAATGTATCCCTAAACATGTAAAAAATTAGCTTAGCGTTTAAACAAACACAAAGACAATAATCACGATGAACAGCATCTGACAGCAATAAAAAAACGCGACTTATGCCGCGTTTTACTATCTAGTATCTTTTAAATTATTCACTGCCAAGGACGCTCAGCGGCAAGTTTTGCTTCAAACGCATCAATTTGCGGATTTAAGGTTTCGGTTACACCAATAAAGTCTAAACCACTTAATAAACGCTCTTTCACGTCTTTGCGAATATCAAAGCTGATTGGCGCAAATTTATTACTGCGCAATTGCTGGTTTTCTAAATCCACATCAATGTGAATATCATCATGCTGCTCACTTAACACAAATAAGTCTTCTAATATTTGCGCTGGCAGTGCAATGGCAAGCATTTGGTTATTGCCACAGTTATTAAAGAAAATATCAGCAAAACTTTCAGCCAAAATCACTTCAAAACCGTATTGTTTAAGCGCCCATGGTGCGTGCTCACGTGATGAACCACAACCAAAGTTATCGCGGGTTAGTAGTATTTGCGCTCCTTGATAGCAAGGACGGTTCAAAATAAAATCAGGGTTTGGCTCGCCATTATCTAAATAACGCCAATCGTAAAATAGCGCAGCATCAAAACCATCACGGCTGGTTGAAGTTAAAAACTGCTTAGGAATAATTTGGTCGGTATCGACGTTGTTTTTATCAAGTGGGGCCATTAAGCCACTAAAATAGATGCTCATTAGGCTTCTCCTCTAATATCAACAAAGTGGCCATGTATTGCTGCCGCTGCCGCCATTGCTGGGCTCACTAAGTGTGTACGCCCGCCTCGCCCTTGGCGTCCTTCAAAATTACGGTTAGATGTAGATGCACAGCGTTTACCTGCGCCTAAACGGTCGTCATTCATTGCTAAACACATAGAGCAACCTGGCTCACGCCATTCAAATCCTGCAGCTTTAAATATGTCGGCAAGGCCTTCATCTTCTGCTTGTTGTTTAACCAAGCCTGAGCCTGGAACAATTAATGCTTCAATGCCAGCAACCACTTGCTTGCCTTCAACTATTTTTGCTGCGGCGCGTAAATCTTCAATGCGGCTGTTGGTGCATGAGCCAATAAATACTGTGTCTACTTTGGCAGTTGATAACTTATCGCCCGCTTTTAAACCCATGTATTTAAGTGCACTACGAATAGCATCAGCTTTAATTAAATCGGTTTCTTTGTCTGGATCTGGAATACATTCGTCAACGCCAATCACTTGCTCTGGGTTAGTCCCCCAGGTGATCTGTGGTTGAATATTAACGGCATCTAACTCTACCTCTAAGTCAAAGGTTGCGCCATCATCAGTTTTTAAAGTTTCCCAGTAGGCAACAGCGGCGTCAAAATCAGCGCCTTTTGGTGCAAACGGGCGCCCTTTTAAGTAGTCATACGTTACCTTGTCCGGGGCAATTAAACCTGCCTTGGCACCCATTTCAATACTCATGTTACACAACGTCATACGCGCTTCCATCGAAAGCGCCTCTATGCCTTCACCACAAAATTCAGCCACATAACCCGTACCACCAGCAGTGCCTAGTTTACCTATAACCGCCATAATTAAATCTTTAGCAGTTACTGTTGGGCGTAACACACCGTTAATTTGAATTTTTAACGACTTAGCCTTTTTTTGCTGTAGCGTTTGCGTAGCTAATACGTGCTCAACTTCTGAGGTTCCAATACCATGGGCAAGCGCTCCAAACGCGCCATGGGTTGAGGTATGACTATCGCCACATACGATGGTTGTACCTGGTAAGGTGATCCCTTGCTCTGGGCCAATCACATGCACAATACCTTGATTTACTGAATTTAGGTCGTACAGCAAAATGCCAAATTCTTTGCAGTTTACATCCAGTGCCATTAGTTGATTTTTAGAGACTTCGCTGGCTGCATCTAATGAACGGCTTTTAGTTGAAACATTATGATCCATGGTAGCAATGGTTTTTTCTGGACAGCGCACTTTACGATTTTTTTCACGTAAACCTGCAAATGCTTGTGGTGACGTCACTTCATGAACTAAATGACGGTCAATATAAAGTAAATCGGTTTGCTCGTTGATGCTGGCAACCGTATGTGCTTGCCAAATTTTATTGTATAAAGTTTGAGCCACTTGCTAACTCCCTGATCTGATTGAGCCACAGCCTAACGGTGCTGTGGCTTTAATAGTTAAATGCGTGAAACAATAGCCGCTGCAACATCGGTGGTGGTATAGCCGCCCTGCGGATAAATATCAGGTGTCCCCACACCTGCTTCAACCGCCTCTGCAACTGCTTTTTCAATGGTGCGAGCCGCTTCATCTTGTCCTAACGAATAACGTAACATTAATGCGGCACTTAAAATTTGTGCAATAGGGTTAGCAACCCCTTTTCCGGCGATATCGGGCGCTGAGCCACCCGCGGGTTCATACAAGCCAAAGCCTGATTGATTTAAGCTAGCCGAAGGTAATAGCCCCATTGAGCCGGTGATCATCGCGCATTCGTCAGATAAAATGTCGCCAAATAAGTTATCGCACAGTAATACATCAAACTGGCTAGGCTGTTTAACTAGCTGCATCGCTGCATTATCTACATAAATATAATCTAAGCTCACCTCAGGAAACTCTTTACTCACTTCGGTGACTACTTCACGCCAAAGTACACTCGATGCTAAAACATTGGCTTTATCAACCGAGGTTACATGATTGCTGCGCAATTTAGCGGCCTCAAAAGCAAAACGTGCAATACGCTCAATTTCTTTACGCGAGTATGTTTGGGTGTCAAATGCCGCTTCTTCAGCACCTTCGCCACTGCGACCTTTTTCACCAAAATAAATACCGCCGGTTAGCTCACGCACACACAAAATATCAAAGCCTTTTTCGCTAATATCAGCACGAAGTGGTGATGCAGCGCTCAATGCGGGTAACAATTGAGCTGGGCGTAAGTTACAAAACAAACCAAAATGTTTGCGTAGTGGTAACAATGACGCGCGCTCTGGCTGCTCATTCGGTGGCAAGTTTTCCCACTTAGGACCGCCCACTGAACCAAATAAAATAGCATCGGCGTTTTCACAGGCTTTTAAAGTTGTATCAGGAAGTGCTTTGCCAAATTCATCAATGGCTGCGCCGCCAATCGCGTGATGCTCACGGTTCAGAGTAAAACCAAATTTATCACTGACTGCGTCAAGTACTTGCTCTGCAGCTGCCATAACTTCTGGGCCAATACCGTCGCCTGCTAATACGGCAACGCTGTAATGTGTTCTACTCATCCTGCTTTCCTTTGTTGTTTTAAATCAGACACTTTTTGTGCTCGATAAATTAAGTTATAAACCCGAACCATAGCTCGAACAGAGGCTTCGACCACATCGGCCGCAATACCAGCACCGTGATAGGGACGACCATCATATTTAGCAATAATATTCACTTGCCCTAATGAGCTGGCGCCTTGGCCGGTTGCCTCTAAATTGTATTCAATCATTTCAACGCTCATACCTGTTAAGCGCTCAATAGCAGCAAACGAAGCTTCAACTGGGCCATTACCTGTGGCCGCTTCTTGTTTTGCTTCGCCATCAATCAGCAAGCCTATGGTTGAGCTGGCCACCGATTGTGAATTAGACGCAGAGTTAACAAACTCTAACTGGTACTTTTCGTCTTTGTCGTTAATTTGATTAAAGTAAATCATGGCCTCTAGGTCGTAGTCGTATACTGTGCCTTTTTGATCAGCCAGCGCAACGAAACTTTGGTATAAGCTATCCATGTCGTAATCTGATTTTTGATAGCCTAATTCTTCTAAGCGGTGTTCTATAACATGACGGCCTGAACGTGAGGTCATATTTAATTGGTTACTTGGTACGCCAACACTTTCTGGTGACATAATTTCATAAGTGTTTTGCGCTTTTAATACACCGTCTTGATGAATACCTGAGCTGTGAGCAAACGCATTTTCGCCAACAATCGCTTTATTTGGCTGTACCGGCATATTACAAATCTTGGCCACTTGACGAGAGGCGCGATAAATTTCTTCGCTTTTTATGTCGGTATATACGTTTAAGTGGTCTTTACGCATTTTCATGATCATTGCCACTTCTTCAAGTGAACAGTTCCCCGCACGCTCACCTATACCATTAATGGTGCATTCAATTTGGCGTGCACCGGCTTGCACTGCGGCCACGGAGTTGGCAACGGCTAAACCTAAATCGTTGTGGCAATGCACACTTAAACGCGCTTTATCTATATTTGGCACGTTATTCATTAAATGACGGATCATTGCTGCGTATTCATCTGGAGTTACAAAACCGACTGTATCAGGCAAATTAATTGTTGATGCACCGGCATTAATTGCTTGCTCAACAATTTTGCATAAATCCCAATGCGGTGTACGCCCAGCATCTTCACACGAAAACTCAACATCATCGGTATAGTTACGCGCTAATTTAATAGATTTAACAGCCATTGCAGTGGCATCATCAAGACTCATACGCAACTTGTGTTCAAGATGAAGCGGGCTGGTGGCAATAAAAGTATGAATACGGCTTTGCTGTGCAGCGCGCAGCGCATCGCCACAGGCCTCGATATCTTTGGCAACCGAGCGAGCTAAGCCACAAATAATAGGGCCTTTAACCTCGGTGGCAATACGTTGCACTGAGCGAAAGTCAGCTGGGCTCGACACCGGAAACCCCACTTCCATTACATCCACATTTAAGCGGCTAATGGTATGCGCCAGTTGAACTTTATCGTCTTCTGTTAGGCTTGCTTTTAGTGCCTGCTCACCATCACGTAAGGTGGTATCAAAAATCCATACTTTATCTTGCTGTTGCATAACTGCCCCTCAATTCCTGTATTACCCAAATTTCGATTTATCCCTGCAGCGAGATAAAAAAAACCCCGCGGTTGCGGGGTTTTTAATGTTTAGCTCAATGCAAACACACTAATCCCCGCTCACTTGCCACAGCAGTAAGAGGTTTAGGTTTAGTGTAATTAAGCGAATAGTTTGCATCTGTTTTCTTGTGTGTGTGTGTCCAATGAGGCTTATTTTTATCATTGCAACGCAGTTGGCGCAAGCATAAAAACACCAAAAAAACAATTAAAGGGGACTTTCTGGGGATTTAAAATTCAAACAAAACTTGTAAGCAGAATAAAATATTCAACTTAAACCTAGAACAGGTTTAAATTAATAAGCGCTGTAAAATACAGCGCTTATTTTAACTTTTTTAATATTTATTCTTTATTTTCAGCACGTACGTAATTTGACGCGCCGCGCGTAATATAACGTAACTGCCATATAACTCGCTCAATCAGTTCATCGCGTTGCTGACCTTCAATATCAAGCGCTTCAGCGCCTGCATTAAATACCAAAGTAACCATGGCTTCTGCCTGAATATACGCATGAATAGCATCGCAGGGGGTTTCACTTTCTAAATAATGTGCGAGTTCTAAAATAAAGTGTTTTACTTCACGTGCCACTGCTGCTCTAAATGCTTTTGAGGTACCTGAACGTTCACGCAACAAAAGTCTAAACTGATTGCTTGAGTTATCAATAAACTCCATAAAAGTAACCACAGAGGTGTTGATTACACTGCCACCACTGGCTATTCGTCTGCGTGCTTGGCGCATCAGCTGGCGTAGGGTTAAACCCGCTTCATCAACCATGGTTAAGCCCAACTCGTTCATATCTTTAAAGTGACGATAAAAAGAGGTAGGCGCAATACCTGCTTCGCGTGCAACCTCACGCAAGCTTAAATTAGAAAAGCTATGATCAGCACTAAGCTGATTAAATGCAGCTTCAATTAATGCTTGTCGTGTTTTTTGTTTCTGTTGTGCTCTAACACCCGACATCAACAGCTCCCTGAGTGAGTTTGTAATAAATTTTTAATTAAAAAAATAGCTAATAGTACAGTCTAATACTTGACGGCAGCAGATTGAAATATTATTTTAGCTTACAGTTGTACGCTGAGAAATGATAAACATGAAAAAACCACCAATTATATGGACCAACGTCCTTTTCTTTAGCCTGACGTTTTTGGCTGCTATTACACTTGTACCTTGGTATGGGTTTAACTATGGCTTTACAGGCACGCAGTGGGTTGCTTTTGTAGCTTGCATGTTTTTTGCGGGATTATCGATCACCGCGGGCTACCACCGTTTATGGGCACATAAAACCTATAACGCACACCCTGCGGTTGAATTTATTTTTGCCCTTGGTGGTGCTTTTGCGCTACAAAATAGTGCGCTGCATTGGAGCAGCGATCATCGAATTCACCATGGTCAAGTTGATGACCCAGTTAAAGACCCTTATGCCGCCACTAATGGCTTTTGGTACAGTCACATTGGCTGGATGCTTCGCGACTACCAAGGCGACAGCTACGATGATTACAGCAACTGTCGTGATTTACAGCGAAATAAAATTGTTATGTGGCAGCACAAGCATTACTTAAAATTGGTAATTGCCATGAATGTTGGTTTACCGCTAGTACTCGGCTTAATGCTTGGTGATGTATGGGGCATGTTACTGTTAGCAGGCTTATTGCGTTTAGTATTGAGTCAGCACTTTACCTTTTTTATTAACTCAGTAGCACATATTTGGGGTTCACGTCCTTACACTGAAAAAAATACCGCGAGAGACAATGGCTTTTTAGCACTGTTTACCTACGGTGAGGGTTATCATAACTTCCATCATATTTTTGCCAGCGATTACCGCAATGGCATTAAATGGTTTCATTACGACCCAACAAAATGGATGATCCGCTCACTCGCAGCCATTGGTTTAGCGAGTAAATTAAAGCGCACACCGGTTGAGCGCATTGAAAAAGCTAAAGCAGAAACCTTAATGAGTAAAACACAAGGTCGTCTTGCAAAATTGCCTTTAGCGCAAGATAAGCTTACATTATTACAACAAGAGTACGATTTGTTGCTTAAAAAGCTGCAAAATTATTGCTCATTACAAAAAAAAGTGTTGGAAGCTAAAAAAAATAATATGGCAAAGCAGTGTGAAAAGTCGGCATTAATGGCACAATATCACGAGCTTGAAGCCGCCTGGGAAACACAAAAGCAGGCATGGCTAGCACTTAATGCGAGGTTATTAAAAGCCTCTTTTAGTTAAAATAGGAGTGGCTGTGGCCAAACAACCAGAAAAGAAAAAAGTACCCGTGAGCTACCAATATGATGCAATCATTATTGGCACGGGTCCTGGCGGTGAAGGGACCGCTATGAACCTCTCTAAAAGCAACAAAAAAGTAGCGGTTATTGAACGTCAAACTGCTGTTGGCGGTGGTTGTGTTCACTGGGGAACCATTCCTTCAAAGGCACTTCGTCATTCGGTTAGTCGCTACATTGAATACAAAGCAAACCCTTTGTTTAACGTAGGCGAGCGCCCAGTAAGACTTACTTTTCCTGATATTTTGCGCCATGCCAGTTCGGTAATTTCAAAGCAATCAAACTTACGCAGCAGCTTTTACGATCGTAATCGCATTCATATGTTTCAAGGCGATGCTAGCTTTGTTGATAAGCACACTATTGAAATTAGACGTAATGACGGTTCAACTGAACGCCTAACTGCACAAACTATTGTTATTGCTACCGGCTCACGACCTTATCGCCCACCAGGTGTTGATTTCACCCATTCGCGTATTTATGAAAGTGACACAATTTTAGGCCTTGAACACGACCCGCATCGCGTACTTATATACGGCGCGGGTGTAATTGGTTGTGAATACGCATCTATCTTCAAAGGGCTAGGTGCAAAGGTTGATTTAGTAAATACTCGCGATCGCCTACTTGCGTTTATGGATGCTGAAATATCTGATGCGCTTAGCTATCACTTTTGGAATAGTGGCATTGTTATTCGTCATAACGAAGAATTTGATCGCATTGAAACCCGCGATGACTGTGTTGTTATGCATTTAAAATCGGGTAAACGTGTAAAGGCTGACTGTATTTTATTTGCCAATGGCCGTACTGGTAATACTGATACATTGAATTTAGAAGCAATTGGCTTAAAAGCAGATAGCCGCGGACAAGTAAAAGTAAACGAAACCTACCAAACAGAAATAGACAACGTATATGCGGTAGGCGATGTTATTGGCTACCCAAGCCTTGCTAGTGCTGCCTTTGACCAAGGTCGAATTGCAGCAGATGCCATCGCTTGTGGTAACTGCGATGAAAAGCTGATTATTGATATCCCAGCCGGTATTTATACTATTCCTGAAATGAGTTCAGTAGGTAAAACAGAGCAGCAATTAACTGCCGCAAAAGTACCGTACGAAGTGGGACGTGCGCAATTTAAACACTTAGCACGTGCACAAATTGCAGGTACCGATGTGGGTAGTTTAAAAATATTGTTCCATACAGAAACCAAGGAAGTACTTGGGGTGCATTGCTTTGGTGAGCGTGCCTCTGAGATTGTTCACATTGGCCAAGCTATAATGGAACAAAAAAATGGTGGCAATACCATCGACTACTTTGTAAATACTACGTTTAACTACCCAACAATGGCAGAAGCTTATCGAGTTGCGGCATTAAATGGCTTAAACCGCTTGTTTAAGTAAGTGCTTAAGTAAAATAGTTTGCACAAAAAAGCCCGCTAATTAGCGGGCTTTTTATTGTTAGTTCATAACTTACTTATGATATTGCGCACTTAGCTCATGCACAGCGTTAATAAATACACCCGCATTTTCTGGGTCAACATCTGGTGTAATACCATGCCCTAAGTTAAATACATGACCATTGCCAGTGCCAAAGTCTTCTAAAATCGTACCCACTTCTTGGCGAATACGATCTGGCGTGCCGTGTAGCATTGAAGGGTCCATATTGCCTTGTAGCGCCACTTTATCGCCAACACGACGTTTTGCATCACCAATATTAATAGTCCAATCTAGGCCTACTGCATCACAACCTGTTGCTGCAATTGCCTCAATCCATTGGCCACCATTTTTAGTGAACAAGGTAACCGGTACTTTACGGCCATCATTTTCGCGAATTAAACCATCAACGATTTTATGCATATACTGCAGTGAAAACTCATTGTAGTCACGCGGGCTCAATACACCGCCCCATGAGTCAAATATCATCAGTGATTGTGCACCCGCTTTAACTTGCGCGTTTAAGTAATCAATCACTGAATCAGCTAGCTTATCAAGTAGTAAATGCAGTGTTTGTGGCTCAGCAAATGCCATTTTTTTGATTTTACCAAAAACCTTACTACTTCCGCCTTCAACCATATAAGTTGCAAGTGTCCAAGGTGAACCCGAGAAACCAATTAATGGCACTTCACCTTTAAGCTCACGACGAATAGTGCTTACAGCATTCATTACATAGCCAAGCTCATCGGTAGGATCAAGTTTAGGAATTTTTTTAACATCGGCTAATGAGGAAATTGGGCGTTCAAACTTAGGGCCTTCACCTGTTTCAAAGTACAAGCCTAATCCCATTGCATCTGGAATAGTTAAAATATCACTAAATAAAATAGCGGCATCTAATGGGTAACGGCGCAGAGGCTGTAATGTTACTTCACAGGCTAACTCAGCATTTCTACACAGGCTCATAAAATCGCCCGCTTGTGCACGTGTAGCACGGTATTCAGGTAAATAACGCCCTGCTTGACGCATCATCCATACTGGCGTGACATCAACAGGTTGCTTGGCAAGGGCACGTAAATAACGGTCGTTTTTTAATTCGCTCATAGCGTATAGAGTCCTAGGGCTTTTAGAAATTGTGCAAGATTGTACCACCATATTTGCCACCCCTCTATCGCTAAGCGATTAAATCGCCACAGAGTAGCGCCAGATCAAGTAATTTTTTGTTTTCATTTCGTTTTGTACACAAAACAACCCAGCAAACGTTAATAGTAAAAACTTTTCATTAAACTATTTGCAACATTTATAAAAGCTTGATATTGTTATTCCGCGTTAACATAACAATAACAATAATCGTTAATATAAAAATAATAAAAATCTCTAATAAAAATAAGAATGCTTGTTTAAACAAGTCTAGTAAAGAAATTAAACCACCGTAATTGGTGGTTTTTTCTTTCCTGCAATAAATACTTACAACTTATACCCGTAAACAAAACCCTCTGTGGTACTACATCTATTTTACTTGTTGATATACACGCCAATTAAATATATCTTGGATGATAGAAACTTTATTACCAATTTAAAATCCAACCCAGCTTAGGAGAAGAATTATGCTGAAGCGTGTAGAAAAAGCTCAACAAAAGTGGGGGGGTAGCCATACGGTCATCGACAATTGGTTAAACGAACGCCAAGAACTGATTGTACTTTACTGTAAAATTGCAGGCTTTTCACCTTACGAGAAAAAAGATCAGTCTTTGCCTGAACCGTCTCAAATTCAAGCTTTTTGCCAAATATTGATGGATTACCTATCGGCTGGGCACTTTGAAGTGTACGACGATATTGCTAAAGCTTGCGAAAAGAAAGGCCTAGAAAGCCAACAA
The DNA here is from genome assembly GCF_056173165.1 of Pseudoalteromonas sp. QJM3NY_12. The sequence goes on from NZ_CM149661.1 coordinate 3,240,800, forward strand.
CTGGCAAATACTATATACCCACGTATTTCAGATACCACAGACATTGCTCTGGATTTTAACGATAAATACGCTGAAGTAGACGCTGAAGATTTATTAGTAGGATTTGATAATGACCTATCGGTAATGGGTGAAGCACTGGAAGCGCGCTTTGCACTTGAAGATGAGTTAATTGATAACTTATATTCTAATCACGCAGATTAATCAGTTATTCAGTGCAATAAAAAAGGGACCTAGGTCCCTTTTTTGTTTTATATAAATACTTATTCTGCAGCGGCAGCTTCTGCATCATTTTGAATTTCTAATAACTCAACTTCAAAAATAAGTGTTGAATTAGCAGGAATTTTACCTAAATCACGGTCACCGTAAGCAAGGTCTGAAGGAATGGTAAATTTGTACTTAGAACCTACAGGCATAAGCTGTAAGCCTTCAGTCCAACCAGGAATAACACGGTTTAGTGGGAAAGTGGTTGGCTCGTTACGTGAATAAGAGCTATCAAATTCAGTACCGTCTAAAAGAGTACCTTTATAATGTACTTTAACCACGTCAGTCGCTACTGGCTTAGCGCCTTCGCCTTGGCTCAATACTTCGTACTGTAAACCAGACTCAGTAACCATTACGCCTTCTTTGTTAGCATTCTCAGCTAGGTATTTTTCACCCTCAACTTTGCTTTTTTCAGACTCAACCTTTGCTTTTTCTTCTTGTTTAGTGCGCACTGACTCATCTAATGCTGTTAATACTTCACGAATTTTTTCTTCGTCAATTTTAGCATTACCGGCAAGTGCATCTTCAAAACCACGCATTAATAATGCTTGATCTAATTCGATACCAATTTCTTTTTTATCCGCTAGGTCTTTATTTAAAAAGTTACCTACAGATGCCCCAATACCGTAAGCTTGTTGTTGCGCTACAGTATCTAGTTTAACGTCTGCTTGCTCTTTTTTTGCTTCTTGATTACAAGCTGTAAGCGCTAAAACTGACGCTGCAATCAATGACAATTTAATCGTCTTTCTCATTTTAAATCTCCGACACACTTTGCAGTTGTCATTTATTGTAATATTACTAGTTAAAGATTAACGGCCTACATGGTAGGCTGCTTGTTTAATAGCTAAACTAAAAACATATCCAGTGATTAGACAAACAACCTAGGCGTTTTTCGCAACCTAGTCTAACCTCTCAGTCACGAAGAGTTAAGAGGAAATACCTGTAATATGTCGTTATTTCGTACTTTTTTAGTTGCTACCTGCTGTTTATTAACAATTGCATGTAGTGATGAAAAACAACAAGCAGTGGCTAGTTTTGAGCACACGGCACAAGGTGCTTTCTCATCCGCACTCTCGCATGATGGTCAATACAGCTTAGTGTCTTCTATCAATCATGGGGTCGCACTTTGGGATAATCAACAGCAAGCCCTTAAATACCAATGGTTTCAACAACAAGCGCAAGACAGCCTTGTTTACGCTGTAGCCATTGCTTTTGATAATAGCGTGGCTGTTACCGCCGAAAAAACCACCTTCGCCGTTTGGGATATTGCCACAGGCAAAAATAAAGGCTTTTATAAAATACAAAAAGCCAGCATCCGCGATATTGCCATTAGTAACCAAGGCAACAGTGTTGTGTACGGGCGCAGCGATGGCGTTGTAGTATTTATAAACCTTAACACAGGCAGACGCATTGAATTTTTAGGCCATCAAGATAAAGTAAACACCGTAGACCTATCACCTAATGGGCGCTATGCATTGAGCGGCTCAAACGATTATGTGGCCTACTTATGGGATACCCAAAGTGGACAAGTTATTCATCGCTTTAATCACCCAACCCGAGTAACCCGAGTCGCTTTAGATCCTCAAGGGCGTTATGCTTTTACCGCCGACAGTATGGCACAAGCAAATGTATGGAAGCTGACTACAGGTGACCTTGTTAGTAAACTAAAGTATATTGCGCGTCAGAAAATTTTTACTGCGGTGCGCTTTAACGACCAAGGCACTTTATTAGCAACCGGTTCACCGAACAAACGAGTGGATTTATGGCAGCTAAATAGTGGTGAAAAAATTCAAACATGGCAAGTGACCCCGCGAGAAGGCAGCAAGCCAAAATCAGCAGTGGTACTTGATGTGACATTTACAGATAACGGTAAATCATTGTTAACTGAAAGCTCAAGCGGAATCGCTGAGCGCTTTATTATACGAGAACCAAATGAACACAATTGAACATCGGTTAATGGAACTTGAGGCTAAAGTGGCTTTTCAAGACGAAACGATTGAAATTTTAAATGATGAAATAAAAGTTCACCAGCAACAGTTGGCAAAAATAAAGCGCCAAACCGAGTTGCTGGCTGAAAAACTGAAAGAATCGCAGTCATCGCAGCCTATGATGTCGAATATGCCAGAGCCACCGCCGCCGCATTATTAATGCACTACTAGCAAGGCGCTAGTCGCCTGGATTAAACACGCCAATGATCTGTTCAAATTGGCGTGTTGATGCCTGTACTGCTTGCTCTGGTTGAGCCATTTTATGGCCACACTGCATACATTCAACTTTTTCTACGTCGTGCTCTTTGTAAAGCATTAACATATCCATGGTTTTACACTCAGGACACGTTGCTCCAGCAATAAATCGTTTTTTATGTTTCACTTCGCTTTTCCTACCATTTTGACTGACGTTATTTTATCGCAATATTTGCCTACTTGATACGATTGATATGGCTAATAAGATCCGTGTTATAATGGCGGCAATTCAATCAAGGCACAGTAAAGTAACGTATTTATGATCCAAATCTCAGAAATAGAACTGCTTCGCGGTGGCAAAGCTTTATTAAAAAATGCATCGGCTACATTATTTCCAGAGCACAAAGTAGGCCTTGTTGGTGCCAATGGCTGTGGTAAGTCAACGCTATTTAGTTTATTAAAGTCTGAGCTTTCGTTAGATGGCGGTAATTACAGTATTCCTAAAGATTGGTCACTGGCCTCGGTAAAGCAAGAAACCCCCGCCCTTGAAATAAGCGCCATAGATTACGTACTGCAAGGCCACCCTGAATATTATGCGCTACGAATTGCGCTGCGTGAAGCCGAGCAAAATAACGATGGCGACACTCAAGCTAAAGTGCATATTCAGCTTGAAAACATTAAAGGCTATAGCATAGAAGCCAAGGCAGGTGAGCTGTTACATGGTTTAGGCTTTGCTAATAATCAAATAGAAAACCCGGTTAGTGCATTTTCGGGTGGTTGGCGCATGCGCTTAAACTTAGCCCAAGCGCTTATTCGCGATGCCGACTTACTATTACTGGATGAGCCAACAAACCACCTAGATTTAGATGCCGTGTATTGGCTCGAGCGTTTTTTACGTGCCTACACCGGCACGCTAGTACTTATTTCTCATGATCGTGAGTTTTTAGATGCTGTGGTTGATCAAATTTGGCATATAGATAAACAACTTATTAATGTGTACAAAGGTAACTACTCGCAGTTTGAACGCCAAAAAGCTGAGCGCCTATTGCAGCAGCAAGCCATGTTTGAAAAACAACAAGAACAAATAGCGCATCTTGAGCAGTTCATTACCCGCTTTAAAGCCAAAGCTAGTAAAGCCAAACAGGCACAAAGCCGTGTTAAAGCGCTAGAGCGAATGGAAAAACTTGCCCCAGCACACGTTGACTCGCCATTTGATTTTGAATTTGCCGAGCCAACCGCTCTGCCTAACCCGTTAATGACACTCGACAAAGCCAAAGCCGGTTATGGCGATGTCACCATTTTAAACAGTATTAAGCTGAACTTAGTACCAGGCAGCCGTATTGCACTACTTGGCAGAAATGGCGCAGGTAAATCAACACTGATTAAATTACTATCAGGTGACTTACAACCTCAAGCAGGTGAAGTGTTTCAGCATCAAGGCTTAAACATTGGCTACTTTGCGCAGCATCAACTGGAGTCTCTAGATTTAAAAGCCAGTGCCGTCACCCACCTGCAACGCTTAAACCCAAAAGCCAGCGAACAATCATTGCGTGACTTTTTAGGCGGTTTTGCCTTTGTAGGCGATAAAGCACTCGACCCTGTAGCACCGTTTTCAGGCGGTGAAAAAGCCCGTTTAGTACTGGCTATGTTGGTTTATCAAAAACCAAATTTACTACTACTCGATGAGCCAACCAACCACCTTGATTTAGAAATGCGCCACGCTTTAGTTATGGCATTACAAGGCTTTGAAGGCGCTATGGTCACGGTATCGCATGACCGTCATATGCTTAAAAATACCGCCGATGAATTTTATTTAGTTGATAATGGCGAGGTCACCCAATTTGGCTACGACCTAGATGCATATTATCAGTGGCTGCTTAATGCTAATAAAGAAGCCGCTAAAAACGACACCTACGAAGAGCCAAAAGCCCATTCACAAGTTAACCGTAAAGAGCAAAAGCGCTTAGAAGCCGAGTTTAGAAAAGCGATTCAGCCGCTGAAAAAGCAAATTGAAAAACTTGAAAAGCAATTAGATAAATTTGCTGCAGAACTAGCTGACGTTGAAGAGGCGCTAGGCGATAACACTCTCTATAACGACGAAAATAAAGGCAAGCTTAAAGAGTTAATTACTAAACAAGCCACACTCACGCCTAAACTTAACGATGTTGAAGAAGAGCTACTTATGGCCCTTGAAGAAATGGAACAAAAAGAGCAGGCATTCGCCGATGAACTTGCTTAACAGCAATGATTTTTGGCAGTTTGCATGTAACCTTTACAGCAAAGGTGACATGCAAACGCGCCTGTTGGATTATCAAAACCAGCTAGGTAAAAACGTCAACCTATGCTTGTTGCTGTATTACTTAGATTCTCTCAATCTAGCTATTAACCAAACACAGCTTAGCAAGCTTGAACAATCAATTAGTGAGTTTGATAAGCAGGCATTGAAGCCACTACGAGCCACACGTGCCTATTTAAAAGCCAATAAAACCGAGGTTACAGATTACGCCGCAATTCGAAAAGCACTTCTCGGTGCCGAGCTAAAATTAGAAAAGCAGCAACAAATAATATTGATTGATGAAGTTAATAGTATGAATTTAACACCTTGTGCAACGCCCAATAACAGCGATAAATATTTGGCATAATTTTTCACTATTAATTTCATCAGATCATAAAGCCATTTATATTATGAATATTAGCTCTTATATACATGGTTACTTTGGTTTACTTTTATACACCAAGCTATATATCTTTAGTTTTGTATTGAAATACCTCTTCTAAAGGTAAGTTAAAAACTAAAGAAATTTTAAAAGCCACCTCTAAAGTGGGTGAATATTTATTTGCCTCAATTGCCATTACCGTTTGCCGCGTTACGCCAATAGCATCTGCTAACTGCTTTTGCGTCATTTCATCGCGTAAAAAGCGTAATGTTCGAATAGAGTTAGTTATTGCATACTCACTCATAGATATCACCCGTTCTGCCTTTATAAAGCTGCGCTATGTAATTGACTATTTCGGCAATCAAAAAAGCGCCTACCATGATATGCATTGGTAAATATGGAATATTATATTCGATAGCTGGGCCCCAGTTATTAGCTTCAATTTGATATTGAAAAATAGCAACACAAATTCCCGCCTGTAAGATTATGGCCTTGTATTTATAACCCACTAAATTTATTTGCTTTTCTCTCACATCAGGTGGCTGATTTAATTCATTATCACTGATAAATGTAAGTAATATATAGCTCAATACTATAAGTATCACAGAATAAATTAACACCTGTAGCAATAAGCCAGATAACCAAGAAACAGAACTAAGCTGCTGCGTACTCGCATTCATTAGGCTGTTTACATAAAAGTAAGATATGTACACGCTTACTAGTAAATCGATACTCAGCGTCAGTTCTCTAAAACTTATGCTTTGTAAAAGTTCTTTAAAGTGCTCTGAACGAGTCATATAAAGCTAACTCCAAGTAAAATATTTTTAACTTTTTAAACTATAAGTTCACTTTTTAGCCATGTCAAATATATTTAACACTAGGTTTGTTTTATTTAACCTAAAACAAAGCAACGGTTATTCAAAGCTGAACTTTGCTGACCATCTTTATTATAAAAGTGATTAAAAAATCGCAGATAATTTACTAAAAAGTGCAAAATCGACTTAACTTTATTGATCAAAATCAACATCTGCATTGCCCATTTTATAATCTGTAAAATAGCTTGATCTGGATCATACCAAGCACCGCTGAGCCAGCCTATGATTACCTCATAGACATCAGGAGGCAATTATGGACGTATTCTTTAGAGATTTTTTTAGCGACCCAGTACTATTTTTATCATTTGGATTTTTAGGCGTCGTTATTAGTTTATGCCTCTTCTTTGTGTATTTTTTCATGAAAAAAGTACACGATGCAGACATTAAAGAACAGCATTAAGCACGACGCACAAAGCGCCTTATTAGTTTACTGATTAGGCGCTTTTTATTTTTAAATATAAAAAATTTGCTACACTAGCGCTTCGTTAATTGCAAAGTGCGTAGTACAGACATGATCCCTAAGTTCAAACCCGCATGGTGGATGACCAACCGACACGTTCAAACCATAATACCGCGTTTTTTCCGCCCTTTTCATCATACTCGCTACGAACTTGCGCAACTTGATACGCCCGACGGAGACTTTATTGAGCTTGCTTGGTCACTTCCGCATAACGAAAAAGCACCACTCGCAGTGGTACTTCATGGGCTTGAAGGCAACATAAACAGTTTTTATGCCAAAGGCATGATGAAGGCATTAAAAAAGCAAGGCTTTGCTGTCGCATTGATGCACTTTAGAAACTGCTCAACCGAAGTAAACCGCTTACCCAGAGCCTACCATAGTGGCGACACCGCCGATTTAGCTTTTTTTATAAATCATTTAAAACAACAATTTCCAAATCGCCCTATTGTAGCGGTGGGTTTTTCATTGGGTGGTAATGTACTCGCTAAGTATTTAGGCGAAGAAAACATTCACTGCCCGCTTAACGCAGCTGCCGTGATATCTGCGCCCTATGATTTATCATCATCTAGTGATGTTATTCGTAAAAGCTTAGGTAAAATTTATCAAAAATATTTGCTCGATCGAATGAAAAAGTCGATGCAACGTAAATTACCGCAAATTAAACAACAGATACCGATCACCACTGATCAATTAATGGAAATTGACGATTTATTAGAGTTCGATAACCAGCTTACAGCACCGTTGCATGGCTTTGAGAATGCACACGATTACTACAAAAAAGCCAGTGCGATGCCGTACTTAAAAGATATTGCGACACCTACACTAATTATCCATGCCAAAGACGACCCTATGCTGTCGATTAAAGCGGTTCCAAGTAGTCAGGATGTAAGTGAGCATGTTACGCTGCGTATCTCTGAAAAAGGCGGCCACGTTGGTTTTATTAGCGGTAACAACCCGTTTAAACCGGTGTATTGGTTAGAGCAAGTGGTGCCTGATTATTTTAAGCAATGTGTATTTAATAACACCGATAAAGAGTGACTATGATTATTCCTTTTGAACAACTTGATAAAGACACACTGTACAACCTAATTGAAAGCTATGTACTGCGTGAAGGCACAGATTATGGCGAACAAGAATTCAGTATTGAAAGTAAAGTGGCGCAAGTAAATCAGCAATTAAAAAGCGGCGAAGCTATGGTGTTTTTCTCTGAACTGCACGAATCGGTCACCATAATCTCTAAAAGTGAGTTCAAAGCACTGCAAAGTGAAGCGCAATTCGACGAGTAAACTTGTCAGACACGACGTAAAAATAGACAATGGTTTTTTTAACTCAAAGAGCCATTATAAATGATAAAACTAAGCTCACTAGTTGCTGCAATGTCGATTGCATTAACCGGCGCAGTCAGCGCTGAAATAACCCCTTCAGATAAAGCAATTAAGCTTGCTCACGATACCATTTTAATCGACACTCACATTGATGTACCTTACCGCATTCATGATAAATGGGCGGATGTAACTAAAGCCACTGAGGGCGGTGATTTTGATTACCCTCGTGCAGTAAAAGGCGGTTTAAACGCGCCATTTATGTCGATTTATATTCCTGCTCATTTAGAGTTTGAAGGCAAAGGAAAAAGCTTCCAATTAGCGAATCAATTAATTGATGGTATGGAAGCGATTGCGTTTCGTGCTCCAGATAAGTTTGCCATTGCTGACTCAACACAAGACATTGAGCAACAGTTCAAGGACAATAAAATATCAATCGCCATGGGCATGGAAAACGGATCGCCTATCGAGGGCGAAATGAAAAACCTACAACACTTCTTTGATCGTGGCGTACGTTACATCACCCTAGCTCACTCGCAAAGCAATCATATTTCTGACTCATCATACGATATTCGTCGCAAGTGGAAAGGCTTAAGCCCATTCGGTAAAGAGCTAGTAAAAGAGATGAATAACATCGGCATGCTGATTGATGTATCGCATATTTCGGACGATGCATTTTATCAAGTAATGGAATTGTCTAACACACCCGTTATTGCATCACACTCTTCACTACGTAAATATACGCCTGGTTTTGAGCGTAATATGAATGACGACATGCTGTTAGCCCTTAAGAAGAACGGTGGTGTGATTCAAATTAATTTTGGTTCAAGTTTTGTTACTTCAAAAGCCGGAAGTTGGTACGATCAATTCAAAAGTAAAAAGCAAACAATTACTGAAGAAGGCAAAAAAGTAGCTAAAGATTTTGATGCTATGTACCGCGCTAAAAATCCATTCCCATTTGCTAGTCTTGAGCAAGTGCTTGATCATATTGATCACGTTGTGAAACTAATTGGTATCGATCATGTTGGTATTGGCTCTGATTACGACGGTGTAGGTGACTCACTGCCTATCGGCTTAAAGGATGTATCTAGCTACCCTAACCTAGTTCAAGGTTTGATGGACAGAGGTTACAGCGATACCGATATTAAAAAGATTTTAAGCGGTAATACACTAAGAGTGTGGAAGCAAGCTGAGCAATACGCAAAATCGCATTAAGCTTTATGCGCTAGGCTTAGGTCTAGCGCTTTTAGCCACTTAAAACACCGTATTTCGCCACTCACGCCCCGCCTTCTTAATTAATCCGTATATCTCATCTTCATTTAACACACTTTTTAACAGACTTATATTTCGAAAACAGATAAATTACCCATTTTAGAGGCAGATTATTTTATGACTATAAACAAAGGAACTATTGCGATTACTATAGCAACACTTGCCTTGGTAATTTCATGCTACGGAACATTTTTTAAAAATCAGCCCAGTTCGCTTAATAAACCCAAGCAGCAACAGCTAAGCCCCACAGTTTCTATTAATACTCCTGCAGAATACCAGCAATCAAATGAAGCCTTAATTGACGAACTAAGCAAGAAAGTAAGTTCGCTACAACGCCAATTAGCTAACTTAAAACTACACGCTAATGGCTCTTATCAAGAACAAGATACCGACGAATTTAAGGAACTTGTTCTTAACGTACTTGAGGAAAAGCAGCAGCAAGAAGCTGAGGAACTGCGCGAGCAAAATCCTCTTTATGGTTTTTATGCAGATTTACCAGAAGACTATGATTTAAGGATCAAATCAGAACCAGATTATGCTAAACAAATAAACTCTCAATTAAGAGAGCAAACTTTAGATCCAAGCATGGCAGATTTAGATAGGTTAGCTGCACTTAGCCAACTGCAAATGAATATGTATATTCTAAATAAATCTACTATGCCTGAGTATGACTATGAAGTAGTAGGTAACATTTTAAATTTAGCGAACAACAGTAGTGACGAAAAATTTAAAATTCAAGCTGTTGAGTTAACAACTCAAACACCGGTACTTGATTACCGCCTTGCAGAACAATTTACAAACTTGTTAGAGCGAGACACGAATGATTATATCCGTCGCTTAGCTGCACAAGGGTTGATGGCGCAATACTACCAAGCTCAAAATAAACAAGATGGTTATACGAAGCAAATGGCGCAGCATCTACTTTCAGTTTATAACAATAGCTCTGACAATGCAGTCAGGGCAACGCTTGACGAAATGATGGGTAACCAAGATATGCTTGATGAGTTACGTAAGAATGCTGGTTACTAACTGATTAAGTTCATGCTCCTACTCTGTTACAGCGATAACATTAATACTTTTACTTCAGACATTAAAAAACCCGAGGCTAAGCTCGGGTTTTTTTAATGCTTAATGCATTACAACAGTTGATTACTTAACGATAATTGCCACAAAGCACCTACGCCTAAGGTAAGAGCGCCACCTTCATGCTTTATCCTCTAAGTTCGATAAAACTTAACTCAAGTGACAATGTTAAAATTAACACCGAGCTGCTTTACCTAAAACTTTCAACCTTGCACCTGAAACCTGTATTTTATTGCAGGTATTAAAAAACCCGAGACTAAGCTCGGGTTTTTTTAATGCTTAATGCACAACAACTGTTGATTACTCAACGATAGTTGCAACAACACCAGCACCAACAGTACGGCCACCTTCACGGATAGCGAAACGAAGACCTTCGTCCATCGCGATTGGCGCGATTAGAGTTACTGTCATCTTAACGTTATCACCAGGCATTACCATTTCTACGCCTTCTGGTAACTGTACGTCACCTGTTACGTCAGTTGTACGGAAGTAGAACTGTGGACGGTAACCTTTGAAGAATGGAGTATGACGACCACCTTCATCTTTAGAAAGTACGTATACTTCTGAAGTGAATGTTGTGTGTGGGTTGATTGAACCAGGCTTAGCTAGTACTTGACCACGTTCAACGTCTTCACGCTTAGTACCACGTAGAAGTGCACCAATGTTCTCACCAGCACGACCTTCGTCAAGAAGCTTACGGAACATCTCAACACCAGTACAAGTAGACTTAGTAGTCTCTTTGATACCAACGATTTCAACTTCGTCATTCACGTTGATGATACCAGCTTCAACACGACCAGTTACAACAGTACCACGGCCTTGGATTGAGAAAACGTCTTCGATAGGCATGATGAATGGCTTATCGATGTCACGCTCTGGCTCTGGAATGTAAGAATCTAGTGCTTCTGCAAGCTCAACGATCTTGTCTTCCCACTGCTTTTCGCCTTCAAGTGCTTTAAGTGCAGAACCTTGAATTAGTGGTAAGTCATCACCTGGGAAGTCGTATTCAGAAAGAAGTTCACGAACTTCCATTTCTACTAGCTCAAGTAGCTCTTCATCATCAACCATGTCACATTTGTTCATGAATACAACGATGTAAGGAACGCCAACTTGGCGAGAAAGTAGGATGTGCTCACGAGTTTGTGGCATAGGACCGTCAGTCGCAGCAACTACTAAGATAGCGCCGTCCATTTGAGCAGCACCAGTGATCATGTTTTTAACATAATCGGCGTGACCAGGACAATCTACGTGTGCGTAGTGACGAGTAGGTGTATCGTACTCAACGTGTGAAGTTGAGATTGTGATACCACGCTCGCGCTCTTCTGGAGCGTTATCGATTGATGCGAAATCTTTAGCAACACCGCCGTATACTTTTGCAAGTACGTTAGTGATTGCTGCAGTTAGTGTAGTTTTACCGTGGTCAACGTGGCCGATTGTACCAACGTTTACGTGCGGTTTTACGCGTTCAAACTTTTCTTTTGCCATGACGGAACCTATCAGTTTTGTGTATCTAGATTACATATGAAAATAATCCACCATAGGTAGATTAAGTTAATTTTTTCAAATTTCAAATAGTTTTTTCTGACAGATAAAGGAAGTGTTTAAGGAGATTCAATTGACTGGTGCTGATAGGCAGATTTGAACTGCCGACCTCACCCTTACCAAGGGTGCGCTCTACCAACTGAGCTATATCAGCATCATCAAATTGGAGCGGGCAGCGGGAATCGAACCCGCATCATCAGCTTGGAAGGCTGAGGTAATAGCCATTATACGATGCCCGCTTTAAGGAACCTGTTCTTAAACTACCTCTAACCGTCTAGAATAAAGTGGTGGAGGGAGCTGGATTCGAACCAGCGAAGGCTGAGCCGTCAGATTTACAGTCTGATCCCTTTGGCCGCTCGGGAACCCCTCCACGATAATTCTTTATACTAAGCACTTCCGGTAAAAGGAAAGTGGTGCCGACTAACCGAGTCGAACGGTTGACCTACTGATTACAAGTCAGTTGCTCTACCAGCTGAGCTAAGTCGGCACTGCTTTAGTACGGGGCGAGATTCTAGAGTAAGGTTTATTGGGATGCAACCAAAAAATTAAAAAAAATGTGATTTTATGCCTCAAACGCTCACTATTCGCGCAAAAAGCAGTTTTTTTGTTGTTTTTAACTCTTTTTAGCTAACTCATACCAGTAATTTAAGCCTTTCATCACTAGCATTGGGTCGAAAATACTGTCTGAAAAATGACCTTGTAATAGCTGACCATAACCACCAGCAAAAATTAAAAGGCTATTTTTTGTATTTAAATGCAGCTTTGCTTGTTCAATTGCGCCAATAGTTGCCACTAAAGCGCCGTTTTTTAATCCGTTGGGGGTATTTTTGCCAAGTTCATTAGCAAATGGCGTGTTTGCATCATCAAATACGCGCTGAGTATTTTGAGTGAGTGAGGCAGTCATTAAATCAAGCCCTGGTAATATCCAACCACCTAAGTGCTGCCCATCATTATTAAGGACGTCTATAGTCGTTGCCGTGCCTGCATCAACAACAATTGCGGCCGTATTAGGGTAAAGCGTGTAACCACTAATGAGCGCCAACCATCTATCTATACCCAAATTACCCACTTGTTGATACGCGCAATGCAACGTACCGAGTTCATGACTAACCGTAGCCTCAAAGCAATCGACATTTTGTGCTTGGGCTTTTTCTAATAGCTGCTTGAGTAATTCACTACGGCCCACACAAGCGTAAACAACAACCGTAATTTGCAGCCATGGAATATTATTAGTATCGCATGGCTGTATTTGCCCATCTTGCCACAATACAGCTTTGAGTGAGGTATTACCTACATCAATGAGTAATCTCATGCTTGTGCCTTTCTTAATGAAATCTCACCGCCATAATAACTTTTCACTTCACCGTCTTGGCGAATACGTACACCACCATGCGCATCTATACCTTCACAAATGCCACACCAACTACGATGTCCGGTATTAAGCTCTACCTGCTGACCAGCAAATGCATTTAATGCATTCCATTGTTGATACATAGTTTGTAAGCCATTCTCACGATATTGCGCTAAGCGTTGCTCTAAACAATAAGTTAATGAAGCTACTAGTTGATTTTTATCTAGCTGCTGGGTGTGCTGACTTAAATCGGTCCACGCTTGGTCAATGTACTGACTGGCACTTTGTGGCATATTTAAATTAATACCAATCCCTATTACCAACTGACATGGCCCTTGTGGCTGCCCATCTAATTCTACCAAGACACCTGCGAGTTTTTGTTTGTTTATATAAATGTCGTTTGGCCATTTAAGCTCTACTTCAATACCATAAAGTGCTTTTATCGCATCATACACCGCTAAACCAACAGCAATCGATACGCCCATCGCGGCTTGTAAACCATCATCTAAGCGCCAAAAATAACTGTAGTATAAGTTTGCACCAAAGGGTGATTGCCATACTCGGCCTCGACGCCCCCGCCCTGCTTGCTGCATTTCGGCTACAATTACGGTACCCGATTTTAGTGCTGCTTTAGCTTGAATGCGGCGCATTAACTCGCTGTTGGTTGAATCAATCAGTGGTTGCACTTCAATATTCGCGGTATTAGCGCCTAACTCAGCATAGTGCTGCTGTATGCTTTGCTGATTAAGTAAACCTACTTGGTTATTTAAGCAATAGCCTTTACCTGTAACTTTAAATACATCTAAGCCCATAGCCTGTAAGCTTTGAATATGCTTACTTACCGCCGCGCGACTTATTCCTAATTCATCACCTAGTGCTTGCCCAGAGACGAACCCACCTTCATTCAGTGCATTTAAAATAGCCAGCTTGTTTCCATCAGGTGCCTTCATACTGATTGCTCCAAAGAGATATGGCATTCATTGTGTTGATCAATTAACCGTACTTCGTGTTCTAAACTTATGTTGTAACGTGTTAAAACAATATCCTGAATGTGAGCAATCATATTAATTAAATCATCCCCTGCACTATTACCATGATTAACTAGTACCAGCGCTTGTTGTTGATGCACTTCTATACCTGCAATTTTATATCCCTTTAATCCCGCTTGCTCTATTAACCACCCTGCAGCCACTTTATGGTGACCGGCACCATGCGGGTAATGAGGTACCTCAGGATACGCCGTAATTAACTGCGCTAATTCACTATTGGTGATAATAGGGTTCTTAAAAAAACTGCCCGCATTAGCCAGTTTATAAGGGTTTGGGAGTTTGCTGTTACGCGTTTGTATCACTTGTGCGCACACTTGCTGTGGCGTCGGGTTTTTTAGTTGTTGTAGCGGGCCATAACTGAGTACTGGCTGCCATATTTTGGACAACTTAAAGTGCACTTGGGTGATCACTGCTTTATTTTTTAGCGCGTGTTTAAATACCGATTCACGATAAGCAAAGTGACATTGCTGATTAGTTAAAGATTTAAAGCTACCGCTATCAATATCAAAATAGTCAACAGCTTCAATAAACTGAGCTATTTCTACGCCATAGGCACCAATATTTTGTACTGGTGCAGCACCGACTGTACCAGGTATGAGGGCTAAGTTTTCAAACCCCGCGATACCTTGCTCCAGCAAGTAAGTCACTAATTGATGCCAATTTTCACCGGCAGCTACACTAACTAAAAAGTCATGCGAGCGCTCAGTTATAGTAATGCCTTGGGTTGCCATTTTAATGACCGTGCCTGCATAGTCATTTAAAAAAATAGTATTGCTGCCCTCACCCAACAAACAAAAAGGGACTTTAAAGCACTGACTTTTAAGCTGCGCTGAGTCGGTAATCTCGACAAAATTTTGGCATTGGCTACTTAATGCAAATGTATGTAAGGGTTGTAATGAGTGCGGCACAAAGCCCTCTAAAGGTAGCAGTAATTAATCGCTCTAGTTTAACTCATCGTCGCAAATTGCGCATCAGCTTGTAAAAATTGTTCAACCCACTGCAGCAATCATGATATAAAACCTGCACTTTTTTTATTTGTACTCAAGGTAATTATGAAAATCAAACCTCTTTTTTTAAGCCTAGCTATGGCAGGTATGTGCTCGCAAGCAATGGCCAGCGCTATTGATCAAAATTCCTACGCCAACCTTGATGATGTTATCACCACGCATTTAAACCTTGATTTAGACATCGACTTTGCTGATAAGCAATTGGAAGGTTTTGTTGAGCATACGCTACAGTGGCAAAATGCCAACAGTAAAAAGCTAGTACTTGATACCCGTGACCTTGATATTGATAAAGTGATGTATCAAACGGCAAATGGTAATTGGCATAAAGCTAGTTTCAACCTTGCTAACCGCGATGATGTTAAAGGCTCAAAACTAACTATTACCTTTAAAAATCAAGCACAAAAAGTTCGTATTTACTATAACAGCCGCCCAGAAGCGTCTGGCTTACAGTGGTTAACGCCAGAGCAAACTGCCAGTAAAACTCACCCGTTTATGTATAGCCAGTCACAAGCGATTCATGCGCGTAGTTGGATCCCAGTGCAAGACACCCCAGCAATGCGTGTAACTTATAATGCGCGCATTCATACCCCTGAGGATATTCGTGCAGTAATGAGTGCTGATAATAAAGATGCTCTTTATAAAGATGGTGATTACCACTTCACTATGCCACAAGCTATTTCACCTTACTTAATTGCAATTGGTGCAGGTAACTTAGAATTTAAGGCCATGTCTAAGCAAACTGGTATTTTTGCAGAGCCGACTATTTTAGACGCCTCGGTTGCTGAATTTAATGACACCCAAGCGATGATCGACAAAACCAATGCCATGTACGGCGACTATGCATGGGGTCGTTATGATTTACTTATGCTACCACCTAGCTTTCCATTTGGAGGTATGGAAAACCCACGTTTATCATTTATTACCCCAACCGTTGTTGCTGGCGATAAAAGCTTAGTTAACCTGATTGCGCATGAACTTGCACATTCTTGGTCTGGCAACTTAGTGACGAACGCTACATGGGAAGATTTGTGGTTAAACGAAGGTTTTACCTCTTACGTTGAAAACCGCATTATGGAAGAGGTATTTGGGCGTGACCGAGCTGTTATGGAACAAGCACTTGATGCAGCTGGCCTACGTGCGCAACTTAAAACCATTGATGCTCCAGACACACGCCTTAATTTAAAACTTAATGGCCGCGATCCAGATGATGCGTTTAGCTCAGTGCCTTACACAAAAGGTCAGCTATTTTTAATTTACCTAGAAGAGAAATACGGCCGTGATAAGTTTGATGACTTTGTTAAGACCTACTTTAATGAATTTGCATTTAAATCGCTAACCACCGCACAATTTGTTACGTACATCAAAGCTAACTTAATTGAAAAGTATCCAGGCGTAGTGAGCATGGATAAAGTAAACGAGTGGATTTTTCAGCCTGGTTTACCAAGTGATGCACCTAACCCAACTTCTAACGCGTTCGATAAAGTCGATACTGCAACAGCGAGCTGGTTAAAAGGGGATACAACGGCGGCACAATTACCCACTGTAAATTGGACTGTGCATGAGTGGCTACACTTTTTAAACAACTTACCGCGCGATTTAAGCATTGAAAAAATGACTGAATTAGACGGCGAGTTTAACTTAACCCAATCAACCAACGCAGAACGTGCGTTTGCATGGTATATGCTAGCAGTAGGTAATGGTTACCAACCGATTTACCCTGCGCTTGATAAGCATTTATCGGGTATTGGTCGTCGTAAGCTTATCGTGCCGCTTTATAAAGCGCTTATTACCAATGGTAAAAAAGATTGGGCACAAAGCATGTACTTAAAAGCGCGTCCGGGTTATCACCCACTGGCACAAGGTACTATTGACGCATTATTTAAATAGCATTATCAATAAATTAAAAAGGGCCAACTTGGCCCTTTTTTAATGCTTAATTATTTTGTTACTTTATCTAAAAAAGCCTGCCTTTCAGCGGGCGTTGCTTGTTGCCACCAAAAGTCGAGCATATTGGCAGCGCTTGGCATGCCCTTACCATTAATTGGCGCAATCGGTTTAATTGGGCGACTTGGTTTTTGTGGGCCGGCAGGGGTTTCTGAGGCCTGCTGATTAAACTGTGAACTTTGTAGTTGTCGTTCAGCTATCACATTTAATGGCTCAGCTAAGGTACTGCCTTTTGCTTTTAAGCTTACTTGCGGTGCCTCAGCAAATACTTTTGCTGCCACCGCATTTTCAGCACGATTAAATACTAAGGTGTAATCTTTACCTGCTTCAACGGTTACATTGACCCAAAAGGGCTCTGACTCAATCACTTCGTGATCGTCATAACCTAAATCATATAAATCTGTGTATTTAAGCTTTAACTGATAAGTACCCGGTGCTAACTCAACATCATCAACACGACTAAAAATCGAACTTTCAATGACTCGTTCACCCACTTGTAAAGGAACAAACTCCTCGGGAAAGTGAATGTTTTCTGCCAAACTAGATGCACTCACCAAGAGCGCCGCTACACTGCCTAATAATATTGATTTACGCATAATTACTCCTTTAGTTGATTTCAGTTTGACACTGCTGGCAAAATTTGTCATTAGTGGTATACATATTAATCGAAAAAATTAGAGTCATCATTATGAGTCAAGAGACTATTTTTACTAAAATTATTAATCGTGAAATTCCTGCTGACATTATTTACGAAGACGACCTAGCACTTGCATTTAAAGATATTAACCCTCAAGCACCCTTTCATGCGTTGATTATTCCTAAACAAGCCATTGCCACGATTAATGATGTCACTGAGGAAAACTCACATCTTGTTGGTCATCTATATGTGGTAGCGGCTAAGCTTGCCAAACAACTTAATTTTAGCGATGACGGCTACCGCGTGGTGATGAACTGCAATGAACACGGTGGACAAACCGTTTACCATATTCATTTGCATATGCTAGCGGGAAAAGAAATGGGCTGGCCTCCGTATCAAAACACTAAAAAAGTTGCGCTATAATCACTCATTAAATCCTGTATCTTAAAAAATACATTAAAAATACGGCGTTTTTCTTATATACCAAAAAAACAATTACTTATTTGCAACATTTTATGTTTAAATAATCGTAAATCGCACCTTTTCGCCAGTGAAATTGTTACTCCCTAATACAAAAGGTGTGCAGGGATCGTGGTAAGATTAATTAGCCAGCTTTATAAAAGAGTAAAATACATGAGCAGTTCAGCCTTTTTGTTGTTAGATGAAGAACCAATTAACACTATTGGTATTAACGTTTTAGAGCCTTTGTTAAAAACGCAGGGCCTAGACGTAACTACAGGTACGAATATTTTAGATGTTCCGGTAGGTACTCGCTTATTGTTCATTGAAACATCAAGTAAAGACGCATGGACTAAGCTAAAAGAGCAGCTCGTTAATTTACGCGTCAAATGCGATATTGTGTTGTTTAATTTAGATGAAAACCCAGAGCTTGCTAATCGTGCATTACTCAGTGGTATTCGCGGTGTATTTTACACCACCGATAATGCTGACGTATTAATGAAAGGGATTCGTTTACTACTTGAAGATCAGCTTTGGTATCGTCGTGATATTATGTGTAATGCGCTCAACCGTATGCTGCAATTTAACAAAGACGCACTACATAAGCTAACTGATGGCGATATTGAGCCAATCAAACTCACTAAACGTGAAAAAGCGATTATCTCGTTAATGAGTAACGGGTCGAAAAATAAAGAAATTGCTGAAGAGTTAAGCATTAGCCCACACACGGTTAAAACTCACTTATACAGCGCATTTAGAAAAACTAAATGCCGTAACCGTATTGAACTACTCTCTTGGGCACAACAAAATATTCCTGACGAAATTCGTTAAGGCTTATTTAAATAAATTTAATACAGGCACTTCAGGTGCCTGTTTTTATATCTTCTTTAAAAATCGCTGTTGGGGTCTTAATGCTCGACTCATTTACGCTTTATTTTGCCAGTATCGCTGTTATGACAGTGATGACGTTACTGAACTTTTTAACTTGGCGTACCAATAAGCATGTCCCCGGCACGTTACTTTATATCTCCTACCCTTTACTACTATTAGCCGCCATTGTGGGCTTTGCGCTCATAGGTAAAATCCCTGAAAAGCTTGCCATTACCTTTGCTAATAGCATGATGTTTTTAGCGTCCATTGTGCATTGCTTATCGCTGAGTCAGTTTTTAAATTATCGTGGTCGTGGTTTTAAATTTGTTTGCCTATTTACCGCTGCCAGCGCTTTATTGCTTGTTTACTTCACTTTTTTTCAGCCATCTATGCGCTCACGGGTTTATATTTCTGACTTTCAACATATTGTAGAAGCCGCTTTTTTACTATTTGTTTTTTTTAAATATGCGCGAAAACCTTATCCTAATGCCAGTATTGTTTACATTATTATTTTAACCTTGGTTGCAGCCAGTTTTATCACTCGAACTATTTTTATGGATCGCGTTGCACAACAAGATGCAATATTAAACCCATGGTTTGACTCACTATTATTTTTGAACAGTGTGATTGCCCCTATGTTTTATGCAGCCGGTATGGCTCTATTGTGTAATGAACGCAGAGAATTAAGGCTTAATAAACTTACCGAAAAAGCACACAAAGACTTAGAGATTCGCGGGCTCTTTTTATCAACTATAAGCCATGAAATACGCACCCCATTAAACGGCATTTTAGGCAGCGCACAACTGGTGTTAAACCAAACTAGCGACAGCCGCAATAAAGCTTATTGCGAAGCCATTATCAACTCAGCTGAGTCGCTCAACTTACTAGTAGATAAAGTGCTGGAATACGCAAGCTTAGATCAGCATGACGAAGCCTTGTACGAAGAAGACATAGAATTCAAAACTTGGCTACAAAACTTATGCCTGCTGTTAAGTCCTCTGGCCGAACAAAAACAGCTTAAATTTGAGCTTGCCTGTAACATCCCTGATAAAGCCTGTTATTACTGCGACCAACAAAAGCTCAGACAAATCATTATTAATCTTGTTGGTAATGCGATTAAATTTACCGACACCGGCACAGTAAAAGTACAGATTGATTTAATTAATGAAACTCAGCTCGATCATACTCTTAAAGTAAGTGTACTCGATTCGGGCCCGGGTATTGAAAAAGATGAAATTGATTACTTAACTGAGCCCTACATTCAAAGCAGCGCCGGTAAGGAAAAAGGCGGAACGGGGCTTGGTCTGGCTATAACTAGTCGCCTTCTCGATAAAATAAATAGCCAACTAGAAATCACCAGTGAGCTGGGAGTGGGTAGCGTATTTAGCTTTAACATGACACTAGCCATAGGTGAACTTAGCCTTGTAGAGCAGCGCCATCAAAGTAAGGATTATTTAACCGGACTTGATGTGTTACTTGTTGAAGATTTAGATTTAAACCAAAAAATAGCTGTTGAATTTATGGCTGACGACGAGCATAAAATTAAGCTCGCTAAAGATGGCAAAAGTGCGATTGAGTTGATGAAAAAATATCACTTTGATGTGGTGTTACTTGATATGAACTTACCCGACTTAACAGGGCAGCAAGTGCTAAAAACACTCAAACGAGTGGAGCATAAAAATCAGCGAACTCCAGTGCTAGCCTTTACCGCCAGTTTGAGCCCTGATGAAATAAAAGAATACTTAGCACTGGGTATTAAAGACATTGTTGGCAAGCCATTAAAGCAAGAAAAACTACGCCAAGCATTGAGTGATTCACAGTCAACACAAACAGCTAGCATTGCCGTCGAGCTGATTGATACGTTATACGATGAAACTGCAACAGAGACCTTAACAAGCTCTTTTAGTATTGACGAAGTATCTTCTATTTATAATGAGTTTATCCTATCTGCGCGTAATAAGCTGAGCCGTTGCCAAGCTTTATTAGAGCAAGACCCCGAGCAATGCATTAAGTTATTACATCGCCAAGCCAGCACCGCAATGCAACTTGGTTTTAATAGCTATGGACTGGCACTGAAAAAAATAGAACGACGCTTACTTGATAAAAAGCCATTAAATAACTCATTAAATGAAGCCAGCACACTGTGGCAACACAGTTTAGAAGCCTATTTAAGGTATGTGCGCCAAGGGCTAGAGTAATACGGTTACGGGCTACCAAGTTTTACGACCGTAACAAATGATCAACCATATTTACTATTTATACTGTTATTTTCTACCGTATACATCATCAAATCGCTCTATGTCACTTTCATCCAATATGGCACCCGTTTGCACTTCAATAACAATTAAGGGTTCGGGCTGATTATTCGCTAAGCTGTGCAGTTGTTTTGCACCAATATAACAAGATTGGTCATGGGTCAGTGTTAAGCTTTGCTGGTCAATACATATATCTGCAGTACCTGAGACAACCACCCAATGCTCGGCACGATGCTGATGACGCTGGGTTGAGAGTTTTTCACCACTTTTTACGGTAATTTTTTTAACTTTAAAGCCGATACTTTCTACTAGCGTACGATAATTTCCCCAAGGGCGGTAAACCACCTGATGATGCGCCAGTTTGTCATTTTGCGTAATTGCCAATTGCTTAAGTATTAAAGGCAAGCCTTCAAGCGAATCTTGCTTTGCAACCAAGGTAGCATCATGAGTATGAACAATCGCTAAATCGCTCACACCTAAAGTAGCAATTGTGTGTCCATCTTCACTAATAACTAGGTTATTAATACTGTTTTGTGCAATATGTTGCTGATTTTGACTATTGCCCTGCGAATCCTTTTTACTCAGCGCAGCCAGTGCAGAAAAACTGCCGACATCGCTCCACTTTAACGCCACTGGCATTACCACTACATTATTGCTGCGCTCTAAAATAGCGTAGTCAATTGAGTCACTTGGGCAAGATTCAAGTGCATGGGCATTCGCTCTGGTAAACGCTAAGTCTTGTTTAAAATCAGTAGCACTGGCAACACTTTTAGCAATTTTGGGGGCAAAGCGCTCAAGCTCTTGCAGATAAGCAGCGGGAGTAAATAAGAACATACCACTGTTCCAACTATAACCGCCCTCAGCTAAATAAGTTAATGCTGCTGCTAAATCAGGTTTTTCTTTAAACTGGTCAACTTCAAAGCAACAGGTATCTTTAATGGCTGCGCCCTGTTTTATATAACCATAACCTGTGTGTGGCTCTGTTGGTGTGATTGAAAATGTAACTAATTTACCTTGCTCAGCAAGTTTAATCGCATCAGATAACTGAGCCGTTAATGCGGTAAAGTCTGCAATATGATGATCGGCAGGCATCACCAGCAAAGGGCCCGTAATATTATTTTTTAAAGCGTAGTGCGCGGCAAGGGCAATAGCTGGTGCGGTATTTTTACCTTCTGGCTCAAGTACTATGGCATGGGGTTTTGCAAATGCAGCCTGCTCTGCGGCAATAAATCGATGCTGCTCATTACAGACCAAAATAGCGGGATTAAAGTCCTCAGTTGTAACACGTAATAAGGTACTTTGTAATAATGACTGCTGATTTTTATCATCAAGCAAAGATAAAAACTGCTTTGGCATTGCTTGGCGTGATAGCGGCCAAAGCCGTGTGCCAATGCCGCCTGCTAAAACTACCGGTGTAATAGGGGTTGTATTCATAAAGCCGCCAATAAAAATATCAGCGGCTATTTTAGCACTTTATCGGCTGGGCGCTAATTTATACCAATGCAAAAGCATCGGCATCTAAATGTGCCGGAAATTTAGCTCTAAATTCATTGAGCGGCGCTTTATTTAATGTGATTGTTAGTAATGCTGGCTGGTCATCATTTGCTTTAACCAGTGGCTCACCTTTAAAGTCATACACTGCGGTTCCACCACTGTGCTCAATACCATTACCATCTTCGCCAACCCGATTTACGCCAACCACGTAGCATAGGTTTTCCATTGCTCGCGCCATTAATAAAGTGTCCCACACATTACGCCTTGCCGCAGGCCAGTTGGCAATATTAATCATCACGTCGTAGTCATTGTTATTGCGCTGAAACACCGGAAAACGTAAATCGTAGCAAACTTGCGGTAAAATTTTAAACCCATTGAGCTCAAACACTTTACGGGTTTGTCCTGGCACTACAAATTCACCCTCGTTACCCAAACAAAATAAGTGGCGCTTATCGTAATAGCTCACTTCTCCATTTGGTTGTACCCAATAAAACCGGTTGGCCTTTTTGTCTCCTTGGGTTACCAATACTGAGCCTGCAATCACTGCATTATGTTGTTTAGCTTGTGTTTTAAGCCAACTCAGTACTGAGCCATTTTCAGCCTCACCACAATCAAGGTTAACCGCAAATCCAGTGGCAAAGGTTTCGGGCAATACAATTAAATCTGGTTTATTGGTGATGTTGGCAAGTTGTTGTTCAAACATAGCTAAATTGGCTTTTTTATCGAGCCAATGCAATGAGTTTTGTAATAGTGCTAAAGTTAAAGTTGACATAAAATCTGCGCCGCCTCTATTAGGATTTGATCGTTTTAAGCAAAACATAAACGAATAACTTTATCGCCATTAGGCTGCTTGTATTGCATATCCATCGATTACCACAACAGTGGTCTCATTTAGAAACCTTAAGCATTCCTATTTTTGATAACGGCCAAGATATTGACCGTTTAAGCTTATTAGTTAGCGATCACCATTTGCACTCACCGATTAAATTTGGTGTATTAATTCGCGGTCATGGCTTATATGCAGTTGGCAAAAATATTGCTGAAGTGCGTCGCCACCTAGAAGCACTAGAGTTTTTGTTTAGCTGCGAATTAGAGCGATTAAAAATCACCGGCATTCGAGCGAGCAATACACCTCATCACCGATAACTAACAAGCAAGTATTTAATAGTAATGCTCGTACATTTTATCTAGCGGCTCAGAAAGGCCACTTTCTTGTACTATACGTACATGTTTGCGTTTTAATTCGCGAGCACTGGTAACGCCACAAGAATGTGCAATAAGCCCCGCACCGTAATGGATGTATTTATTATAATTTGCAACTCGCTGCGCTTTATCTTCAACATTCAAACCACGTTGTAAACGTTCATTATGCGTAGTAATTCCTGTTGGGCAAGTATCTTTATTACATTGCATAGCCTGAATGCAGCCTAGTGCAAACATATGCCCTCGGGCAGAAACTACAAAGTCGGCTCCTAGTGCTAATGCCCATGCGACTTTGGATGGAACAATTAACTTACCCGAAACAATAATTTTAACTCGCTCTCTAAGACCATGTTTCTTTAATAGCTGTATAACTAAAGGAAGGCTTTCTTTAAGCGGTAACCCTACAGAATCTAATAAAGATTGTGGTGCTGCGCCGGTACCGCCATCCGCACTATCAATAGTAATAAAGTCGGGTGCGGACTCAATGCCGCGATGATTAATCTCGGCGAATAAACTTTCTAACCAAGTATGTTCACCAATAACCGCTTTAAAGCCTGTCGGTTTACCCGTTGCAGTTCTGATGGTGGTAAGCATGTCTAGAATATCGTTTGGATTTTTTATTTCTGGGTGCCCGTTTGGGCTAATAGAATCCTGCCCTTCGGGTATACCTCTTATTTTGGCAATTTCAGCATTCACTTTTCGCCCAGGTAACATGCCGCCTTTGCCTGGCTTAGCACCTTGGCTCATTTTCAGTTCAAACATTTTAACCGCTGGATGTGCAGCAACGGCTTTTAGCTTTTCTGTACTTAAATTTCCCTGCTCGTCGCGTACACCGTATTTTGCGGTGCCAATTTGAAATACAATATCGGCACCTCCTTCTAAGTGATATGGGCTAAGGCCGCCTTCTCCCGTGTTCATCCAACATCCTGCTAATTTTGCCCCCTTCGATAGTGCACGTACAGCTGGGCTTGATAGCGCACCAAAGCTCATGCCCGATATATTAAATAGCGAATTTGTGGTGTAAGGAAATTTACAGTAAGGACCAAGCGTTACGTTGCTCGGCGCTAAGGCTTCTTCATCTAAGGTAGGAAACGCACAGTTCATAAACATGACTGTGCCTGTGGCCTCTAAACTTTGAGTTGAACCAAAAGCGGCCGTGTGATCAACATCTTTAGCCGCGCGGTAGACCCAACTGCGCTCGGCGCGATTAAAGGGCATTTCTTCACGATCGAGGGCAAAAAAATACTGTCTAAAAAACTCACCTTGGCGCTCAAAGAAATAACGGAAACGTCCAATCACGGGATAATTACGCCTAATAGCATGCTTTGTTTGCGTAACATCTCGAATATAAAAAATAGCAATTAATACAGCCAGCAACCCCAATGCAACAATAAATAGGCTGGCAAACACATCGATACTGAACATTATAAACTGACTCATTACTTATCCTTAAATGCTAAAAAAGCGTGATGCCATCAAATAACACCACACTTTTATAGTTTCAAAATAATGCGCTTTTAGCTATCTGTTTTTGCTAATTCCACTTGTATATACAAACGTATTTGTTGCTCAAGCACCGACAAAGGCACTGAGCCATGGCGTAATATTTGATGATGAAACTCACGAATATCAAATTGTTGACCTAATGCTTGCTCAGCCTCTGCGCGCAGACGTTTAATTGTTAACTCACCAATTTTGTAAGACAGCGCTTGTGCTGGCCACGAAATATAACGGTCGGTTTCCGTTTTTACATTATGCAATGAAAGCGCCGTATTATCAGCCATAAAGTTCATTGCACGCTCTCGACTCCAGCCATACATATGCATCCCCGTATCAACCACTAAACGTGCAGCACGCCACATTTCGTAGGTTAAACGACCAAAGTTGCTATATGGGTCTTGATAAAAACCAGCCTCAACCCCTAAGTACTCTGAATATAACCCCCAGCCTTCACCAAATGCTGATAAATAGGCATCTCGGCGATAGCTAGGTAAGCTTTCAAGCTCTGCATTGAGTGATATTTGTAAATGATGGCCCGGTACGGCTTCGTGCAGCGTTAACGCTTCTAAAGCATAGAGTGGTCGTTTATCTAAAGCGTACGTGTTTACCCAATAAAAACCGGCTTGATCATCACGGCTCGAACCTGAATAGCGCCCAGTAGTGTACTTAGGTGCAATATTGGCGGGCACCGGCGCTACGCCATAGGGTTTGCGTGGTAAGGTATGAAATAATTTAGGTAACTGTGCATCCATTTTTTTGGCAATGTACGCGGCCTCTTTTAATAATTGTTCAGGCGTTGTGGCGTAAAACTGCGGATCAGTACGTAAAAAGTGGATAAATTCTGCAAACGTGCCCTTAAAACCCACCTCTTTGGTGACCGCTTCCATTTCACTGCGAATACGCGCCACCTCAGCTAAACCCAGCTCATGGATTTCTTTTGGGGTCATTTGTGTCGTGGTGTAATACTTAGCACGATTTGCATAAAAGGCTTCGCCATTAGGAGTTGACGAAATACCAATATCACTGCGCGCGCCAGGTAAGTATTCAGTATTAAAAAAAGTTAAGTAATCTTTATAGGCTTTAATAACTTGGCTGCTAATAATTGCTTTAGCTTGTTGTTGTAACGCTATAAATTCACTATCACTTAAACCCGCGGTATTGTTTAAAAACGGCTTGTAAAATTCTGATTTTGTTACATCATCAACAATGTAGGCAGTAATAGAGTCTTGGTAGCCAATTAATACCGCTTTGGGTTGAGTTAAACCAACTTCTAATCCTTTACGCATCCAGCCTATGTTTTGCTCAAAAAAGCGCGGCACTTGTTGTAATCGCTTTAAGTAGTTTTGATAATCTTGAGCGGTTTTATAATCAGAGCTATTAACAATAAACGATAAGCTTGAATGAAAGCCATATTCTGACGTTAAAGGCATGTAGTGCGCGTTAAATACATATTCATCAATAGTATTTTGCACTTGCGCTCGAATAATACTGTAGTTAATTTGGTTTTCGTCACTCAGCTTGCTCATATCTATTGCATCTAAATCAGCCAATAACTGCGTGTTTTTTTGATACTGCTGCGCTAAAAAGTCAGCCGATAAGTTAGGTAGTAAATAGCCATCAACACCCTCAGGATTACTGTACGGACTTACATTTTGGCGATGTTTTACGATATTTTCGGCCGTTTGCGTAAATTGCTGATTGGCGTTAATTGTAGTTAGCTGACACGCGCTTAATGAACACATTAAGGTGACACTTAATAAGGAAATACGCATTTTTTTTGAAAGAGATAAATTCATAGTTATTGAGCTTAGTGACGTTACAGATGTGATAAACCTATCGTAGCCTAAATAAATAGCAAATAAATATACGACCAATTGCGAAAATATACGGTAGTAATCATTTTATTAACTTAAGTTAATACTTAACAATTAGAGTAATTGCTCAAAAAAACAACGGTTATTGAAATTATAGCGCCATTTTAGCCAACTACGACTCATTTTACTTTTAAATAACAGATATAATGATTATTGTATCTGTGCTTGGAAGCAAATTGCCTCATTGGACGAGTTTTATAAATCAGCATTTATGCGTATTTGGTTG
Organism: Pseudoalteromonas sp. QJM3NY_12; assembly: GCF_056173165.1. The sequence continues at coordinate 3,268,324 of NZ_CM149661.1, forward strand.
GTAATTGCAAATGATGTTCCATGATTCCATGGCTATAGCACAAGAAAAAATGACAAAAGTATGTATGTTTTTAGAGCATCATGTTTTGCCTCCTACCCCCTTAAATTTTCAAGTTGTGTATACATACATTAGTAAAATCCATTTTGCGCTTAACAATGCTATTGATGAAGCCATAGATGCCCAACAAAATATTGATGAGCTATTTATTGAGCAACTCTATTTTGAATATTTAAATCAGGGTCATAAAACCGAAGTAGCAATGATTGAAAACGTCAATGGCGTGATCAACTCACTATCGCGAAATGCACAGCAAACCGAAAAAAAACTTAACGATTTTGCAGGTCATGTTAATGACTGCTTACATTCTTTAGATGAAAATAATATTGCTAATAGCCGCATCGCCTTAGAAAGACTTAATGAGCAAACGCAGTTACTGTTCTCGCAACAAGCGCAATTTAAACAAGAACTAAGTCAGGCAAAAAAACTACACGAAACAACTAAAAAACAACTCAATACCTTGCGCAAACAACATGTCATTGATCCGCAAACAGGCTTATACAAACGCCATTATTTAACTAAGCAAACACAATTATGGCTAAAACAAGACAAGTCAATTTCAGCAATTGCCATTCAAATTGATAATTTAGAGCATTTTATTAATAACTTTGGTGATGCAATTGGCGAAGTGATTTTAAATAAAGTAGCTAAGCAAGTTCAAAAGTATGTTTCGCAAAGTGGCTTAGCCGGGCGCTCTGCAAAAGACCAATTTATCGTTCTACTTGCTAACATTGAGCCCGAAACAGCTAAATTGATTGCAGAGAAAGTAATAGCTGGGGTCGAAAAGCTACGTTTTATCAGTTCAAAAAGCGATTTAAAACTCCCTCCCATTTCTCTCTCATTAGGGATTACGGAACAACAAGGCGACTTTAACCAACTAGTTAAAAGTGCCTCAAACGCGGCGTTTAAATCACGTGCATCTCAATAGCAAAGCACACTGTTCACACAATAAATTAGCTGATAAATCATATTCAAATTGCACCCTTGGTGCACAATCAAGTACACTAGTCTCTATTACCACGATAGAGATTAATCATGAACGAGAACCCTGAAAAGACCACGCATTTTGGCTATAAAACTGTTGCCGAAACCGAAAAAGCTTCTATGGTTGCTGATGTATTTCATTCTGTTGCGACAAAGTACGATGTTATGAATGATCTCATGTCTTTTGGTATTCATCGTTTATGGAAACGTCAAACAATTGCCAGCTCAGGTATTCGTAAAGGTCATCATGTATTAGACTTAGCCGGTGGTACTGGCGATTTAACCGCAAAGTTTAGCCAACTTGTTGGCGATAGCGGTCAGGTTGTTTTAGGTGATATAAACTCTTCAATGTTAAAGGTAGGCCGTGAAAAGCTGCATAACCTAGGCCTTGTCGGTAACATTGATTACGTACAAATGAATGCCGAAGCCTTACCATTTCCTGATAATAGTTTTGATTTAATTACGATTGCCTTTGGCTTACGTAACGTGACGGATCAAAATAAAGCATTGCGCTCTATGTACCGTATTTTAAAACCAGGGGGCCGTTTACTGATTCTTGAGTTTTCAAAACCAGAGCAAGAGCTTCTCAGCAAGGCGTATGATTTTTACTCTTTCAACATTTTACCTACTATGGGTAAACTCGTTGCTAACGACAGCGAGTCGTACCAATACTTAGCTGAGTCAATTCGTATGCATCCAGATCAAGAAACCCTTAAGGCGATGATGGTGGAAGCAGGGTTTGAGCAAGCTACTTATCAAAATCTAACTGGTGGCATTGTTGCCCTGCATCGTGGATTTAAATACTAAGGTTAGTAATTTATGGCGCTTGAAGAACACAGTAAAGAACAACCGGCTGCAGGTAGTTTTTTTATGCTACCGAGCTTTGTACTTTCGCTCATTGAACAAGTATTAAATCAAGCGCTTAAACTTGACCCGAGCTTACTCGATAAACTAAATGTAGTAGAGCATCAGCGTTTATTGGTTGAGGTTAGAGACTGGCAGCAAAAAATAGCCATTACTTATGCCAATCAGCAGCTACATCTTTACACTGCATTCGAACATGCTGACGCAGACTGTATGATCAGTGCCGATATAGATACGTTATTAGCACTGAAAAACCCGGCCATGCTGACTCAACTTATTCGCCAAGATAAGCTTGATTTACAAGGTGATTTAAACATAGCCCAAAGCTATAGTTCAGCCTTTTCAAGTGTAGACATTGATTGGCCAGAGCAATTAGCAAAGCATATTGGCGACGCGCCTGCACAACAACTTTATTTACATTTGCAGTCACTTAAGCAGCAAGGTAAAAAAGCAAAGTCTCAGCTCGACAGTACTTTTATTAGTGTGTGCCAAGATGAGCTGGCAATCACTATTCACCCATTAGAGCTTGAGCAATTTAAACAACAAAATAGAGCACTAAAAGGCCAAGTTGCCGCCATTGAGCAACGTATTAACGCCCTAATTAAAGCCCTTTAACGCGCTAAGGATTTTTTGTGTCAACTGCCCGACTGTATTATATAACTAAAACCCTGCTTAGCTTCGGACTTGATGAGCTTATACCTAAACACAAAGTACCCTGGTTTGCTAAAATCGCACGTGGCAGCTTGTTTTGGTTACGCAATCAACACAAAGATAAACCCCCAGGCTTAAGACTTCGCTTAGCTCTGCAACAACTTGGCCCTGTGTGGATAAAGTTTGGCCAAATGCTCTCAACTCGACGCGACTTATTACCTCATGATATCGCATTGGAGTTAGCCTTTTTACAAGATCAGGTAGAACCGTTTGAAGGTGAATTGGCACAGAAAATCATCGAAACAGCATTAGAAATAGATAATATTAGCCAGCTATTTAGCGACTTTTCACAAACACCTCTGGCATCGGCTTCAATTGCTCAGGTGCATACAGCTACCCTTGTTGATCCTCAAGGTGAACCGCAAGATGTCGTTATTAAAGTTATACGTCCTAATATTGAACAGCAAATAAATGCCGACTTAGCACTAATGGAAAAATTAGCTAAGGTTGTTGGTAAGTTAATTAATGAAGCCAAACGCTTACGCCCTGTAGAAGTGGTTAAAGAGTATAAAAAAACATTACTCGATGAACTTGATTTAATGCGTGAGGGCGCTAATGGTATTCAATTAAAGCGTAACTTTGAAGGTTCAGAATCACTTTATATCCCTGCAGTATACAGTGACTATAGCCGCAGTAATGTCCTGGTTATGGAACGTATTTACGGTATTCCGGTGTCAGATACTGAAGCATTGATGGCACAAAACACCAATATGAAGCTATTAGCAGAGCGCGGAGTAGAGGTATTTTTTACTCAAGTGTTTCGCGACAGTTTTTTTCATGCGGATATGCATCCAGGCAATATTTTTGTCTCCCGCGAACACCCGCACAACCCTAAATATATTGGTATTGATTGCGGTATTGTGGGAACACTCAATAAAGAAGATAAACGCTATTTAGCTGAAAATTTTATTGCCTTTTTTAACCGCGACTACCGTCAGGTAGCACAGCTACATGTTGATTCAGGCTGGGTACCACCTGATACCAGCATTGAAGAGTTTGAATTTGCTATTCGCACCGTGTGCGAGCCTATTTTTAATAAACCACTGGCTGAAATATCATTTGGTCATGTCTTGGTTAACTTATTTAATACCGCACGTCGTTTTAATATGCAGGTTCAACCACAGCTCGTATTACTACAAAAAACTTTGCTATATGTTGAGGGCTTAGGTCGCCAGCTATATCCACAACTGGATTTATGGAAAACAGCAAAGCCATTTTTAGAAGACTGGGTTAAACAACAAGTTGGTCCGCTGTCTGTGCTAAAGCAAATGTATGCAAACTTACCGTTTTGGGCAGAAAAAATGCCTGAACTACCCGATTTAATTTATCAAAATTTAAAGCGAGCACCACACTCTCACGCACCTGCAGTTAAAGTTTCACATAAACCATTGGTTTTAGGGTTGTTTAGTAGTGCAGCGATGATTGTCTCAGCTTTATTTTATTTACAACACAACTTAATCGCTGCTGGCGTTGTCTCAAGTTGTGCTGTTATTGGCTTTATAGCGGCTTGGCGCCGCGCATAAACTAAGTGCTATTTGCCGCTTTGGGCGTATAATCAGCACTTAACCTTATTATTTTATGGCTTAAAAGCAGGAGAAAACCATGGGTTTTGGTGGTATTAGTATTTGGCAATTATTAATTGTACTTGCAATCATTGTACTTTTATTCGGTACGAAGAAACTACGCGGTATAGGTGGTGATTTAGGTGGCGCAGTAAAAGGCTTTAAAAAAGCCATGTCTGATGACCAAAATACTGAGAAACAAGCCAGCGAAGATAAAGCGGAACAGATACAAAATTCAGCAGAGTCAAAACCTGCCGATATAAATACAACTGACAAAACCAAAGACAGCAACAAGGTTTAACCAGCATGGGAATGTGGGAGCTTGTTGTGGTATTTATTGTCGGCTTGGTGGTACTTGGACCAGAACGCTTACCTGTTGCTATTAGAACCGTAAGCCGCTGGGTAAAAACAGCCAAAGCAATGGCTAACTCAGTAAAAGCGGAAGTAAGTGAAGAGCTGCGTGTAAACGAGTTACATGAAAACCTAAAAAAAGCAGAGCAACAAGGTCTTAAAGATTTAAGTCCTGACCTACAAAACTCTGTTTCTGAGCTGCAACAAGCAGCGCAATCAGTTACTCACAGCTATAAAAAAGATCAAAGCCAAGTCACTAATAACCAATCAACAGATGACTCTAAGTAATTATGGCACTCTCTTTTTTCATGCGCTTAATGCAGGGTATAGAAAACAATGACTGAAGAAGTAAAGTCAGGATTTGTCGCTCATTTAATCGAATTACGTGACCGGCTGATAAAATCACTATTAAGTATTTTAGTGATATTTATTGGTTTGGTTTACTTTGCAAACGATATTTATACGTTTGTGGCGGCTCCTTTAGTCGCTCATTTACCTAGTACTGCCACTATGATAGCAACGGATGTCACCGCGCCATTTTTTGCCCCCTTTAAACTTACGTTGTTTGTTGCTTTATTTGCTGCGATCCCTTGGATTTTACATCAAATTTGGGGATTTATAGCCCCCGGTTTATATCAGCACGAAAAGAAAATGCTCATGCCCATATTAGCTTCCAGTATTTTCTTATTCTATGGTGGCATAGCTTTTTGCTACTTTGTAGTACTGCCAATTATTTTAGGGTTTTTCACCAGTGCAGGTCCTCAAATGATGACCCTAGCACCGGATATCAGTAGCTATTTAGGCTTTGTACTTAAGCTATTTTTTGCTTTTGGTATTGCATTTGAAATCCCAGTTGCGATTATGTTGCTTTGTTGGAGTGGTGCAACAACCACACAAAGTCTAAAAGAGAAACGCCCTTATATAGTGGTCGGTGTATTTGTTGTGGCGATGTTTTTAACGCCACCCGATGTGCTATCACAAACCTTATTAGCATTGCCTATGCTGCTTTTATTTGAGCTTGGCTTAATTTTAGCTAAATTTTATACCGCAAAACCACAACAAGAATCTGAGGAATAATATGAATAAGCATTTACTTTCTTTACTCGCTTTAGCAAGTGTACCGGTTTTAGCCGCAACTCCTATTAATGAGCAAGCGTTACAAGCCTGTAGTTTTATTGAAAACGATTTTAATCGTTTACTATGTTACGACAACACTATCGCGGGAAAATCACTCACTCAACCAGCGCATAAACAACCACAACAATCTGTTAAAGCTAATGTAAAAGCTGACACGGCTGTCGCAACAGCACCTGTGGCTGCCAAGGCAAAAGAGTTTGGTTTAGAGCATAAAAACATTACTAAGAATACTGAAGAAACAATTTCATCAACAATAGCTAATGTTAAAAAAGCCCCTTATGGTGAGCTAATTATTACCTTAGAAAATAATCAGCAATGGCGTCAAATTGGTTCAGATAGATTAAGTCTAGACAAAGGTGACACTGTTACTATTAGCCGTGGCGTATTCAACTCTTTTTTACTTAAAAAAGCAGATCAAAACCGCTCAATTCGTGTAAAACGTACTCAGTAATGCAATACACGTTAATTGATGCTGGCGTAAATTTAACTAATCATCAATTTGATGGTCAGCATCAAGAGGTGCTCGCGCGGGCAAAAGAGGTCGGCGTTAAGCATATGCTAATTATTGGCTGCGATATAAGTTCAAGTGAGGAGTCATTTATACTTGCTGCACGCTATGGTCAATATGCTAGCGCTGGTATTCACCCTCATGATGCAAAAACAGCAACCTCTGAACTTGAACAACAGCTCACTAAACTCGCACAAAATGAGCAAGTTATTGCAATTGGTGAATGCGGACTAGATTACAATCGTGACTTTTCTCCAAGAGATGTGCAGCGTGATGTGTTTCGTCGTCAACTCGCATTAGCTGAAAAGCTAAATCTGCCGGTTTACTTACACGAACGTGATGCCAGTGACGACATGCTTGCTATTTTAAATGAGTTTACTGTTCGCGGTGTGTTGCACTGTTTTACTGGTGATGCACAAGCACTTGCAGGTTACTTAAAGTTAGGTCTTTATATTGGTATTACCGGCTGGGTATGTGACGAACGACGCGGCAAAGAATTACAACAACTGATCCCTAGCATTCCCATTGAGCGTTTATTAATTGAAACCGATGCACCTTTTTTAATCCCTCGCACTGTTAAACCTAAGCCTAAATCAAGACGAAATGAGCCAGCATTGCTGCATTATGTGTGTGATACACTTGCTCAGCTTTATGGTGTTTCTGCTTGTGAAGTGGCAAAACATACGAGTGACAACTTTAACCACTTATTTGGATTAGAGAAAAAATAATGCGAACCTTTTGCGCTTTGCTGGTATTCATTATGGTGTTTTATGCATCCTGTTTTCCTGCAAGTGCAATCGAGATAAATAGCGAATTTAATTCAAAAAAAATAGAAGATATTCATTATTCGTTTGCTCCTACCTCATTAGAAGATGCACGACAAAGTAATTTACAAGAATGGCTGCTACTTAATAATAAGCCACTTAATTTAGGCCTCGAGTCTCGGCCTGTGTGGATTCAATTTAAAATTAAAAATCAGTTATCGCAGCCGCTAATGCCCTTACTGTCACTAGACAACCCTCTTTTGAATGACGTTTCCCTTGCTCACTTTATGGATGATAAACTACTCACATCAACTCATATAGGTGATACGCTTACGCTTTCGCAAAGAGTAATCAAGAGTGAGTCTTTACTAGTCAAGTTAACTCTTCCCGCTAACAGTGAAACTACTGTGTACCTTAAAGTTAATAATGATTCAGGTATTGGGCTGCGCGTACCATTAACACTGTGGCAGCAAGACTCGTTACTAGCTTATAAAAGTATGGTGAATTTACTTTATGGATTACTAATTGGCTTTATTTTTTCTTTAGCGGTGAGTAGTCTGGTTTTATTTGCTTTTTCACGTAAACATTATTTTGCTTACGCTGGTTTAATTACGTTAATGCTCGGCTTCTTTTTAGCTTACTTAGGCGGATTTGGATTTCGTTATGCACCCTCAAACATAGCAGACCTACAACAGTTAATGCTGCCTATTTTGCTGATGCTGATCACGATATCGTTTCTTCCTTTACAGCGCCATGTTTGCACCGCTATTGAGTCTAATTTAGTAAAAGGGCAAACAATAATTACCGCACTATACGCATTAATTATTTTACTTATTTGGTTGCTTCCTACTCCCAGCGTAGCTTTATTTGCTATTTTGAGCATCCCTGTAATTTTAATTTATCATGTTGTCACAACGTTATTTTATTTACGTAAAAATCCCACTAGCCCCAATAAATCGCTCTTAATGGCACTTGGGTTCTTTTTAATTGTGGTTATTCATTTTTCCATTGCGTTAACAGGCTTCTACACTGTTACAAGAGCGAGCTTAATGCTCACCTTTGCAGCGTCTTTAGGTTGCTCATTTTGTCTAAGCTATACCGTCATAAAATTGTTTATATTGCAACGCGATGAGCAAGTAACAGCACAGCAAGCATTGATTGCACAAAGCGCCGCACAAGATGCGCTATTAAATGAGCGGATCGAATTACAAGAGCGTACCCGCCAAGAGCTTGAAAGCCAAGTAGATGAACGCACCTTTGAATTACAAGTCACACTTAGAGAGCTTGAAGATAAAAACCATGAACTTGAACAACTCAATATGGAAGATGCGCTAACTGGCATTAAAAATAGACGTTTTTTTGATAAAAAGTTACTTATGGAAATTCGTCGTTCGCGCCGTGAACAAACACCATTGAGTATTATTATGCTAGATATAGACAAATTTAAATCAATTAACGATAACTATGGCCACTTAACCGGCGATCAAGTTATCAGGGCGGTATCTGATACCATTAAACAACAGCTTAAGCGCCCACTTGACGAAGTAGCGCGTTATGGTGGTGAAGAATTTGTCATTTTACTACCTAATACTGATAACCCAGGTGCACTGATCATTGCAGAGCAAACACGCCTAGCAATAGCAAATAATACTGTAAATGTAGCAGGTACAATTATCGACTTTACCATTAGTGCCGGTGTTTATACCCAAATTGCCGATGACATTCATAACCCTGAACTATTTACTGATTATGCCGATAAGGCACTCTATTTAGCAAAACAACATGGCCGCAATCAAGTGGTTAATTTTTCAATCCCACAGTAGGAGCGTATACTTATGGCCCAATCTGGACTAGACCTTTTCCCATATACTCGCATGCGTAGAATGCGCCGTAACGATTTCTCTCGTCGCCTTATGGCTGAAAATCAGCTGAGTATTAATGATCTTATTTATCCTGTGTTTGTGCTTGAAGGTAAAAACCGCCGTGAAAGCATTGAATCAATGCCCGGTATTGAACGTTTATCAATTGATTTACTGCTAGAAGAAGCTAAAGAACTGGTAGATTTAGGCGTCCCTGCGCTCGCTATTTTTCCTGTTACTCCTGCAGATAAAAAGTCTCTACTCGCTGAAGAAGCTTATAACGATGATGGCTTAGCTCAAAGAACAGTACGCGCATTAAAAGAAACCTTCCCAGAGCTTGGCGTGATCACCGATGTTGCACTTGACCCATTTACAGTGCATGGTCAAGACGGCATTATTGATGATGCAGGCTATGTGATTAACGACGTCACTACCGAAATTTTAGTTAAGCAGGCGCTATCACATGCAGAGGCTGGCGCAGATGTTGTTGCCCCATCAGACATGATGGATGGTCGTATTGGTGCAATTCGTGAAGCTCTTGAAGCCGATGGCTTTATTCATACCCGCATTATGGCCTATTCTGCAAAGTATGCGTCAAGCTACTATGGTCCATTTAGAGATGCTGTCGGTTCTGCGGGTAACTTAAAAGGCGCTGATAAAAAAACATACCAAATGGATCCTGCCAACTCTGATGAAGCAATTCGCGAAGTGGCACTTGATCTTCAAGAAGGCGCTGACATGGTAATGGTTAAACCTGGTATGCCATACCTTGATATTGTTCGCCGTGTTAAAGATGAGTTTGGTGTTCCAACATTCGCTTATCAAGTAAGTGGCGAATATGCGATGCATAAAGCCGCTATTGATAACGGCTGGCTAAGCGAAGAAGCAACCATAATGGAGTCTTTATTAGCATTTAAACGCGCTGGCGCAGACGGCATTCTGACTTACTTTGCTAAGCAAGCTGCTCGCTATTTAAATAAATAATAACGACATATTGATATAAAAGGGCTTTATTGCCCTTTTTTATGTTTAAGGGCAGCACATATTTGGCATTTTTACAGCGTTCCCTATTTATGGGAAGTAATCACACTACATAGGTTCTGCCTTACCTAAAACCAAACACCCACTGTACATTCAACCTCAAAAATAACAAAAACCAAGATTGTTAACATTCTGTATTCTATTTGTAATCATTTTTCATTACACTAAGCGTCCCATTTGGGGAAACAAAAACACGGGAAAAATAATAATGTTAAAAACAAAAATAACGCCTTTGGCGCTTGTATTAGCAAGCCTAAGTGCACCCGCTACCGCTAACCTCGTTATATCTGAGTACGTAGAAGGCAGTAGCTATAATAAAGCAATAGAACTATTTAACAATTCGACAACCCCACTGTCATTAGATGGCCATACCCTTAGCCTCTATTCAAATGGCAGTACAGATGCAAATAATACATTCGATTTAACTGGCGAACTTGCTGCAAATAGCACCTACGTGATTGTTAATGGTAATGCATCAGCAGAACTAAAAGAAAAAGCTGACCAACTCAGCGCCGTGACTAACTTTAATGGCGACGATGCACTGGTACTTACACAAGGCTCTGTGGTTATTGATAGCTTTGGCCAGCGCGGTGTAGACCCTGGTTCATTTTGGTCAGAAGGGGGCGTGAAAACACAAAATAAAACATTACGCCGCAAAGAAACTGAATTAAATGGGCGCACTGACGCCGATGATAGTTTCAACCCAAGCGAGCAATGGCTGCAATTTGAGCAAGATGACTTTAGTGATTTAGGCATATTTGCAGGAAATTCTTCACCTAACCCTGATCCAGACCCAGAACCTGAAGAGCCTTTATTATGTGGCGCTGAAAAAACATTAATTAGCAGCATTCAAGGCGAAGGCACAAGCAGCCTACTAGTTAACACTGTGGTTGAGTTTGAAGGTGTAGTAACAGCTGATTTCCAAGCAGATGATCAGCTCAAAGGCTTTTTTGTAAATTCACTTAATAGTGATGAAGATGCAAACCCACTTACCTCTGAAGGGGTATTTGTTTACTTTGCCACTACGGATGTTAATGTGGGTGATCACGTTCGCGTACAAGGTACTGTTGAAGAGTATTTTGATGCCACCCAAATTGGCAATGTTAGCCAAGTTGCTATTTGTGATACCGGCCTTTCAGCTTACCCAACTAAAATCACTCTGCCCGTCACCGAACCAAGTGAATTAGAAGCGTTTGAAGGTATGCTGGTTACCTTAGAGCAGCCGCTTATTGTTACTAACAATTATGGTTTAGGTCGCTATGGAGAACTAGAACTTGCCACTGAACGCTTATACCAAGGTACTCAAGTTGCACTTCCTGGCGCGGCTGCGAATGCGGTTGAAGCACAAAATCTAAATAAAAAAATACTCTTAGATGATGGCTCAACTCGTCAAAACCGCGATCCTATCGCTTATCCTGTCCCTGGGTTATCAGCAGAGAATACTTTACGCACAGGCGATACAGTAAATTCTGTAACAGGTGCGCTAGCTTACAGCTTTAGTACTTACCGTATTCACCCAACAACAACACCTCAGTTTATAGCAACCAATCCACGCACCGATGCACCAGAGTTAAACCCTGACGCTGATTTGCGTGTTGCCAGCTTTAACGTACTTAACTACTTTAATGGCGATGGCCAAGGTGGCGGTTTCCCAACTAGCCGTGGTGCTGATTCAGAAGCCGAGTTAATTCGTCAACAAGCCAAGCTAGTCAGCGCTATCAGTGCTATGCAAGCAGATGTGATTGGCTTAATGGAAATTGAAAATGACGGTTTTGGCGAATTTAGTGCTGTTGCTAGTTTAGTAAATGCACTTAATGACGCTGATAGTCAAAATCAATATGCATTTGTAGACTTTGGTGTTGATAAAATAGGCACCGACGCTATCACTACTGCACTTATTTACCGTGCGGATAAAGTGCAGCAAGTGGGTACTGCAGCAATTACTACCGATGCGCCTTTCGATTACAGTAACCGTGCACCTATTGCACAAAGCTTTAAATCTTTAGAGACAGAAGAAGTCTTTACTGTTGCGGTTGCTCATCTTAAATCTAAAGGTGGTTGTAGAAGCGCAACTGGTGGCAATGCTGATCAAGGTGACGGTCAAGCATGTTGGAATGAAATCAGAACTGCTGGCGCAAATGCATTTGCTGATTGGTTAAATAGTAAACCAACAGGGGTTGATGATGAAGATATCATTCTTGTTGGCGACATGAACGCGTATGCAATGGAAGATCCTATCCGTGCATTTGCTGATAAAGGCCTTAAAAATGTGGTTGCTGAGCTAGATAGCAACACTTTAGGTTATTCTTACAGCTTTTCTGGTCGTGCAGGAAGTTTAGATCACGCCCTAGCAAGCCCGAGCTTATTAAGTAAAGTAGTGAGCGCCAGTGATTGGCATATTAACGCCGATGAACCTATTTCACTTGATTATAATGTTGAATTTAAATCTGACGCACAGCAATCAAGCTTGTATGCTCAAGGACCTTACAGAGCATCAGATCATGACCCTGTTATTGTCGATATTCGTTCAACTATTATCGCGCCACCTGAGCCAGAACCTGAAGTAATTATTGGCGAAATTAATAATATTGGTGGCTGGTTTTGGTGGAAAAGCTACAGCTTTGAAATCCCGCAAGGTTACGACGAGTTAACCGTTAGCCTTGAAGGTGGCTGGGGTGATGCAAACTTATTTGTACGCCACAAAAGAAACCCAACGCTTTTCAGAAAAGATTGTGCTTCAATTAGCCTAGGTAATAGTGAAAGCTGCTCTTTTACCAATCCACAAGAAGGTAAGTGGCGAGTGCGTGTAAACGGCGCCATTCCTTTTGGTAATGTTAAGCTCACTTATAAAGCAACCAAGTACGTAGATTAATATCACATTGCTATTAACATAAAAAAGCCGCACTAGCGGCTTTTTTTATAAACAGCAAAAACACTTATACTCATTCACTTAATTAAGTGAGTTATATTAAGAACAGGAAAATTGTATCGATAACAAAGCAAAGATTTCGTTTTTAATTATTTTTGTTGAGAAAACTTTAACGCAGCTAGCCTCTGGTTTATCCCCTCAAAATGATTAAGTCTTATTGCGGGTTGGTATTGATAGCATTCACCTGCTTGCAAACTTCAGACAATAAAAAACCCGCAACAAGTGCGGGTTTTTCAAAGAGTTAAAGTGCTAATTACTTAGCAGCATTTTTCTCTTTTTCTGCAGCGATTACAGTGTCAGCTACGTTTTGTGGACATGCAGCGTAGTGTGAGAACTCCATAGAGAACTGACCACGACCAGATGTCATTGTACGTAGTGAACCGATGTAACCGAACATTTCTGATAACGGTACGTCAGCTTTAATACGAACGCCTGTTAAACCAGCTTCTTGATTGCTTAACATACCACGACGACGGTTAAGGTCACCGATTACATCACCAACGTGATCTTCAGGTGTGAACACGTCAACTTTCATGATTGGCTCAAGAAGTTGTGCACCCGCTTTAGGGATAGACTGACGGAAAGCGCCTTTAGCAGCGATTTCGAAAGCAATTGCAGATGAATCCACGGCGTGGAAGCCACCGTCGAAAAGCTCAACTTCAACGTCAAGTACTGGGAAGCCAGCTAGAACACCTTCACCCATCATTGACTTAAAGCCTTTCTCAACTGCAGGCCAGAATTCTTTAGGTACGTTACCACCAACAACTGATGAAGTGAACGCGAAACCAGAACCCACTTCGCCTGGCTTGATGCGGTAATCGATTTTACCGAACTGACCAGAACCACCAGATTGTTTCTTATGCGTGTAGCTATCTTCGATTTCACGAGTGATAGTTTCACGGTAAGCAACTTGAGGCTGACCAACGATAAGGTCTACGCCGTAAGTACGCTTAAGGATATCTACTTTGATATCTAAGTGAAGCTCACCCATACCTTTAAGGATAGTTTCGCCTGAATCTTCATCAGTCTCAACTTGGAAAGATGGATCTTCTGCAACCATTTTACCGATAGCAACACCCATTTTCTCATTACCGCCTTTATCTTTAGGCTGTACAGCAATCGAGATTACTGGAGTTGGGAAAACCATTGGCTCTAGAGTTACTGGGTGCTTAGGATCACATAGAGTGTGACCAGTTTGCACGTTCTTCATACCAACGATAGCGATGATATCGCCCGCTTGTGCTGAAGTAAGCTCTTTACGCTCATCTGCTTGCATCTCAACCATACGGCCAACACGCTCAGTTTTACCAGTAAACGCATTAAGGATTGTGTCACCCTTGTTAAGCTTACCAGAGTAGATACGTACGAAAGTTAATGCGCCAAAACGGTCATCCATGATTTTGAATGCAAGCGCTTTGAAAGGTTCGTCTGCAGATACAATTGCATGCTCGCCGTTTTCGTTACCTTCTTCATCCATAAGAGGTTGAGGATCAACTTCTGTAGGTGCAGGTAAGTAATCAACAACAGCATCAAGTACTAATTGCATACCTTTGTTTTTGAATGCAGAACCACAGAACGTTGGGAAGAAAGCAAGGTCACGAGTACCTTTACGGATACAACGCTTGATATCTTCAACTGAAGGTACTTCACCTTCCATGTACGCTTCCATTAGGTCATCGTCTTGCTCTACAGCAGTTTCGATAAGCATCTCATGGTATTCTTCAGTTTTTTCTACCATGTCTGCAGGAACGTCTGTGATTTCGTAGTTTTCTGGAAGACCAGTGTCATCCCATACGTATGCTTGCTTGTTTAAAACATCAACAACACCAACAAAATCATCTTCAATACCGATTGGTAAAGTCATGATAAGTGGAGTAGCACCAAGTACTTTTTGTACTTGCGCTGTTACACGGTAAAAATCAGCACCCATACGGTCTAATTTGTTTACGAAGATAATACGTGCAACACCTGACTCATTCGCGTAACGCCAGTTAGTTTCTGATTGTGGTTCAACACCACCAGAACCACAGAATACACCCACACCGCCATCTAATACTTTAAGTGAACGGTAAACTTCAACTGTGAAGTCAACGTGTCCAGGAGTATCGATAACGTTAAAGCGGTGATCTTTCCAGAAACAGCTTACTGCCGCAGACTGGATAGTAATACCGCGCTCAGCTTCTTGATCCATGAAATCGGTAGTCGATTCACCATCATGAACCTCACCTGTTTTGTGGATAGTACCTGTAAGCTTTAGGATACGCTCAGTAGTTGTGGTTTTACCCGCATCAACGTGCGCGAAAATACCAATGTTTCTGTACTTCGATAAATCTGCCATTAATTTTACTCTTAATAAAGTCGATAAATTATTCGGCGGGAGTATAGCATTACTTAAAGCGAACATCACCATAGAAGTCGCTTAAAATGCAATCAATTTATAAAAAACTTGCTTTAAAGATATTTCGAGGTAAGAGATGGACTTAAAAGGGGCTTGTTATAAACCGTATTTAAACGACTTAAGCCTTTATCAGCGTTATTGTTGAACATTAAAAGTGCCATTAAGTGGTGGTATGAAGCAAATACAACTTTTTTGCCATATGCATTTTATTAGTAAAGTAACCCAAAACTCATGGTTTTAACCTTGTTGCTAATAACTAAATTGCCTGCTGTTTTGGCTTTAATTTCTAACAAAGCCAGGTCAGTTATTACTTTATAGATACAGGCAACACCGGTTAGTGACAAGCTACTTTTGCCCAATAGCTTCGCTTCAGCTTATTTAATAGTAGCCATAAAGTAGTGTTTTCCCCGCAACATGAAATCCGTTTTACAGCCCTTACTTTAGTGCTATAAATGAACAAAAAGTTAAAATAAGAATTATTTGCATTTAGGTGTTGACAGTTACCTAAATCTAACTGATAATCAATCTCAACAAGAAGAAAGTACATTGCTTTTTGTGACGGTAAAGTTCATTTGTTTCTCGACCCTGAAACAACGTGTGGCTCACGTTAAAGCCAAGATTATCTGTAATTAATCACAACGCCCCTTGATATTGATTGCAGATAATCGTCTATTACTTACTTGCTACATTGCTCATATCGGTGACGGTTGATATGAAACTAAAAAGCCCTTACGGGCTTTTTTTATGCCTGTAATTTAATATAAAGCCAACATAAAGTTAATGAGAACTATTTTCATTAAGGTGTTGACAGCCACTCAAATCTAACTGATAATCACTATCAACAAGAAGGCATGCATTGCTTCTTGTGACGGAAAAATTCATGTGTTTCTCGACCCTGAAACAAACGTGTGGCGCACGTTAACAGCTATGGAAACCTGTTATAAACCACAACGTCCCTTGCTGTTTATGACCTGTTTCCGCCCTACTCATTTACTTGCTACATTGCTCATATCGGTGACGGTAGATATGAAACTAAAAAAGCCCTTACGGGCTTTTTTTATGTCTGTAATTTAATGCGTAAGGCTTTAACCTACGCTTTAAAAATTAACGGCGGTTTTTTCGTGCACGTGCTCGGCGTTGTTTTTTCTCTTCTTCTTTGGCTTGCTTTTTCGCTTCTGCCGCCGCGCGCAATCCAGCTACCATTATTTCTTCTTCTTCACGCATGGCAGGTGTTTCCATGGTGATACGACCAATAATGCCATCTCGTAATTCATTAATTAGAATTTCTGACATTTTATACGTATCGATTTGGTTGCCACCGCGAATACAGCCGCGTTTTTTACCCGCCATTTCAACAAATTCCCAATCGCTTTCTGGCAATTCATCTAATTTATAGCGCGCTTTTAAAAGCTCAGGATAGGCATGTAATAAATACTCAGCGGTGTAGCTTGCCACTTCTTCGTACTCAATAGCGGTATCACGTATTGCTCCGGTTGCGCCTAAACGATAACCTGAGTTTTCGTTTTCTACTTTTGGCCACAGCATCCCAGGCGTATCGTAAAGCATAATGCCATCATCAAGTTTAATACGTTGCTGCGCCTTAGTCACTGCAGGCTCATTGCCGGTTTTAGCCACTATACGTCCAGCAAGTACATTAATGAGCGTAGATTTACCTACGTTAGGAATCCCCATGATCATAGCTTTAATTTGCTTATCAGCACCGACTTTATGTGGTACTAACTTTTTACACAGCTCATTAATACGATGCACCTCTGCGGCTTTATCGTTACCAAATGCAATCGCTTTTACGCCGTTTTCTTGCTCAAAGTAATCCTTCCACGCTTGGGTCATTTTAGGGTCAGCTAAATCGGCTTTATTCAATATTTTGATGACCGGCTTACCTTCACGCAAAGTAGCCACCATCGGGTTTTCGCTACTGTAAGGAATGCGCGCATCTAGCACTTCAATGATCACATCCATTTGTGGCATTATTTCTTTAATTTCATTTCGGGCTTTATTCATGTGCCCAGGGAACCACTGGATAGCCATTTTTAACTCCTAACATATAATTTGTAGCTATTTTAACTGGCAATTCATTTAATTGCGCTATACTGGCGCAAATTTTTTCAGATTAGATATTATGGCTCTCAAATCTACCATTATTAAAGCGCAACTATCGCTTAGCGATATGGACCGTCACGTATACCAAGACTTTAATTTAACCTTGGCACAACACCCTTCAGAAACTGAGCAGCGTTTGATGATCCGCTTACTAGCGTTTGCACTTAATAGCTGTGATGGATTAGAGTTTACTAAAGGTTTATGTGCTGATGATGAGCCGGAGCTTTGGCATGTCAATTACAGCGAAGAAATAGAGCTGTGGATTGAGTTGGGGTTACCAGATGAAAAGCGCCTTAAAAAAGCCTGTAATAAAGCTAAAAAAGTAGTTTTATATACCTATGGCGAGAATAACCAAGCTATTTGGTGGCAAAAGCATCAGCCTAAATTGTACGAGTTTAAAAACCTAAGCATTTTTAGCCTTGATTATGCTGCTACTCAATTATTAGCTGCGTTGGTTGATCGTAATATTAAATTGGCTATTACCATTCAAGATGGTGAAGTTTGGGTTAATACCGACACTACCAATATTGAAATAAAACCGCAGCAATTAATGTAACTAGAATAGGTTATACCAATTGCATTAAATTAGTTATCCATTATAGCTACAAAGAAATAAGTCGATAACAAGGCGAAAATGATGACATATAGTTGTTCTATATAAATAATTTTTAACGCAGGTAGCGGATTATTTAATATGTTTTTAATAAAATTGGTATTAGGGGGCGTATGAAAGTTAAACGCGTTATTGTATTACATGGCTTGTATATGTCTGGCTTGGTTATGCGCCCGTTATGTTCACGTTTGGAAGAGTCGGGGGTTAAAGTTTTAAACCTAACCTACAATACTCTTGACCCTAATCGACATGCTATTTTTACGCAAGTAGATGAGTTTATTAGCGATGAGCCTTCTGCTTTAGTCTGCCACTCTATGGGGGGCTTAGTTGCCCGCGCCTATTTAGAAGCAAACTCAGCGCCAAGTCATCATGTTGAAAAGGTGATCACCTTAGGGACGCCACATACTGGCAGCCATATTGCTGAAAAAATGCAGCAAAAAGGGTTCGAACTATTATTAAAAAATAGTGTTGAATTTTTACTGTCTAAGAATGGTGATTGGCCTTTTAAAGCCAAGCTATACAGTATTGCCGGCGACTTACCGATTGGTTTAATGCCACTCATTGTAAAAGGCAGCCGCTCTGATGGTACCGTACTGCTAGATGAAACCAAACTTAAAGGTATGGCTGAACACAAAGTGTTTCACTTAAGCCATACCAGTATGATTTACTCTCGCCAAGTCGTTAATTATATTCTTGAGCGCTTGAACGAGGACATTTAGTCCTCGGCTGCAGCGGCCACTTTATAGCTGATCAAAAATATAATACCCAACACCAGCGGCATTGGTGCAGCGATATAACCAAATGTATCAGAGTTTGCAAAACTCGCACCCGCTAAGTGCGCAACTAATCCAACAACAAACGCGACCAAAGCAATACCAATAACGATGAGTTCAGCTTTATTCTCTTTACGTGTTTTAGCTTCCATTATTTCTCTCCGCATCTAATCAAGTAGCCCCTTAACTTAATAAAGTACTCTCTATCAAGTTGGGTTATATTGATTATGCGCTTTACTTGTGCGCGTTTTTTGACCTAAATCAATAAATAAAATAAGTCTGCGCTGCGCCTGTCAAAAGCTTGTTTTAGATCATACTTTATACTCAGCAAAGCACTAAATTTTCTGCTCATGGTAGTATTTCTATAAACACAACCCATATCTATTGAACAGCGTTAGTTAATTTATTCATAAAACCACAGATACGCTGATAGCTTTTAGCTATGGCATCAATATGTATAAACGATTTTATTCATAGACGATTATGAGCAATACTTATTTCAATGAACAATATTTAAAAAATTCATAAAAACGGTTATTTAAGGAGCAAGGTATGTCGCAAGTAAATGCAATTGGTTTAAACAGTACAAAAAGTGAAGATATTATTAAGTCACTGAATACACTTTTAAGCAGCTATCAAATTCAATATATGAATGCCCGCGGTTTTCACTGGAACATTAAAGGCCGAAACTTTTTTGAATTACATTTAAAGTTTGAAGAAATTTATAACTTACTACTATTAAAAGTAGATGAAATCGCAGAACGTATTTTAACGCTTGATGGTGCACCGCTACATGCGTTTTCAGATTACTTAGAAGTAAGTGAAATTAAAGAAGCAAAAGGGATCAGTGATGGCGTTACCGCAGTAGAGAACTTACTTGCCGGATACAGCAGCTTAATTAAAATGCAGCGCGATATTCTTGCACAAGCCGCTGAAGCGGATGATGAAGGTACCGCATCATTAATGAGTGATTACATTAAAGAGCAAGAAAAGCTAGTGTGGATGTTAAAAGCCTACCTAGATTAAGTTATTTTAAAAATAGAAAGCCTCAGTCATTACTGAGGCTTTTTTGTCACTGTACTATTACTATGACAATGCGATAAAAAAAGCCATTTCTAATGCTTTTTCTTCTAAGCTTTTAAAGCGACCCGATGCGCCACCATGCCCTGCATCCATGTCAGTTTTAAACACTAAAATATTATCATCCATTTTATATTCACGCATTTTAGCCACCCACTTCATTGGCTCCCAATATTGTACTTGTGAGTCATGCAAGCCGGTTGTCACCAGTATATTAGGGTAGTGTTGCGCGCTAATATTATCGTACGGTGAATAGGCTTCAATAATGTCGTAAAAATGAGGGTCATTTGGATTACCCCATTCATCATATTCATTTGTTGTAAGTGGTATGCTTTCATCTAACATGGTGGTGAGCACATCTAAAAATGGCACATGGCAACCCATACCGCAGTAGAGTTCGGGTGCTTGATTTGCTACGGCTCCCATTAATAAACCGCCCGCGCTGCCTCCTGAGGCAAATACTTTACTTTTATCTGCATAACCTTGTTCGGTAAGTGCTTTGGTTATATCTATAAAGTCATTAAAGCTATTTTGTTTATGCTGTTTTTTACCGTGTTCGTACCATGAACGTCCTAGCATTTCGCTACCACGCACATGCGCAATTGCGTAGACAAAACCACGGTCAAGTAAACTCAGTGATGTACTCGAAAAACTAGGATCTATGGTGATCCCATACGCGCCATAACCATATTGAAATAACGGATTTGAACCATCTTGTTTAAAACTATCTTTACGATAAACCAACGACACCGGTACTTTTACCCCATCACGAGCACTGACCATTAATCGCTCTGACTGGTAGTCTCCTGCGTTAAAATCACCGAGTACTTTTTGTTGTTTAAGTAAGGTTTTTTCACCGGTGGTTAAATCAACATTATAAAGCGAGCCGGGAGTCGTTAAGCTCGAATAGTAAATGCGTGCATGGGTTACACTTGGCTCTGGGTTCATGGCAATAGCAGCATAATAGCAAGGATCATCAAACTCAAGGCTCATTCGCTCGCCGTTTTTATTAACCACAACAAAACGTGCTTGGCCTTGTTCGCGCTCGCTAAGCACTAAAAAGTCGTTAAATAATTCAACGCCTTCTAATAATACATTTTCACGATGAGGGGTATGTGTTTGCCACTGGCTTTTATCAGCAATGGTGCTGCTTGTCGCGGTCATTAATCTAAAGTTTTTAGCTTGCCAGTTAGTCACTATATAAAAAGTATCACCAAGCTTATCAATATCAAATTCATGGCCCTCTTCACGCGGTATTAAAGCAGTAAACTCACCTTTAGGCTGATTGGCGTCAAGTATCCACATGTCGTTAGTTTCTGTGCTAGCTAAATCAATAATAATTAAGCTTTCATCACGACTTTTACCTAAGCCCATAAAAAAGCTGCTGTCTTGCTCTTCGTATACCAACACATCTTGGTGTTGCTCACTCCCTAGCTCATGTCTAAAAACTTGATAACCCAATAAAGTTTTTAAATCCTTTTTTACATAAAATACGGTTTTATTGTCGTTCGCCCAAACAACCTGCCCCTCGGTATTTTCAAGTACATCGTCGAGCATTTTATTATTGTTCAAATCTTTAAAGCGAACCGTGTAAATACGTCTGCCGTCAATGTCCTCAGAGTATGCCATTAATTGCTCATTGGGGCTCAGCGCCACTTCCCCTAGCTCATAAAACTCATAGCCGTTGGCAAGTTCATTAACATCAAGTAGTAACTCTTTATCAGCCATTACCATACTGCTGCTGCGATAATGGCGTGCATATTCATCATCTCCGCGAACCTCTGAGTGATACCAATACAGGCCATCTTTTACCGGTACAGTGTTATCATCTTTTACAATACGGCCTTTAAGCTCTTCAAATAATGCACTTTGTAATGGCTTAATGGGGGCTAACTGCTCATCACAATAGGTGTTTTCTTGTGCTAAATGCGCGAGTATTTCGGCATTTTGTCGTTCATCATCGCGCATCCAATAATAATCATCACTACGTGTTTTTGCGTGAGTTGTCAGCGCATGAGGTTGCTTTTTAGCAATAGGAAAATTAGGCAATAAGCTTAAAGAATAATCAAAAGAAGACACAAAAAAAACCGCTTAAAAAATAACAATGGCGGCCAGTTTATCATAAAAATAAAAAAGCCCACTCATAGTTGAGTGGGCTAAAGCGGTATAAATTCGATAACTAAAAACTACGTGCATTTTATTGTTGTCGTTATACCTAAGGGAAGTTGATTTACTGTATTTGCTGCCAAGCCATAGTCCAGCTTTCGCCAACTCCAGGCTCAAACATAGTTTTATGCTTATCTACACGGCAAAACTCGCTAAATGGCCATGCCTTACACTGGTATATATGCCCAGTTTTTGGCTGTAGTACTTTGGTGCCCGCACTATACATATCACCATTTTGAGGATAAATTGCGTCGTATCCGAGGCTATTTACAACAACTAATTTTTTATTTTTTTCAGCGCGATTAAAATGGACCACCGCGCTACAAATACCACTACTTTCAAGTGCAAATATTTTGTTATGTCGATACGCAACAACCAATCCTTGCTCTGTCATTCTGCCAGCGCACACCAGCGGAATGTGCATATTAATATGCTCAACTACCAGTAAACTCCAGGCATGGGGTTCACCCTGCTCTGGAGAGAGTATTTCATAATCAAAAGCTAGCTGAGATAATTCGCCATGCTCATCGTAAAAGCTCACGCTAACCGTATCACCAACAAATAGCTGGCTATACTGATCCAGTCCAAGACAACCAATAGTTAACCATTCTCCACACGCTAATGATGAATGTATAAACACTGCAACACCTTAAAGAATCAAACGTCGCCCATATCATATGGCTTACAACAGGCAAACTAGCTCGTAGGCTAATATGCGTTAACCAATATCGAATGATTTTAATTCGCAATGTTGCAACAATCAAACAAAAGAATGCAATCAAAGTTTAAAAGTAGTACTTAAGTTTAAATTTGCAAGAATAAAAAAAGCCAACCGATTTAACGGTTGGCTTTTTTATTCAACTGCATGATATGTGTGGTATTAACTCACACTCACCTTTTTACTTGCAAACGGGCGTTTAATTAGCGCCCCAATATCAGTTAAAATAATATACAAACACGGCACCAAAATAAGGGTGATTAGTGTTGCAAACATAACAGCAAAACCAAGTGCTACCGCCATCGGTATTACAAATTTAGCTTGTAAACTAGTTTCAAACATAATCGGTAATACGCCAGCAAAGGTAGTAATTGAGGTAAGTAGTATGGGTCTAAAGCGTGCACAGCCTGCTTCAATAACCGAATCTTTTATACTAATACCAGCACGACGCGCCTGATTAATGAAATCAGTCATTACTAATGAGTCATTAATAACTACCCCAGCCGCGGCAATTAAACCAAAGCCCGACATTAAGCTAATGTCTAAGCCAAACCAAAAATGCCCCCATATTGCGCCCGTTAAACTAAATGGAATAACCGACATTACAATTAATGGCTGAGAGTAACTTTTTAGCGGCACGGCAAGTAATATGTAAACTAAAATCATACCGCCAGCAAAAAATAGTAACTGCTCATTAGCTTGAGCTTGTTGTTCTTCAATTGCGCCACCGAGTTCTGACTTAACGCTTGGGTATTCATCTAGTAATTGTGGCAGTAGGTTTTCTTTTACTTGCTTAACCACTTCTCCAGGTTCAATCACTTCCTCATCAATATTGCCATATACATAAACAGTACGATAGCCGCCTTCACGACGAATATAACTAATACCTGGGGTTTCAGTTAACTCAACCACATCTCCTAGCAGCACTTCCCTACCTTGTGGCGTGGTGATAACCGCGTGTTTAAGCGATGAAAACGCTTCACGGGTAAGTTTAGGGTAACGTACCATCACCCGCACTTCTTCACCGCGGCGAATAACACGTTGCGCCTCGCCACCATAAAAACTCGCACCTACTTGATTTGCAATTGAGGCCAAATCTAACCCTAAGTCAAAAGCGACTGGTTTTAAGCTCATTTGTACTTCTTTGCTAGCAGGGTCAATGGTAGAGCTTATGTCGAATAAGCCTTCTTGTTGCTGCAATAATCCAATAAAGCGACGCCCGGCTTCATTCAATGTATCAATGTCAGAGCCATACAGTAAATAGCCGAACTCACCGCCACTACCGCCGCCTCCACCGCCAACATCATCTTGAATAGTTAACGATTTAACACCTGCAATATTTGGCATAGCTTCACGCCAGCGGCGCGAAAGCTCAAAAGCATTATAAGGGCGTAAATCTTCATCAACCAATGGCGCTAGTAGTTGCGCCTCTGTACGACCTTGATTAAATACCAATACATCGCGAATCATTTTTTGCCCTTCTTCGCGCGCTGTTTGCTTATCTATTTCAAGCACCATGGCTTCGATTTGGCGAATAGCATTAATAGTTTGGATGTCTGATACGTTATCGTTCATCTCAAGATTAATTTGCGGGAAGTCATGCGGCACTTTAGGTGATGGGATCATTCTCACCTGATTAGACGATATTAACGCAAAGGTGAAAATTAATAGCGCAACAAAACTAAATAGCACCGTCCAACGCCACTTTATACAAGTAACAATAAACTGCCTATACGGCCCATTTACAAAACCAAAAAAGCGCTTATTAAAGCGCGCTCGCCAACCGTCAGGGTTAATAGGAGAAAAGTGAGTATGCGCAATGTGTGCCGGTAATATCAGCTTAGATTCAATCAAGCTAAATATTAGGCATAATATTACCACCACTGAAATACCTATAAAAAAGGAACTTTCAGGCCCGCTTGAAAGCGTAAATGGTGCAAATACCGCAATGGTTGTTAGTACACCAAAGGTGGCAGGGGTTGCCACTCGTTTAGCGCCATTAACTACATTAACAACACCGCCGCCTTTTTTTTCTATTTCTGTGTAAGCACTTTCACCTATGACTATGGCATCGTCTACCACAATCCCCAGCACCATAATAAAGGCAAATAAAGACACAATATTAATCGTGATACCAAATAATGGCATCAGCATCATCGCACCTAAAAAGCACACTGGTAAACCAATCATTACCCACAGTGCAAGCTTAAAGCGTAAAAATAACGAAAGCATAAGGGCAACTAAAATTGCACCTTGCAGTAAATTAGCTTTCATCATGTCTAAGCGCGCATTTAGGTAATAAGTAAAGTCCATTAATGGCTCTATACGTACACCCAATGGCAGTTCTTTATTTTTTTGATCAATATACGCTTTAACCGAATCAGCCACCGGAATAATATTTTGATCTTCTGTGGCTTTTACCGATAAATAAACCGCATTTTCGCCATTAAATTTAAAGTAACGTTCACCTTCAACAAACTGATCTTTGATAATAGCGATATCTTGTAGCAACACTTTGGCACCGTTCGCGCCAATTTTTACCGGAATTTGCCTAAACTCTTCACCAGAATAAAACTGATTTTCTACTCGAACCGAAATAACGCCAGCATCAGTTTTTAGTTGTCCGGCTGAAAAATTAGCCGAATAGCGACGTACCGCATTTGCTACATCCGATAAAGTTAAATTATATTGGCGAAGTGTGTCTGGCTCTATTTCTATGGCAATTTCATCCAATGGCACATCGTTTACCACTAAAGATACATTCGATAACTGCAGTAGTTCGTCTTCAACCTGGTTCGCTATTGGCTTAAGCTCATTTAACGGTAAGTCGGCAACTAATGTCATACCAATTACATCTTGGCGAAACTCTATTTGGCTAATGGTGACTGGTTCCATTCCCGCAGGAAAAGTCGCAATACCATCAACTCGCAGTTTTACTTTATCGAGAACGTCGGTAAGTTCTGCGTCGGTGTTAATTTCAAGGGTGGCAGAACCGCCATTACGAAATGCGCGATACACCCCTTTTTTAATTTCGGTAATATCTTTTAACGACTCTTCAACTTTTATTAAGATGCTTTCTTCAATTTCCTGTGGCGACGCCCCAGGGTAGTTTGCATTCACCGTAATATAGTTAACTTCTATATTCGGAAACATTTGTCGCTGAATAGTAAAATAGCTTATAAGCCCCATGACAATGATAAAAAACATCATCAAATTGGCAGCAACAGAGTTGTTAGCAAAATAAGCAATTAACCCTGTTTGTTTACTGGTATTGGGTTGCTCTGTGTTATTCATAACTCACCCTACCTTAAAGCTTTTCAGCAGATGCATTGTCTGCTGCATCCGTACTTTTAGTCTCTGTCAAACTAGCTACCTTTACTGCCATCCCTTTTTGTGGATATTCTGGTAAGGTAGTAACAAGCTTGTCGTTGGCTTCTAAGCCATCACTGATATAGAAGTATTCACCTTCTTCACGAATTACTTTCACCTTGCGTGGCTCTAATTGCTGCTCATCATTAACTATCCATACAGTTTGGTTATTTACTAACTCTTGCGGTAAACGATAAATATTATTGAGCATAGTACCGGCAAAGTTTACTTGTACATAGGTGCCAAATTTAATTGCAGGTTGCTGGTTAGTAAGCCCATAAGGGTCTTCAATTCGAATCACTAGACTACTCATACGGGTCGCGTTATCTACAATCCCTAAGTCGCGATCTATCGCTGCTTGGCGAGTAAACCCATTTAATCCTGTTTTAATAACAGTTGCCTTTACCCCTTTAACGCGTTCAGGTAAAAACACACTATCAAAGCCTGCAATAGGAATAATCACCTCGGCCGTTTCAATATTATTCAGCTCGGCAACTTGAGCGCCCATAGTGACAAACTGACCAACACCTACATTACGACTCACCACTAGTGCATCATATGGTGCGCTCACTTCGCAATTATCTAAATCGCGTTGTGCCCTTTTTAATGCAGCTTGCGCCGATTTAACAGCGGCCTGCGCACTCAACACTTGTGGTTTACGTAAAAATAAATCTGTACGCGCTTTATTTGGGAAACGTTTTGCTTCATCTTCTGCAACTTTAGCTTGCGCTTGCTCTTCAATTAACATCGCTTGCGCGCGGGCAAGTTCAGCCTCGGCTTGCAAAACTGCGGCTTCGTAGTTATCTTTTTCAATTGTAAATAGGGTTTCACCGCGACCCACAATCCCACCTGCTACAAAGCTCGGATGCCAGCTAACTACCTCACCGGATACTTGAGCTGAAAGCTGGGTATTTTCAAGCGGCTGCACTTCACCATAACTATTAATAATAACTTGATGATTATTTGCGGAAACGGCTTCAACCTGCACCGTTGGACGGGTGTCTATGACTTCTTTTTTATCTGACTCTTTTGCAATCGCATTAATTGCAGCAAAACCGGCCACACCTAATGCCAATGCTACGAACGGAAAAATCCACCTAAGTACATTACCTTGCATCTTTTTTTACTCCCAAATTACTATTAGCACCATGATACCAAAGCTTAATGAAACATTAACGTGACATTTGTAAGCAACTGTTACAAAAAAGTATAGGCAAGGTCTTGCTCGATAAAGTATAAACCCTTAGAAAGCCTCGTGGATTCGCTCTATAAATGTATTGTTACAAATTTTTACCATTATAAATCATAAAGCTAAATACTTTGAGTTAGTATTTAGCAAAGATGCTGTGCGAAACCGCATGACACACCGTACAGTAAAATCATATTAACAACTACAAAAGACAAACTATGAAATTAACCGCACTTACCTTGGCGCTTAGTATAGCGCTTGGCAGTAGCTATACTGTCGCTGCCGAAAAAAAAGAAGAAAAAGAGCCACAAACATTAAGTGAAATGATTGAAGGCCAAACCGAATTTGTTGGCATTTTTAATCTTTACCAAGATAAAAAAACCGGCGACCACCTAATGGTAATTAACGAGTCACAACTCGATACTCCTTTTGTTTATTTTGCACACACCATTGACGGCGCGACTGATGCGGGCCACTTTCGTGGCGCGTACCGTGAAACAAAGTTAATCGAATTTAGAAAATACTTTGATCGTATCGATATTATTAGCAAAACCCCGCGCTACTTATTTAACGAAAATAGTGCGCTAGCTAAAGCCAGCGAGGCAAACATTAGCGAAGCAGTACTTGCAAGTATAAAAATAGAAAAGCAAGAAGAGGGTAAAATAGCCTTTAATGTTAACAAGCTATTTTTAAGTGAAGCCCTGCATAAAGTATCGCCAACACCTGATCCGAACGATAAAAATGCTAAAAAGCGTTTTAAAGTAGGTAAATTAGATGATAAAAAATCACGTATCATCAAACAGCGCCCATACCCTAACAACCTAGATCTGGTGGTTGATTATGTTTTTACTAATAGTAGCCCAACCGTTCGAGGCTCAGGTGCGATAAGCGATCCACGAAGCGTGTCAGTAAAAGTACAGCATTCATTTGTGGCTTTACCTGAAAATAGTTATCAACCTCGCCTTGATGATGCGCGCATTGGTTATTTCACCAATCAGTTTGATAAAATGACATCAACTGACTGGGCACCATACCAAGATGTAATAAAGCGCTGGGACCTACAAAAGAAAGATCCAAACGCAGCACTTTCAGAGCCAGTAAAGCCGATTACCTGGTGGATAGAAAATACTACGCCTGTTGAGTGGCGAGATACAGTTCGTGACGCCGTACTTGCTTGGAATAGCTCATTTGAAAAGGCAGGCTTTAAAAATGCAATAGAAGTAAAAGTACAACCTGATGATGCCGATTGGGATGCCGGCGATATTAACTATAATGTACTGCGTTGGACTTCATCGCCTAAGCCACCTTTTGGTGGATATGGACCAGCATTAGCTAACCCGCTAACCGGTGAAATTTTAGGCTCAGACATTATGCTTGAGTTTGTATTTATGAAAAACCGCTGGATATACGATACGCTTTATACTCAAGGCACTATGAGCCATACACAACCAGGAAGCAACACTGAGCTTAATTGTTCTTTAGGTCATGAATTACAACAAAACCTAATACTTGCAAAAGGCTTAGCAAATGGCGCTGATATTGAAGATACTGAAATGTTACGCCAAGGTTTAACTCAGTTGGTTTTACATGAAGTAGGGCATACTCTAGGTCTTAATCACAACATGAAATCTTCTATTTTGTGGGATGAGAAAGAAGTTCACGACAAAAGTAAAACTCAAGGTATAGTAACCGGCTCAGTAATGGACTATGCGCCAGCAAATATAGCGCCAACGGATGTGACTCAAGGCGATATTTTCCAAACTAAACCAGGTCCGTACGATGATTGGGCAATAAACTACGGCTATAGCGCAGCACTTAAAGATGAAGCAGCAGAACAAGCTCGTCTTGATAAAATACTCGCTCGCTCAAGCGAACATGCACTGGCCTTTGGTAACGATGCCGACGATATGCGTGCACCAGGTCGCCACATAGACCCTCGCGTGATGATTGGCGATTTATCGTCTAACCCTGCAGCTTATGGTGCAGATAGAATGGCCCTGATCAATACACTATTTTCAGAACTTAAAGACAAAGCTACAGTAAAAGGCGAGTCTTACCAACAGCTTGTTACTTCTGCTAACAGCCTATTTGGCCAATACCGTGCACAAGCAGGCGTGGTATCTCGTCAAATTGGTGGGGTTTATGTAGAGCGTGCTGTCGTAGGTGATGAAAATGCAGCTAAGCCTTTTACACCGGTGCCACTTGAGCGCCAAACCCAAGCAATGGCTATTTTAGCTGAGTATGTGTTTGCTCCAAATGTACTGCAAAGCATGCAGCCTTTGTATAACTTTATGCAGCAGCAGCGTCGTGGGTTTAATCATTATGGTAAAAACGAAGACCCTAAACCGCATAAAATGATTTTAGGCATGCAAAAAGGTGTGTTAGCGCAACTACTGCATCCTGCTGTGTTACTACGTATTTCAGACACTGCTTTATATGGAAATGAATACAGCCTTACGCAATTTATGGGGGATTTAACTGCAAGTATCTTTGTTGATAGCAAAAACGCTAATTCAATCAGTCATAACTTACAGATTGAATACGTAAATCAGCTTATTGCAATTGCAGGCTTAGAAAAAGCAAGTAAATACGATAACTTAGCGAAAACAGCCGCGCTATATCAGCTAACTCAAATAGCCAATCAAGATGTTGCATGGGGCGCTGATACCGCAACCAAAGCACATAAAAAGTATATCGACCGCTTAATTAGCAAAGCGCTAGAAGCGTAAATAACACTGAGTAAACCAAGGCCACGTTTTACGTGGCTTTTTTACACTAATTCAAAGGTAAATAGTACCTTTTAGGTATCTTACCGCATGACCCGTTAATGTCACTGTTGTACTGCCCACTTCACAATGTAACTTCCCACCCCGTTGTGAAGCCTGATAAGCATTTAAAGAGTGTTTGCCAAATTGTTCTGCCCAATAAGGGGCAAGCCCGGTATGAATTGAACCGGTCACAAAGTCTTCATCACCACCACTGGCAGGCCAAAAATAACGAGAAATAAAGTCATACTCAACACTCGGTGCTGTTGCAACCACATCTAATGGGGCTAATTTTTTTAGTTGTTCATTGGTTGTTTTCAGATCTACAACCTGCTGCTCATTATCATAAATAGCAAAATAAGCTTGGCGGTTTTTCAGCACTTTAATAGGTTGTATAGACAGGCCGGCTAATAAAGCATCAGGGATAAGCCGAACCTCTTCAGGGGCTTGTTTAGGAAAGGTCATAGCAAAGCTGCCATCGTTATTTTTATTAACAATCAGTTTGCCCACCGCCTCTGCGCTAAAGCGCACCTGCGATATACTATGTTGCTCACAAAGCACATAGGCCGCTGCTAAAGTAGCATGGCCGCAAAAATCAATCTCCATTAATGGCGAAAACCAACGTATCGCAAAGCTTCCATCTGCCGACTGACAAGTAAAAGCAGTTTCAGATACGTTATTTTCAGAAGCGATATTCAGCATAAGATCATCACTAAGCCACGATTCTAGTGGGATCACAGCGGCATAGTTACCTTTAAACAGTTCACTGCTGAACGCATCGATTTGATGGATAGTTAATTTCATAGTGGGCACTTTTTATTTATTGGTCACTCAAAGTGCCACAAATGAAATTAACGGTCACTATAATTTTATGCCAACACAGGACGTACGCGATAATACTGCATACACGCAAACTGCACCGCATTAGTCAGTAATATCATAACAAACATTAGTATATGCGAAGTACTTTGCACAGGCATAGCAAGCTCTGCAAACAAACCACAGATACCAGCTATAAATTGTAAACTAAAATAGCGAGCACTAAGGTTACTAATATTCCCTGTGCGAAGTGTTTTGTAGGTTTGTGGCATAACTCGTACTGAACTCATGATTAAGCCCACATAGGTTAAGCCATTTAGCACAGTGGCAGTATCTAGGTTAGGGTTTAACAGCAACAAAAAAGGTAATAACGAAAAGCTAAGCATGCCAAGTAACTGCAGCTTCTGACGTTTAGCGGCATTATAACGTGCAAAAAAGTATAAAATTAGTCCGCTTAAAAAGCCTGTCGCAAAAAACGGCAAGGCAATATAAAAGCGAGCAAAGTAAAGATTGTAGCTTATAAAGTACACACTTTGCGCTAAACCAAATGTCATCATTAACAGTGATACACCTGATACACTGCGGTTTTTTATAATTTTATTGAGTAACGGTAAAAAACTAAAAACCAAAATAAATACTGACAAAATAGGCAAATAATACGCCAAAGCAAACCTCGCTCGTTACATTGTTGTTAATGAAAAGGAAGAAATAAAACATTTTTTAAACATTTGTTTTTAAAGGCTTTATTTATG
This sequence comes from Pseudoalteromonas sp. QJM3NY_12, assembly GCF_056173165.1. The sequence continues at coordinate 3,299,854 of NZ_CM149661.1, forward strand.
TGCGCGCATTGTAGGACTGGCTAGCTTTTATACAAGCTTCACACCAACTTTAATTTCCTCCTGTGGCAACCTGAGTATACAAAAACCGTTACTAAAACTTCACAGTCTCACCCTTTTATAATTGCAACACAAATGATAACTGTTATCATGCGCATATCTACAGATTAACATGCAAGCCTAAGTAATGAGAAAAACACTGTTTAAAGTTCATAGTTGGTTGGCGCTAATTGCCATTATTCCGTTAATTGTTATTAGCATTACTGGCAGTGTTTTAGTGTTTAAAAGTGAAATTGATGGCCTACTGATGCCAGATAAACACTTTGTGGTACAGCAACAAGCTGCACGTTTGCCTATGGACTCATTAATAAATAAAGCCGAAGCAGCCTTTCCTGAATATGTAGTAGGAAGCTGGGAGCTTTTTAATAACAGCACCGCTGACCGGCTTTATTTGGTTAAGCGTGGAACTGACGATTGGTATAAGTTGCATTTAGACCAATACACAGGAGAGGTTTTATCAGAACCAGTAAGCACCACTCATTATTTTACTGACTGGTTTTTAGAGCTCCATTATACTTTTTTACTTAACGACTTAAAAAGCTTACCAGGGCAAACAGGTACCGTATTAGGCTTCTTTTTTGCTCTATTTTTATTAACTTTAGGTATTACTGGCTTAATTATTTACCGCAAATTTTGGCAGCGACTATTTAGCGTACGCTGGCGAGCAACTTTGCAGATAGTACTAAGCGACATTCATAAAATGACTGGAGTATTAGGTTCACCTATCCTTATCGTTTTAGCGATTACCGGTGGCTATTTTAATGGCGCTGTGTGGTATCACGAAGTAATAGAACACGCAGAAGAAGAGCACTACACTATTACAAATAAATTATATAGTGACGACATTTCTTTTGAGCGCATTCTTAATGATAGTAAGCTGCAAATACCCACTTTTAACACTACTTTTTTAGTTTTCCCGCGAGAGCCTGATGAAAATATTACTCTTTATGGCGAAGTAAATACCAGTAATCCACTTACCAGTGAATACGCCAATACCATAACCTACAATAAGCAAACAGGTGAACACATGGCTAACTGGGATATTCGTGAAACCGGAGTTGGTTGGCAAGTAATTGATAGCTTTAGAAAACTACACTTTGGCTATTTTGCAGGGCTTATCAGTAAAATACTTTGGTGTATTGTTGGTCTTAGCCCTGTATGGCTGGCTGGTACAGGCTTTTATTTATGGCTTACACGCCGTAAACGTAAAAAGCAATCACACAAAAATCGCTTAAGTAAGCATCGCACTGTAAGTGCTTGATTATAAAGTCACCTCATTGTAATCTTAAAAGTCACAGTGAGGTGATTTATGAAATATCTAGTTTTTACACTTAGCTTTTTTTTAGCTGCATGCAGTAGTACTCAACCAGCAGTGCAAATTAAAAAGGTACAGCTTACACAAATAATTAACCACTCTCTTTTCAAGCGTGTTGAAACCCCTAATGAACACAGTGTTTTTGAGCTTCCAGAACCTGAAAAAGAAAAGTTTTTAGCTTATGCACAGAAGCGCTTAAATGAGATACGTGCTGATGAAATTGTTTTTAACTACCTAGAAAACCAGCTTACCAACTTTAAGTATCACGGCGATACACTAACATCCAAACAAACTATTGAACGCTCACAAGGCAATTGTATTAGCTTAGCTATATTGACACAAAGCTACGCCACGCTTTTAGATCTTGACACCAGTTTTCAAGAAATGACCAGCGAACCTGTGTATGCCAAAGAGGGAAGTTTAGTTTACATAGCCAACCATTTTAGAACCAAAGTTTACGCACCGGAAGAAGAAACTGATGATAACTTTATTGTATTTATTCGCCCAGGCACTTTAATAGATTACTTCCCAACCCGCGGCAGCTTTTATGCTGGCAGCGCCACCTATAATGATTTACTCAATAAGTTTTACAGCAATTTAGCGGCGGAGGCATTAGCTAAAAATAAACTCAATACAGCCTACTCTCTTATTTTGAAAGCTAATTCTTTTACTCCTAACGATCCTGAACTGTTCAATATTACGGGTATATTACATCGCCGTGCAGGCGATTTAAAAAGCGCTCAACTGATTTACCAAACCGCACTAAATAGAAACGATATAAGTATAAACTTAATCAATAACTATCGGCTACTCGCAAAAGATCTTGGCGATACAGAGCTAGAAAAACAATTAACAAGCCAATTAATTAATGAAGAAAAAGACCCTTACGAGCTATTGGTTATTGCTAAAAACAACCTGCAAGAAGGAAAGGTAACTCAAGCTAAAAACCACCTTGAGTCAGCAATTGCAAAAGCCCCATATATATCAGAGCTTTACTTAGAGCTTGCAAAAATTCGTTATCTTCAAGGTAAGTCTAAACAAACACAAGCCTTGCTTGAACAAGCCATTAAATATGAGCGAGACAATGAAAAGCTCAATATATACCAAGCAAAGTTAGCATCGCTTACTAAACCAAAGTAGGTTGCTTTTGGGTAATACATATTTAAAAGTGTATTACCCATAATATTAAAGAGAGTAGTAAAAGCTTAACCACGCGCGCATTTCATCTTCAAAGCTGTCACCTTCAACACGCGACAGCCCAGCATTAAAAGTTAGGTCGTTTACGCCTGCAGGCCCCATCCCAAAGCTAAAATCACCTTGGTATTTTAAGCCATAACTTTGTGCATAAACGCTGTTGTCTAATTGATGTTGCTTGTAATAAAGCCAAGGCATGCCTTCTTTAAAGCTGATGCCACCACCATAACCTTGGTAACGCTCTGCAGTTGCACTGTAATAAGGCAGTTCAGCAGCAAGCACAAACTCGCTACTTTGTTGCTGATTAATCAGGTTAGAGCTAAACCCACCTAAAGCTAAATCACTATCGTCTCGCTGTTTTTGTTCAAAGCTCACAAACATGGGAATATTAAATGCTTTACCAAATACTTTTGTTGCCAAGTCATAACCTTGCCAATGACTATTGTGATTCCGCCCATCATAAATACTGGCATAAATACTCTGCCCTATGGCAAATGATTGGCGGTCATGTTGCCATTGCTGAGCAATACTCAACCGTGTCCAATTTTTATGGCTATTTTTATAATCTGTATAGTTATAAGCAAGCTCTGGGGTTAACTGAAGCTGGCCAAATTTCAATGGATGGCTTATTGCAACAAAACCACCTCGGGCGTCAATATCAGCGTTTAAGCTAGGTTGATATTGATGTGATGTACCCAAATTATAATCAAATAGCGCAAGCTTAAACTTTGTATTTAACGCATTGTATTTTGCTTGTACAAAGCCTCCATGTAATGCACCGTCATGCAAATCAATGTTATAACCCGCTTGTAAATCAAGTTGCTTTAATAAGTCGCTACTTTTTATACCTACGCTTAGCAAACTGGTTGACGCTGAATAATACTGTGATCCCAAGGCAAACGTCGCTTGCTGATCAAGTACTGCGTAATCGCTTTGCTCTGCTATCTCATCGGTATATATTTTTGCCGGTGGCAGGGTATGCTTATTTACCATCAACAATGGAGCTTCACTGTTTACAGCGAAATCAGTCACGGCTGTGCGGTTTTTTGTTGTTAGCGTTTTTACATCAGGGCCATCGGCATTAATAGAGAAATAAAGTAGTGAGCCATCTTCAGCCTCAATCGGGTATGCGAGCGCTTCTTGCCCGTTAGTTAAGCGTGTGAGGGTGTTATTTTTTATATGATAATTATAAATATCAGTCTTATTATTTAGGCCAGCAACAAAATAGATAGATTCCCCATTTTGACTAAAACTCGGCTGACTTAAATACTGATACCCATTAGGCATTGGGACTGACTGCCTAGTATCACCGCTCAAATCTTGTATATACAATTGCCAATTTTCGTTTAATGACGCTGACAAATAAGCTAATTTTGTTTCATCGGGGCTTAGGGTCGGGTAATCGTACGTCGTTTTTAAGCTCTTGGTAAAAAGTGGCGTGATTGCTTGTGTATTAAGATCGACTTTTACTAATTCAGAATACCCAGCTCTTATTTGCTCACCGTAAAGTGTTTCACCATTGCGGGTAACACTAAAACGACGAATACCAGCCAGTTCAGTGAGTTGTTCGACGTTGCCAGTATCTATGTTATAGCTAAAAATGTCAGACACTTTGTTATAAGTCCCCGACTCCTCACTACTGTAGGCATTAAAATAAAGAGTGTTATTGCCTACCCACTGCGGATTGGCAATACCTGCGCGATTTATTTGATTTAATATTTGTTTTTGTTCGCGCTTAAATACACTTGGCGCAGTATCAGGAATATCCTTAGCATCATCTTCAAGTAATTGCTTTTGTGCTTTAGTAAATTGCTGTTGCGCTTTAGTGTTGTCTTCAGTGCTATAAATTATGAGCTTGGTATTACTTTTTTTATCACGCTCCACTATGGCAATTTTGCTGCCATCATCTGAAAGAACGGGGTTGCTAGCGTATAAATCAAGCTTTAACCAAAGCTTGCTATTAAGTGGTGACTCGGTTTGCTCTTGTTGCATTGCTTTATAAGTGTACTCAGCAATAAATCGACGATATAGCTTGGCAGCGCTTTGCCCAAATACACCAGAAAATGCATCATCAAAATCTCGAGACTTAACCGCTCGCATACGAACCCATACGTTATCGACCAACTGCTCTGAGTAATTTTGCTCTAGCCAGTATAAAAACCGACTTCCCATTAAATACGCCATGGAGCCCGCCATAAAGCCTTCATCACTATTTAGTTGCCCATAGGTCGGAAGCGCTCCTTGCTGAGCAAACTCCCTGAGTATTGCCTCAGAATAGTTATCAAAGAGCCGCCCTCGCCCTGTCATTTTAGACTCAATTAAGGTGGCGTATCCTTCAGCTACCCAGCGCGGTGTGTCACCATAGGTTAAATCGTAAAGATCCCATACCCCTCTAATTTTTTGTTGCCACTCGCTGCGAGTCGGCTGCGCTAAATGCACTAAGTGAATGTACTCATGCAATATTAGTAATTGCTGCCAGCCCGATGAGTTTGAGATTACCGTATCCGATTGTGGTGGCGTAGTAAAAAGCGCCATAACAGGATTATTAGAGGTTGGTAAGGCAAAGCCATTAGCTGCATTTAAAGGATCAAATACCACCACATCGACGATTTTATCAAGGGCACGGTTTTGTTGCTCAAGCACTTTTGTACGGACAATCTCCAGCTCCACAGCAGTCGATTTAGCAAAATCAGTATGTTCACTGCTAAAGTGAACATTAAAATGCTCAGTATGAATGGTTTGCCAATTGGCTGCGAAGCTTGGTGCAGCCAGTAATAAGGCTGATGCAATGAGTGACTTTTTCACAATAATCCCTTAAATAGTGCTTTTAATAATGCTTAGAGTATTATTAAAAGGGAAAAACGGGCAGTAAAAAAGTGTAATAAAGCATGTGCAAATGTGTATTTACACCTGCCTTATTATTTAACCTGAACTTTAGTTATTTTCAACAAGGGAAGTTACATCCAACTACGAGAATCTGATTCAGCCTGCATAAGTGTAAAATCTATAATGAAGTCAGCATCTTGCTGTTTTAAATATGGGACATACGCACCGCCTGCAGCAAGTTGTATATACAGGCTTTTTAAGCCAGAGCGACGCATAAAAAAGGTGCTCACACTGCGAGCGCTTTGTGCTTTGTACAGCTCAAATACTCGGTAATGCACGCCAATCATACCTTTGCGCACCACCATATAAAAACGCCCATCTTGTTGATGAAGGTAATACCCATAACGTTTATATGATAAAAACACTAACGCGGCTAATACCAAAAATAATGCTAATGAAATTAATATATTAAGTTGCATAAAGCTAACTAAAAACCCAGAAGCAACGCTCGGTAGCAAGGCATAAAACAGCATATTTTTATATAGCAACGCCCTTTCTACTGCTTTGAATGCCAACTTTTTACTGTTAAACCACGGATAAATCCACTGACACACATTATCAACTTGCTCCTGCGTGAGCACAGGTAACACTAAGGTTTGTTTATTCTTTTTCGCCATATTTGCAGCACCGCCGCTGCTGGCTTGCAAACATTCCACTGTAAAGCGCTTTAATAGCCTGGCAACTAGGTTTTGCTTAATAACTATAGATTGTACTTTATCTAAACTAATTGACAGTTGATGGCGCTCTAACAGCCCTGCAATACGTTTAAATTTATTATTTTTAAAGTAAAGCTGATAGTTATAAAAGCGAATGAGCGACATAGTCACCGATAAAAACACCGCAATAAATACCAACACAATAATTAAAGTAATAACCGCAAATACCGCTGCATTAGCCATCATACCGAGCTCTTGCTGATAAAAACCCTCTATTTTTGTTATAAACTGCTGCTCTAAAAAATCGATAGCCACATTCATAAAAGGAGCAATGGCCGCAAGCGCTAAAATTGCCATGTTCGACATTAAACCAAACTTAGCTATTTCTTTATTTGAAATGAATAAACTATTTTCATTCTGATTTTCAGCATGAAGCTGCGCTGTATTAGCCTCCTCGGTTGATGGTTGCTGCTGCGCTTTATAGTCAAATACCTGTTTGCGCATTTGCTTGGCATAATCACTGGTTACTCCAGGCAATATAGCTTCTTGGGCAACACTGCCGGCAGCATCAAAAATGCAATTAACTAAGCCTACTGGAGTAAAATAAAAGGGTTCTGCTATGTTTACATTTTGCACCCGAGAAAACTTTAAGGTGAGTCGCTCTTTTTTAAATACGCCTTTATTTAGTAAAATTTCATGCTCGTCAGTAATACAAAAACGAAAACTGCGGTAATACAAAAAACAATAGACGAGCAATGAAGTCAGAGCAATCGTGAGCCCAACTTGCCCCCAAAATAGTTTATTTTCTACTTGGGTAACAAAAACCACCAACACGGGCAGTAAATTAAATAAGCCATCTTTGATAAACCGCACACTAAAATGCATCACAAAATAAGCCAGTGCCCAGGGCGACACTTTTTGCCAATTAAGTGAAGATGACGTTATTTGTGTAGCATCAACACTCACTGGCAGTAGCCTCGCTTGTGGTTTCATCGTGGCGATAGCTTTGTACAAATTGACGAATATTTTTGCACTTTTCGTGGGTCAGGCCGCTAATTTGTAAATCAGCACTCATACCACCTGCGCTGTAAAGCCGTAAACTGGCTAAACCTAGTTTTCGCTCTATTGGCCCACGATGTATTTCAATATGCTGCACTCGTGCTAACGGTAAAATTGTCACCTGCTGCCAAATAATGCCTTTTTTAAAAGCAATATCATGGGTACGCAACGCGCTGCCCTGTAATTTTATGCTGAACACGCTATATAACATACACAGTAAAATTAATAGCGGAACAGCAACCAATAAGTAACCTTGCGCCATGGCTGCAAAATCTGTATTGAAATAACAAACTGCCGCTAGCACTAGGCAAAAAGGGATAAAAAATAACAACCAATTCAACTGTGCATGCAATAATGCTTTATCGGCAAGCGGTTCAAACTCTATGCTTTGATGTTGCGGTAGGTCGGTTATTTGTTGATTCGTAAACACGCTTCGCTCCATTGGACGTATTGGCTTTAACCAAGCCACTTTATTGTTGTTACTAAAGTATGGCTTTGTTTTGGCTCAAGCGTAACCGCATCTTCAAGTACATTCGCAGCCTCTAGGCATAACATGCTTTTATAATCATCATCGGCAAAATTTGATAGCCGCTTTGATTTTTCAATCCATGGGTTCCATAACACGCACGAGCGCGAGTTTTCTCTGCTAACACTGATCATCCCTTGAGGAGTATCAATTGTTTGAACTGCTGCGGCTTGGGTATAAACCATATCGGTTTCACGGGAAAAGTCGACCACATCATGTTGCTGATGAGGCCCTTGACCAAACTCTATATATTGTGCCCCTTGCAGGCCTGTCACACGGGTATTCTTAATATCTTGTGTTGGAAAGTAAGTATGCAGCGCTTGTGTATAGCTAAATGGTACATTGCCTAAATTACAGGTGGTTAAACGCACCTCTAATTGCTCAGATAAAATAAACTCAACCCGTAAAGAAGATTGATGCGGCCAAAAGGTAGAGTCTACCTGCCTCATGGGTAATTTTAGGCTAACCGTAACTTCGTCCTCGGTTTCATGCACTTCATCAGCTTGCCATACGAGTGTGCGAGCAAAGCCATGAGCTGGGAAGTCTGTATTTTCATGTTGACCAAACCAAGGCCAGCAAATAGGAATGCCGCCGCGAATACTTTTCCCTTCGCTAAAGGTTTCATCCCCAGACACCCACAATAATGGCAATTTACCTTTGGGTGTAAGCTCAGTTATTTGCCCACCTTGTAAAAATATTTTCGCCTCACATTGGCGACTATTAATACTAATAAATTCTAAACCGCTATGTGTACGCTCAATACATACTGAGGGTGATAATTGCATTTTATTTCCTTTAACACTGAGACTAATTTTTAATACTTAACCTGAGTTCAGGTTACTTGTACACAAACAATAATGCATGCTTAAAGCATAAGCTACATAGAATAGTTATTTAAATTGAGTTAGTTACTATATTCTTATGCCACATCAACGGTAAAATTACGACTAAAGCTTTACAACTCTGCCTTTCAACCTAGGGAAGGTTCACAAATAGAATGTTATAAGCATTTAATAAAATAAAGATAATAAATGCTATTTTAATTACTGCTCAAATTAATAAAAGTCAATAAAAACTAATAATAGCTGGCATAAATAACATATATCATTTGAATTCAATTTATTTGATGTGTAACATTTCATGATTACGGCAAATCATTCGCCTTCCATGAGACAAACAAATGCAAAAATATGACGAGTTACTAGTTTCTTTACGCAAGGTGATCCGTGCGATTGACTTACATTCAAAGCAGCTTAATAAAACAGCGGGCTTAACAGGGCCTCAACTGCTTATCATGCAGGAAGTGTCTCAAACTGATGGTATTACCGCCAGTCGTATTGCGCAAAACGTCAACTTAAGCCCAGCAACGGTTACTAATATTCTTGACCGAATAGAGAGCAAAAACTTAGTAACACGTGTTCGCAGTCAAATGGATAAGCGCCGAGTCAGCTTATACCTTACCGAACAAGGTAAGGAACTACTCGAAAAAGCACCTCAGCCATTACAAGAGCATTTTATCGAAAAATTTTCAGCACTTGCTGAATGGGAACAGAGTTTACTCCTTTCATCAATGCAACGTATTGCCGCAATGATGGATGCTGATAAGCTAGACGCTTCCCCGCTTTTAGAAGTCGGCGCACTATTTCAAACTCCTAAAGAATAAAACGCAGTATAAAAATAATAAAACCCCTTTTATCGCCTTAAATGACTTAGTTGATAACATGTAACTAAGCCATTTAAGCTTAATTTTATCCTGTAATTAGCTTACCTTTTACCGTTTAATTTATTAAATAGAGCTGGCGTGAACATAAAAAACGTTTTTATTTATTATAAAAATATCGGCTTTAAATTGCTGGGGTTACTGTGTGTATTACTCGGCATTATTGGTGTTGCCCTACCCGTTATGCCAACCACGCCGTTTTTAATTTTAGCCTTAGCCTGTTTTGCTCGCTCATCTAGCGCGCTTGAATCTTGGCTATTAAACCACCCTCGCTTTGGGACAACATTACAACATTGGCGCGCTCATCAAGTAGTTCCTGTAAAGGCAAAATATGCTGCGGGTCTAGGTATGCTAATAGGCTTTATATTTTTATTATACAGCAGCCCTCCAGCTTGGGTTATTGCCCTAGTTGCTGTGGTTGAAGTGCTGGTTTTAACTTACTTAATTTCTAAGCCCTCAACTCCACCTAAAAACTAGGGTCTGTATAAGCAAAATAAAGTGTAAAGTTTGGTAAATAAATTTGTAACAGCTAATGCAAATCATTATCATCCGTACAAATTAATTAAATTTGCACCTTTTATGCCCTTTGTTAATAAACGCGCTTTATATAGTACGAGTCGTGCTTTACATATCTATATTTCTACCGCTTTGTTTTTTCTACTTATTTTATTTTGTGTAAGCGGCATAGTGCTAAACCACGTTGACTGGTTAAAAAACGATAAAAACAACGGCCAAATTACCGCTGCAATTCCAGCTGAACTACTTACAAAAGCACAAACACAATTAAACACCCTACCTGCTATTTACCCCCAAATAGAAGCTTACCTAGCCAAGCAGTATGGGCTGAATAAAGTAAAAAGCATTGAGTGGGAAAAGCAAGATTCACTGGTCATGCTCGACTACCCATTACCTGCAGGCTACGCCTACGCAGAGTTTGATTTTATTAGTGGCGAATTGTTACTCGATTATCAAACCGGGGGATTTTTAAGTGTCATTGGCGACTTACATAAAGGCCGTTACAGCGGTGATGTATGGAGCTGGGTTATTGATATATCAGCAGTGCTAATGATCCTATTTGCCATCACCGGCATGATTATTTTATTTCAAAATAGAAAAAAACGCTTAGCAGGAATATGGATAACCGCATTAGGTGTAGCAACACCTATCGTTATTTACCTGTGTTGGGTGCCACAAATAAAAGGAGTGTCTTAATGTTTAAAGTTAAACCATGGCTAAGCATCACGCTGTTAGTCGCCGCGCTATTTCAAATTAATGCTCATGCACAATCGTCAAGGTTAGAAGTTGAATTAACCCTCGCCGATTTAAACGTGCAACCTTACCACCGACCTTATGTTGCTGTATGGCTGGAAACGCCAGAGCGTAAACACGTCACAACATTAGCGCTTTGGGTACAAAAAGCGGAATGGTTTAAAGACCTACGTCAATGGTGGCGTAAAGCAGGTAAAACCAATATTAACTTTGACGGTATAAGTGGCGCCACTAAGCGCGCTGGTACTTATACAATTGATTGGCAAGGTAAAGATTTAGACGGCAACGCCGTAGCACCTGGTAAATACCTTTTAAATATTGAAGTTGTTCGTGAAGAAGGAGGCCGTGATTACAAACGCCTCGAACTCGATTTAACAAAGCCAGGTAAAATTACCATCGATGGTAAAAAAGAGTTTTCAACCAGTTTTGTTACCGTAAACGCTAAGTAGTAGCTATTTATAATTCGAATTTAAAGGACAGAAAAATGAAAATTAATTTATTAAAAACCGCATTAATTGGCGCACTTAGCTTATCGGCGCTGGTATCTACATCAGCCAGCGCACATGGCCGTTGGTTATTACCATCACACACCTCACTTTCTGGCGATAAAGCGCATTATGTAATGATTGATGCGAGTATTTCTAACGAAATGTTTGCCCCCGACAAAGCCTTTAAGCCAAAAGAGAAAGACGCTCAATGGGACGACACATTACTCATGGCGCTTATGCCAAACGGCGAGCCGGTTAGCGACACTATTCGCGCTTATTACTTAAAGCGCAAAAGCTCAGCAGCAATCAGCTTAACTGAGCAAGGCACATACCATATTGCAATGACGCAAAAGCCAATGTACATGACCTTCTATAAAGATGAAGAAGGCAAGCGTAAGCGTGTATTTGGCAAAAAAACAGACGCTAAATTACCTAGCAGCGCTCAAGGCGTACGCACTACTAAAGTGATTTCAACGGTAGACACGTTTGTAAGCCGTAACGGTACATCTAAGCCAGCCCTGTTAGGTTTAGGCCTTGAACTAAGTGGCCCAACCCATCCAAACGATTTATTTGTAGGCGAGCAAGCGCGTTTTCAATTACTACAAGACGGGAAGCCTGCAGGCGAAGGTATTGAAGTAAGTATTTTAAGAGGCGACACTCGCTACCGTAACGAACGCGGCGAAGTAAAAGTAACTACCGATAAAAACGGCTTCTTTACAACAATATGGAACGCACCGGGTGTTTATTTAATAGAAACCGCAACCGAAGTTGATGTAAATGAAGAGGGCGTAGACTCAGGTCGTTATGCATTATTTACAACACTTGAAGTTGCGCCTGAGTAATTTTTTAGGCATTTATTTAAACGTATTTTTTAAGCCAAGTTTTTAACTTGGCTTTTTTATGCCTATCACTTTTTTTCAATCTCTCTTTTACTTTTATTGATTTCGTCACCATTCGCTACAAGATTACAACAGTAACGATCTAACCGTCTGTAACGTACGTAAACAGTGGCCTTACTTATTAAAAACGTGAATAACATAGATGGTTTTTATCTTTGCACGTAGTTGAGCGCTTCTATATGATTCGCTCCTTTTTCAAACTCACCAAAACAACGACGTTCTTAAGGAACATAAATGACTTTTAAGCGTTTATCAGCCAATAAATTAGCACTTAGCCTGGCCGTAACCTCTGCACTTGGCGGTTCTTTTGTTACAGCTAATGCAGCAGAGCAAGATACTCAGGCACAAGAGAATATCGAAGTAATCTCAGTAACAGGGACTCGCCGTAGTTTGCGAAGTATTGCTGAAAGCTCAGTGCCAGTAGATATTATTACTAGCAGCGACATGGCAAGCACAGGCCAACTTGAGATTAGCCAAGTTCTTGCCAACCAAGTGCCTAGCTTTAACTTTCCAAGTGCCACTTTAGGTGATGGAACAGACCACGCAAAACCTGCTGTACTGCGAGGCCTAGCGCCCGATCACACTTTAGTGCTTATCAATGGTAAACGCCGTCACTCTGGCGCGCTTTTAAACTTAGCAGGTGTTGTAGGTAGAGGATCTACTGCGGTAGATTTAAACATGATCCCTACATCAGCCATTAAGCGCGTAGAAGTACTACGCGATGGTGCCGCAGCGCAATACGGCTCAGATGCCATTGCCGGGGTGATTAATATTGTTTTAAAAGACGCCTCTGAAGGCGGCAGTGTAAGCGTAACCTATGGTGAATACGACACACAAATGGCGGGCGCACCTAACTTAGAAAGCGCCTACGCAGATGCAAACGGCGATCTTGCATTTAACCTAGGTGATGACCGCGAAATTAGCGATGGCGCAACACGCACTATTAGCGCTAACTCTGGATTTGCATTATCAGACAGCGGCTTTGTAAATGTATCGATTGAATACCGCGATAACAGCCCAACACAACGCTCTGGTTTTGATCCGCGTGAGCAATACAGCCGCCTTGACGATGGCAGCCTAGACCCGCGCGAATTTACTATTGACCGTTACAACCATCGTTTTGGTAAAGCAGACCTTGAAGATTATGCTTTATTTTACAATATGGGTTACGAGCTAGATAACAGCCTAAACCTGTATTCATTTGGTAGCTACTCAAAACGAGAAGGTAACTCAGGTGGTTTTTACCGCCGTGCACAAGACAGCCGTAACGTATTAGCACTCTACCCAGATGGTTTTTTACCGCAAATTGAAACCGATGTTGAAGACTACTCATTTGCCCTAGGCCTAGAAGGTGGAACAGGTGACTGGACATGGGATGTAAGTACAAACTATGGCCGCAACGACTTTGCATTTGGTGTTGTAAATAGCTTAAATACGTCTTTAGGTGCTACCAGCCCCACCGAATTTGATAACGGCGCACTAGTTTATGACCAATTTATAGTCAATGGTGATGCAAGCACAATCCTTGATTTAGGGTTACCTGACGACGTATTTTTTACTCTAGGTGCTGAATACCGCCACGAAAGTTATAAAATAGAACAAGGTGAAGAAGCCTCATACATTACTGCACTTGATAGCAATGGCAACCCAATTGCAGCCGGTGGCGCACAAGTACTTTCGGGTTTTGGCCCAGAAAGCGTAACCGATGAAAGCCGTCATAACGTTGCACTATTTGTTGAGTTTGACACCTACCTAACCGAAAACTGGAACATGGTTTTAGCTAGCCGCTACGAAGATTACAGCGACTTTGGCAACACCTTTACCTCAAAGCTTGCAACTCGTTACAGCGTAAACGAAAACCTATCGCTACGTGGGGCAATTAGCACAGGTTTCCGTGCGCCATCACTTGCACAAAGCTCGTATCGTCAAATTTCTACGGTACTTGAGAACAACCAAGCGTTTGAAGTGGGCCTATTCCCAACAGATGCACCAGCAGCACAAGCCCTTGGCGCAAAACAGTTAGACGCTGAAGACTCAGTTAACTTAACTGCTGGCTTTGTTTACACCCAAGGTAACTTTAGCTTAACGGTTGATGCCTACCGTATTGATATTGATGACCGTATTGTACTCTCGGAAAACTTAAGCGGTGCCGCAGTACAGCAAATTTTAGCGGATGCTGGTGAGTTAAATACCGAAAGCGTACGCTACTTTACTAACGCAATCGACTCGCGCACGCAAGGCGTAGACATTGTTGCAACTTACCTACTTCAGTTAGATAACTTTGGCGATGTGCGCTTAAACGCAGCGGCTAACTTTAACGACACCGAAGTGACACACGTTGACGATAATCCTGAACAACTAAACTCTTTAGGTGACGACTACGTTGTATTTGCACGCCGTGAAGTAGGTCGTTTTGAAGAAGGTACACCAGACAACAAACTGAATCTGTCGGCCGTGTGGAACTTTAACGAATGGCAAACAACGTTACGTGCAACACGTTACGGTGAAGTTGCCGATATTTCTACTACCGCCGATCGCGATGAATACCTAGACGCCAAATGGATAACCGATTTAGAAGTGGCATATCGCCCTAACGATGAGTGGAAATTTGCACTGGGTGCCAACAACTTATTTGACCAATACCCGCAAGCCACGGTCGATAATATTGGTTACTCTACCTTTAGCCAAATATTTCCATACACACCGTATGCACCATACAGTTTAGATGGTCGCTTTTTATACGGTAACATTACCTACAGTTTTTAATTAAAACTGGCGGTTAAAACGAAAAGGATGCTTTATGCATCCTTTTTATTAATAATTAGTAATTTTAACCACTAATTAGTCTTTTAATTTTCAACAAAAAACTAAATTCATTATAAAACAAACACTTAAATTTAGGCCCCATTTTTGCTCTAGTCTTGTTATATTAAATAATAACATCACACTAAAAGGACTAACCATGAGCTCATCAACTGTATCTACCATTGCTAAACCACTTTCACTAATTAGCGGTATTTTATTATTAAGTGGCTGCGTGTTTCATATTTCACCAAGCGTTGCGTCGGTAAAACAAACACAACAACTAACACTACCTAGCAATAATCTTGAATACCTAGACGTACTAAGCGGCGCAGGTTCACTTAAAATAATGGGCTCATCAACAGCAACCAGTATTAATGTTGACGCCACTATTTACACAGCCGATATTGACGACGAATACGAACTCACACTCGATCAAAGTGGCACTAAAGCAAAGCTTGTTGCCCAAAATACAAGTAATAATGGTATTAGCTTTTACAGCGGCCAATCGCCAAGCATTAATTTAGTGGTCACCGTCCCTAACAATCTTGAGCTAGATATTGATGATGGCTCAGGCGACATAACTATTAACGCCATGAAAAATAATATTGATGTAAAAGATGGCTCTGGCAGCTTATCAATCAATGGCGCTAAAAACCTAAACATAGACGACGGCTCGGGCGATATTTCTCTTCAAAGCATCACTGGCAATCTAGATCTTAACGATGGTTCGGGCAGCATTACTATTAATAACGTTAATGGCAATGCAAATATTGATGATGGCTCAGGCGATATGAATGTAAGCAATGTACGTGGTACATTAACTGTTGAAGACGGGTCGGGAAGCATAGCAATACAACATATTAATGGCGCTGTCGACGTTGAAGATAACTCGGGCGACTTAACCATTGAACATGTTGATGCAAGCGTTACCATTGAAGATGGCTCTGGCGATATTCGCGTTAATCATGCTAAAGGGCTAACAATTACAGAAGCAGGCTCTGGCGATGTTAGCATCGATAATATCTCTGGTTCAGTAAAGCTAGACTAATATACTGAGCCCTTAATAAAATGCACTTAACCTTGGCTTAAGTGCATTTCTTTTTGAAAGCCATTTTATAGCCCGCTAATAACCAACTAGTTCTGCATAACCTTTACCTTTAAAACCGCCTTGAGTTTTAATTCGCCCCTCCCAGTAGGGAATGCTCAATTGATTTCGTGAATCGGGGTTACGTGCTTCAATTATAATTGGCTCAAACCCTTTAACCTTGAGGTGCCACTTAACTGGGTAGGTTTTACTACTGGGCGTTGTTTGGGCTGTAAGCTCAGATGTTTTTAATACCTGTAAGGTCACGTCGTCATTTGCAATGGCGCGCACAATTCCACTTTGCGTAATGTGCGATGCACTGCAGTAGTCATAACTTTGTTGACCATTACGAATACAAAATGCCATTAAGCCCCCCTGTTTTTTATCATCAGCCTGAATGCTAAACCAGTCCCAACCATTTTGGGTAGGATCGATTAGCGCCGAAGACCACTCTCTGTCTAACCAAGCATCTCCAGTTACTTTAAAAGTTTTACCCGCAAATGTGATGTCGCCTTGTGCGTGTAAAAACGGATAGCTGTAATAGTAAGAGGCATGCCCCTGGTGAGTCTTTTGGCTATAACCTTGCTCGCCATGTTTTACAAGTGGGCTATTAGCCAGCACCAGGTTAGCACTGTAATTTTCCTGCTGCGCCTTTAAACTGAGCGGTAAAAATGTTGCATCCTTACTTGCTAACTGCCAATCATCTAGGCGAGCTTCAAATGGCTGCGCTGTTATATTTACTTGCCCCAATCGGCCATATTTTTCGAACGCTTGATGCTGTGAATCGGTTTGTATTGCAAAGTGAGCAAAGTAAAGCTGCCCATTCCACCAAGGTGATGGTTCTGTTTGTGTGCTTTGCTCATCAACCGAGAGCCTAAATAAAGTCCATTGCACACCAAAGGTGTCGCCATTATCTGCCTTTAAATTAGCAGTCACGTACCACCATTCAATTCCTTGTTGATGATGCGCCCCATGATCACGTGGAAAGCTCAACCCTTGGTTTTTGTTTACAGGTTCACCAAATTGTTGTGCAAACCCGCTATGCATTGGTTTATCTTGATTTACTTGCTCTGCTTCAGGCTGGCACGCGCTTAATGCGCCAATAAAAATAAAGGTAACAGCTGCTTTTAGTCTATTCATGTAAGTCCTATAGCTTGGCAACATTATCGGCAACGGCGCTTCGCGTTAATTTTATCAGCGGTAACGCGCTCACAAATAAAGCTAACATAAACATAAGCACCGTAAAGCCACCTAACTGTAGCCAATTAACGGTCATGGCCATGGTCCAACCAAAGGCAATTGGCATGACGTAAGTTAATAGTACCCATCCAAGGCTAAGCCCCAATGGTATAGCTAATAACAAGGTGGTTAAAATAATAAGTGCAGCTTGCAGTACTTTTGCTCCCAATAATTGCTGTTGTGTGACACCCAGCGTTTGTAATACCGCCATGGGCTGTAATTGCCCGCGCCCTAAAGTTAAAAAGCTTACCCACATGCCAAATAATGCAATCAGCATAATAAATATATTAAGCGCCTGAGTAACATAAAAAGTTTTACCAAATAGCTGTTTTGCAAAGCGTTTAAACTGCTGATTAGCAATGACTTGTTGGCTATCTAATTGGTGCTGTTTTTGAATATATTCGGCTATGGCGTCAACGTCACTATGGGGCTTTAACCAAAGCGATAAACCATACTCGGTGTAATTTAAGCTGCTATTCAATAATGCATTAGTTGTTACAACAACATTTAACCCTTGCTCGCCGTAATCAAAATAGGCAGCACGTACTTGGCACGTTAGTGTATTAATATGCTGTTTTAGGGTTATTACATCACCTACTTTAAGCGAATACTGCAGCAAGGCGGGTTCGTTCACTAAGCAACCCACAACCCCGTTTTTGTTCTTTTCAAATACTGCAGCAGATGTAGGTGCTTTATTGTTTAACAAAGTAAGGTGTTGGTTGTAGCTGGCTGTTGCACCAAATGCCATAACATCAACAGCTATCGTATTTTTAGGTGCTTTAAGCTCACTTTTAGCTGACCAATATACGCCTACTTTTTCGACCTCAGGGAGTTCACGCAACTTAGCCCCTAACGCTTGAATGTTTTGATCGGGCCTTACGTATAAATCAGCGCTTAGGCGTTTTTCAAGGTGTGTATCTAAGGTGTCGCTAAAACTGCCAACCATAATTTGCATACCTACGGCGGCTCCCATCGCCATTAAAATAGCGAGTACAGAGCTTAGTAATGCAGGTAACTGCACTAGGCTGTCGGCTTTTAACCACTGAATAATCGGGTTTTGTGTTGGCCATGGCAGTTTAAAAACGGCTTTAACTACCGGTGGTGTAATTACAAAAAAGAGGAGTAGCACACAAACACACAGCAATAAGGCACTTATTTTGGTATTTGCCGTTAACGCTAAGTAGCTGGCTGCAAAAATAGCTAACGCAAACATTAGCCATTTAATACGCGCACAAAAAGTACTTAATCGAGCCGATTGGCTGGCCAAAAACCCCAACAAAACAACAACATTAAGTGTAAAGCCGCTAGCAATCATGCTGCTATCAAGGCTTACTACAAAGCTTCTGTCTAGCTGGTAGAGCCCTCTCAGAGTCGCCGATACATCCATAACTAAGGTGTTTGCCAGTGCCGCGCCTAGTAACGCACCTAATAACGCAGCAAAAAAACTAAGCACCGTTAATTCAATAACCAGCGCTTTAATTAACGCCGACCGTTGACAACCCAGCACCCACATTTGCTGCTGTAAGTGAGCGCGCGCATTGTACGCAAGTTTAATTGCATTAAAACTTAAAAACGCACCCACCACATAACCTAACAAAGCCAGCGCTTGTAAATTAAAGAAAAAAGCCTCAGAGAGCGCATCAAAAGCCTGCTCTTGCGCAGCTTCAAGGCGTGCTTGCTCGCCTAATAATACCTTTAACTGGGCTGCTTGTTTATTATTTAAGCCACTTACTTCAAAGTAACTAATTACCCCATTTGCGCGCAGTAATTTATCAGCAAGGCTAATGTCCACAAGCATGGTCATGCCTAAACCTTGTAATTCGCTTACAGCTAAAGTGCGTGTGACATCACCCATGTTTATATTAATACGGCTGTTTTTTAAATTTAGCCGCTGTATTAATTTAGGATCGATATAAACAGTATTTAGTAACTGTTCAAACCCAGAATAACGCTTGTTGGTTGTTGATGCTGAGCCGCCGGTATTTTCTGTAAGCCACTGCAATAAATTGACGCCCCTAAGCGCGAGCTTTTGCTGCTCATTGGTTTCAATTACGCCCTCTAAAACCGGTTGAACCTGCGTAAAGCCAGCCGCCCTAATACGCGACCACATACTGTTGGGCAACCTGTTTTCACCTAGCACAGGACGTACAAAATGCGTCACTGGGTTTGCAATTAGTGCTGTGGTTTGTTGATAGCGCTTACCGGCCTCTAAATTTAAGCCCTGTATTGCAGTAAGTAGCGCCGCGCCCAAACTAAAGCCAATAAAAAACAGTAATAACAGCCCTACATGGCGGCGATAAAACTGCATATACGTTATTAATATAAGTTTAAGCTCAGCCATTAATTTGGCCATCTTTTAAAAACAATTGCGTAGTAAACTGGTCGGCCAATCGCTGACTATGAGTGACCATAATAAGTATTATTTGCTGCTCTTCGCACAGGCTTTTTAATAGCCTAACTATATCGAGTGAACGAGCGGCATCAAGGTTACCCGTAGGTTCATCAGCCAATAATAACTTAGGCTTATTTAATAGCGCACGGCCTATGCCCACTCGTTGTTGCTCCCCACCAGAGAGTTGCTCAGGCATTGCTGTAAGCTTGCCTTCTAAACCCAGTTTTTTAGCCATCGTATTTACTTCATCGTCGCTAGGCGATAACCCATTAAGCCTTGCTTGAAAGCACATGTTGTCTTTTACATTTAACGGGCTGAGTAATTGGTAATGCTGAAAAATAATACCTATTTTACGCCGATAAAGCGCAAGCTCATTAGCACTCAATTCACTAATTTTTTGCTCATTAACCGTAATAGTTCCAGCATCTGGAGACAGTAAACCGGCTAATAAATTTAATAATGTTGTTTTGCCCGAGCCACTATCACCTAGTAAGGCAATGTGTGCAGCGGGTAAAATAGTTAACGATAAATCATTAATTATTTGTCGCTTCAAGCCACCATCTTGGCGAGTAAAAAATACATTATTTAGCGAAATCATAAAGAAAAGGTTATTCCTGTAATAAAAATATGGCTCGATATATAAACGATACCATAACAGTAATGCGTTCACTTAAGTGGGTTTTCGGTTGATTTTTTACACGCAATAAGCGCGTTTATTTAACTAAACCAGTAACTAAAAACCAAATCACTAAAGAGCGACAAAAAACTTTGTTTTTTTTTGCTTTATTTCTTTTTTAGGTACATATTAATGTTTAATTTTATAAGGATATTAATATGAAACGGATACTTTTAATTATATTACCCACTTTACTCACACTTCTCGGGTGTGGTGGTTCAGGCAGCTCTGAAACTAAGCAAGTCACTCCCCCAGTTAGCACAAATGCACAACCAGTGGCTGTTATTGGCACTGAACAATCAGAATATAAAACCAATACACCCATTACTTTTAGTGCTGCAAATAGTAGCGATCCTGACGGCGATACACTCACATACCAGTGGCAACTCCTTAGCGCAGACGAGCAACAAAACATACCGCTTAATACTAACAACCAACGCACTGTGACGTTTTCGGTAGCACAAGCGCAAAATTACACCTTAAAGCTGATTGTGAACGACGGCAAAATTTCAAGCTCGGTAGTAAGCAAACAAATTACCGTTACCTCAAACGCACAGCTCATTGCAAACGCAGGCAGCACACAAACCGTAAAACAAGGTGATGTAGTTAAATTAACAGCAGCACAAAGCACCGCTACTAATGCGGTAATTAATAGCTACCAATGGCAATTTATCAAAACACCTACATCAAGCGCTGCACAACTTGAAAATAGCACCCGCGTTAACAGCCAATTTGTTGCTGATAAACTAGGCGAATACAGCGTTAAATTAACTATTACTAACTCAATTGGTGATACCGCTAATAGTAACGTACTTATAAAAAGTGAGCAGCTTGCTGTAAATTCTGCGCCAAACGCTGTTATTTCAGTTCAAAACAGTACACTTTCACCCAACCAACTCGTAACATTAAATGGTGAACAAAGTACCGATCCAGATGCAAACGACACGCTAAGTTATCAATGGGCAATAACCTCTAAGCCTGAGAACAGCGACCCAAGCTTATCGAATGCAATTGCCAAAAATGCAGGCTTTGCATCGAATGAATTGGGTGAGTACACGATCTCCCTAAGCGTAACCGATGAAGGTAATCTAAGTGATACCGCGCAAGTAACCTTAAGCGTTACCACCGAAAACAAAGCGCCTATTGCCGTTCTTGCAGAGCAAACTGATATAACCTTAAATACATTAACTACCCTACAATGCCTACAATGTAGCGACCCCGATAGCGACCCTCTAATTTACAACTGGCAACTGCAAGCAAAACCTGAAAGTAGCACTGCGCAATTACAGCAAAGCACATCGGCTACCCCTTCGCTTACTGCTGATGTTGAAGGCGATTACGTTGTTACCCTAGTTGTATCTGACGGTGAACTCAGCTCACCACAAGTAACCTCGGTGCTGCATACAAAGGATAATAAAAAACCAGTTACTCTAGTAAGTTACAAGTCTTCAATTAGTGTTAATGAGCAAGTTACTTTAGATGCCTCAGCCAGTTACGACCCCGAAGGCGCAGTTTTAAGTTACCATTGGGAAATAGTTTCGTCGTCAAATCAAGCTGTATTAAGCAGTACAAGTAGCTCAGCCCCCACGCTTAGCGCGCCAGCAGAAGGGCAAGTTGTTGTTTCACTTAAAACCAATGATGGTGAGCAGTTTTCAGACACACAAACACTCACTATTAATGTTACACAAAACGCCAAGCCCGTTATTATTCATACCGGTGATAAAGCTCGCTACAGCACCGTTGGTAGCACCGTTAACTTTGATGCAAGCCAAAGCTATGATCCAGAGGGCACCGCGCTTAGCTATGAATGGGAGCTCTCTACACCAACAGGTTCATCTGCTAGTTTAAGTAGCACCAACCAAAACATAACCGAATTAACACCCGATCTAACTGGTAACTATATCTTAACTTTCACGGTAACTGATGCTGACAACTACCAAGCCATTACTCAGTTTTCGGTTACAGCTACTAATTCATCGCAAATAACGGGCAACATAAAAGGGCAAATTACCAACGTGCAACGAACCGCAATTAGTAATGCCAAACTCACAATTAACAATGTGCCGTACACCACAAATAGCGCAGGTCAGTTTAACGAAACACTTAACTTAGCTGAAGGTGAAAACATTACTATAACCAGCAACGATCCGCGCCTTGCTAATGCCATCTATAACTCTCCCGCAATTACCCAAAATAACTTTACGATAGACTTAGAACAAAACAGTTTACCCGTATTTCAAAGCGTGGAGGTTACCGTATTTGTATGTCCTGAGTTTACCGGGCCAGATACCATTAACGTAAACTTTAACATGACCGAAACACTGCTAGCCTCTGCACGTTTTGAATATCAATTTAACCAAACTCAGGCACTCGTTTTGCAAAAATCAGGAAGCACCTACCTAGATAGCGAACTGCTTATAGACCTACCAGCAACTGCTAAATTTGAGGTGACGGTAACCGAAAGCAACGTTGAGAACACTTATAATTGGCCTATTACTATTTTTTATTCAGCGTCTGACGATCCAAGATCAGCTATTATAAACATATGTAATATTTAGCCTTGTTGTGTGCGTTTTTAAAACGCACACAACAAATAACAGCATATATCCACATAACTCATTGTATTTTATACGCACCTAAGCCATGCTATTTATCTCAACGTTAATAAGGTAAGCACGTGTTAGAAATAGCTTTAATTTACTTAGCTGCTGCCATTGTTGCAGTTCCCATAGCAAAACGACTTGGACTTGGCTCTGTGCTAGGTTATTTAATTGCAGGCATTTTGATAGGCCCATATGCATTAGGTGTCGTAGGCGACCAAACTGATGTAATGCACTTTGCCGAATTTGGCGTTGTGATGATGTTATTTTTAGTTGGCCTTGAACTGCAACCTTCGCGTTTGTGGACTCTGCGCCACTCAATATTAGGGCTTGGCGGATTACAGGTGGTACTAAGTGCAGCGGCTATTTTTGCCTTTTGTTATTGGTTTTTTGCCATGCATTGGCAAACGGCTTTAGCTATTGGTTTAATGCTCGCGCTGTCTTCAACTGCTATTGTGCTGCAAAGCCTTGAAGAAAAAGGCTGGCTAAAACAAGAAGCTGGGCAAAATGCATTTTCGGTTTTATTATTTCAAGATATTGCGATTATTCCTATTTTAGCGCTACTTCCGCTACTCGCTTTTGCACCACAAGGTAACTCAAAAGACATTAACGACTCCATCATTGCTAGCTGGCCTATTTGGCAGCAAGTAGGGGTTTCTGTTGCTGTTATTGCCGCTATCATTGCTGGCGGTAAATATGTTTCGGCACCATTATTTAGATACATAGCACAAACCCACATGCGTGAAATATTCACTATTTTTGCATTGTTTTTAGTGGTGGCTATTTCGCTGGTGATGCAAAGTATTGGGTTATCGCCCGCACTCGGTACTTTTTTAGCCGGTGTTGTATTGGCCGAAAGTGAATTTAGACACGAGCTAGAAGCCGATATAGAGCCCTTTAAAGGCTTATTACTGGGATTATTTTTTATCACGGTTGGCGCATCAATTAATTTTGAATTGCTATTTAACCAATTCAGTACCGTGATTGCATTAGTGGTGTTATTAATTACCATTAAAGCCTGTATTTTATTTGCCTTGGCAATTGCTTTTAATATTAGCCGTAAACAACAACTTCTATTTACCTTAGCCCTTGCTCAGGGCGGCGAGTTTGCCTTTGTGCTGCTTAGTGTAACAACCACCTTGAGTATTTTAACCCCAGAGCAAACTAATTTAGTTACCCTTGTGGTTGCCGTTTCCATGCTAATAGCACCTTTACTGCTTATGCTGTATGAGCAAATTCAAAAGCGCAACTATAGCACCACGGCACCTGAGTTTGATAAACCAGAACAAATAAGCACAGCCAAACATGTGATCATTGCCGGATACGGTCGTTTTGGACAAATAATGGGGCGTTTATTACATGCACAAGGCTACGAAATTACCGTACTTGATCACAGCCCAAGCCAAATAGAACTGCTGCGCCGCTTTGGTAATACCGTATTTTATGGTGATGCGGCACGCCAAGAACTGCTTGAAGCCGCAGGCGCGCACACAGCACAAATGCTGGTTGTTGCAATTGATAACCCTGATAAAACCATTGAGATAATTAAGCTGGCGCATAAAAACTATCCACAATTAAAAATAGTAGCGCGCGCCATAGATCGCCGCCATGCATATCAATTACTTAATTTAAAAGTAGATGCGTTTAACCGCGAAACCGTCGACTCAGCCATAAACTTAGCCATAGAATCATTGCAATTGCTTGGTAATAGTAAAGAAGATGCTGAGCGTGCTGGTAAGTTATTTAGAGATCACGACCGTGCTGCCGTATTGCAACTAGCCGAACTTTGGGGTGATGATGCCAGTTATGGTGTGGCTGTGCGCCAACGTATGGAAGATTTAAAGCAAGTATTACAACAAGACAAACAAGCACGGCAAAACTTAAATACCTGTGATGCCAAAGACTATGAAAATGGCTTAACCGAAAACACGGTTAAGCCAAAAAACGCTAATGATGATGCCCACCTTGAATAGCCTCGCCTTGCTGGTTATAAAAACCGGTAGCGCCGTGCTCTATAAAACCTAGGTTAATCATTTTAGCTAAAAATGGATCGCTTTCGTTATCGCCAATATCCGCGTAATCGGTGGTTTGAAAGTTATCCCATTTTGCAAACTGAGCCTTAATTGCAGGTGTATCACTGTTTACATCATTTAAGCTAAGCAAGGTTTGAGTATCACTTTTTTTATTGGTCACACTAAAAGTTTTAACTAATTTTGCTTGCGGGAGAAAAGCCAGATTAAATCGGTTATCGCCCTCATTAAGTACGTAATTTTTTACCTCATTACAACCCTCACCTTGTGAACTTACTAGGGTCATTTTTGCAATCAAATGGTTATCCACCAGCTGACTTTTGGCACTCCAATTTTGCACTCCACGTACCTCCGATGGTTGGTACTCAATACCGCGCTGCTCAGCATTAAAGTAACGAATAGGACGAAGCTGCTTATTACTTAGCTGCTGCCAAAGCTCGGTTAGTGTTTCACTTTGATGAGCCACCTGCTGATTGTTCCGCCAAAGGGTAAGTGACTGAGTGCTTTGCTGTGCTTTATGCTGATTGGTAATTTGATAGTCGGCTTTTAGTTGCGCAGCATCAATGTCGCACTGCTGGGCGAGCGCACTGGTGCTGGCCAGTGCTGAAAGTATAAATAATAACTTTTTCATTGGGGGTAATCTCTTGGTTAAACATTACTTTATGACTCTAAAATAACGCTTAATAATGGCATTTGTATGACACAAAAAAGCCCGCAACATAATGCGGGCTGTTTGTTTAGCAAGTTGATTTATTGCGCTACTTTTTCATCCGCCGCTTTTACAAAATCTGCGGCAAAGTCCATTACATGGAATAAAAAGCTTTGCTCATTAGTGCCTGTTACTAAATGAGCGCCAGGGCCCATTGCGTATACACCTACGTCTTCACCCGCGTGGGTTTCTGAACTAAGAGGTACTAATGACTCTTGGTGAAAACCTGGTGTTGTTGTATCAACATTTGTTAAATCAACACGTCCTGTAACCGGTCCAGCTAAGTAAGAGGCGTCAGCATTAGTTTCATTGCCTAAGTCTCTGTAACCTAAACCATTGGTATAACCTACGGTGGTATAAGGCATATCGTCGGCGGCAAGGCTTGGCTCGGTTTGGCCTACACCAACCACTTTACCCAATATTGGGTTACCACGCTTAGGATAACCTGCAATGGTAAACACATGGCTATGATCGGCTGTGACCACGATTAATGTTTCTTCTGGGTTAGTACTGTCCATCGCCACTTTAACGGCTTTAGCAAATTCAATAGTATCGTTAAGCGCGTTATATGCATTACCTGCGTGGTGCGCGTGGTCTATTCGTCCCGCTTCTACCGATAAGAAAAAGCCCTTATCGTTGTTATCAAGCACGTTAATTGCTTTTTCGGTCATTTGCGAAAGCGAAGGCTCGCCCGCTACATCGTTTGCGCGGTCGGCTTCGTATTGCATGTGGGATTCGTTAAATAAGCCAAATACCTTTGTTGCATCGTCGCTAATGGCATCAAAACCAGTTTGATCCATTACATAGTTGCCGTTAGGATAAGTTGTTTGCCATTCGGTAACTAAGTTACGGCCATCGGTACGATCCCCTTCAACCGCGCTCATTGCATCACTTGAATTAGCCGCGGCATCTTTTGGTAAAAAGTGACGACGACCGCCCCCCATTACTACGTCTATGCCATCTACATCAATACCTGCAAAACGTGCTTCTAGGTTGGCTTCAAAGTTAACAAGCTGCGATGCAATGTCTTCACAAGCATCTGAACCTGCTGGCATATCTGAGTTATCTTCCCAGTTACGATCAGCCGATTTAGCATACGTTGCCGCTGGCGTTGCATGGGTAATGCGCGCCGTTGAAATAAGGCCGGTTGCTTTACCTGCAATTTCGGCAAGCTCAAGCGAAGACACCAGTTCGTTACCGGCAACGGTTGAACAGTTGCCGCGCTCAATATCTTCGTCTACACCAATGACGCCTACATCGGTTTTAACACCTGACACCATAGCCGTCATTGTGCCTGCAGAGTCGGGGGTTTGTGCATCTACATTATAAGTTTTAACAAAGCCTGAGTAAGGCATGGTTTCAAAGCTAAGTTGATAATCTTCACCCATGCCGCCCTCAAGCTGGCCAGCTAAAATACGTGCAGCCGTAACGGTAGAAATACCCATGCCGTCGCCTACAAATAAAATCACGTTTTTAGCCTTACCCGACTCAGTAACCACCTCGGTATTAGCTTGCTGCGTTGCTGCTAATTTAGTTTGCGCGTCGCTATACCATGCGTTACCTGTAAGGTTAGCTAATTGATCTGTAGTTAACGACGTTGCCGGCGCATTACACACTAGGTTAAATGAGTTAACTTCGTCGCTATCTAGCTGGCCATTTTCGTTAGTATCTACGCCCACTTGCGTTTCTACACCGCCATTAATACATTGCGCTGAGCCCACAGCTATTGCGTTATCTACTGCGATAATGTTGTTATTACTTTTATCGTCATCACTTGAACAACCCGCTAGCGCGACCATTACTGCTAAAGAAAGTACTGTTAATTTTTTCATATTCGCCGCCATTATTGCTGAGTTAATTCAAGTGCTTGGTTAATTAGATGAAATACAACGTTTTGCTCAATTACACCTTGAGCAAGTTGTGCACCAGGGCCTTTAGCATGCAATGAAATATCTTCACCAGCATGCGTTTCAGAGCCTAGTGGTACGGTTGTTTCTTGGTGAAAACCAGGGGTTGTTGTATCAACGCCGTTTAGCTCAACACGCCCAGCGACTGGGCCGCTTAAGTACGCTGCATCGGCATCAGTTTCATCACCTAAGTCTCTAAAACCCAGTCCATTTGCATAACCTACCGTGGTGTATGGCATATCGTCGGCGGCAAGGCTTGGCACTGTTTGACCTACAGCAACTACTTGACCTAAAATTGGGTTACCGCGTTTAGGGTAACCAGCAATAGTAAATACGTGACTGTGATCGGCAGTGACTAAAATAAGGGTTTCTTCTGGGTTGGTATTATCGATTGCCGCTTGCACTGCATTGGCAAATTCAATGGTGTCGTTAAGTGCGTTGTAAGCGTTACCCGCATGATGTGCGTGGTCAATTCGGCCCGACTCAACCGTTAAGAAAAAGCCATTTTCGTTTTTACCCAGTACATCAATCGCTTTAGTCGTCATGTCGGTAAGTGAAGGCTCACCTGCCACGTCATTACTGCGGTCGGCTTCGTATTGCATGTGCGATTCGTTAAATAAACCAAATACTTGGGTTACATCGTCAGCAATAGCATCAAACCCAGCTTGGTCCATAACGTACGTTGCATTTGGATATTGTGTTTGCCACTCAGTTACAAGATTGCGCTCATCAGTACGATCACCTTCAACAGCGCTCACTGCGTCACTTGAATTAGCCGCAGCATCTTTTGGTAAAAAGTGACGACGACCGCCGCCCATTACAAAATCAAGGCCGTCTACATCAATACCTACAAAGCGCGCTTCTAGATTTTTTTCAAAGTTAACTAGCTGTGAGGCAATATCTTCACAGCCTTCTGAGCCCTCGGGCATATCTGAGATATCTTCCCAGTTACGATCTGCCGATTTAGCATACGTTGCCGCTGGCGTTGCATGAGTAATACGTGCGGTAGAAATAACACCTGTTGCTAGGCCTTTAATTTCAGCCAGTTCTGTTGCTGTTAAAAGCTCGTTTCCTGCAACTGTTGAGCACACACCGCGTTCAATGTCTTCGTCTACACCAATCACGCCTACATCAGTTTTAACACCTGAGATCATCGCTGTCATTGTGCCTGCAGAATCGGGAGTTTGTGCATCTACGTTGTAGGTTTTAACTTGTGCAGAATATGGAAACTCTTCAAAACTTAAATAGCCTTCTTCACCTGGATTACCTGCTCGTTGGCCTTTTAAAATTCGCGCTGCCGTTAGGGTAGAAATACCCATACCGTCACCAACAAATAAAATCACGTTTTTTGCTTTTGTAACTTGTGCACTTTGTGCTTGGGTGTTTTTAGTAGCTAACGTAGTTTGTGCATTTGTATACCAGTTATTATTTATTTGGCTTTGTGGTAGTACATTTGCATGGCTAGCAGCGCTTAACATAAATGTTAGCCCAACCGCCGCAGCGACTTTTTTAATTTTCATCCTAATTCCTGTTATGTAGTGGTTATTTTAAAAAGTGTGAACTCAAAAACATCAACCGCTGCACTATAGGAAATAGATGTTACTAATAAAGGTAATTTTAATGACAAGAAGGTGACAGCCAAATTTTATATCAATAAAACCTCTTTTGTATTTCCATCGACTGTTTAACCCTTCTCATAATATATGTAACAGCCCTATAAAAGCACATCACAATATAAATATAATAAAGCCGCTTAGTTTATTGATCTCTTGCTTGAGCATAAGCCTGCTATTGCCTACAATAGCGCATAATTAATCCAACGCAGATCACTATTATGACTGATACAAACAAACCAGAATTACCTAATCAACTGTCTATTAACCCACGTAGCAAATTTTATGTAGAAGAAGTATTTGAACATGAAATCGGTATTACTCTTAACGGTAAAGAGCGTTTTGACGTTGAAGAATACTGCATCAGCGAAGGTTGGATTAAAGTAGCAGCACCTAAAGCGCTAGACCGTCGCGGTCAGCCATTACTTATGAAAGTAAAAGGCACTGTAGAAGCGTTTTATAAGTAATAGCTTACTTATAAAAAGAACAGCGACACCTTTGGGTAGTCGCTTTTTTTGTGCCTGTTTAAAGCATGTTGAACTTTTTTCATACTCAACCTGATGAAGTTTCATTATGAATTTTCAAAAAATATGTTTGAATGACTTTAAATATTTAGACGTTTAGAAGTCCGTTATGAGCAGATTAATAATATTAGATGGCGGCATGGGCCGTGAACTTAAACGCATGGGCGCGCCGTTTTCACAGCCACTTTGGAGTGCGCAAGCTCTAATAGAAGCACCACAATGCGTAACTCAAGCACATGAAGCTTTTATAAATGCAGGGGCAGAAATTATTACGGTAAATAGCTATGCGTGTGTCCCCTTTCATTTAGGTGAAGCATTATATCAAGCACAAGGCGCAGCACTTGCACAGCAAGCTGCTGTAATTGCAAAAGAAGCGGCTCAAAACGCTAAACAAAACGTGCTAGTAGCGGGTTCATTGCCACCCGCATTTGGATCGTACCGTGCTGATTTTTTCCAAGGTGAACGCGCATTTACTATTTTAGATACCCTATATAAAGCACAAGATGAATATGTAGATATTTGGATTGGCGAAACTATTTCCAGTATTGAAGAAGCTCATGTAATGGCAAGGGTGCTTAAAAATTCAAACAAACCATGTTATTTCGCATTTACCTTAAGTGATGAAGTAAGCGAACAAGCAACATTACGCTCTGGTGAATTAGTATCCGATGCTACCTTAGCATTGCTCGAACATAATATAGCGGGCATATTCTTCAACTGCTCTATTCCCGAGGTCATTGAACAAGCGCTACGCGACACAAGTACTGTGCTAAAACAGCAGAATAAAAATGTTGATTTAGGGGCCTTTGCGAATGGCTTTACACCAATAGCCAGCGACTATAAAGCCAATGAAGGCTCGCAAGGTTACCGCGATTTATCACCCGCTGAGTATGTAGCGTTTGCCAAGCAATGGCACAACCTTGGCGCAACAATTATTGGTGGCTGCTGTGGTATTGGCCCCGAATTCATTGCAGCATTGGTAAAGTGGAAAAGGGATATTAAAGAGTTTTAATATCCCTTATTTAACTACAAAAATATAGAGAAACCTTAAAAGCTGAAATGATTAATTCCCAATACCTAATCGAGCCCTTGTACTGCTAGGCTACTTGGTCAGATCCACCTGCTGAACACGGGCATTTTTCGTCATGCTTTTTAAAACACTGTTGGTAATTAAGCCAATGAGCTAACGCGATAAAAGCAGAGCCAATTAAAGTGAAGGTTTTTTCGGCCACTTCATGGCCTAATAATACTGCAGTTATCAAAAAGACTAGACCAACAACTCCACACGCCATATAACGTATACGTTTGTGCTTTTTACAGCCTAAGCTCAAAGCTAATAAGCTTGTTGGCAGTACGGCAGCAAGAATCCATAAATGAAACTGTTCACCATTTATTTGCAGTACAGCAATGCTTGGCAACAGCGCTAAAATAATCGGTGTTGCAAAACAATGTA
Organism: Pseudoalteromonas sp. QJM3NY_12; assembly: GCF_056173165.1. Next base: position 3,330,955 of record NZ_CM149661.1, read on the forward strand.
CCGTGCACATTAACGAAAGCCCAATGGCAAATTTGTCTGCTGTCGATTGAATCAGTTTCATTTTTTATCCTTCTTTTTAATTGTGTTAGCGGTACTTTGCTGACACCCAAAGCAAACACCTGAGATTTCTAGTTGCGAAGTTGTTGGCGCAAACCCTCTCATTTTAAGCTGTCTAAACAAAGATTTAGCCGAATTATTAAGGTCTTTCACCTCACTTGCTTTATTACAAGAGCTACAAATTAAAAACATCGATAGTTGATGCTCTCTATCATCATTAACGTGACTGCACGGTATAAACTTATTTTCTAACTTTAATCTATGTACCAGACCTACCGACTCTAAAAAGCCTAATATCCGATAAACGGACATTGCCAAAATCGGTGTATTTATTTGCTTATTATATTGATCTGTTAACTCATAAGCAGACAAAGGTTTATTTGCTTGCAATAGAATTTCAAATACCTGCTGGCGTTTTGGCGTTAATTTTTTTTCAGAGGCTTCACATCTTTTTATCGCAAAGCCAACCATCTCTTTAAATTGCTGTTTATTCATATTACCCACACTAACCAAGTGAGCTGGCGTTTTAACTTTGCCATCCTTGTTGCCAATGCCTCCGTTGTGGTTTTATCTAAAAATGTATTAACTAGAGATAAATAAATGTAACAACTAACTTTTGCTTCACAACAAACAACTCACCCACAAACAACACCTAAACAATGACAATAAATATTTAAAGCACTGAATTTATATAGGTTATGTAGTCAAATTGTATGCCTGAATGATTTTTAGTTAATTAACTATTGATACAATATAACATTTCAAGCACAATTGATACAATATAACATTCGCAAAGGAATTCAAATGACACGAAAATCTCAATTAGCTGTTTTGATAGCTGCTTTATTACCTGCAAGTGTGCTTGCAAATACCATCGAAGGTGTTGTTTTAAACAACCAAGGTAAAGTGGTGACCAACGCAACTGTAGAAGTTGAAGGCTCAGATATAACAGCAGTAACAGATGCAAGCGGTAAGTTCGTAATAACTAATTTAAAAAGTGGTTCAAAAGAACTTCATATTACCGCCCCTGGTTATGCCCATCTGCATCGAGATATCACATTTAGTGATGATAAAAGCCAGTCAATTACCTTTAACTTAGAACGCTCACCCATTGAAGTAATTGATATTGAAGCAACGCCTATTCACATGTCGGCAATGGAGTCAGCGTCTCCCGTTAGCGTGTTATCTGGCGAACAATTAAGACGGCAGCAAGCTGCAACCCTTGGCGATAGCCTTGAAAAACTCCCAGGGTTAATACTAACTTTCATGCAAAAGTAGCCAGTACACCCATCATTCGCGGCTTAAGCGGTCCTCGCGTACTCATTACTCAAAACGGCCTCGATGTCAGTGATGTGTCAAGAGTGGGCCCTGATCACTCCGTCGCATCAGAAGCTTCAACTGCAAAACAAATCGAAGTATTACGCGGCCCAGCCACACTATTTTATGGCAGCGGCGCAATTGGTGGTGTTGTTAATGTGGTTGATAATCGGGTGCCTACCGCCAGCACAACTCGCGGCGAATGGAACCTTGAGCACAACTCTGTTGATAACCAAAAAGTAGCCTCGTTTAACGCTACTACAGGAACTGATTCTCTTGCATTTTATGCCGATGCGTTCTGGCGTGAAGCCGATGACTATGAAATACCCGTGGCCGCTGAATTTGCCCATAATGACCATAACCATGAAGAACATAGTGGCGATTACACCGTTGCAAATAGTAATGAAGAGTCTGACGGCTTTACCTTAGGTACTAGCTATCTATTTGATCAAGGTTTTGTAGGTATAGCTGTTGAGCAATTTAATCGTCAATACGGCATTCCAGGCCATACTCATGGCGGCGAAGATGAGCATAGCGACGACGAAGAAAATGTATATGCTGACTTAGAGCAAACTAAGGTGCAATTATTAGGCGAGTATAACCTCGATAATAAATGGCTTAATAAAATAAACCTACGCGCAGGCTTTACAGATTACGAACATGCTGAAATCGAGCATGGCTCAGTGGGTACTATTTTCAAAAATGAAACCAATGAGTTCCGCGTTGACCTAATGCATAACCAATTTAGCGAATGGAACGGTGGCTTAAGTTTTCATTACAAACAAAGCGATGTTGAAGCACAAGGCTCAGAAGCATTTACACCGCCATCAGAAACACAAAGCTTTGCTATGGCACTGATGGAAGAAAGACACTTTGGTGACTTTTTAGTGCAACTAGGTGGCCGAGTTGAACGGGTAACCATTGATGCAGACAACGTGTTACTACCTAACATTGATGCACACGCACACGACGACAACGATGTTCATGACGATCATGATCATGAAGAGCATGCTCACGAAGAAAGCGCCGATATCATTCGTGTATTCAACGCAGAACACGAGTTCACTCCTGTTAGTTTATCTGCAGGCGTAGTGTGGGACTTTGCACCTAGCTATAACTTTGGCTTGTCGATATCTCGTTCTGAGCGTGCACCTTCGGTGTCTGAACTTTTATCATTTGGACCTCACATCGGTACTGGCACTTATGAAGTAGGCGCACTATTTGATATGCATGAAGACGGCCATTTGGGTTTATCTGAGCAAACGATTGACCTAGAAACGGCCAATAATATTGATTTAACTTTGCGTAAAACCCAAGGTGATATCGGTTTCATTTTTAACGCTTTTTATAATCAAGTAGATAACTATTATTACCAAATAGACACGGGCTTATACGCTGAAAGTGGCCACGATCATGGTGATGAGCATAATCATGACCACGGTGACGAGCATGATCACTCATCTGAACTCCCAGTTTATTTATTTAAAACAGATGACGTAATTTTGCATGGCTTTGAAGCCCAATTTGCATGGCAGTTAACCGATGAGTTTAAAGTTGATTTATTCTCAGATTACGTTCGTGCACGCCTTAAAGACGGTGGCGATTTACCACGCACACCACCGCTACGTTTTGGTACTGAGTTTAGCTACCAAACAAATAAGCTGAGTGCGCACCTTCACGTAACTCGCTATCAAGAGCAAGACCGCACAGCACCAGAAGAAACAGCTACAAACGGCTACACCATGCTTGATGCGAGCGTTTCATATGACTTATCAGTGCTAAATCAAGATGTGTCTGTGTACCTACGAGGCACTAACTTAACAGACACAGAAGCGCGCGTGCATAGCTCATTTTTAAAGGATATAGCACCACGTCCAGGACGTAGTTTTGCGTTAGGTGTTCGCGGTTATTTTTAAGCGCTAAAAAATTATAAATAAAGGAAATAAACATGACTAAACTATTCAAATTGAAACTAATTGCACTGGCAATAAGCAGCACATTAATCACCGCTTGTGGTGATGCAGAAACAAACATTGTTGAAAAAGACCCAATAGAAGTACCTGATAACGGCCACGATCATGGCGATGGTGGCGACCACGGTGATGAATACACTATTGATTCATTAGGTAGGCTTGCGATACTTGCTGGCGATAGCAACGAAGCGAACTTTTTCGACTTAGACGACAATGAGCTTCTTGATACATTCACTCTTACTAATGATTCAAACACGCTATCGTCGTCGCCTGACTTTCGTTATGCCGTGATTGCTAGCCGCGCTCAAGATTACCTCGGCTTTATAGACGGTGGCTTATGGCGTGAAGATCACGGCGCACACCTTCATGATTACGAACAAAGCCCTGAGTTTAGCAGTTATGAGCTAACTAGCGGCAGTCGCCCTACTCACTTGGTAAAGCACGATGGTAAATTAGCGGTATTTTACGATGGTGATGCAGCATCAGGCACAACTGCGTCTGTTGAAGTATTAACAGATAACGACATAACAAACGCAACAGCGACCTTACCTGGTATTAGTTACGACATTAATATGCATGGTGCAGCAGAACCTCGTGGAGAGCATCTATTAGCGACCATTCGCCGCGATGATGCACAGAGTACATCAAACGCTAAAATTTTGCCGGATCAGGTAGGTGTTTATCACTTTCATGATGGCGAATACGAGCTTGAACAAACGCTAGAACTTACATGCCCTGATTTACACGGCGCAGCACAAAACCATGATTACGTAGCGTTCGGCTGTAGTGACGGTGTGCTATTAGCCCACCAGCATGATGACGAATACCACGCTGAAAAAGTAGCAAATATTGCTGCAGTAGGTGACTTGAGCATTGGTACGATATACGGCCATGAAGACAGTGACAACTTTATTGGTATTGCGTCTGGTCACGGCGGCGGCCCTGCAGTGCTCTTAAGTATTAACCCTGCGGAAGCTGAAATGGAAGAACTAGAATGGCAACTAGCCGATGGCGCAAGCGCTGTTTCTTACTCTTTCTCAGCGAATGGCGAGCACTTTTTAGTTTTAGACAGCCTAGGCTTTTTAAATGTGCTTGAGGCGCATGCGCACGACGATCACATACACTGGGAGCTAGCAGGTCAAGTTGATATTACACAAGAAGATGTAACAACAATGCCTGAAGGCATGAAGTTTAGTATGACAGTAGCACAAAATGGTCAGTTTGCTTACGTAGCCGACCCAATAGCTCAACATGTTGTAAAAGTGCACTTAGAAGACCTAGAAGTGGAAGGTGAACTAGAACTAACCTTCCCACCAGCGGCTATTACTTGGTTAGGTATAGCACAAGAGAAAGAGGAAGAGGAAGAGCACGACCACGAACATTAAACTCGTAGCGTGTTGTTGTAAAATTTTGGGCTAGATCCATAAAACGCAAAACCCGTAATTAGTTAAGCTAATTACGGGTTTTTTAATAGTATTTAGGTAACTAAATTATTTCCGGCGCCAGCCACTCCATACATCATCTTCTTGGTTGGATTTTTTCTTCTTTTTCTTACCTGTACCTTCTGGCTTGGCCATTGGCTTGTCGTTTTTTAGCGCCTCTGCGGCATCAAGGTTGGCTTGGTTTACAGCAAAGCCTGTAACCTCTTCGCGCTCTAAACGTAGTTTGTTTTTCTTTTCAATAATTCTAAAGTGATGAAAGTCTTCATAATCAATCAGTGATAGCGCTAAACCTACTTCACCGGCACGGCCGCTTCGGCCAATACGGTGCATGTAGTCAGCAGGGCTGCGCGGTAAGTTAAAGTTAATTACTACTGGTAGCTTTTCAATATCTAAACCACGAGCGGCAATGTCGGTGGCAATAAGCACTTCAATCTCACCCGCTTTAAACTTTTCGATTACCCGAGAACGCTCACTTTGACCTTTATCACCATGGAATACTTGTGCGTTCACGCCGCGCTTTTCAAGTTTGCCCGCTAAGTGCTCACAGTCTTTTTTAGCGTTGACAAAAATCAGCGCTTGGCGCCATTTGTGTTGCTTAATTAAATGCGCTAAAACCGTGGTTTTTTCGCCTTTATTAACCGTAAATACGCGCTGTACTAAGGTGCTTTCGTCTTTGCTTTGAACTTGTATTTCAACAGGGTTGGTTAACAGCTCTTGCGTTAATTGTGTGACTTGCTCTGGGAACGTCGCTGAAAACAACATGGTTTGTTTTTTAGCAGGCATAAGCGCTAATAGCTCAGCAAGCTCTTCAGTAAAGCCAAGGCTTAACATGCGGTCAGCTTCATCAAGCACTAAGGTTGTTACTTTATCGAGCTTAATCGCATTGCTTGAGATTAAATCGAGCAAGCGTCCTGGCGTTGCAACAATGATATCAGCACCGCCGCGAAGTGCCTGCATCTGGGTATTAGCCGACACACCACCAAATATCGCCACCGTTTTAATGGCGCCATTAAAGTTAGCAGAATACGATTTAACACTATCAGCTACCTGCACTGCCAGCTCGCGAGTAGGTACCAAAATAAGTCCTGTTACAAAGTTGCCTTTGCCCGCTGCTTTATTAGCACCTTGCGCTAAAAATAGCGTTTGTAGCATAGGTAAAGCAAAGGTTGCTGTTTTACCTGAGCCGGTATTTGCCCCCGCAATTAAGTCACTGCCCGCCAAGATACTTGGAATTGCTTTTGCCTGAATCGGCGTAGGTTGCGTGTATTCAAGATCAGACAATCGAGCAATTAGCTCTGGAATAAGGCCAAGATCGTTAAAAGTACTAGGGCTTGCGGCTGAGGTCATATTTATTACGGGCTTATTGCTAAAAAGTAGCCTGTAATTTTAGCGTATTTAGCAGCTATTAAGTAGAGATTAGTGATTTAAATATTAACCTTGTTAGTACCCTCACAGTTTAATACTTTCACAAGGAAACGTTATATTTTTGATTTCAATAATTTGAATATGTTATTTTCACAACTCAAGTGAATTGAATTTAGACACTGGGAATACCATAACTCAGTTTTATTTGCCTTTTAATAAAAAGATAAATAAAGCTTTCTATATCATGCCGTTATCATAGTTCTAAGATTTTTGGGAGCTAGTTCTCAACACTAATTTTGAGAGGGGGTAGTATTAAACCATGTTTGTGATTCCTGAAAAGATTTTTTTATTTATATCTTTACCAATAATAATTAGCTATCTAATTTCAACCTTATGCTTTGCTCGTATTTCAATGAAACACATAGAGAAAAAAATGCGTGAGGAAGGGATACATGAACCACTTTGGGATAAAGGGCTGGGCATAAGAGTGAGCATGTATGGCAAAGTAATAAGGCGGCAAAAATCCGCAAAGGCGACGGTTGTTAATGACGAAGCTATTTTGCTACACGCCAGACCTATAGATTTAATTTTAGCTCGCGTAATGCATATATCATTTATAGGTTTGATGTTCGTAATTGCCTATGGCTACTTTGCTTATGATTTAGGTAATCGCGCAGACTAAAAAGGCGCACAAAGCGCCTTTACATCAAACCTGTCGCCTATTGATTTTAAAATTTTTAGGCCGACTTTGCCAAATTGCATGGTTCGTCAACATCTGTGCTTTAATTACCACTTTATAGTGCGAGAGTGACTGTAGTGGAATTGTATATACAATAGGGGCAATCACGTCATTTACATGGTTTACGTTGATTACAGGCATGGTCATCTGACTCACAGTATGAGTATTAACCAGTAAACTCTTCTTAGTCTGCAATACCATCAGCAAGTAATATTGCTTCTTCTAATTTGTTTGGCAAGGCTTGAATAACGTTAAAAAAATCAATGTGTTAAACCCTACTCTTTTAATTAATTTAACTGTCACCGTTAGCACTCCAAACTTAAAAAGGCTTTCATAAAAAATCAACAACTAAGTTAGCAATGTTATTAGTTCTTGCTAAGTTCTGCTTGTAACCTAGCTTTTGTTTCTTTTAAGTAATTTAAATAAGGATATGAGTCATCTGCAATGGCTAATGCAGACTCCATCTGTTTAAGCGCTTGGCGAGTATCACCCTGCATTTCATAGCCATATGATAAGGCAGAAAGCGCATCAACTGATTTGGGGTAGTTTTTTATATTGTACTTAAACACCTCTATAGCACGGTTAAACTGCTTGCTGTCCGTTAGGTTGTAACCAAGTAATCTAACAGCACGATCTGGTGGAGATACCTGTTCGCCCCATTGTTGAGATAAATTTTGGTAATAAGCATCAATAGAGGCAACATCGTCAGTTAAAGCACTTATGGGCATATGTTTAGGTAAAAACAGGTTGTAATAGGCATTAAATGCCCCTGCAGCAGAAGTTAAACCATGCGAGATGCCATCAAACGCATCATTAAAAAAGCGTAAGCCCCGTACTTCAGACGATTGCAGTGATTGCTGTAATTCATCGTACCTTTCACGCATTATGCCGGCTTCTTCGCCGATATTAGTATAAACGTAGTTATTCAGGCCTTTCGTTTTAGCTATAAACGATTTTGTACTTTTTACCATTGCGCCATAGTTCCACCAAACCGCAGGGCTATAAGCAATATGCGCTTGAAATAGTTCGGGCTTTGCCTGCAAAGCATATAGCGCAAATACACCACCAGCGGAGGCACCAGATATAACCTTATAGTCATGCGTGCGATAATTCTTATTTACTAAAGGAATGAGCTCTTGTTCAAAGAACGCTAAAAATTTTTCTGCGCCGCCCCCTTCACCTACTGGGCCCTGCGGTTCCTTGTTCACTGTAGGATACATATCTCTGAGTCGATTAGTGTTTTTAATAGCGACAATAATAACCTCAGGCGCACGATTATCATTTTGTAAGCGCTCAATAACAGCACTAGCAAGCGGTATATTACCCGCGCCATCTAAGCGATATATGACAGGATATACCTTATTTGGCTCAGCTTGGTAGCTTTTAGGCAATTGCACGACAACTGTGCGTTCTTCGTTTAAAACAGCCGATTTAATAGTGTGCATGAATTGAGAGTCATCAGCACTTTGCTGTTTAATGCCAGCTTGTGCAAAGACACTTTGTGAACTAAAAGCAAAAAAGCTAAAAAAACAAATAACGGTTAATAAACGCATGACTAATCCCTTAGAGAATAATAAGTTACTTAAGCTAACAGAGTTTCAGGCACAAAAAAAGCGCATTGAGCGCTTTTTTTAACATTAATCAAAACCTATAACCTGTTGATCTTACTCAACAGTAACCGATTTTGCTAGGTTACGTGGCTGGTCGACGTCAGTGCCTTTAATTACTGCTACGTAGTACGACAGCAACTGCAGAGGAATTGTATATACAACAGGGGCAATCACGTCATCTACATGGTTTACGTTGATTACACGCATTGTGTCGTCTGACTCAAAGTGTGAGTCTTTATCAGCGAATACATAGATGATGCCGCCGCGAGCACGTACTTCTTCTACGTTTGATTTAAGCTTTTCAAGCAATTCATTGTTTGGTGCTACAACAATAATTGGCATGTCGGCATCAATCAGTGCTAATGGGCCGTGTTTAAGCTCACCTGCTGCGTATGCTTCAGCGTGAATGTATGAAATCTCTTTAAGCTTAAGTGCGCCTTCCATCGCGATTGGGTATTGTGAGCCGCGACCTAAAAACAGTGAGTGGTGCTTATCAGCAAATTCTTCAGCAAGGTCTGCAATGCCATCAGCCAATAGTAGCGTTTCTTCTAATTTAGCTGGTAGCAGTTTAATAGCGTTAACAATCGCGCTTTGATCTAAGCCTTTCTCTTGCGCAATAGACGCAGTAAGCATTAACAAACCAACAAGCTGTGTAGTAAATGCTTTAGTAGAAGCAACACCAATTTCAGCGCCGGCTTTAGTCATAAAGGCAAGGTCGGATTCGCGTACAAGCGATGAGCCTGGTACGTTACAAATAGTCATTGACCCCATATAACCTTGCTCTTTAGCTAAACGCAGTGCAGCTAAAGTATCAGCCGTTTCGCCTGATTGTGAAATAGTTACTAGTAGGCTATTTTCGTGTACAAATGACTGACGGTAACGGAACTCAGAGGCAATTTCTACGTTACAGCTAACACCTGCATATTGCTCAAGCCAGTAACGAGCAACCATACCTGAGTGGTATGACGTACCACAGGCAATAATTTGTACGTGTTTTACGTCTTTAAATATTTGCTGTGCGCTATCGCCAAAAGCATCAATAGCTACGCGGTCATCGTTTAAACGTCCTTCAAGGGTGTTACGTACTGCAAGTGGCTGCTCATAAATTTCTTTTAGCATGTAGTGACGGTAATCACCTTTACCTGATGCATCTTGTGTGATGTTTGATTCAACAACTTCACGCTCAACCGCGTTGCCATCTGCATCAAAAATTTCTACAGTGTCGCGAGTAATACGCGCTACATCACCTTCTTCTAAGAAGATAAAGCTGCGAGTTACTGGTAATAATGCAAGTTGATCAGAAGCAATAAAGTTTTCACCAAGGCCTAAACCAATAACTAACGGGCTACCTGAGCGCGCTACAATAATTTCGTTATCATTCGCTTTATCAAACACAACGGTACCAAATGCACCTTCAAACTGTTTAACAGCTGCTTGAACTGACGCTAATAAAGTGGTGTGCTGCTGACGTAACTGATGAATTAAATGCACCATGACTTCAGTGTCGGTGTCTGATAAAAACTCGTAACCGTCGCCTTTAAGTGCTGCACGCAAACTTGCGTGGTTTTCAATGATTCCGTTATGTACAAGTGCTAATTGATTGCTTGAAACATGTGGGTGAGCATTGGCTTCAGTTACACCGCCATGAGTTGCCCAACGAGTGTGTGCAATACCTGTGTGGCCGCTAACACCAGCTTGTTCAAGTGCTGACTCTAAGTTTACAACCTTACCAACTGCTTTAACTGTATTAAGTGTATTGCCTTCAAGTAAAGCTACACCTGCTGAGTCATAACCGCGGTACTCAAGACGCTTAAGGCCTTCAACTAAGATTTTATTTACTGGACGTTCTGCAACAGCCCCAACGATTCCACACATAGTGTCTCCATTAATTTTTTAATTCTAGCAACTTACGTTTTAGTTGCTATTCCATAATTTCTGCGCAAATTAGTTTTACACCACACGCCTCTATGGCTGCACGTTTATCACTTGCTAAGCCACTGTCGGTTATTAATGTGGTTACTGTTTGCCACGGTAATTCTAAATTTGGTATTTTTCGGCCAATCTTATCTGATTCAACCATAACGATTACTTCGCGCGCCGCTTTAGCCATCACTTGGCTTAATCCAACAAGTTCATTAAACGTGGTTGTTCCACGCGCTACATCAATGCCATCAGCACCTATAAATAGCTGATCAAAATCATATGAGCATAGAACATTTTCAGCTACTTGCCCTTGAAACGATTCTGAATGCGGATCCCACGTACCGCCGGTCATCAAAAGTGTTGGCTCATTTTCAAGTGAGAGTAAACGACTCGCCACTTTAATGGCGTTAGTCATTACAACTAATCCGCGTTTATTTGCAAGTTCTGGGATCATGGCGGCCGTAGTACGCCCGCTATCAATAATAATGCGGTTATGATCTTTTATAAGCGTCGCTGCAGCTTTTGCTATTGCGACTTTGCGCTTAGAATCAATCTCATCGCTAACAATCTCTTTAGGCAGAGCAATAGCACCGCCGTAACGGCGCAGCAATAAGCCACTTTTTTCAAGCGAGGTTAAGTCTTTTCGAATAGTTACTTCTGATGTTTGAAACTGTTCAGCTAAACTATCTACGGCTACCTCACCTAATTCATTAACTTGAGTAAGGATCAGATGGCGGCGTTGCTGGGTGTTTCGTTTGGTCATAAGTGATTACAATTAAGTTTCGTTTCGAAAGTTAGTGAATTTTAAACGAAACTAATAAAATGGCAAGCCGTAGATCAAAAAAAGCGCAAAATGCGCTTTTAATTGGTCAGGGAAACTCTATTGAGGACTCAGTAACTCTCCACTCAGAATACATTTAACGATTGCATGCTGCCGGTTTGTACTATTTGTCTTTTTAATGCAATTTGTTAGATGAAAATCAACCGTTCTTTGACTAATATCTAGAATTTGACTTATCTCCCACGATGTTTTTCCAACTGATGCCCAACGGATACACTCTTTTTCACGCCGCGTAATTTTTACAGCATCAAAGCTTGTTGAGCGCCGGTAAGCTTCAAATATTTCAACTAAAAATATTCGCCAATAGTCCCCTAGCATTTTCACTTTATGAGGTTCAGCACCTAAACTTGACAATTCCAACACAAAACAAGCAAATTTATTTTTATGTAACCCTGTAGGTACTACTAATACAGACTCATAGTTGCCAACTAACTCACTAAGCTGAATCGCTCTTGTTTCATTTAAGCAATAATGAAGTAACTCCTTACGAGAATTAACATCACTTAAAAAAGAGCTATCTAATTCACCGAAATAATAAGTATCAAACTCAAATAAATCGGAGAGATCAAAAGTAATAAACCCTGCTTGAACATAGCTATAACTATTTTTTATATATTTAAAAAAATCATTAAAGCCATGGATTGAGTTTATAAGCTCAATCCTAGAATGTAGTTCATTTATGTTTATCATATGCAGAACTCGATTTAGACTCATCTCTACAGAGTATAGGAACTATCACACAAGAATAACTTGGCGAGTCATTATCAGTAATTTGATTGTTAATACCTATGGACGAGTCAGCGGGATATATCACTGTTAAGAAAGTAAAAATAGCTGTATAGATAAATGATGATTTGTATACATAATTCATGTTGGTGTTGCCCCTAATCTATTTGGTTTTTGTAGTTTTATTGTTCACATTAAATTTGAACTACACGATAGATATTATCAACAACAATTAGATAACTTTTTTATAACTTTGCAAAAACTAAATTTAACCTATTGAATTTCAATGGAAATAATATCACTATTTCTATTACCTAAACTTTCAACAATAATTAAACCATTCACTTTATCCACATAAAACCTTGGTCTAATCACACTAAAGTCAAACGCTTTTGACTTTAGACTAGAAGCATCCACATCATTTAAGTCTATTTCATAGAACATCGTATTTAACAAATTGTGATCACTCCATAATACTTTACCATTTAATACAGCCCAATTTGTGTTTGTCTCAGTGGATATACTTACCGACATTGTAACCATGGTTCCTTTTTGTACATCAAACCGTGATAATCTTCCTGCATTATCACCTAAGGCATATCCTCCTTCAAATTGACGAATAAAGCGATAGCCTTTGAAAATAACATTTTTAGCTTTATTATTAATAGCATACTCAAATACTTGCCACTCTCCATTACTTTTTCGTGTATATAGAATGGACTTTTCATCAAATGAAAAAGTAACATCACCAATCAATTCATCAGCCTTAGAGACGTAGGTCAGACTATTATCAAACGTATTAAGAAGTGTTATGCGCTCTTGAAGCTTCAGTAACACATATTTACCAGTCAGAGAGGGGCTGATCAACTTGAGTGGTTTTTCAGTGCTCATTAGTGTTGTTTTTTTTGTAGCCTTGCTTTTTTCATAAAAAATTAAGGAGCTAATACCTTTCTCTTTTATAACCATCCAGGCTTTGTTACCTAAAGGTTGATAGGCAACAATGCTACTATGTTGCTCAGGTTGCTTCTTTTGAATCATTTCAACATTTTTAAAATCACTTAATGGCAGCTTTTTCTCTATCAGAGTATTGATATTATCGTTATCTCTGATAGCTAATAGTGTATTAGGGGTTACTCGCTCTAATGCGATCAGGCCCTTGTTTTTATCAATAATAATATTTGAATGACCTGTTTGAACATTTATTTTAGCTAACTTTTTATCATCTAATAAAGTGATATGCTCATCATCAAGCCAATGAACATCATAGATAGCTGTATTTTGATCATGGTGAAAAAGAGTTCTGCCAGTCTTTAAATCTTGTACTCGAATAGAGTTACGCTTGCTTTCCATATCAACTCGAAGTACAACCAACTTACCAGAGTCTGGAGAAATATCCGCACGACTATCATGAGATCCTTTTTGAGTAACGGAAGTAACCTCTTCAAGCAAGCCTTTTTCAGAGTTGAATTTATAGATAAGTATTGCGCTTTGCAGACTTTTTTTCCCAGAAAAATAAATTACGTTATCTTCATTTTTGTCGATAAACACATCTGAGATAAAATAAAAATCAGCTACTAACGTACCTATTCCATGCGCTTTATTTGTTAGATCTACCTGCTTTAATAAAGCAATACCATCTAAATTATCGGAAAAATACAAGCGCTCCCCGTCATTAGAGAAAACCAAACCTGTAGGCAGGATTGCATTATCTACAAGCACCTCTATAGTATTTGTTTTCTGGTCTTTTAGATAAATATGATAATTCTTTTCATGACTTAATTTACTAGTAAATGCAATGTATCGACCTTCACTAGAAACTGCGAAGGATTTTTTGTCTGAGATGACTGTATCCACCACTTTAGTAATAACTGAAACTTCACCGGCTTTGTATTTAAATAAAAGATAAGCTAACGAAAGAAAAAGAATCACTATTGCAATAAGGTAAAAATAGACTTTAGCTTTTTTAACATTCTTGTGCTCTGTTTTTTCTATACTTTTTTGCTTCTCTTCTATAGGGGAAGGAATTGTTGAGACAGGACAAATTAATTTATATCCACGTTTAGAGAGCGATTGAAGATATTTAGGGTTTTTATGGTCATCATTCAACACTATGCGAATTTTACTTATAATACGCCTTACCGCAGCATCTGATACACAACGGTCTTTCCATAAGTTTTTATGTAGCTCCTCCATTGATATATAACGCTCACGATGCTCAATAAAATACATCAATACAGCAAATACTTTTGGTTCTAGTACAACTGATTGCTCATTAACTTGAAGAGACATCTCTTCTGTATCCAAACAATATTCACCAAACCTGATTAACATAAATAAAGCCGCAATTAAACCTTAACATTCCCTTAACAAGGGATATAGTAACGCACTGTAATTATAATTGCCACAAAGTTTTAAGTCTCTGATTTTTATTAAGGTTACATTTTAGTTATGCATATATCACGTATTAATTATTGTAAAAATAAATCGCGGAAATAGGCTATATTTTTTACCCACAGCCATAAGGTATGAACAATGCATAACCACATAAAAAAAGATAAAAATGCAATTACTGCCCGCAGAACAAATGATGGATTAATCGAAATTACAAGCCTTGAATTGCTTGATCAACTCGTCGGAGGGTTCATAAGTCCAGAAGATGTTTATTGTAATGTCATTGATAATGATGAAACGCCTTCTACGAAAATAAGCCAAGAAGGCATTGGCTAATGAATATTGAAGTTTGCAAATCATACAAGCCAAAGCTGAAGCGATTAACCGAAAAGAGAGATTTAAACTCTTTATCAAACCTTGAAGACTGGTGCGAAGAAATGTGCCTTGCTTTTGATAAAGATGTTCGTAACCAGAGTTCAAGTGACAACAAAACTCTGCATTGGCTGATTAACGCCTACCCGCTTATTTTAGCGTACCGAGGAGAAGCGCAAGCCAGTGAATTATTTTTACACCGAGTAATTACTTATTGGTCGGATAAATTTTTACAAGATAGAAATAATCAAAACCTCATAAACTTAATCGATCCAACAATCAACTTATTACGCCTTTATAAGCTGACAAACCAACACTCAGCATTCCTCAAGCTGATGGGTGAAATAGCTATTCTCGACAATACGGGCAAAGTAAAACTAGGGTCCATAAATGTCACCAAAGAAATATTAGGTGAGCAATGGAATTCATTGTATATGGCTACACTTGATGAAACTTTAAAATATTACCTCATAAAATCAAAATATAATGAAGTTCTTAAAATTAAAGAGACGATACCGCAATATTACAGAGAAAAAAATGTATACATAGAGGCTAAAATTATAGCCTTAATCAGCTTAGAAAAATTTGAAGAAGCAATACAACTTTGCTGGCGTCAGATAAATAAAAGTACGTGCATAAAAAGTGGTGTATATAGCTATCGGTTATATGAGGCTTTCAAATCTGTAGGGCTGGCAACTAAAGCTGAAACAGTGATGAAACACTTAGTTTCAAATATGGAAAAGACTCCTTTAGATTCTTTGTCTAAGCTAAGTTTCTCTTCATGTATCATCGAAGAAAAAAAGCTATCTATTGAATCTCCATTAGTAAAAAAAACACTGAATCAATATGAAAATATAAAAGATGAATTTAATTACGGGATGACACTTTGTAATTTGCAATCTAATCACCCAACTAATCACAATAAAGATAAACTACTTAAACTATATGAGAAAACGGAATATAAAATATTAAAAAATAAAATTGAAATGTTATTTAACATTAAAAACAAAAAAAAACCGACCTCGAACTTATGGCTATCTAAAATATCAAACTATTTAAATGATTTTATTTTAAAAACCTCGTAGTTATTACAGTTACCTATTTCTTTTTTTAAAGTAATACTCACTTCACCCCATTAAGGGGAAGCAACAATTTAAAGGATCATAAAATGAGTAATAAATTTAAAAATATAGAAAGTGAAGAAATCAAATTAAATGAGTTAGGTGAAATTGAACTAAGTGAAGAACTTACAGATGCTGTTGCAGGCGGTTTTTCTCCAGAAGAAGAAGAAGATGAAGGTATAAATGTTGGTTCTTGCACAACAAATATAAGCTGTGGTAGCGAACTAAAAGAGCTATAAATGTAGCAAAAGGCTATTTAATATAAATAGCCTTTTCTATTTTCCATATAACTTTAGGGGAAATTATGAGTGATTCAGTAAGTACAGTAAAAGGTTTTTCAAAGCACGAGCTTGCGAGTAGTCTTAGCAATGAAAAGTTTCAGCTAATTTTATTTCCTACAGAACAATGCAATTTTAGATGTGTATATTGCTATGAGGATTTTGAAATCGGGAAAATGCCAGACTGGCTTGTTGAGGCAACCAAAACTCTAATTAAAAACAAAATGAAAAGCTTAAAGTTTCTATCTCTAAACTGGTTTGGCGGAGAGCCTTTACTTGCAAGAGACATTGTTTTTGAAATTGCAGAGTATGCCCAACACTTAGCAAAGGAAAATAATTGTAAAGTGTATGGTGATCTAACTACAAACGGCTCTCTTCTCGATATAAAAACACTAACAAAACTTGTTGAGCTAAAGCAAAATAGTTTTCAAATATCCATAGATGGTGACAAAGAGTCACACGACACAACTCGGTTAACTCGTAACGGGAGAGGGAGTTTTGACAAAATTTGGGGCCGCTTATTAGATGCGGCAGCCACAGATCTAGATTTTAAAATCACACTTCGAATCCATATAACCGATCTGAACCATGAGAGTGTTTTGAAATTTTGTAAACGTTATGATGAGACCTTATTCAGTGACCCCCGGTTTCAATTGTTTTTTAAAGCGATTGATAACTTAGGCGGCGATAATCAAGACACTATCAAAGTTCTCACTTCCAAAAGAACTGCAAGAGACTTAGTCAAAGAGTTGACAATTCGTTACTCTGGTACAAGTAAACAAATAGATAAAAATGGTCATTATATCTGTTATGCAGGAAAGCCTAATTCATTAGGAATTAGAGCCAATGGTAATATCAATAAGTGTACCGTTGCTTTAGATGATGACAGAAACAATATTGGTAAAATTAACCCTGATGGCACACTCACACTAAACAATGAAAAATTTAGTACCTGGATAAAAGGCTTTACGACACTTGATAGCTGGCAAATGGGTTGCCCGCTAAGCTATATGAATAGTAATAGCGTTGTTGGTGACATTGCTATTAAGAAAGTTAGCTAGCTTATGTCTATTGTTAATATGTTCAGAAAAGAAGCGCTTAGAAATCAGTATAAGTCGAGCGATATTGGTAGGTCGCTCATTAAACAACCTAAAGTTATCAATAATTCTATTTCAGCTTTAATCGCAATCTTCATATTTAGCTTTTTAATCATTAACTTTGTAACATTCTCAACAAAAAAAAGCCACGATGCTAAGGTTTCACCTGAGCACTATACCCCACTAATTTATAATGAGGTTGTCATCATAAATAAAAGTCATGCTACACATGGCGAAATGGTCAAAAAAAATCAGCCTCTGCTTTCTATTTCTAAATTTGATAGTCAAAATGTGATGAAAAAAGATATTATCCGTTCCCCTGCAGATGGTTTCTTTTTTCACTCTTTCGCTGATAAAAATATCATAAAACCATTTGAACCTCTCGGCTACTTATTAAGCCCTGCTGCTGAAAATGAGTTATCTTTTTGGGTTTCTAGCAACAGCAATATGAGCATTCATGTAAATGACCAAGTTACCTTAATCGTCAATAATGATGAGTTAAAAGGTATAGTCACAATGGTTATTGGCAGTAACAAAATTAATAAAGAGCAAAAAGTACATTTAAGATTAGAAGCTAACAACTATTCAAAGTTATCACCTACCGCAGATATAAAGATTCTACTTACTCGGCAATCTGAAAAAGTCCTTAACTTAATTAAATAGTGAAATTAAAATGCGTCTCACAGACTACATTGACTTTAAACCATCAAAACTACCTCTTTTTTTACAAAGTGAAGTAGCTGAATGCGGCACCACATGTATCGCTATGATTGCTTTTTATCATGGCTATAAAGTAAATATGCTTGCTATGCGACAACGCTACCCCGTTGGTACTCAAGGAATAACAGTTAAGCACATTTTAAAAATTGCAGATGATATTGGGTTGTCTGGGCGAGTATTAAAACTAGAGCTTGGTCAATTATCAAAACTAAAGGGCCCAGCTATATTACATTGGAACTTTAATCATTTTGTCACGCTTGCTTCAGTAAATAGAACTGGCATTGTTATCCATGATCCTGCAAAAGGGAAAATAAAACTAGATTGGAAGCAAGTCTCTGAAGCATTTACCGGCATTGCAATTGAGCTAACCCCAACATCAGCATTCACCGTGGCTGATGAACGAGTAAGAATGCCACTCAAAGCATTTATTGGCAACATAGAAGGGCTCGCATCCTCATTATTTAAGATATTCGTTGTAGCCTTAATTTTGCAATGCTTCCTATTGGTATCCCCCTACTATATTAGAATTGTAATTGATCATGGTATACCTCTTTCCGATGGCGGAATATTAATATGGCTACTCGCTGCTTTTATAGCTGTTACTTTACTAACCACTTTTAGTAATATTATTCGTTCAGCTGCCATTTTATATTTAGATAAAAATTTAGGTTTTCAAGTAAAGGCTAATATCCAGCGTCACCTATTACATTTACCCCTTTCGTTTTTTGAATCTCGGCATGTTGGCGATATTAAATCGAGATTTGAAGCATTTAATGAAGTTCAGAGAATGATCAGCCGTGGTTTTATTTCTGCTATTGTTGAAGGCTTGTTAGGCATAACAACCTTAATAATTATGTATACTTACTCACCAACTCTTGCCTTAGTTTCTTTATCGTTCCTCTCTTTTACATTATTGCTTAGATTATATTTAACTAACAAAGAAAATAAGCATTTAGAGCAAGTTTTATCTAAACAAGCAAAAGAAAATAGTCACTTTCTAGAAACGATCCGAGCAATTATACCGATAAAATGTTACGTAAAAGAAAGTACTCGACTTTCTTCATGGCTTAACCTATTTGCTGATACGACTAACGAGAATATTAAACGAGAAAAAGTCACCATTGCGGCAGAGATTAGCCAGGAGCTAATTAGTAAAATTGAATATTTAATTGTTATTTTTATTGGTGCCACATTAATAATAAATAAAGAGTTTACTATAGGGATGTTTATTGCTTTCTTAGCTTATAGACAACAATTTTCAAGTAGCACACAAACTCTGGTAGATCACGTATTCAGGTTCAAGTTAGCCTCTACTTACTTGCGCAGAATGTCTGATATAGTGATGCAGAGCCAAGAGCAAGAAAACCCTCAACTAACAATTGCAAAAGAGTACGCTAAAGGGCAAATCGAAGTACGAAACTTACACTTTAGATACTCTTCATCCTCACCTTGGTTATTTAAAGGAATCAATTTTAAAATAAATGCAGGAGAGTCAGTCGCTATTATTGGTCGCTCAGGTTTAGGGAAGTCATCACTTCTTAAGTTAATGACAGGATTAATTAAAGCAGATCGAGGTGATTACTTATTAGATGGGCATTCGATAAACATGCTTGGCATGAGAAATTTTCGTTCCATGTGTGCAACTGTGATGCAAAATGATCAATTACTAAATGGTTCCTTAATCGAGAATATCTGTTTCTTTGAGCCTAAACCTGATCTAGATAAAATCACAGAAGCAGTTAAAGGCGCTGCTATATGGCATGAGATTCAAAATATGCCTATGGGTTTGCATACTCAAGTAGGTGATTTAGGCAGCTCATTATCAGGTGGTCAAAAACAAAGATTACTTTTGGCAAGAGCGCTTTACAGTCAGCCCGTCATTTTGTTTTTAGATGAAGCGACTAGCCACCTAGATGCGATGACAGAGCTAAAGGTCAATCAATATTTAAAATCAAAAAAAATCACACGGATCAGCGTAGCTCACAGACAAGAAACAATACAAGCCGCAGATAGAATAATTGACCTAGAAGAGTTAATTAAGAACCAAACCTTAGCCCAAGCTGTGTAACTACATCACGATAAGAATAACCATAAGGAATAGCTATGAAATTTACATCCAAACTAATCTATCAAGGGTTGATAGGTTTATCTGTCGTTATGCTCATTTCTGGCTGGCAATTAGGGTTTGCGGATAATGCTGAAGTTATTCCAAAAGACTCTGTCACTATTGCGAAGGTTGAGCGTGGTGATTTTTCAATTAAAGTTGATGGCTATGGCTCATTGCAATCAATCAATAAACGGCTACTTACCGCAACCAGTAATGCTGTGGTTGACGAAATAAAACTTAAAGCAGGTGCTGTAGTTAAACATGGCACTGTGATCCTTACTTTAAATAACCCTGAGCTAGAAAGTAAACTGCGCTTAGCATTAGCAAAGCTTAAAAATGCCAAAACCCAAAAACGTCAAACCGTATTGCTACAACAGCGTGAGATGCTTAACAACGAATCAAGCGTGTCTGAGCTAAAAGCACAATCTGAAATAGCCATGCTGCAAGTTGAAGCAGAACGTACATTAGCTAAATCAGGCATTGTTTCAGGGATTAGCGCCAAGAAAAATGAACTCGAAGCCAAGCAACTCTTAAAACGTATTGCCCTTGAAGAGTCCAAACTTGATAAATTAGCACAGATGCAAAAAGAATCGCTTTCGATTCAAGATGACTTAATAGCCCAAGCGCAAGACGAGTTTGACGTCGCCAAATTAATGGTAGAGCAACTTTCAGTTAAAGCGGGGATGAGCGGCGTTATTCAGCGCTTACCTTTAAGTTTAGGGCAAAGCGTTACTGCAGGTTCTGAACTTGCTTTAATCGGTAGCCTCTCCCCTTTGGTTGGTGAAATAAAAGTACCGCAAATTCAAGCTCATTTAATTCAAATTGGTATGACGGCCCAAATTAGTACGTTGAATGATCAAGTGCGTGGCCAAGTAGTTCGTGTTGATCCAGTGATCAGCGACGGTGCTGTACAAATTGATATTGAACTAGAAGCTTCAGAATCAGACACCATGAAACCAATGCAACAAGTTGATGCAACTATTTTTGCCGACGTACAAAAAGAAGTGAATTATATAAAGCAGCCAACAGGTGCAAGTGAAGGCAGTTATGGCTCATTATTTAAACTCACAACAGATAATAGAGCCGTTAAAGTTGACGTGCAATACGGTAAAGTGTCAGGGCAACTGATCCAAGTACTGTCGGGTTTAGAGCCTGGTGAACAAGTTATTATTTCTACATTAGATATCCCCGTTGAAACAACAACAATAAGAATAGCTGGTTAAGGAAAAAACATGAATACTGAAATTTTACGAGTTAATAACTTAAGTAAGTCCTTTTCGAACGGGGAGCAAGTAAGTCAAGTTTTAAAAGGGATTAGCTTTACCGTGTACGACGGCGAGTTTATTTCTATTTCTGGGCCTTCTGGTTGTGGCAAGTCAACACTGCTTAATATTATGGGGCTGCTCGATACTCCTCAAAGCGGTGAATATTACATTGATGGTTTACTGGTCTCTGATATGGATTCAAACCAACGTGCAAAAGTACGAGGTAATCGTATTGGCTTTGTGTTTCAATCTTTTAACTTAATTGATGAAATGACAGTACTTGAAAATGTTGCGCTACCGCTAAAATACCGTGGCGACTCTTTATCATCTCGCCAAGCAAGAGCATTAGACTGCCTTGAAAAAGTGGGCCTAGCTGATAAAGCTGATTTACACCCAAATCAAATTTCTGGTGGTCAGCAACAACGTGTTTCAATCGCACGCGCGTTAGCTGGTGACTCTGGCATCATGCTGGTCGACGAACCTACTGGTAACTTAGACTCGAAAAATGGCGATGCAATCATGGCATTAATAAAAGACCTTAACCAGCAAGGCACCACCATTGTATTAGTTACCCATGATCCGCGTTATGCCGATATGGCTACGCGAAATATTCAGTTAAAAGACGGTACCGTCGTTGCCCAAAGCGACGAACGAGTGTCAAGCAAACCTACAAATGAAAAACAGGTTGCTCAGCCATGTTAAAAACTGCCTACAGTACATTCAAGCGCGCTAAGCAGTACTATTTCACCACAGTTTTCACGTTGGCATTAACACTGTCAATGGTACTTAGTTCATTTAGCTTAGTTGATCTAGTGTATTTCGCCCCACTACCTTACCAGCAAAGCGATAACTTATACTTACTTGAAGGCACCATTAACTCTAAAGGTTACTCAGGTCCTGCTAGTAATTCAAAAGTTATGAGCTACATTAAAAAAGAAAACACCGTTTTTACTGATGTCGCTACTTATCATAAATGGACTGATTACAAACTGCTTGATCAGTCTAGTAGACCCGAAATTGACGTCATACTCGCTTCACATAATCTATTTGATTTACTCGGCGTTCAAGCCAAACTTGGTCGGTTATTCAATAAATCAAAAGCGCTCGGTACTCAGCAAATGTCGGTCGTATTAGGCTATCGCGCTTGGCAAACCTACTATAATAGTGACCCTCATATTGTTGGTAAAAAAATACAACTTAATCAACGTCGTTTCAATGTAATTGGTGTCGCACCCGACGACCTTGTACTACCCAATTACAGCAAAATAAATAACGCAATATGGATACCGATTGATGCTGATGAGTCATTTAACCCAAAAACATCTAACGGCTTTATGGGGGCATATAAGAATGTAGTTAGATTTAAACCCACAGCTTCAGAGCAGGAAATTAATAAGCAGTTAATTGATTTGTCACTTAAAGGTGCGCAGTTACACGCGCCTAATATTTTAAAAGATTTTACAGTGGGTGCGCGTGTTACTGCATTTAATGACGCCCTTAGAGGTGACAGCGGAAAGATTGTATTAATGTTGTTACTAGGTGTGTGCTTATTAATGCTTATTGCTCTTATCAACCTGTCTAGCATGCAGCTTGCTAAAGCTATTACACGTATCAAACCGCTTGCGATAAGCTTTGCGTTTGGCGCCAGTAAAAAACAGCTCATTATGGAAACACTCAAACATAATGTTTTACTCATTAGTGTTGCGGTGCTGCTTGCTCTAACATTTACTCAAATCGGTTTTATGGTTATTCAAAGCCTTGCAGCTGATGCCATTCAGCGCTTAGACACCCTGTCTTTGAGCATTAATACGCTGCTGTTTTCAGTATTTTTAATTATCAGTATTGCCTCTCTTTACTCATTTATAGAACTCAGTGTTGTTAAAGAAAAGAGTTTAATGAGCAGCTTGCAAAGTAGCGGTAAAGGCACCGGTAAACAAATGAGTTCAGCCACCAGCCATTTACTGGTTGGTTTGCAAATATTGTTTTCGTTTTTAGTATTAACAGCCGCCAGCCACGTAGTACTTGTTACGTTAACTGAAGCACTTAGAGAAAACGGAATTAACACGGAAGGTAAGTATTCACTAACAATTAACTACAGTAATGTAAACTCCTCCGGCGAGCGTATTAATTTACACAAAGCAATCAGCCAAAGATTACAGGCGCTCAATAGTGTCAGTAGTTTAGCTGTTTCCTCTGAGATGAGATTACCTAAAACGGTTAACGTCAATCAAATATACAACGAAGCTGGACAGTATATTGCCCAAGCACGTAATAGCTTAGTCACGACCAATTACTTTACTGAACTGAATTTAACGATTACGGGTAAAGACTTTGCCGAAGGAGATGAACAGCTCGAAAATCCACCGATCATTATTAATCAGCGCCTTGCAGATTTACTTAATAAAAACAGTAATGAAGTACTAAACAGTAAAGTGAGCTTTGATAATAAAAAGTATTATTCAATTATAGGCATTGTCAGCAATACCTATGTGCCTGGCAGCCCTGAAAGTGAAGACTTTGAAGTATTTACACCTAAAGATTACCCTGGCTGGCAACAATTTACGTATTTGATTACTGTTTCAGATGAAAATAATGCAATTGCAGATATTCAACAAGCAGTATTAGCAATAGACCAACGACTAGACATTAATAACATAGCCTCTTTAACAAGCCTGTTTGATGATAAAAGGCAACGCCACTTAAATGCTGCATGGCTAGCTATTGTGCTGGCCTCAACATCGCTGCTCATGGTGGGTATTGGCATAAACGGTATTGTTAGCTACTTAGTGAAAGTGCGCAGATATAGCTTAGGCGTAAAGCTTTCTATGGGGGCTGATAATTATAGATTGCTAAAAGAAAGCTTATTAGAGCTCATGCAACCCATTTCAATGAGTTTAGTGTTAGCTTTTTCAACGGCCTTTTTAGTTATAGGCTATTGTATGTCATTACCTGGTATTGACCTGCCTATAAACTGGTGGTTAACAATGACTATTTGGTTAGGGTTATTAGCGATATCTGTACTGGCTAGCTTTTTCCCGATCAACCAAACGTTACGACAAGATCCAATAAAGGCATTACGAAATGAATAAATTTTATCTTATCATAGCGTTTTTGCTCATTGCCTCATCACCCGTTAAAGCTATTGAAATTGATAATAGTAAGTGGACTAAACTGATAGAGTCTACGGGGCAAGAAACTATTTCATTATCGCCAAATGGGGAACTGGTTTTATTTTTACACCAAATAAAATACCCATCTATTGATTATTTATCTCAACAGCGCGTCGCATTAGCTGGCTTAGATTTTTATACTAATTTATCGAGCCGAGTTAATACTGAACAATTTAGCCATGCAACGTTATTTAATATTGCTACAAACACAAGAGAAGAAGTTAATAACTTAGAAGGGGTGATTGTCGATTTTAATTGGTCCCCTGATGCTAAAAAAATCGCATTTTTAATTCAGCAGGGCGCCAATACAAAACTATGGTTGTACGATATCGATAGCAATGTATCTAATAAGCTAACAGAACTCAATTTATCCACAAGTCTTGGCGGAAGGCACCTGAGATGGCTTCCTGATGGTCAAAGCATTGTCGTCAAGCAGCGAAACTCCCGAATAAATGCACTTGGACATAATACTAAAAAGCCCAATGTATTGTCATCTGAGCTGCAGACAGATCAAGGGCGAACTCATAAAAACTTATTAATCAATGACCAGATGAAAGAGCTGTTTATATCTATCAATCAAACCAAGTTAGTGAAGGTAGACCTCAATGGTAAAGTTTCTACATTAACTAAAAGTGGCTTGGTTAATGATTTCTCCGTCTCCCCTGATGGAAAGTATTTACTGTATTCCACGCCACCGAGTGAGTTATCTGCTTATTTACCTTATAAAAAATGGGGGAGTACTTATAATATCGTTAATATAGACAATCCCTCTGATATATATAATTTACCAAGTTTAAAAGATAAAATTAACCTACCTAAGTCCAAAGATAGTGTTCCTATTGGCGCTAGATTGGTGAAATGGTTGCCTTCACAAAACTCAACTATTACATGGGTAGAGGCGAGTGATAAAGGTGATATGTCATTACCACAAACATATCACGATCATATTTATAAATTAGAAAGCCCATTTTCAAACCATAAAGAATTAATGCATCAAGTAACATGGAGAGTTCATGATATTTTGTGGGGGTTATCTGGTGTTGGAATACTTCAAGACTGGCGCTATGACAGCAAGCAGGCCAGAACAACTTTAATCAATGCTCAAAACACTACCAGTACTTTAATCCACCAAAGAGATTATCGTGATAAATACAATGACTTTGGTGACCCTCAGACATTACGTACGCCTGCTGGATATGAAGTTTTAGTTGAGCAAAATAATAACTTATTTTTCTTTTCTTCTGGGCAAAGTAAGAACGGCATAAGACCCATAGCCAAACATTACAATATATTGAATAATCTTGATAAAACAATATTTTTAAGCGATGCTAAACATATAGAAATGCCTTTAAGAGTCGCCAACAACACCTTCGTAATCCAAAAACAAAACAACAAAAATGCACCTCAATACTATGCAGTTACAAACAATAGCTTTAATGAAAAGATCTTACTGTACTCTAACGAAAATAAAAATGAATTTATAAACCAGCCACTAACTATTAGCTATAAAAGAAGTGATGGATTAGATCTTACTGGAACACTGCATTTACCTAACAATTATAAAACGCATGAATCAAATAAAATCCCTGCAATTTTATGGATTTACCCTGATGAGTTTAAAAATAAAAAACTTAGCCAACAAAATACTGTACGGACAAATTTATTTAGAGAGTTTGATCCGCTAAGCCCATTGGTATTTCTGCATGACGGCTTTGCTGTTTTTGAATCACCTTCAATGCCAATTACCTCATTTGATGGAGGTGAACCTAACGATGACTTTATCAATCAAATTAATCTAAATGCCGAAGCCGCAGTCAATGCCTTAGATAAATCAGGCCATATTGATGTGCAAAAGTTAGCCGTTATGGGTCATTCTTACGGAGCTTTTACTGTAGCTAACTTACTTGCACATACCGATCTATTTAGAGCTGGGATTGCACGAAGCGGAGCTTATAATAGAACCCTAACACCGTTTGGGTTTCAAGGTGAACAGCGTAACCTATGGCAAGCAAGGGATACATACATTAATATATCGCCTTTAATTTATGCCGATCAAATAAATGAACCATTATTATTGGTTCATGGGGAAAGCGATCAAAACTCTGGTACTTACCCATTGCAGTCAATGAGAATGTATCAAGCATTAATTGCGAATAAAAAAACAGCTCAGCTAATTATGCTCCCGTATGAAGGGCATAGCTATCAAGCTAAAGAAAATTTATCTTATTTACTGTCACACCAATCTGAATGGATAAAAAAGTGGCTCAAAAAATCAAAATAGTATGCTGAAAAAATTTAATTCGATTACAAAAGAGCGGCTTGATAAACGCAAAGCCACCCATGAAATATGCCGCTTATTTAATAAAAGCCCAAGTAAAGGTAACTTAAAACGCATAACAGGACTGTTTGCTAACTCCGGTTCGGGCGTCATTATTGAAGCAGGCTTTCATTGTGACTATGGCTCACAAATACAAATTGGTGATCGTACTTTTATAAACATTAACTGCACTGTGTTAGATGCGCCAATTAATGAAGGAGCTATAAGCATTGGCGACGATTGTTTAATCGGCCCGAATGTTCAGCTACTGGCAGTCTCGCATGCGATTAACCCTACAGAGCGGCTCAAGAAGGAGAACTTTACTGCACCGATTACTATCGGTAATAATGTGTGGATTGGCGCGGGAGTTATTGTGTTAGCTGGCGTTACAATTGGCGATAACGCTGTTGTGGGCGCAGGGTCAGTAGTAACCAAAAGTGTGGCTGCGAACACTGTTGTTGTCGGTAACCCCGCGATAAAAATTAAAGATATTTAAAGAGTTATATCATAGGTCGTCGTTTACGGCGACAACCCCCTGCGATATTAAATTTACAAATATACTGAATCCCAATACGGATAGTCACCAATTCTAGTGACCAACTTGCGCCTCAAAGGATTTGCAGCAATGTACCTTGCTATTTCAATCCTATTTTCTTCTTCTCGCAGCGCATGATCATAATACGCTCTTTGCCATACAGGCTGATTTAAATCCCGTACTTTATTAACTTCTCGAACTGATGCGCCTTTTAAGTGACCCACTACAACCCCTAATTCACTGTTTTTAAGCTGCAACAAACCATGGAAATGATCAGGCATTAAAACCCAAGTTAACCAACGGCATTGATACTTGAGCTCATTACTCGCAATGCATCTACAAAAGATATTAGCATGATCGAAATTACTAAATATCCCTTCTCTGCGGTGGCATGTAAATGTAATGAAGTATTCGCCTGATTGAATTGATACACGCCCTTTCTTTAAGTTACTCCAGCTCATTTAGTAAATTCCTTTTTCTAAAGCAGAAATAAAATATAGCCTATTTACGCGCTAAAGCACGTCCTACACCTTTCTACAACCTTGTAGGTCGTCATTTATAGCGACATTGTTTACTTATCTAATCATCGCGTAAAACAAGCGATGGCCGTGTACTGGCGGCTTTAAAGGCAAGACTGGCAACGGTTAGCCAAGTAAACGCACCCACAATGAGGCCTGCCAAGCAATATACCCAAATGGTTTGCTCAATACGGTCGTTAAAACCTTGCAACCAGTTATCCATTAGCCAATAAGCTAGAGGTAAAGCAATTGCTGCCGCTGCGAACACTATGATTAAAAACTCACGGGCAAGTAGATTAACTAAATTTAAACGGGTTGCGCCCAATACTTTTCGCATGGCTAATTGCTTTTGCTGACGTTTCGCTGCAAATGCCGCTAGTCCAAATAAACCTAAGCAACTTAAAAACATGGCCAGCACAGAGAAATTTCGAATAAGCACAAACAAGTCATGCTCGACGCGATAAACCTTGGCTAAGTCTTGAAGCATTAGGCTAAATTGCGGGTTGGCAGTTAAATTAAACTGTTTTAAAAGCTGGCGTAGCTGACTCAATAATTGAGGAAAGTTTGCTTGCTCGGTGCTTACCACCAATCTAACGGTTGATTGTGAGCTATACCCTGCTGAAAATGACACAGGCAGCCAATCGTCTTTTGCCGAGCCCACTTTAATGTCTTTTATCACACCAACGATGATGGCATTGATGTTGCGGTAAAGCCCCTGAACTTGCAGCCCCACTACCTCACTCACACTCTCATAGCCAGCGCGTTTTGCCATTTGTTCGGTCACCAAAATGGCCATTGCTTGAGGCGTATCCTCGCCCTGCTGCGTATTTGACTCCTCATTGACATAATGCAACCAATCGCTTTGAAATTGTGGTGAAAAATCTCGGCCAGCAAGTAGTGTCAGACCCAAGGTTTCCACGGCATGAAAACCTGTGCCAATAGTCGGTGGCAGTTCGCTTTCTTCATAGCCGTTTGGCCAACGGAAGTAAAAACTTTCTAGGATGCTATCGGTTAAATCTGTGTCTGTAGTGGTCACTTGCACGACACCGGGCAGTGCACGGATCTCATTGAGTATCGCATGCTCTTTTGCCATCAATTGCTTGCTACTTAAATCGTGTATCACAATGCGATCCGTCACATCATAACCAACCGCTAAGCTTTGCAAGAACGTTAACTGTTGCAAGCTCACTAACGTACAAACAATTAAAGCCATTGCCATGGCTGCTTGAAATACTAACAAGCCTTTACGCAGAATCTGACCTGTTTGCAATTGCCCTGCAAGTAAACTTTTAAGCGGAGCGCGTGCGACACATAAAGCTGGGTAAACACCTGATACAAAAGCCAATAAAAGTATCAACCCCAATACAGCTAGCAATTGTGACCAATCCCAAACTAGCTGTAATGGGCGGTTTGCAAAGTCACTAAAGCTTGGTAATAACACCTCAACCCAACACAACGCTAACACCGTAGCAAAGGCCAGCATTAGCAAAGCTTCTAACAAAAATTGCAGAATTAATTGTCGCTTACTCGCCCCCAGCATTTTTCGCATAGCAATTTCTTTGCTGCGATACAACAATTGCGATACCGCAATATTAATGTAATTGGCTGCGGCAATGGCGAGTAGTAACACGCTCAATACCAGGCTCAAGTTCACTAAAAAAGCCGACCCGCCAGGTTTAAATTCAAAGGGAGAATGGGCTTTAAAATACACGTCTCGCATCGACACTAAACGATATTCAAGCTGGCTATTCTTTAATTGATATTTTTCAATAAGACTTCTAGCTAACTGCTTTTCTATGCCTTTTAAATCAGCTCCTTGCTCAGTTTTTAGATAAACATAACTCGATATATCGTTATGTTCGGTGAAATCAACAGACACTAAAGCATGAAACAAAAAGTGGCTGTTATCGGGTAAGTCATTAAAAACAGCACTCACAGTGACACTTTTCTCGCCCATCAATAAGGTTTGCTCGAACGCATTGCTAACACTGCCGAATAACCTTACAGCCTCACTTGCACTAAAGGCGATTTGATTGGGCTCTGAGAGCGCTTGTTCAAGATTGCCAGCTATCACATCAAGATGAATAAAATCACGTAAATTGGCCGAAGTGCCATATACATTTCGCAGCTTAAACGCTTGCCCAGCCACTTTAATATGATCAGTAAATAAATCACTATCGACCACATCTGCCAGCACCAATAAGTTGCTTACATCACTACGTGAAGACACTGTTTGCGCAATGCTTACAACCGTTAATGGGATCTCTTCTAAGCCCGGCACCTTTACATCAACATGCAAACGATAAACTTGCTGGTGATCGGGCTGCATTTCATCAAACGACAATTCATACTCTGCGAATAACGTCACTAACAGAGCTGCGGCAAGACCAATACTTAACCCAAAAACATTCAATAACGAATACAGCTTATATTGCTTAAATACTCGAAACGCTGTTGTTACATGTGATATCAACATACCTAACCTATAAGACCTTGTTCTCACCCCAAACGGCCTACCGGTTACACCGACAGGCTATAGCTTTGGCTAATAAACTTTATTTATTCATAACGTAAAGTAAGCGACGGTCTCGTACTGGCAGCTTTAAAGGCGAGGCTTGCAACCGTCAGCCAAGTGATCGCAGTAACACTCAAAGCGGCAACCAGATAAACCCACAGCGCTTGATCAACACGCTCATTAAAGTTTGCGAGCCAATCACCCACCAGCCAATAAGTTAGCGGGTATGCTATGGCTACACTTCCTAGCACTAAAATTAAAAACTCTTTTGCCAGTAGATTCATTATGCTGATGCGTGATGCACCCAGTACTTTGCGTACAGCGACTTCTTTTTGACGACGAATTGTGGCAAATGAAGCTAAACCAAAAGTACCTAAACAGGTTAAGAACACTGCAAGGCCAGTAAATATAAGTACGACAAGAGAAACACGCTCATCACCTTTTAATACCGCTTTATAGTTTTCAGCTAGCAGGTTTATTTTTGGCTCATAAATATTAGACACTTCAGCTAAAGCTGTAATCACTGCTTGTTTTATAGCAGGGAGGTTTTGCACGTTCACGGTTAAAATTACTTCAGATACTGGTGTTAAATAGTTATAACCACATAAAAACATAATGTTAGAATTCGCATCTTGTGCATTACCAACCTTTACATCTTTTACAACACCAACAACTTGCATATCCACATTACGCCCTGTGTCTTTAATTTTTTGTC
Organism: Pseudoalteromonas sp. QJM3NY_12; assembly: GCF_056173165.1. The sequence continues at coordinate 3,362,069 of NZ_CM149661.1, forward strand.
CAACAATATCAGCCACATTGCTATAACCAGCCTGCTTGGCAACGGTTTCTGTAATAATTGTACCTACTGTTGTAACCCCGTTTGCTCGCGTCGCCCAGTCTGAGGAAAACTCACGGCTAAAGTCTCTACCAGCAATAAGCGTAAGGCCTAGCCCTTTTACAACATCAAAACCAGAACCTATCACAGGGGTTATTCCACCTGAAGATTCACCATTGGGCCAAGTGGGCTGTAATGTATTGTTAATTGAAACGGTTAAACGGGTATCAATAACCGTTGCTTGCTCTACACCATCTATAGCCGTCAAGCGATTAATTAGTGCGCTAGGCTGCTGCGTAAATACCGATTGCACCGGCAACTCTGAAACCACTAAGCGTTGCTGCGTTTGATAGCCTAAAGGAAGGCTTTGTAAATGAGATAATTGTTTTAATAACGTAACTGATGCAATGATCAAACCGATTGCTAATGAAGCTTGCAAGGTCAATAAACATTTACGTACCCAAATGGCCGTATTACCGCGTTGTAAATCGCCACTTAACACTCGTTTCGCGCTAAATGATGAGATAAACAATGCCGGGTACAAACCTGCAAGTATGCCTACAGCAATAACAACAGCCATAATGCCCAAACCAAAGGCTGAAAAATAACTCACTATCAGTTCACGATCGACCAGCTGGTTAAAACTTGGCAATAACAGCTCCACTAACACACAGGCAATAATCATCGACAATAGAGCAACCAAAGTAGATTCAGCTAAAAACTGTGTTACTAACTGCAGCTTACTTGCACCAAGTGCCTTGCGCACACCCACTTCTTTAGCGCGCTTTGCAGACTGCGCTACTGTCATATTGATAAAGTTAAAGCCAGCAATCAAAATAAGTAACACGCTCAACCCTGCACAAATCGTTACAACTTGCTTTGCGCCGCCTGCTTTCATTTCAAATGGCGATTTTGCTGTTAAATGTAAGTCTAGTAATGGGTGTAACTCAATGGCAACTTGACCCGCCATTTGCCCATTGAAGTACTGTTTAGACAGTGTATCAGCGAGTGCTTTTGGATCTGCTTGCGGCGCCAAACGCATATAAACATAACTGCTATTAACCATCAGGTTATTTGGATCATGTTTTACATATACGAGGTTTTTAAATGCAAAGTGAGTATTGCTTGGTAAATCTGCAAACACCGCCCGTACAGTATATTGCCCTTGTTCGTGCTGTAACGTGTTACCAATAACATTTATTGTACCGAAAATACGCAGTGCTTCAGATTCACTTAGAGCCAAGCTCTCAGGTGTACTCATTGCATTTTTTAAATCCCCTGCCAATGTGTTTATATTGATAAAGTTCTCAATATTTGGCGTTGCCCCATACAAGTCATTAAGTTTAAAACCCTGATCCAGGTACTGCACGTCAACCATCGCCTCTCTGGTCCACGATACCATCGTCAAACCAAACACTTCTTCTACTTGGCTATATTCAGTGGCTTTTGCCGCTTGAGAATAATTAAAAATAGGAATGACTGATAAGCCCAACTTTGAGTAATCTTGGCCTACACGGTAAACACGTTCAGCGTGAGGCTGCTGACTATCGTATGACAACTCGTTTTGTGCAAATAGTGCCACTAAAATTGCCGCAGCTAAGCCGATACTTAGCCCTAAAAGGTTTAGGATAAAATGCTGTTTTTGTTGCTTAAATGATCTTAAAGCAGTGACTAAATAATTAATAAACATATTAAGCAACCTCAACAACGGCTTGCTGCACAACATTTGCTTTATCAAGCATCACTTGGCCATCCAATAGGCGCACTAAACGATCAGCATAGGCACCCTCTTTTTCTGAGTGAGTCACCATAATAACCGTGGTGCCCTCGCGGTTTAATTCGCGTAGCATCGCCATCACTTCATCACCGTTTTTAGAATCGAGGTTACCGGTTGGCTCATCGGCTAAAATTAGCTTGGGATTAATCACTAATGCACGCGCAACGGCTACCCGCTGCTGCTGACCACCCGACAGTTGCTGTGGTAGATGCTCGCCGCGGTGATCAATACCCACGCGCTTTAAAATGGTTTCTACGCGTTGCTTACGCTCACTTTTTGATATTTTTTGATACTGCAATGGCAACTCTACGTTTTCATAAACTGTTAGCTCATCAATCAAGTTAAAACTTTGAAATACAAAGCCAATTGATTCTTTACGTAGCTCTGCTAGTTGCTTTTCGCTATAGCCTGCAATGTCAGTTCCCGCAAAATCAAAGTTGCCTGAGGTCGGTGAATCAAGCATACCCAAAATAGAAAGCAGCGTTGACTTACCACAGCCAGATGGCCCCATTATCGCTAAAAAATCACCTTCGTTTACAGTTAAGTTAATATTACTCAGCGCTGTTGTTTCAACATCTTGAGTACGAAATACGCGGCTTAAATTAGTTAGTTTGATCATTGTTATTATCCTTAAAATTGTAGTTGCTGTGCTTTGTCAAAGTTGCTGTAGCTAGAGGTAATCACTTTATCCCCAGCGTTTAGCCCTTCAAGCACTTCAAAATAGTGTTGATTCTTTTTGCCTAGGCGGATATCACGGCGCACTGCTTTATCACCGCCTTGCTCGATTACATAAACCCAGTTACCGCCCGAGTTAGTAAAAAAAGCCCCGCGTTTAAGTAGTAAGGCATTGTTATTGTCATCCCCTAGCATTAACTCAATATCAATGCTTTGGCCGCGCTTAATGCTTTTAGTGTTACTGGGTAGGTCCACTTCTACTTGAAATTGTGACTGCTGTACGCGGCTATCGATTTTGCTCACTTTTGCATTCACCGTGCCGCTTTCTAGCTCAATCATTACCGCCATGTCACGCTGCACTTGGTTTAAATAAAATTCATCCATGCGCACCACTAATTTATATTCATTAGGAATATCTATTTGGCCTAACCGCGCACCACTGTTTTTAGATTCGCCAATTTCCACATCAAGTTCGCTTAAATAACCCGATACCGGTGCTTTGATTAATAAGTTGTCGAGATTTCGACGCGCAAATTGCAGATTTTTTTCGAGCATTTTAGCGCTGTCTGACAACTGCGCCACTTGCACCTCACGGATTGAATTTTCTTGTTTTTGGCGCTCAAGGGTGAGCTTTTTACGCGCTTGGTAATAATTTAAATCTTCTTCGAGCTCAGCTAGTTGGTCTTGCGCCAATACGCCACTTTTAACCAGAGGTTTAGTTTGTTTTAATCGACGTGTTAAATGAGTTATTTTTAATTCGATTTCTAATAAGTCGCGGCGTAAGTTTAACCGGCTGGTTTCCATCATCATCTGCGTATTACGTAAAAAGTTAAGCTGCTCGGTAACTTGTGCTTCACGGCTCATTACATCAAGTTGTAAGTTAGTGTTGCTTAAGCGCACGAGCGGTTGGCCTTTCTCAACATATTCACCTTGCTCGACTAATCGCTCTTCCACTTGACCACCAGCAATGGTATCGAGATAAATACTGGTTTTTGGCACAACTTGACCGCGTAAGCTTAAGGCATCTTTAAAGGCACCTTGTTTAACCGTGCTAACCGTTAAACCACTACGCTCGATATTTTGGCTACGGCCTGTATCACTGCTTTGCGTAAAACCATATGCAGCCGCAGCAACACCTAAAGTAAGAGCTGCAAAAGTAAATTTTTTAAAATACTTTTGCGTAAATGAGCGTTCTATTTTTTTGTCCATGTCGACTACCTTGATACAGGTTTAATTTAACTAATTACTTATTGTTATTACAAAGCGTGCGCCAACTTTAATTAACCAATAAAATCAAGCACTTAATTGCAAATTAAGTTTTTGAACTAATTATAGTGTCCGTTTATAGAACACTTTATTATCTTATGAACGTCCATTTATGGACACTGTCCCCTTTTTGTTTTAGGCTAAATAAAACTCTATAAGAATAAAAAACATGAAACACACAGGCTCTCTTCTAATTGTTGATGACAACCCAGACATTCTCATTGCAGCACGTTTATTACTAAAACAGCATTATCAAAGTGTTAAAACCACAGACAATCCATTTGACATTGCAGGCATCATTAACGAGCAACGCAAGCTCGAGCAGCCCGTTGACGTAATACTGCTTGATATGAACTTTACCCAAGACTCAATCAGTGGCAAAGAAGGCTTTTATTGGCTGAAAAAAATTATCGAACAAGACGCTAATATCGTTGTTTTATTAATGACCGCTTACGGCGATATTCAATTAGCCGTAGATGCAATTAAAGCGGGGGCCTCTGATTTTATTGCCAAGCCTTGGCAAAACGAGCAATTACTTGGCGCAGTCGCCGCTGCATTTTCACACGCAAAAGACAAACAGCAAGTGGGCAAATTAACGCTGCAAAAACAAGGGTTAAACCAAGCCTTAAACACGCCTAACTTTGAGTTTTTAGGTCAAAGCAATGCGATGCAACAGGTGTTTAGCACCATAGAAAAAGCAGCTCAAACTGATGCCAACATATTAATAACCGGTGAAAGCGGCACAGGGAAGGAGTTGACCGCTCACGCCATTCATCAAGCAAGTATGCGCCATAATCAAACATTTATGAGTTTAGACATGGGTGCGGTGGCGCAGAATTTATTTGAAAGCGAACTTTTCGGCCACAAAAAAGGCGCGTTTACCGATGCAAAAAGCGATCGAATTGGTAAATTTGAGCTTGCCCACGGTGGCAGTTTATTTTTAGATGAACTGGGTAATTTACCCTTAGAGCATCAAGCCAAATTACTGGCTGCACTGCAAAATAGACAAATAACGCCCGTTGGCAGCAGTAAAGCCGTTGATATAGATATTCGCCTTATTTGCGCCACTAACGACAACCTTGATCAAGCCGTCGCAGAGGGGCGTTTTCGTCAAGATTTATTGTATCGGATAAACACCGTTGAAATTCGCCTTCCGGCATTACGGGAGCGCAGCGATGACATTCCATTATTAGCTAATTACTACCTAAAACACTTTGCGCAAAAATATAAACGCAGCTTAACCATTAGCGATGATGATATGAGTGCGCTTTGCCAATACGCGTGGCCAGGTAATGTACGTGAATTGGCTCACGCTATAGAGCGTGCGGTTATATTAACTGAAGGGGATACACTCGATATAACCTCAGTTGTAGGTAATAGCGCAGCACCTAGCGCTCATTCTGCGAGTCAAAGTACAGAGGATATAAACAATCAGCTACAGTACGACACCTTTGATTTAGACATACTCGAACAACGCACAGTTCGCGCAGCACTTAAGCACCATCAAGGTAATGTGAGTCATGCAGCCAAAGCACTGGGTTTAACCCGTGGTGCCATGTACCGCCGCCTTGAAAAGTACGGGCTATAATCATGCGAGCTAATTTATTACTTTCATTTAATATTATCGCACTTATAAGTGTTAGTGCGTTGCTTAGCTATGTATTGCAAAAGCATGGTTTTTCAGCGACGACATTATTAATGATGCTAGTCGCAGCGGCGCTAATAGCGCATATTTTTACGCTGTTTAAGCGCCAACAAAAACAAGCTGAAATGGTGATCCGCGCTTTAGCTAATGGCGACAGTACATTAGGGCTTGGTCAGCAACACCCAATGCTTAAGCAATTTGAGCAAGTAAAAGCACAAATGCAAACAGCGCGCTTTAATGCCGAGCAACAAGCTCAGTTTTTACAAGCTTTGCTCATCCATGTTGATTTAGCCGTTATGGTATGTGATGACAACGGCGAGGTGATCGAATCAAACCCAGCCGTTAGTAAGTTACTAGGTAAAAGCTTCCAAAATTTACATGAGTTAGGCGCTGTTGGAGAGTTAATTTTAAACGCCGAACACAATATCCGCAGCACCACCTACTGGCAAAATGGCGAGCAGCACGACACCCTATCAATTCAACTGAGTATCGCCGAAATACAAGGGAGGGTTCGCCGTGTAGTGAGCTTACAATCAATTCACGACCAATTACAACTTAAAGAACAACAAGCATATAAACGCTTAACTAAAGTGCTCACTCACGAAATTGCCAACTCTATTACGCCACTATCATCACTAGCTGATACCTGCAGTAATTTGCTGCCACAAGCATTATGTTTTAATGAGCTTGAAGATAAACAAGACTTACAGCTTGCACTAAGCACGTTAGCATCAAGAACCGCTCATTTAGGTGATTTTATTGCTCGTTTTCGCCAAGTTAGTAGCTTACCTAAACCTAATTTAGCACCTAAAAATTTAGCCGATATGCTAACGCATATTGTCGCTTTACATCAACAACAAGCCCGTGAACTGCAAATAGATATAGAGCTTACAATTCAAAGCCAGCAATTAGTGATGCTTGATAGCAGTCAAATAGAGCAAGTATTAGTAAACTTAATAAAAAATGCACTTGAAGTACTAAAGAGTAATCAAAAGTACAGTACTGAGAATGCCACTCAAGCAAGGGTCGAAATCAGCTTGGCGCAAAACGCAAGCCAACAACTTTATATAGAAATCAACGACAACGGCCCAGGTATCAGTGAGCATGTGATAGATATGATCTTCGTGCCATTTTTTACCACCAAACAACAAGGCTCCGGCATTGGTCTTAGCCTCTCTCGGCAAATAATGCTCAACCACGGTGGTGATTTAATTTATGTACCAAAACCACAAGGCGCCTGTTTTAGGTGTGTATTTGGTTGAGTGTAGAACGCCATTTAAGGTGACGACTTATTAGCATTGGCACTTTCGCGCTAAAGCACGACCTACAAAATTGCACAGCATATCTCGTAGGTCGTCGTTTACGGCGATAAAAAGGCAAAAACTAGTCTTTAATTCCTAATTCAGCTCCTAATTGCTCAATATCTTTATGTTGCTCAAAATACTGCACAACAGCTTGAATCTGTTGTTGCTTTATACCTTCAAAATTATCGGTTAGGTAATCTTTAATCTCACTAAAGCCCCAGGTTAATTTCATTTCAGTTGGGATTGCGGTTAAGGCAGTAAACACCTCTTCAATCGTTTTATCGTCTAGTAAAAAGCGAATAAACTGCATTACGGCTAAGCTCTCTGGATTATCTGAGTATTTTTCTGTCTCTGCAACTCGAGTAAGAACCTGTTCTGGCGTTTCATAAAGTAAAGCCTGCTCTGCAATATTGGTCTGTAAATCAGCTATTACTTCTTTAATCTCACTATTTTCTGAGCTGCGGAATTGTTTAAATAGTATTGAGTGCGATTTTAGAGCTGAGCGAAAATCTTTTTTCCGGCAATATACAGCACTCTGGTTACACATCGCTTCAGCTACCCGAATTTTAATCTCTTCATTCGCTGAGCCTTTAAACTGATCAATCAAAGCCGCATAGCTGTTGAGTGCGTCTTCAAGCTTTTCTTGCTGACCATAAGTAACACCTTGGTATAACATCGCCATTGCCACCTGATTTTGAATCTCTTCATTCGACGAGCCTTTAAACTGATCAATCAAAGCCGCATAACTGTTGAGTTCATCATCAGGCTTACCTTGCTGATCATAAGTAACGCCTTGGTTAGCCATCGCTTTAGCAACCTCAATTTGAAGCTCTTCATTCGATGAATCTTTGAACTGCTCAATCAAGGTTGCGAAGCTGCTGAGTGCATCATCAAGTTTGCCTTGCTGGCCATAAGTAACGCCTTGGTTAGCCATCGCTTTAGCAACCTCAATTTGAAGCTCTTCATTCGATGAGTCTTTGAACTGCTCAATCAAGGTTGCGAAGCTGCTGAGTGCATCATCAAGTTTGCCTTGCTGACCATAAATAACGCCTTGGCTAGCCATCGCTTTAGCAACCTCAATTTGAAGCTCTTCATTCGATGAGTCTTTGAACTGCTCAATCAAGGTTGCGTAGCTGTTGAGCTCGTCATCAGGTTTGCCTTGCTGACCATAAGTAATGCCTTGGTTAGCCATCGCTTTAGCGACCTCAATTTGAAGCTCTTCATTCGATGAACCTTTGAACTGCTCAATCAAGGTTGCGTAACTGTTAAGCTCGTCATCAGGTTTCCCTTGCTGACCATAAGTAATACCTTGGTTAGCCATCGCTTTAGCAACCTCAATTTGAAGCTCTTCATTCGATGAACCTTTGAACTGCTCAATCAAGGTCGCGTAACTGTTAAGCTCGTCATCAGGTTTGCCTTGCTTAGCATAAACGACACCTTGGTTTAACATCGCTCTTGCAACAAAATCCCAACTTTCTTCATTATGTATACCTTTAAAGTTTTGTATTAGCTCATCATAAGATTTAAGTTCAGCACTTACATTTTTCAACATAGAATGGGCAATAGCTGTATTCCATAACAGCTGTGCATGAAATCGAGTTTGTTTTTCACTATCTTTCAAAGTTTTAATAGCTAAATTTAGATATTTTAGAGTCTCTTTATAGTTCTTTTTCCCATAACCAACACTTGCTAGGTTTGAGTATTCACGCGCAGTTGTATGCCCTTTACTTATTTTATTAGTGCTATTTTCTAATATTCTTAATGACTCAGGGTTTGGCTCTTGTTTCTCTGCAATAGACCTTTGCACATCGTCAGCCGCTGCTTCAACTTCTTTTCTCTTCTCTTCGATAATCTGATGTGCTTCATCGATATATTTCTTTAAGTATTCAACAGATGTATTAGCCTCACCTAATTGCTTTTCCAAAGAAACTTGCGCATTGGCTAAAATTTCATCCGCATTACTGCTAATAAAGCCTTCCATCTGTTGATGCGCTACATTTTCTGCTTCTTTTCTACTTAGCTTATAAATAAGTAAACCGCCCAATGCTAGAAAAATCGTTAATATAGAAAACCACCAATTTACTGAGTCTTTTAAATCACCAATTCGTCCATTAAAACCAGTAAATTTATTAGCTTGTAGATTCTTTTGCGCTTCGAGTTTAGTTTGTAAGTTAGCAAGTTGAACTTTGAGTGCTTGCTGCGCCGCTTCTAAGGTCTTAATATCATTACCGAGTGATTTTTGTTGCTGTAGCTTTTCATCTAGTCGAACGAGCTGGCTTTGCATACTAAACAGTTGCTGATACATCAAATCTTGGCTATTTTGCGTATTAGCTATAATAGGAGCAGAATTTACAGGCGTTGAATTAGGTGCAGTTGTAGCAAAAGCTGCGCTAGTCAAGCCCCATAAAAATACAAGTAGTAATAAAAAACGCATCAATCATCCCTAAAATAAGTTTGCTTTGCCAAAGTTGTAGTTATAACCACATAGTAACCTTTTAATCTAACCGAGTTTTGTAGCACATACCACCTAAAACCAACCATTTATAAAATATATTAAGTTATATTTTTGATGCTAAATCAACCTGAAAATCAGCGGGCTTACCAATATTAGCCCGCAACCAAAGCCCACTTTAACTTGCCATGCTTTATATTTACCTGTGACTTTAATTCCTAACAGTGGGCTTAATAAGTCGATACGTCGCGCAACAATAAACACCAGCCAACAAATAATGAAAGTGAGGCTGAGTATAAGTAATGGCTCCACAAAACCACCTAATTGCAGCTTCGACAAATAAAACGCAAGGCCAATAATCACACTTTGATGCAATAGATAAAAAGGGAATACTGCACAGTTTAATAAAGCCAGTTTAGGGTGATCGTGATTCAAAAAATGTTGTGCTAGTGCCAGCATTAACAACACGCCCATTAATCGTTGCGCAGTATACAGCATATCCATACTGGTAATTTGCCATTGGCTAGCAGCAGGGTTTTGCCAAATGGTGTTGTAACACAGCACAACAACTATATAACCTAACGTAAATACCACGAATAATACTCGCCAATGGCGAAGTAGCTGGCTATAAAATGTAGGCTGCCAAGCAAGCAAGTAACCATAAAGTAAGAACAGCGCGCCCATGGGGTATCGAAAAGTATCGCTCGGCCAGCTGAGTTTTAAAATACACAGCGGCAATAGCAATACAATAAAAATAGTCAATAACGAGCGCCCACATAAACGCGTGATTATTGCTTGCACTGTAGTGTAGTGAAGCAACGGCAGCACTAACACCAGCAATAAAGTAAATTGCCATAACGAACGTAAGTACCAAAGGTGATTCACATCGACATGAGGCCAAATCCCTGCTTGATAGCGTTCGAATAAAGGGTTGGTTAAATCAAAAAACTGGCTGTAAAACTTCCAAAAGCCCATAGCTAAACTGGCTTCTTGGCTCATTTGCGCATAAAGCTGAATAGGCACAATAAACCAAATGCCAAACAATAAAGGCAGTAATATTTTTACACTTCGTGTAGTTAAAAACATACCTAGACTAAAGCGCGCAACAATAAAGCGCAGCGCCACACCTGAAATAAACCAAATTAATCCCATTCGCCATGGCGACAATAAAAGCATAATGCTTTCAATACCGCTGGATAAGTACTGACTTTTAAAATGAAAGCCCCAATTTTCACTGTATAACATGCCGGTGTGGTAAAAAATTAATAAGCCAAAGGCAAGTACTCTCAGCCAATCTAAATCATAACGGCGAGATGGTAACTCTTCGCCTTGGTTAAACACATTTAACCAAGGTTTTAATAGCGTACGTGTTGTATTTTTAATGACTATTTTAAGATTCATAGAAGATTTAACTTATGAGTAATTAATAACAACTATGGACAACACACCGTGTTAAGCAATCATAAAAGGCTTATAAAACAGTCAATAGGGATAAACGGTGGATATCAGGGATGATATAAACTTGGTGTTTTATCACTCTCTTGCTAGTCTAATTGCGGTCTTTTAAAGAGTTACAATAATAATGATCACTTTATCGCACTTTCAGCGCTATCAAACTTGGTACGCGACTTTATTTTTATGTAGTTATATTTTTATAAACAACACGATTAATGCCAGCTCAAATATTATGGAAGCCCAACGTGATGGCGCACTTCCTTTTATGATCTGGGAGCCCTTTGTGTGGGAATACTCGAGTGCTATTGGCACCTTATTATTGTTTCCGGCTTTAGTTTGGCTATTAAAAACCCAACCTTTTAATTGGCAAAAAATCTCTCATTCAATATTACTGTACTTAGTAGCGAGCATTGCTTTTTCGTTATTACATATTGGTATTATGGTCGCTATCCGCAAACTCATTTACACCATGCAGGGTATGCAATATGACTTTGGGTTAGTGTGGTTTGAGTTACTTTATGAATACCGCAAAGATTTGTGGGGATTCTTATTTTTGATTATTGTTATTAAAACCTATCAATATGTCGTGAGCCAATTAACAGGTGAAGCAGCCCCGATCAGTCAAGGCGAAGATACTGCTGAATATGTAAGCTTAGACAGGCTACTGGTAAAAAAGCTGGGAAAAGAATTTATTGTTCGCGTAGCAGAAGTAGATTGGCTTGAATCAAATGGCAATTATGTAAATCTACATATTGGCGCTCGAATTTACCCTTTTCGTGCAACCATGACACAACTTATAACTCAGTTAGAGCCACAAGGGTTTTGCCGCATTCACCGTTCTCATGCGATTAGATTAGACGCGGTTGAATCAATCACGCCATTAGCAAGTGGAGATAGTGAAGTAAAACTTACAACAGGAAAAGTACTTAACTTATCGCGTCGCTATAAAGATCAATTTAAGGAACTGTTAAATTCAACTACAAGTCATTCTTAACTCACGCTATGTTAAGCTAACCTGCTTTAGGTTAGCCGCATTTATATTTTCGGAGTAGTGTAGTACGTGTTCTCAAATCGATTTATCCGCATTTTGCCATTAGTATTTATTTTATCCGGCTGTGAAACCACACCCGATACACCAACATCACCCCCTGAAATTAAGGCTAACCCCAAAAAAATTGTTAAAGAAAAAAACGAAAATATTGAGCAAATAGCTCCCTTAAGTCCTCAGAAACTCGATGATGTGTGGCAACGCATCCGAGCGCAGCTGTCATTTGCCAATTCTAGCCACCCAGATGTACAACAACGCATTGCATGGTATTTATCGCACCCAAATTACATGGATGAAATTAGTCGCCGTGCTGAGCCTTACCTTTATTATATAGTCACAGAGGTTGAAAAGCGGAACTTACCCATAGAATTAGCATTAATGCCGCTAATTGAAAGTGACTTTGATGCCAGTGCCTATTCGCACAAGCATGCATCTGGACTTTGGCAATTAACGCCTGCCATTGCTAAATATTTTAAAGTACAAATAACGCCTTGGTACGATGGCCGACAAGATGTTATTGATAGCACTCGCGCAGCGCTGGATTTTATGGAGTACTTGTACAAGCGATTTGATGGCGATTGGTATCATGCAATAGCAGCTTATAACTTAGGCGAAGGCCGTGTACTCAGGGCAATTAGTAACAATAAAAAGCAAGGCAAACCCACTGATTTTTTCAACTTAAGACTGCCCAAACAAACCAGTCAGTACGTGCCAAAATTACTAGCTGCGGCACAATTATTAAAAAGCCAAAAAATGGCTTTTCCTGCAATTTCAAACAGCCCAACAATTGCAGTATTACCTATTGATGGCGCTGTTATTTTAGATAACCAAAAGCAATGGCAGCAACTTGAATCTTTAAACCATGGTGTGATCCGCTTTCCTGCCATTATTGATGCACCCCACATTGTTGTTCCAGTTGCTGAACAAACACAATTTAAAAACATGCTCGCTAATCTTGATTCCAATGATTATAGTCAGTGGCAACACTACACAGTAAAACGTGGCGATAGCTTAAGTGTTATAGCGAAACGCTACAAAGTGGGTATTAGCCAACTCAAAGCGTTTAACGATCTAAAAAGTAACACCATTAGAATTGGCCAAAAGCTTGTGCTCCCTCAATTAGCCGATACCCAAATTGAACATCAGGTTAAATCAGGCGAAAGTTTATGGAAAATCGCTAAGTATTACAAAGTAAGTATTAATAAACTCAAACAATGGAATAACCTTTCGAGCGACCACTTAAAAATAGGTAAAAAACTTACTGTATTCTTGTCTAATAGCTAACTACCTCGCTGATTATTAAATATATGGACTGATGACTTTATCAGCCCATATACCCTTCAAAAGACCTAAATTTAGATTCGATCTTGCACATATTTGCCGTCGGCGCGTTCCTTCGTAGTGACCACGCAGTAGAATATCGTAGTGCCTACAGCGCTAGAGAGCCACATAGCAAGGTACATTTATGTTTTTAATGGGATGCGTTGGCTCTGAGGTTAACGTTGCGTTATTTTGCCCGCGGGGTTCTAGATACTCAACCCACGCTACGGTGGTCAGATTTACGCTGTGCAGCTGATAGCTGACGGCTGATACTTTCACTTTCCTGCAGACGTAAAAAAGCCCGACTCTTTCAAATCGGGCTTTCTCTTATTTGGAGTCGGTGCGCTACGCAGTAGAATGACCTACTTTTACATAGCAAATGGGATACTATCATTGTGTCGGGGCGGCCTTGTCCGGGGCTCGCCTTCGAGCTGTTTTGTTTGATGTATAGGAATACGAATGCCTTTGGAGTACAGGATGTACGAGAGCGGCCACTACTGAGTTCGGCATAGGGTCTTGGCTATTTTTATTAAATCCCAAACAGCAAAAAACCCGCTACATTGCTGTAACGGGTTTCTCTTATTTGGAGCCTGGTAATGACCTACTTTCACATAACAAATGCTACACTATCATCGGCGCTGTTTCGTTTCACTACTGAGTTCGGCATGGGGTCAGGTGGGTCCAAAACGCTATTGTCACCAAGCAAATTTGGTGTCAGTCCGTATCGCTACGCACTAACTAAAATTTGGAATTTCTGATAATAAAAGTTTTCAGTAATCTACTTTAGTCTATTAACTTCTTCGCTTGTTTCACTATCACATAAAACGCGTTTGGCGTTGTATGGTTAAGCCTCACGGGTAATTAGTACAAGTTAGCTTAATGGCTCACACCACTTCCACATCTTGCCTATCAACGTTGTAGTCTTCAACGGCCCTTCAGAGACTTTAAAAGTCTAGTGAGAACTCATCTCGAGGCCTGCTTCGCGCTTAGATGCTTTCAGCGCTTATCAGTTCCGAACGTAGCTACCGGGCAATGCCATTGGCATGACAACCCGAACACCAGCGGTTCGTTCACTCCGGTCCTCTCGTACTAGGAGCAACCCCTCTCAATTCTCAAACGCCCACGGCAGATAGGGACCGAACTGTCTCACGACGTTCTAAACCCAGCTCGCGTACCACTTTAAATGGCGAACAGCCATACCCTTGGGACCGACTTCAGCCCCAGGATGTGATGAGCCGACATCGAGGTGCCAAACACCGCCGTCGATATGAACTCTTGGGCGGTATCAGCCTGTTATCCCCGGAGTACCTTTTATCCGTTGAGCGATGGCCCTTCCATTCAGAACCACCGGATCACTATGACCTACTTTCGTACCTGCTCGACGTGTCTGTCTCGCAGTTAAGCTGGCTTCTACCATTACACTAACCGTACGATGTCCGACCGTACTTAGCCAACCTTCGTGCTCCTCCGTTACTCTTTGGGAGGAGACCGCCCCAGTCAAACTACCCACCAGGCACTGTCCGTAACCCCGATTCAGGGGCCAACGTTAGAACATCAAAACTACAAGGGTGGTATTTCAAGGACGACTCCACAAAAACTAGCGTCTCTGCTTCAAAGTCTCCCACCTATCCTACACATGTAGGTTCAATGTTCAGTGCCAAGCTGTAGTAAAGGTTCACGGGGTCTTTCCGTCTAGCCGCGGGTACACAGCATCTTCACTGCGATTTCAATTTCACTGAGTCTCGGGTGGAGACAGCGTGGCCATGGTTACACCATTCGTGCAGGTCGGAACTTACCCGACAAGGAATTTCGCTACCTTAGGACCGTTATAGTTACGGCCGCCGTTTACCGGGGCTTCGATCAAGAGCTTCTCCGAAGATAACCCCATCAATTAACCTTCCGGCACCGGGCAGGTGTCACACCGTATACGTCATCTTGCGATTTTGCACAGTGCTGTGTTTTTAATAAACAGTCCCAGCCACCTGGTCACTGCGGCTCCAATCAGCTTAGAGAGCAAGTCTCATCACCAATCGGAGCGTACCTTCTCCCGAAGTTACGGTACGATTTTGCCTAGTTCCTTCACCCGAGTTCTCTCAAGCGCCTTAGTATTCTCTACCTGACCACCTGTGTCGGTTTGGGGTACGATTCGGTATAATCTGAAGCTTAGAGGCTTTTCCTGGAAGTATGGCATCAGCAACTTCATCACCGTGGTGACTCGTCTCGTGTCTCAGCCTAACAGCAACCCGGATTTACCTAAGTCGCTAGCCTACACACTTTCACATGGACTACCATCGCCATGCTTGCTTAGCCTGCTCCGTCCCCCCATCGCAATTATACCAAGTACGGAAATATTAATCCGTTTCCCATCGACTACGCCTTTCGGCCTCGCCTTAGGGGTCGACTTACCCTACCCTGATTAACATGGGATAGGAACCCTTGGTCTTCCGGCGTGCGGGTTTTTCACCCGCATTATCGTTACTCATGTCAGCATTCGCACTTCTGATACGTCCAGCATACCTCCCGGTACACCTTCAACCGCTTACAGAACGCTCCCCTACCACTCAGAATAAATTCTGAATCCGCAGCTTCGGTGCATAGTTTAGCCCCGTTACATCTTCCGCGCAGACCGACTCGACCAGTGAGCTATTACGCTTTCTTTAAAGGATGGCTGCTTCTAAGCCAACCTCCTGGCTGTCTGGGCCTTTCCACATCGTTTCCCACTTAACTATGACTTTGGGACCTTAGCTGGCGGTCTGGGTTGTTTCCCTCTTCACGACGGACGTTAGCACCCGCCGTGTGTCTCCCGGATATTACTTTACGGTATTCGGAGTTTGCAAAGGGTTGGTAAGTCGGGATGACCCCCTAGCCTTAACAGTGCTCTACCCCCGTAAGTATTCGTCCGAGGCTCTACCTAAATAGATTTCGGGGAGAACCAGCTATCTCCCGGTTTGATTAGCCTTTCACTCCTAACCACAGGTCATCCCCTAACTTTTCAACGTTAGTGGGTTCGGTCCTCCAATTGATGTTACTCAATCTTCAACCTGCCCATGGCTAGATCACCGGGTTTCGGGTCTATACCTTGCAACTATTCGCCCAGTTAAGACTCGGTTTCCCTACGGCTACCCTAATCGGTTAACCTCGCTACAAAATATAAGTCGCTGACCCATTATACAAAAGGTACGCAGTCACCCTCGAGGGGCTCCTACTGCTTGTACGTACACGGTTTCAGGTTCTATTTCACTCCCCTCACAGGGGTTCTTTTCGCCTTTCCCTCACGGTACTGGTTCACTATCGGTCAGTTGGGAGTATTTAGCCTTAGATGATGGTCCACCTATATTCAGTCAAAGTTTCACGTGCTCCGACCTACTCGATTTCACTTAAAATTCGTTTTCATGTACGGGACTATCACCCTGTATCGTGGCACTTTCCAGAGCCTTCCATTAACACATAATAAGCTTAAGGGCTGTTCCGATTTCGCTCGCCGCTACTATCGGAATCTCGGTTGATTTCTTTTCCTACGGGTACTTAGATGTTTCAGTTCTCCGCGTTCGCCTCGTTAACCTATGTATTCAGTTAACGATACCTGCAAGCAGGTGGGTTTCCCCATTCGGAAATCCTAGTCTCAAGTGCTTTTTACTAGCTTGACTAGGCTTATCGCAAGTTAATACGTCCTTCATCGCCTCCAACTGCCAAGGCATCCACCGTGTACGCTTAGTCACTTAACCATACAACCCAAACGGGTCTTTGTTTCGTGACAGTTTAACTTCGCCAGAAGTTAATATTGAATACTAAAGTAGATACCAATTAATCCGAGGATTAAATTGGCACTGAATGATACTGCTATCATTCTTTTTTACTTTTGAAAACTCTGTACAAATACAATGTATTCATACGAATTTTATTATCAGCTTTTCCAAATTTTTAAAGAGCATATTAATTAGTTAACCCAAAGGGTAAAACTAACTAACAATCATCTGTGTGGACACTACGAACAAATAAGTTCTAAATCGTATAAGGAGGTGATCCAGCCCCAGGTTCCCCTAGGGCTACCTTGTTACGACTTCACCCCAGTCATGAATCACTCCGTGGTAAACGTCCTCCCGAGGGTTAGACTATCTACTTCTGGAGCAACCCACTCCCATGGTGTGACGGGCGGTGTGTACAAGGCCCGGGAACGTATTCACCGCGTCATTCTGATACGCGATTACTAGCGATTCCGACTTCATGGAGTCGAGTTGCAGACTCCAATCCGGACTACGACGCACTTTAAG
The DNA here is from genome assembly GCF_056173165.1 of Pseudoalteromonas sp. QJM3NY_12. The sequence continues at coordinate 3,379,318 of NZ_CM149661.1, forward strand.
TGATTCGCTTACCTTCGCAGGTTCGCAGCACTCTGTATGCGCCATTGTAGCACGTGTGTAGCCCTACACGTAAGGGCCATGATGACTTGACGTCGTCCCCACCTTCCTCCGGTTTATCACCGGCAGTCTCCTTAGAGTTCTCAGCATTACCTGCTAGCAACTAAGGATAGGGGTTGCGCTCGTTGCGGGACTTAACCCAACATCTCACAACACGAGCTGACGACAGCCATGCAGCACCTGTATCAGAGTTCCCGAAGGCACCAAACCATCTCTGGTAAGTTCTCTGTATGTCAAGTGTAGGTAAGGTTCTTCGCGTTGCATCGAATTAAACCACATGCTCCACCGCTTGTGCGGGCCCCCGTCAATTCATTTGAGTTTTAACCTTGCGGCCGTACTCCCCAGGCGGTCTACTTAATGCGTTAGCTTTGAAAAACAGAACCGAGGTTCCGAGCTTCTAGTAGACATCGTTTACGGCGTGGACTACCAGGGTATCTAATCCTGTTTGCTCCCCACGCTTTCGTACATGAGCGTCAGTGTTGACCCAGGTGGCTGCCTTCGCCATCGGTATTCCTTCAGATCTCTACGCATTTCACCGCTACACCTGAAATTCTACCACCCTCTATCACACTCTAGTTTGCCAGTTCGAAATGCAGTTCCCAGGTTGAGCCCGGGGCTTTCACATCTCGCTTAACAAACCGCCTGCGTACGCTTTACGCCCAGTAATTCCGATTAACGCTCGCACCCTCCGTATTACCGCGGCTGCTGGCACGGAGTTAGCCGGTGCTTCTTCTGTCAGTAACGTCACAGCTAGCAGGTATTAACTACTAACCTTTCCTCCTGACTGAAAGTGCTTTACAACCCGAAGGCCTTCTTCACACACGCGGCATGGCTGCATCAGGCTTGCGCCCATTGTGCAATATTCCCCACTGCTGCCTCCCGTAGGAGTCTGGGCCGTGTCTCAGTCCCAGTGTGGCTGATCATCCTCTCAAACCAGCTAGGGATCGTCGCCTTGGTGAGCCATTACCTCACCAACTAGCTAATCCCACTTGGGCCAATCTAAAGGCGAGAGCCGAAGCCCCCTTTGGTCCGTAGACATTATGCGGTATTAGCAGTCGTTTCCAACTGTTGTCCCCCACCTCAAGGCATGTTCCCAAGCATTACTCACCCGTCCGCCGCTCGTCAGCAAAGTAGCAAGCTACTTTCTGTTACCGCTCGACTTGCATGTGTTAGGCCTGCCGCCAGCGTTCAATCTGAGCCATGATCAAACTCTTCAATTAAAAAGTTTTTTGTCTTTCGACAGCTCAATGAATTCTGAATTTATTTAATATCTTTCGATATTGAATTGACTGTGCTGCAATTCCTACCTAAGTAGTTATTGCTGTTGGTCACTCAGTTTCAATTGAGACTCTAAATTTGTTTGCCTCACTTAGTAAACCAAGCTTGGCTGTTAGAACTCAATCTGTACGAGTGCCCACACAGATGATTGCTTTATATTGTTAAAGAACGTTGCGATTAAAGCGTTAAACTTTATCTCGCTAGGGCTGCGCATATTACGCTTTCCTATTTTTTTGTCAACACTTAATTTTCAGTTTCTTTTAAAAGATTTGAAAGCTAAGTTTTACTCGACTCACTTACCGTTTGTTTAGCGCTTTTCATTGCTGCCTGCCGGGTCAGTGGATGCGCATTATAGGGATATTCTGGAGAGGGTCAATGCTTTATTTCAGTTTTATTAAATTAATTTCAATTTAGTACAGTAACCATACAAAAAAAGGGCTGCAGAGCTGTTTTTGATTAAAATTCATTCACACAAGGCATGATCGCAAGAGGGGGAGGAAGTAAAAGCGATTTATAGATAACTGCTAATCGCTTTTACATAACACTTTATTAATTACTGAGTTGCTATTTCCCATACGGCAATTGAGCCTGAGATTTCATTACCTACTATAAGCAGTGCTTCGTTTGTTGCACTTTGCGCTGCAGGAACAAACGTCATTCCTTCAGGAGCAAGGTCGCCACTTATATCTGCACTTGGTTCTAAACCACGATTATAGAAGTAGTCTTGAAATTTCACATCGTAAGGGTTGGTTATATCAAACACCATTATTGTGCCCATACGCTCTAAGCCAACAAAAGCAAACAACCTATCGCCAACTTTACCTAATGTTAGCGCTTCGGGTTCTGCCCCTTTATCATCTGAGCGTGTATCGCCTTTGTTTTCATCTTCGTTGTTATTAAACGCGTTACCATGAACAGAAGCGGTTACTCGTGCAATTTGATCACCTGAGTCAAACACCACCAGCCCATTGCTATCCCAAATGGTAAATGAGCGTGCGCCATAGGCATAAAGAGATTCGTATTGGCCATCGTTATTTTTATCACCTTTTACTGTTGTAACTTTCAAACGGCCAATGTCGTTATCATCGTTATTTAAGTAATCGAAGTTAGCTGCGAGAGCTAGATCTTCTACGCGGCTTTCATCTATATATGCCAAACACCCATCTTTAGCGTCATAATCAAGGCCGCCCTTGGCTATACAATCAGCTTCATCGCTGGCATCAAAAAAGTATTCGCGTGCATCACCCTCATTGGCAGATACAATAAAGTTGGCTCCTTTCCAACTAAAACTTGCAATTGTATCTGGCTGATACATGCCATATAAACCAGGGTATGATTTAAAGTTAACACCGCCGTCTTTGTCTGAAGCGTCAAATTGTAAGTTTGACCAATCTTTAAAACCGAGCCCTTTTAGCTCAAGGGAATTATCTTCAAGGTTGATGATAGCTAGGCCGTTATTTTCTTGAATAGAGACATAGGCGTATTTATTATCCTTGGAAATACTCACATACTCTGGCTCTAAATCCATAGCGACGGTGGTATTTATTAAATTACCATTAATAGTACGTCCAGTAGGATTGGCAAACACTAAACCCTGCGCTTCTAATTCAGCTTGCTTATTATTGTAATCTTGAAAGTTTATGCTCAAAGCGTTATCGGCAATAGTGCCGTTAGTGATATCGATAATGCTAATAGTGCCTTCGGGATCGATACAGTAGTCGCCATTAGGTTCACCTTCATTAGCAACCACTACTTTTGCACCATCATGACTAAATGCCACCATGTCGGGTAGGGCACCTACTGTTACATTTTTAATAAATACGGGTGTATCTCCGCTAATATTGTAAAACGCTATTTGGCCAGCTTCACCCACGCTTGTAGCAGCCATTGCTACCGCTAATAATTGGTTATTCGCATCGATAGCTATGCTGTTTGCATCGCCAGGCGTATTTTCATTTAGTGAGAGCGTAATGGCAGAGGCTAAGTTGGTCGCAGTTACAATACCTTCGTTATCTTTTACTAATGCTGCAGTGTCGAACGTATCGGCAGGAATGATATTCACAACAGCTTCATCACCAGAGCTATTAATGGCATAAATCCATTTTTTAGAGGCTTGGTAGGCGACTATTTCAGCTGCCCCTTCCGGGCTTTGTGCATTGAGTACTGCGCGGCCAATAAGATTGATATTTAAAGCTGAATTTGCATTAGTGCCGTTTTCGCCATTATTACCCGCTGTACCTTGTACACCCTGTGCGCCATCTTGGCCGTCATCACCATCTAGTGAGCAACCAGTTAATAGTGATAGCAAAGAAAGGGCTATTATTGATTTGTTTAACATTATTGTTTTCCTTAGTGTTGTATTAGTTAAATATCAACACACAGGGATGACAACAGCATGGCATTTTTATTTATAGAATATTTAGACAATAAAAAAGCGAGTTATGAAACTCGCTTTAAATATTTAATAAGTAATGGTCATTACTATTTTTTAACTGGGCGTTTCCAACCATCTAAATTACGTTGCTTGCCACGTGCTACGGCTAGCTGATCATCCGCTACGGCACTGGTAATAACAGAGCCTGCACCCACAGTTGCTGTAGCACCAATGTTTACAGGAGCAACCAGTGACGAGTTAGACCCTATAAAGGCATTATTGCCAATAATGGTTTTTGCTTTATTAACCCCATCGTAGTTACAGGTAATTGTGCCTGCGCCAATATTCACTTTCTCGCCAATTTCAGCATCACCTAAGTAACTTAAGTGGTTTGCTTTAGAACCTTTGCCTAAACGGGTTTTTTTCATTTCGACAAAATTGCCAATGTGCGAGTCTTCTTCCATTACTGCACCAGGGCGAAGGCGGGCGTATGGACCGAGTGTACATTGAGCCGCAACTGATGCATCTTCAATTAGTGTATTGGCTTTAATAATAACATTATCGCCAATGCTACAGTTTTTAAGTACGCAGTTAGGGCCAATTTGTACGTTATTACCAAGCGTTACATTGCCTTCAAAAATAACGTTGATATCGATGAGGACATCTTCACCTGTTTTAACGTCGCCACGTACGTCAATACGTGCAGGGTCGGCAAGAGTTGCACCATTTAGCATGAGTTCTTCTGCTTGCCATGCTTGGTAAGCACGCTCTAATCCTGCAAGTTGTACGCGGTTATTTGCACCTTCAACTTCCATTGGGTGATCTGGCTGTGCTGATGTAATTTCTACACCTTCACTGTGCGCCATAGCGACTATATCTGTTAGGTAGTATTCGCCTTGAGCATTATTGTTAGATAAATTACCTAACCATGTTTTTAAAAGCTTGCCATTAACCGCCATAATACCGGTGTTTACTTCGTTAATAAGTAACTGCTCTGCATTGGCATCTTTTTGTTCAACAATACCCACTAACTTGCCATCAACACGTAGCATACGCCCGTAACCATTTGGGTTTGCTAGATTAACGGTTAACACTGCTAAGCCATTTTTAGGTGTCGCTGCTAATAAACGTTCAAGTGTAGATTGCTTAGTTAAAGGTACGTCACCGTATAAAACCAGTACAGTGTCGTCGTCATTTATATGTGGGTTAGCTTGTGCCACTGCATGGCCTGTACCTAGCTGTTCAGCTTGCAGCACCCAGTTTACGTTATTATCGGCTAATTGTTGTTGTAATAGTTCGCCGCCGTGACCATAAACTAAGTTAGTAGAGTTTGCTCCTAGCGCGTTGGCATTATCGATAACATGTTGCACCATAGGTTTACCTGCCACTTTATGCAGTACCTTAGGAAGAGCAGAACGCATACGGGTACCTTTACCCGCTGCAAGAATAACCGTTGTTAGAGCCATTAAAACAATTTCCTTTTTCCGTTGTTTTAGCTTAATAGAATAAGTGTGCTGCAAAGTAGATTACGTAAGTCACATCATGTGCAAATACTCAGTAGGCTAAGCAATGGCTACTGAATCTTAACTTAAGCAAAGTAACACCTAATAGAATAGGGTTATTGTAGCGAGGATCTTGCGCAGATATAAGTAATAATGAAGAGATATTAGCCATAACGATTAATTTATTTACAAATAGCGACAGGATTTATCATCAGGCACAAAAAAGCCCACATAAAGTGGGCTTTTAAAAACCAGATAGGCTTACTTTTTACGTAATTGCTGAATAACGCGTAGCTGAGCAATTGCTTCAGCTAGTTGCATTGCGGCTTGATTGTAATCAAGCTCAGCAGATGCACCTTTTGCCATTTGGGCTTCAGCGTCACGTTTAGCTTGCTCTGCAGCTTTCTCGTCCAGGTCTTCACCACGAACAGCTGTATCAGCAAGTACGGTCACTATGTTCGGTTGAACTTCTAGTGTACCGCCAGCAATATAGATGAGTTCTTCTTCACCAAATTGCTTAACTAAACGTACCATACCAGGTTTAAGGGCAGTTAGTAGTGGGGCGTGACCGGCATTAACACCTAACTCACCTTCACTACCAGATACTTGAATAGATTCTACTAAACCAGAAAATAATTTCTCTTCAGCACTTACTACATCAAGATGTACAGTCATAGCTGCCATACTACCCTCCTAATTACATGCTTTTGGCTTTTTCTTGAGCTTCTTCAATAGAGCCAACCATGTAGAACGCTTGCTCTGGCATATCATCAAACTCACCGTTTAAGATACCTTTGAAGCCTGCAATTGTGTCTTTAAGTGATACGTATTTACCTGGCGCACCTGTAAATACCTCTGCCACGAAGAATGGCTGAGATAGGAAACGCTGGATTTTACGTGCACGAGATACAAGTTGCTTATCTTCGTCAGAAAGCTCGTCCATACCTAGAATCGCGATGATGTCTTTAAGTTCTTTGTAACGCTGAAGAACTGTTTGAACGCCGCGCGCTATACCGTAATGCTCTTCACCGATTACTTGTGGATCAAGCTGACGTGAAGATGAATCAAGAGGGTCTACCGCTGGGTAGATACCTAGTGATGCGATATCACGTGAAAGTACCACTGTTGCATCTAAGTGAGCAAACGTTGTTGCTGGAGATGGATCCGTTAAATCATCCGCAGGTACGTATACCGCTTGGATTGAAGTAATTGAACCAGTCTTAGTAGATGCGATACGCTCTTGAAGTACACCCATTTCTTCAGCAAGTGTAGGCTGGTAACCTACCGCTGATGGCATACGACCAAGAAGTGCTGATACTTCTGTACCCGCAAGTGTGTAACGGTAGATGTTATCTACGAAGAAAAGTACGTCGCGACCTTCGTCACGGAACTTCTCAGCCATAGTAAGACCTGTTAACGCTACGCGTAAACGGTTACCTGGAGGCTCGTTCATCTGACCGTATACAAGCGATACTTTATCAAGTACGTTTGAATCGTTCATCTCATGGTAGAAATCGTTACCCTCACGAGTACGCTCACCAACACCTGCGAATACTGAGTAGCCGCTGTGCTCGATTGCGATGTTACGGATAAGTTCCATCATGTTTACGGTTTTACCAACACCGGCACCACCGAATAAACCAACTTTACCACCTTTAGCGAATGGACATACAAGGTCGATTACCTTGATACCCGTTTCTAAAAGTTCAACTGAGCTTGATTGCTCTTCGTAAGTAGGTGCTGCACGGTGGATAGACATACGCTCGTCTTCACCGATTGGACCTGCTTCATCAATTGGCTCACCAAGTACGTTCATGATACGACCTAGGGTCTTAGTACCAACTGGAACTTGAATTGCTTCGCCTGTGTTTTCTACTGAAGCACCACGACGTAAACCGTCTGTAGTACCTAGTGCGATAGTACGTACCACACCGCCACCTAGCTGCTGTTGAACTTCTAAAGTCAAACCAGCTAAATCGCCATCTGTTACTTTTAGCGCGTCATATACGGCTGGCACGCTGTCTTGTGGAAATTCGATATCCACAACGGCGCCGATAATTTGGACGACCTTACCTAAACTCATGTCTATTCCTCTCGTTAATCTTTGCCTGAAGCATTAAACTGCTGCTGAACCAGAACAAATCTCACTAATTTCTTGTGTGATTGCTGCTTGGCGAGCTTTGTTATATACAAGCTGTAACTCATCCATAAGGTCACCGGCATTATCAGTTGCAGCTTTCATTGCAACCATGCGGGCAGCCTGTTCAGAGGCAGCGTTTTCAACTACACCTTGGTATACCTGAGACTCAATGAAACGTACTAGCAAAGACTCTAAAATAGCCTCTGGGTTTGGTTCATATAAGTAATCCCACGCATGTGTAGATACTTCTTCTTCAGCTTTTGGCAAAGGGAGTAACTGATCTACTATTGGCTCTTGCTTCATGGTATTAACAAAGTTGTTATATACCAGGAATAAACGGTCAATTTTACCTTCAGAGAATGCATCTAGCATTATTTTTACCGGACCAATTACGTCCTGTACTGAAGGCTTATCTCCAAGACCTGCTTTTTTAGCAAGCACTTGACCACCAAAACGTTGAAAGAAGCCAGCTGCTTTACTACCTAAAGTAGCAAAATCAGCATCTACGCCTTTCTCTTTCCACGCTTTAATGTCTAATGCAACTTTTTTAAACTCATTTGAGTTTAAGCCGCCACATAGACCACGGTCAGTAGAGATAACAATATAACCAACTCGTTTTACTTCACGCTCTTCTAAGAACGGGTGAGTAAAATCAAGATTTGCTTGAGCAACACGACCAATCACTTTACGTAATTTTTCAGCGTATGGACGGCTTGAAGCCACTCGTTCTTGCGCCTTTTTCATTTTAGACGCAGCAACCATTTCCATTGCGCTAGTGATCTTTTGAGTATTTTTAATACTGCCGATCTTGCTTTTAATCTCTTTTCCGCTGGCCATGACTCTCTCTCCGAATCAAGGTGTGCTTTAGGATATAAAGCACACCATTAATAACTAAATTACCAAGTTTGCGTAGACTTGCACTTCTCTAGAAGTTCTTTAAGCTGCGCTTCGATCTCGGCGTTGTAGTTACCAGTTTCATTGATTTGAGCCATAAGCTCTGCGTATGTGCTATTTGCGAAAGAAAGTAATGCCGCTTCGAAATCCATGATTTTAGAGATTTCGATGTCTTGCAAGTAACCTTTCTCAGCTGCGAATAACGACAAAGACATTTCAGCAACAGACATTGGCGCGTACTGTTTCTGCTTCATTAGCTCTGTTACACGCTCACCATGCTCAAGTTGAGCACGAGTAGCATCATCAAGGTCAGACGCGAACTGCGAGAACGCAGCTAATTCACGGTACTGAGCTAGGGCTAGACGGATACCGCCACCTAGTTTCTTAACGATTTTAGTTTGTGCAGCACCACCAACACGCGATACCGAGATACCAGCATTTACTGCCGGACGGATACCTGAGTTGAATAAGTCAGTTTCTAAGAAGATCTGACCATCGGTGATAGAGATAACGTTTGTCGGTACGAACGCAGAAACGTCGCCGCCTTGAGTTTCAATGATAGGCAATGCCGTCAATGAACCTGTTTTACCTTTCACTTCACCATTAGTGAACTTTTCTACGTAATCAGTGTTTACACGTGATGCACGCTCTAAAAGACGCGAGTGAAGGTAGAATACGTCACCTGGGTATGCTTCACGGCCTGGTGGACGCTTAAGTAGCAATGAGATTTGACGGTAAGCAACAGCTTGCTTAGATAAATCATCATATACGATTAATGCGTTTTCACCACGGTCACGGAAGTATTCACCCATAGTACAGCCCGAGAACGGTGCTAAGTACTGAAGTGCCGCAGATTCAGAAGCAGATGCTACAACTACGATAGTATTTGCAAGTGCACCGTGCTCTTCTAATTTACGTACTACGTTAGCAATAGTAGATGCTTTTTGACCAACCGCTACGTACACACACTTAACGCCTGTGTCTTTTTGGTTGATGATTGCATCGATTGCTAGTGCAGTTTTACCTGTTTGGCGGTCACCGATAACAAGCTCACGCTGACCACGACCAACTGGGATCATCGCATCGATAGATTTGTAACCAGTTTGTACTGGCTCATCTACTGATTGACGCTCGATTACACCTGGTGCAATTTTTTCTACAGGTTCAAACCCGTCGTTATCTAAAGCGCCTTTACCATCGATAGGAGCACCTAGTGTGTTTACAACACGACCAAGTAGACCCGTACCAACAGGAACTTCTAAGATACGACCAGTTGTGTATACTTTTACGCCTTCTGTAAGGTCAGCGTAAGGACCCATTACTACTGCACCAATTGAGTCGCGCTCAAGGTTTAGTGCGATAGCATAACGGTTGCCAGGAAGCTCAATCATCTCACCTTGCATACAGTCAGCTAGACCGTGGATGCGAATGATACCGTCAGTAACAGATACAATTGTACCTTCGTTACGAGCTTCACTTACAACTTCGAACTTCTCAATACGTTGTTTGATCAGATCTGAAATTTCAGTGGAATTAAGTTGCATGCTCTTTTTCCCAATTACGATTGTAGTGTTGTGGCTAAGCGATTTAATTTACCGCGTAAAGAGCCGTCAATTACAGTGTCGCCTGCCTTAATAATAAGGCCGCCAACTACTGTAGCGTCTTCACTACAATTCAGCTTAACTTTGCGTGCGAAACGTTTTTCAAGTGCCGCTACCAATGATTCTTGCTGGGCTGCAGCAAGAGGTGTTGCCGAAATCACATCAATATCGATTTCTTTTTCATAGTCCGCTTTTAAAGCAGAAAATAAATGAGCAACTTCAGGTAGTGCAATCAAACGTCCATTTTCAGCCATCACCTTAACTAGGTTCTGACCTTGTTCGTTGAGCTGCTCACCACATAAGTTAATAAATAACTCAGCTTGTGCAGTAGCAGTAGGCAATCCAGCTAAAATGGTAGATGCCTGTTCATTGCTGGCAACGTGGCCAGCAAAGAACAACATGTCATTCCAGCTATCAATAGCGCCTTTTTCAACGGCAAGTTCAAAAGCCGCTTTAGCGTATGGGCGAGCGATAGTAGTCAATTCAGACATGCTCATACCCTCCTAATTACAGCTCAGCGACAAGTTTTTCAACGATGTCACTATGTGCGGCTTGATTGATTTCGCGCTCTAAAATTCTTTCAGCGCCAACCACTGCCAGAGTTGCTACTTGCTTACGTAGCTCTTCTGTCACACGGTTACGCTCTGATTCAATTTCAGAGTGCCCTTGAGCAATAATTTTTTCACGCTCTTGCTGACCACGAACAGTTTCTTCGTCAACAATTAGCACGGCACGCTTTTTAGCTTGATCAATGATATCAGCCGCTTGAGCCTTTGCATCTTTAAGCTGTTCTGCAGCTTTCTGTTGCGCTAGTTCTAAGTCTTTCTCGGCTCTATCAGAGGCAGCTAAACCATCTTCGATTTTCTTCTGGCGAGCTTCAATTGCACCGTTTAGTGGTGGCCATACGTATTTCATACAAAATAATACGAACACCGTAAACGCAATTAATTCACCGATAAGAGTGGCGTTTAAGTTCACAACCGCTCCTCCTTAAATAGTAAGCTGTTCAAAAAATAAAATTAAAGTACGAACAACAATACCATCGCGATACCAACACCAATCATTGCTACAGCATCGATTAGACCAGCAAGGATAAACATTTTAACTTGTAGCGATGGTGCAAGCTCAGGTTGACGCGCACATGCTTCAAGGAATTTACCGCCCATGTTACCAAAACCGATTGCCGTGCCGATTGCACCGAAGCCGATAAGTAAAGCTACTGCGATGTACTTAAGACCTAATACTAGTTCCATTTTTTTCTCCAAAGTTTCAATTGTAATTAAAAGTAAAAATTAAAAGTTATAAATTAGTGATTATCCGAACTTGCCATGCTTAGGTATACGATTGTTAGCATCATGAATACGAATGCTTGCAATACAATTACCAAGATATGGAATACAGCCCACACAAAGTGCAACGGTAGTTGCATTAAACCTATAGCACCTATAAGGATGAAGATTAATTCACCTGCATATAAGTTACCGAACAAACGCAGTGCCAGTGAAAACGGCTTAGAAACCAATGCGATAAGTTCTAGTAATAGGTTGAATGGGATTAAAAGAATCTGCATAGCTGTATTGTTTGAACTAAACGGGTGAAGTGTTAGTTCTTTAATAAAACCGCCGATACCTTTGATTTTAATTGAGTAACCAATCATTAGAATGAACACGCCCAGCGCAAGTGCAGCTGTCATGTTGATATCTGTAGTTGGTACAATTTTCATGTATACGTCGTGTGAATCCATACCGAATGCAGTTTCGCCAACAAAGCCAGCAAATGCAGGTAGGAAGTCAACTGGGATTAAATCCATTAAGTTCATTAAGAATATCCAAACGAATATTGTTAATGCTAATGGTGCAATTAGCTTACTTTTACCGTGGAAGGTATCGCGTACGTTGTCGCCAACGAACTCAACAACCATTTCAATGAAACATTGAAGTTTTCCAGGTACACCCAGAGTTGATTTTTTTGCGGCACTACGGAAGATCCATAAAAATATTAGACCTAGTCCGATAGACCATGCGAGGGTATCTATATGCCATGTCCAGAAGCCACTATCCGTACATGCTTTATTGAAGGCAAGACCAGCGTCGGTCGAGCACATCTTAGCATTGGTTAAGTGGTGCTGAATATGGCTAGATAGAGTAACTTCTTCTGCAGCCATGTTATATCCCAAAAGTTAATGTTTAAAAAAAACGGGTGTAAACAATCCTGTAAACAACACCAACACATAAGCACAAAAGAAAGGTAGCAGTACTACCGGATAAAGCTTTAGCATTAGTGCAAACAAAACGATTGTTAGCATAAATTTTAATCCGTTGCCGCGTTTCAACGAGGCATACGCTTGATTTGCTCGACTTGCACCCATATATCTGAATGCATAAAGCGCAAATACAAAGTTAGGAAGTACTGCGACTGCGCCACCAGCTAGAGCTGAAAGTGCGGCATTGGTTTCCCAACCTATAAAAATTATTAGTGCAGCTAAAAGGGCTACAAATCCCTGAAGGCAAATTAATTTTAATGCGGCAAGCCTATACGGGCTTGCTAACTTATTAGTCACTTTTAATTAACCTTTATGACGCTCTAATTGTCAGGGTATGAAAACTGGCGAAATTATACTTAATCCTGCCAGTTTTGCAACTTGAGTAGGTGCTTTGTAACACAAAATCGCTGTAAATGTCCCTTTTTAGACATCCAATAAATTAATGGTGGGAATAGTCTTGATTGATACGGTTTAAAATACCGTCTAACTCGTCAAGATTAGTGTAAGAAATAACCAACTTCCCTTTGCCTTTTTTGTTGTAATTTATTTCTACCTTTGCCCCTAGGTTATCAGCAAGCTGCTGCTCTAACTGTTTAACATCTGGGTCTTTTTCTATTACTTCTTTTGCTGGAGCTGGCTCTAAAATAGAGCGTACTAGTTTTTCAGTTTCGCGAACGGTCAATGCCTTTGCAACAGCTAAACGGGCTGCATCTGATTGCACTTCGCCTTCGAGTGCTAATAAGCAACGAGCGTGACCCATTTCAATGTCACCATGCTCTAACAATATCTTTACATCGTTATTTAGATTATTTAAGCGTAATAAGTTAGTCACGGTCGTACGTGATTTACCAACTGCATCAGCCACTTGTTGATGTGTTAACTCAAACTCATTAAGCAACCGATTAAGTGCAATCGCTTCTTCCATAGCGTTTAAGTCTTCACGCTGAATATTTTCAATCAGAGCAATAGCAACGGCAGCTTCATCAGGTACATCTTTAATAATACAGGGTACAAACTCAAGCTTAGCTATTTGCGCAGCACGCCAGCGACGTTCACCGGCAATAATCTCATAGCTGTTATGCGCAACAGGGCGTACAACGATAGGTTGAATAATTCCTTGTGAGCGTATCGAACTGGCGAGTTCTTCGAGTGCCTCTTCAGACATGTCTTTACGAGGTTGGTATTTACCTGAGTGTAAAAGCTCGATCGGTAGTTTTTGTAATTCACTGTTGCTAGGCTGCGCTGCATTTTCAACTGCGCTGGTTACGTTAGCAGTATCCTGTTCCTTGCGATCGCTTGGTGCAGGTTTAGATGAACTTAAAAGCGCATCGAGTCCTCGGCCTAAACCTCGTTTTTTAGCAGACATGTTATTTTTTTACCTCAAAGTTAGGCGACAACGGGAGTTGTTTTTTCTTTTCTGCGTAGCATTTCACCAGCGAGAGCTAAATAAGCTTTCGCGCCACTTGATGCTCGATCGTAGTACATTGCTGGGGCACCAAAACTTGGGGCTTCTGCAAGTCGAACATTACGTGGGATCACCGTACGGTATACTTTATCGCCAAAATGTTGTTTTAATTGTTCTGATACATCATTTGCTAGTCGATTACGCGGATCGTACATAGTACGAAGTATGCCTTCAATCTGTAAGTTAGGGTTAACTAACTTAGCAAGTTGCGTAATCGTGTCCATTAATGCTGTTAATCCTTCCAATGCATAATATTCACATTGCATAGGTACTAAAATAGAATCGGCAGCGGCCATGGCATTAACGGTTAACATATTTAAAGAAGGCGGGCAGTCTATAAAAATAAACTCATACTGATCTTGTATTTTTTCAAGCGCGTTACGCAAACGTACTTCTCGCGCAAATAATTCCATCAGCTTAACTTCTGCAGCGGTCACATCACCGTTTGCAGCAATCATATGATATTCGCCTGAGGTTTCTTTAATAATCACTTCATCAATAGGCTTATCTTCTATGAGCAAGTCATAGATAGTAGGGACGTCACCATATTTGTCGACGCCACTGCCCATGGTCGCATTGCCTTGCGGGTCGAGATCTATTAACAGCACTTTACGCTTCGTTGCAGCCATAGATGCAGCGAGATTAACGGCAGTGGTAGTTTTACCTACTCCACCTTTTTGATTTGCTAATGCGATGACTTTTGCCACAGTGTCTCTGATCCCTAGTCTTTAGAAAGAATTATTAAATGTCGTTGTGCATCTAAATCCGGTACTTCTAATGCAATTTTTTGCTCAAACTTAACACCCGTAGGGAGTGAGTCTAATTCCTCACTTGGAAATACCCCTTTAAGTGCAATGAACTTACCTGAATGATCAATTAAGTGCGAGCACCAGTCAATCATATCTTGTAACGATGCAAATGCACGACTTAGTACGCCATCTAATTTAACACTTGGTTGATATTCTTCAACTCTTGACTGCACCGGGGTGACATTATCAAGGCCAAGCTCATGTTTAACATGCATTAAAAAACGTACACGTTTACCTAAACTATCTAATAATACAAACTGCGTTTCAGGTAAGGCAATAGCTAACACTATGCCTGGTAAACCAGGACCTGTGCCAACATCAATATAATGATGACCGGTCAAGTGAGGAGCAACAACTAAGCTATCCATTATATGTTTAACCATCATTTCTTGAGGCAAACGTACCGAGGTTAAGTTATAGGCTTTATTCCACTTATCGAGTAATTCAACATAGCGGACAAGTTGTTGCTGTTGTTTTTGTGTTAGCGCAATATCAGTTTGCGCTAACAAAGTTGTTAATTGTTGCTGTAACACAATGTACCTTTACCGTTACGCAGTTTTGCGTAACAAGCCTTGCTTCTTCAGATACACTAATAATAGCGAAATCGCCGCTGGGGTGATACCAGAAATACGCGAAGCTTGGCCGATAGTGTCTGGACGAGCATCAATTAGCTTAGCAACTACTTCGTTTGATAAACCAGAGACGGTTTTATAATCAAACTCTTTTGGTAAAATTGTTTCTTCATGACGAAGCTGCTTATTGATCTCATCTTGTTGACGCGCAATGTAGCCTGCGTACTTCGTATGAATTTCAACCTGTTCTAGAGCGGCCTGATTAGTGAACTCAGATCCGAGTCCTTCAATCGCCATCAAGTCGTTATAACGCACTTCTGGACGACGCAGTAATTCTTCTAAGCTAGCTTCACGCACAAGTGGCGTTTTAAGTAATTCGTTTACTTTATTAACCATGGCATGATCTTTATGGATCCAGGTATCTTTAATACGCTGTTTCTCTTTAGCGATCACTTCCATTTTTTCGTTGAATGCTTGCCAACGTTCATCGTTAACTAAACCTAGTTCACGACCTTTTTCAGTTAAACGAATATCAGCGTTGTCTTCACGAAGTAGCAAACGGTATTCAGCGCGGCTAGTAAACATACGATACGGTTCTTTTGTACCCAGTGTTGCTAAGTCGTCAATCAGTACGCCAACATAGGCTTCATCACGACGTGGTGTCCACGACTCTTTACCTTGTACTTGTAATGCTGCATTCATACCTGCGATAAGACCTTGCGCACCCGCTTCTTCGTAACCGGTAGTACCATTAATTTGACCAGCAAAAAATAAGCCATCAATAAACTTTGTTTCTAATGATTGTTTTAAATCGCGTGGATCAAAAAAGTCATATTCAATAGCATAGCCAGGACGACAAATGTGTGCGTTCTCAAAGCCGGTGATCGATTGCACAATTTCTAACTGTACATCGAACGGTAAGCTAGTTGAAATACCGTTAGGGTATAACTCGTATGACGTTAAACCTTCTGGCTCTACAAATATCTGGTGTTTATCTTTATCCGCAAAACGTACAATTTTATCTTCAATAGACGGACAGTAACGTGGGCCTATTCCTTCGATAACACCTGAGTACATAGGTGAGCGATGTAAGTTTTTGCGAATAACATCATGTGTTTTTTCATTAGTGTAAGTGATGTAACACGGAATTTGTTGTGGGTGGTCGCTTTGTTTACCCATAAATGAGAATACCGGTGTTGGTGCATCACCTGGTTGTTCTTGCATTTTACTAAAATCAACAGTCCGGGCATCAATACGCGGTGGCGTGCCGGTTTTTAAGCGATCTACTCTAAATGGTAATTCACGTAAGCGATCAGCTAAGGCAATCGAAGGCGGATCGCCAGCTCGGCCACCTTTGAAATTTTCAAGGCCGATATGAATTTGACCGCCTAAGAATGTACCCACGGTTAGTACCACACTAGGTGCACTAAAACGTAAACCCATTTGTGTCACCACACCGGTTACACGATCATTTTCAACGATTAGATCATCACATGATTGCTGAAAAATCTTTAAGTTTTCTTGGTTTTGAAGTGTGTTTTGAATAGCCGCTTTGTACAAGGCACGATCCGCTTGTGCACGCGTCGCTCGTACAGCAGGGCCTTTAGAAGAATTAAGCGTGCGGAATTGGATCCCGCCTTTGTCAATAGCTTGCGCCATTGCGCCACCTAGGGCATCAATTTCTTTAACCAGATGGCCTTTGCCAATGCCACCAATTGCTGGGTTACAAGACATTTGACCAAGGGTATCCATATTGTGAGTCAGCAGCAGGGTATTCATCCCCATACGGGCAGCTGCCAATGCGGCTTCAGTGCCTGCATGTCCACCACCTACTACGATAACGTCAAAATTTTCGTGAAAAATCATTAATGGGATCCTACTTAAATCAAACCAGTAAACTTCAAAAGGGAGCGTATTCTACCTAGAAATTAGCAGAAGATAAATGATTAAACAGTGCTCAAGATCTAAGTAAGTGATCTCTAATAATATAAAGGATCTTTTAAAGAGATCTTTTAATACTATTACTACTACTGATCGGGTTTTCTGTTGATAAGCTTTAGATCATGATTAAAAACATATAATTAGATCGGATCTAAAGGTGTTAGTATGATCGGATCTTCAGGCAAATAAGCTCTGATCAAAACAGGCTGTTATACACAGGCCGATCAAGTCTCGATCTTATCCCATGGATAAGCATGGCTAAAAAAGCAGTTTAATCAGTGTTTATCCACAAAACTTATTAAATTATTAGCAAATTGTGGGTAACTTTATTTATAACTTTTCGCTTGATCTTTCTATTTTAAACCTGTCTGTGCTATCCATGAGTCTAACCAAGCTAAGGCCGTATCTTCGGGCAGTGCTTCATCAAGAATATTAAGCTCTAAACGTTGTGCTACTTTTACAGCGCCTTTTTGGCTTAAAAGAGTATCTACATTACGCCCTGCAAGGTTATAAGTGTCGTAACTAGTATCGCCAAGTGCAATAACCGAATACTTTAAATGCGAAAGATCATCCACTTGCGATACTTGTTCGATAAAACCAATCAGGTTGTCAGGGTAATCACCCGCACCGTAGGTCGATGTACAAACTAACCAAATAGTATTTTGTTGATCTATTTCATTAAATTCAGGTTGATCATGTAGTTGGCTATTAATCCCTTGGTTGTTAAGTGCATCATTTAACTGCTCTGCAACGTACTCGGCGGATCCCATTTGACTACCAACGATAATATTTACTGAACTCATGAATATGGCTGATCACTATTAGTTTTAATTGCTGCCTATGATAGCTCAGTGAGTATAACAGTAAAGTTAAGAGTGCTATTTTGTATAACTATTTTTGTGGTAATTTAAGTCGCCGCGCTAACTAGTGCTTTAACTTGCTGATTATTAATGAATTAACAAAATATATTTAAATGTAATCTTCTGATCAAGTTGTTGATAAGGTTGGGGAAAGCTCTGCTTAACTAAAAAGCAATGTTATAAATAGTTTGCTAAGTTATTGATTTTATATTGAGTGTTAACCACCAGCTAGTACAAATTCATAAATAAAGGCGTGTTGATCTTAGTGTGGATACAAAGCATGTTGATAACTTAAAATTGGGATCGAGAATAATTAAAAAAAATGATCTATTTATGCAGATCAGACTAAAAATCCATTTTTATTTTCTAAAAATCGCTATTTAACTGATTTAAACACAGCATATTTTTACTTTTTATCGTTTTTAACTCATTTTTAAGGCAGTAAAACCCAAAATTGTGGATAACTGATCTGCAAAAAAATAATCTTCATCAATTTAAACTAAGAAAATAACTATATTTTGCTGGTGGAGTGGCGAGCAAACTTACTTTTTAGGTACGTTTTATTTTTATGGTTTGATAATTACCTATGCCCAAGCTTGGAAAACTAATGTAATAGGTTCTCTTTTAGGGTGAAATAAGCTTAATTTTTACTATTAATGTAGGTAGTTTATCTGTTGTTTGGTGTGATTATAGGTTTAGCTCATCTGCCTTAAACACATTTTTAAACATAAATGGAGGCTAATATTGGTGCAATTTAGCTGTATTTTTTAGTCTGTTTGGTTTTTAAAGTGAGTTATTAAAATACATTTTGGCGAGTCGATATTAAAAATAGTAGGGCATTAAAAAGGGCACCTAGGTGCCCTTAATGATTAAATTATTAGTTCAATTATTTACCGATACAGAACGAGCTGAAAATTTTGCCAAGCAAATCATCAGAAGTAAATTCACCAGTTATTTCGTTAAGATACTGTTGTGTTAAACGCAGTTCTTCCGCGAGGATTTCACCGGCCACATGCATCTCTAATTGTGTTTTACCTGTATCTAAATGATACGCAGCATGTTCTAGTGCATCTAAGTGACGACGGCGTGCCATAAAACCACCTTCTGTAGCACCATCAAAACCAATGCAGGCTTTTAAGTGAGTACGAACTAACTCTATACCATCAGCATTTTTAGCGCTTAAACTGATGACTGGATATTGTTGCTCTTGATCCATACCAACCGTATCACCCGATAAATCGGCTTTATTTCTGATCACAGTCACGCCCATACCTTGGGGTAATTTAGCCATAAATTCAGGCCAAATAGCATGTGGATCGGTATCAATGGTGTCGGTGCCATCAAGCATAAATAGTACCCGATCGGCTTGGTTTATTTCATCCCAGGCACGTTCAATGCCTATTTGCTCTACCTTATCTGGGCTTTCTCGTAGGCCTGCGGTATCTATTATATGTAGTGGCATACCATCTATATGTATATGCTCACGTAATACGTCACGTGTGGTGCCGGCTATTTCAGTTACGATAGCCGCTTCTCGCCCTGCTAATGCATTAAGTAAGCTTGATTTACCTGCATTAGGGCGACCAGCAATAACGACGCGCATACCTTCGCGCATTATGCTGCCTTGTTTGGCTTGATTGGTTACGGCATTAAGCTGCTCGATGATGGCATTTAAATCACCACCCACTTTTCCGTCTGATAAAAAATCGATTTCTTCGTCAGGGAAATCAATAGCTGCTTCCACATACATACGTAAGTGAATGACTTTTTCAACTAAGGTTTCTATGTGCTTAGAGAATTGCCCTTGAAGTGATTGTAGAGCACTTTTAGCGGCTTGCTCGCTAGTTGCATTAATTAAGTCGGCGATTGCTTCTGCTTGAGTTAAATCAAGCTTGTCGTTCATAAACGCACGCTCAGAGAATTCACCTGGTTTAGCTAAACGCACACCGTCTATTTTACTAATTTCTTTAAGTAGCATATCAAGAACAACAGGGCCACCATGGCCTTGGAGTTCGAGTACGTCTTCACCGGTAAATGAGTGTGGGCCAGCAAAGTAAATCGCAATACCTTGGTCAAGTTGCTGACCTGCAAGGGTGTTAAATGGCACATAGTCGGCATAACGAACTTTAGGGACTTTGCCTATTATTTTTTCAGCAACCTGTTTGGCTAGGTTTCCTGAAACGCGAATAATACCAACACCGCCTCGGCCTGGGGCAGTGGCTTGTGCTGCAATTGTATCGTGATTGATCATGCGGTTTATTTGCCAACTTAAATAACGTAATGGCGGTATTGTAACCTATCAAATAGGCACTCGCGAATGCTGTTATAAAAAATAGGCAATAAAAAAGGCGACCTAAGTCGCCTTTATATAAGTAGGGAGTTTAATCGCCCCTTACTTTAATTCCTTTCTTTTCCATGCCACGGTAGATGATTAACATCTGGACAATAGAAATAAGGTTAGACACTAACCAGTAAAGTACTAAACCAGATGGGAACCATAAGAAGAATACAGAGAAGATAACCGGCATAAAGGTCATCATTTTTTGCTGCATTGGATCGGTAACCGTCATAGGTTGTAGTTTTTGCGTTATGAACATACTCGCACCAAATAAAATTGGTAATACGTAGTATGGGTCTTTTGCAGAAAGGTCAGTTAACCAAAGTACAAATTCAGCGTGACGAAGTTCTGTAGACTCTAAGAATACATAGAACAAGGCTAAGAAGATTGGCATTTGCAGTAAAATAGGGAAACAGCCACCCATAGGGTTCACTTTTTCTTTACGGTACATTTCCATAGTCGCTTGGCCGAATTTTTGACGATCATCGCCATACTTTTCTTTTAGCGCCTTCATCTTAGGCTGTAACGCACGCATTTTAGCCATTGAGGTGTACTGTGCTTTAGTCAGTGGGTACATTAATGTTTTAACGATAATAGTGATGGCAATAATTGCTACACCCCAGTTACCTAAAATACTGTGTAACCATTTAAGTAGCACAAATAACGGCTGCGAAATGAAAAACAACCAACCATAATCAACTGTTAAGTCTAGGTCTGGATGAATGGCTTCAAGTTTATCTGACTCTTTAGGGCCCATGTAATAAGTTGCAGTAAGTACTTGCTCACTACCAGCTTGAACATTAACCGCTTCGTCTTTAACACCAATAATAGCCGCATTACTTTTAGTAATTAAACTATAAAGAGTATTAGTTTGATCTTGCATTGGTACCCAAGCACTTACAAAGTAATGCTGAATAAAGGCAACATAACCACCTTGAGTATTTTTATTTAGGTTTTTATCGGCCATATCTGAAAAACTATACTTTTCGTATTTTTCTTCATCAGTACCGTATGCAGCCCCTAAATAGTTTTGATCAACCATACTGCCTTTTTCTTGTACGGTACGCTTTATTTGTGTGTAAAGCTGAACTTGTACTGGCGCGCTAGTGGTGTTGTTAACTTTATATTCTAAGCCAACATCATATTGACCCTTTTTGAATACATAGGTTTTAGTGAAACTTACACCGTTACTATCAGTAAACTGAAGAGGAACACGAAGCTCATCACCCGTTAAAGTATAAGAAGTTTGTTCTGATTGGTAAGTAGGACGCCCATTTGCTGATGCATCTGGACCATTTAAACCTATTAAGCCACTTTGTGAAAAGTATTGTTTACCATCAAACTCACCCAGTAGCATGTAAGGAACATCACTGCCTTTGGTTTCTTTATAATCAATTAAGTCTGTTTCAACAATGTCACCGCCTTTGGTGTCAATTTTTACTTTAAACACGTCTGTTGTAATATTTATAACAGCGCGCTTAGCTAAAGTAGTTGAAGCAGGAAAACCTGAGTCTGATGAAGCTGGAACATAATCATCTGATTCTGGTGAATTTGCTTTTAGTGTTTGTGTAGTGGCACTAGGATCGGCTTTTGGTGTGTTGTAGTCATTATTCCACTCTTGAAATAATAAAAACGACACTAGCATTAGGCCGATGAATAAAAACGTGCGTTGCGATTCCATAACAGCTCTTATTTCTCGTGTTGGTGGTTAATACGGGTTAATTTTTCAGGAACGGGGTCGTCTCCGCCTGAATGTAAAGGATGGCATTTTAATATGCGTTTAACAGCTAACCAACACCCTTTTACCGATCCATGCAAATTAATTGCTTGAATAGCGTAACTAGAGCACGTTGGATTAAAACGACAATGCGGACCTAATAGCGGGCTAATCCACTTTTGATAACCGCGGATAAATAAAACTAAACAACGTGTTGGTAAAGCAGCAAGTGGTTTAAGTAACCTCATGTTGTACATGCCCCTACGTTATGTTTAGTGAATAGATACCATGTATTTAAAGACTCACTATGAGATTTTAAACGCATGATTAAAAGGTGAGCTAAAGATACCTTAATTAACCCTGTAATTCTATTGCTATTGGGTTTGTTTAGTCGATTTAGCTGATTTGTTTGGGCGTTTTTTAAATGGTGGCGGTTTAGGGGCACCAGGTTTGCAGCGTTCATTAATCTTACGCCACAGCTTTGTAAGTTGTTTGGTTAATTCTTCATTAGACTGTTCATCAATGCCACTTTTAACCATCAACACAATATCAATATTATCGAGCGTGTGTTGGTTTAAACGAAAACTTTCGCGAGCAAGACGTTTAATACGGTTTCGTTGACATGCCTTTTTTACACGTTTTTTAGCAACAGTAAGGCCTAACCTAGGTTTAGACTGGTCACTTGGTTTTGCTAATAAGGTAAAGAAAGGAGTTGCAGCCCGAGCGGGTTCGTTAAATATGCGAGAGTAATGCGAGGGAGTTAACAGACGTAACTCCCTGCCAAAGCTAAAGTCTTCCACTTATAAATTAAGCAGAAAGAACTTTGCGGCCTTTAGCACGGCGACGAGCTAATACTTTACGGCCATTTACAGTTGCCATACGAGCACGGAAACCGTGTGTACGTTTGCGTTTTAAAACGCTAGGTTGAAAAGTTCTTTTCATAACAATCTCATCCGATCGGTTAAAGTTAAAACATCCTATGCAGGTCGCGATCCTGGCACAGGTGCCATTGCGAGCGCGAGATATTATAGATGAAGTGACGAAAAGTCAATCATAATAGAGTGCGTAAAGCATGTTTATTTATGATCAATTTTCATGATCCGATAGGATCATCATAAATAAGAAGTTTTCCACAGCCCCTGTATAAAAAGTGAATAAAAGCATGGGAAAAGTAAATTAGATCGTAAATTGTGGTCGCGATCTGCTGCCAGTTTTGTTATGATCTCTAATCAAGCTTTAAAATAAAAAGCTATTAGAATCAGTCTGTTATTATATTTATACATCGATATCAACAATTTTACAAAAATCAATCTTTTACTTGTGGATAAAGTGCATTCATAATAGTCGGTCTTGGGCTGCTTATTGAGCCATTTAAACGCAATACAGGTGTGATTTTTGAATCATTATTG